>NZ_JACSLM010000002.1:0-647500 GCF_018618115.1 Exiguobacterium sp. s16 | reverse complement strand
GTTGTGGTGACTTCATTCTACACGAGGAAAGCGTCATGGGCTTTTTTGTGTTCACTTTGGGGTGTTGCACTTAATTTTATAATTCATCGGTTACAAATAGTTCATTGGGTTGACACTATTCGCTGCAGAATAACTGCTGTATTTATAACTGTTTTTATGAATCTCAAAGTGCAAATGATTTCCGAACGAGTTTCCTGTATTCCCAACTGTTCCAATCTTCATACCTTTAGAGACTGTCTGACCATTTTTTACCGAAAGGCTGTTCATATGAGCATAAACGGTTACGTATTTTTGATTCTGTAGACTATGTGAAATCATAACGTGTTTACCGTATGCACCGCTGTTTTTAGATGTAATGACTTTTCCACTGGCAGAAGCGTAGACGGGTGTGCCTTTTGCTGCAGCTAGATCAACGCCATTATGGAATGTATAACCGTAAGCACCATTAGAGTTTCCGTATCCTTGGGTCAGCCGACCTTCTGTAGGAGAAGCAAAAAGAGAGTTATTATATGATGTTTTTTTGGCAACGTGGCTCTTATATTTTTTTAGGTAAGAACTATAGATATACCGTGTGTTTCCTTTGTAAAGGACTTTTGTCCAAGCTCCTTTTTTTCCTAAATAAGAAAAGGTCTGCCCAGTGTTAGTGATGCCGACAATTTTGTGATTGAGAGAAGGACCAGTCCGAACACGAAGATCGTCTGTCTTCACTTTTACGTTATATGCACTACTTGCTTCGACTTTTGGACTATGCATCGAAAAAGTTGTTGTGAGTAAGACACTAGAAGCGATAAGTATTACCTTGTTTTTCATTAGTTGTACTCCTTTAAAGATAAAGATACAGTGACGAACGATTTGTTAAAAGGAGTATAGCATCACTATATTACAAAAAAGTATATCAAATTCATTTCAAAAATTGACAAGAGATTTAATCAAAAAATGCATAGTTTTTTCACAAACGGATTTTATGATAAAAATTAAACACATTTCTTTTTTATAAGACGGTTTGTCAAATTAAGCGCAACACTTCCTCGGTGAAGGCCTCGTGTGCGGTTTTCCAGTCCAGGCACTTTCTCGGTCGCCCGTTGATCTTGGCCAGCGCATCCGCGAGTTCACCGTCACCGACCTGCGCGAAGTCCGTTCCTTTCGGGAAGAACTCGCGGAGGAGCCCGTTGGCGTTCTCGTTGCTCCCCCGTTGCCACGATGAGTTACGGGTCGGCGAAATACATCGGCACGCCGAGCGACGCCTGGATGCGCTCGTGACCGCTGAACTCCTTGCCCCGGTCCGTCGTCGCCGTCTCGAACGTGCCTTCCGGGAAGGCACCGTGCACCGCATGGATCGCCCCCTCCATCGAGGCCGCGGTGCGGTCCGCGATTGGCAGGGCGAGATAGAACCGGCTCTTCCGCTCGATGAACGTCGCGACGCACGCCTTCGATTTCCCACGTCCGGAGACGACGGTGTCGAGCTCCCAATGCCCGAATGTCCGGCGACCCCTGACCTCTGGAGGTCGTTTCGAGATGGGGAGACCGACGTTGATGCGACCGCGCGTCTCGGTCGGCTTTTGACGTTTCCCCTTCTGGCGGAGCACGGTCACGGGCACGTCGATCCGTCCCGCATAGATCCAGCGGTAGATGGTGGAGAAGGCAATTTTTCCTGCGTAGAGGCGGCCGACGATCTGTTCTGGTGACCAGGTCGCACGCAGCTTCTCGACGATCGTCCGGCGCATCGTGTCGTCGAGCTTCGTCTTGACGCCGCAATGGGTTTTCGCCTTCTCGTAGCGTTTCTGCGCACGTCCTGACTCGTAGCCGGGGTTCCGTCTGATCTCCCGCGAGACGGTCGAGGGCTGTCGCCCGATCCGTCTCGCGATGGACCGGATGGACATCCCGAGCTCCAGATAGGTCTCTATTTTCACGCGCACCGTTGTGGTAAGATGGGTGTAGCTCTTAGCGATTCCTCCGTCTGAATGTTTGTGTCGTAACTTCATTCTAAACGAGGCCATCGCTGTGGGCTTTTTTTTGCGTTCACGTTCAGATGTTGCACTTAATTTTATAATTCATCCTTTTTATTCTTTCACTCGCATCAGCCGTAAACTGTTTAACGCGACTAGAAGGGTAGCGCCCATATCCGACATGATGGCGATCCACAGGGTCAGCCAACCCGGAATGACCAATAGCAGTGCAATCACTTTGATGCCGATGGCGAACGTAATGTTCGCTTTGATGATATTCAGGGATTTCCGGCTCAATTTCACCGTGAATGGCAGCTTGCTCAAATCGTCGCCCATCAAAGCGACATCCGCCGTTTCCAAAGCGGTATCCGTTCCGGCTCCGCCCATGGCAATCCCGACCGTAGAAGCGGCGAGTGCCGGCGCGTCGTTCACGCCGTCTCCAATCATCGCCACCTTGCCGTACTCGGCCCGTAAGCGTTTGATGACATTCAATTTGTCCTCCGGCATCAGCTCGGCCTGGATTTCGGTGACGCCGACCTCTCGGCCGATGGCCTGACCGGTCGCTTTGTTGTCACCCGTCAGCATGATCGTCTTCTTGATGCCCATGTCGTGCAGCTTCTGGATGACTTCCTTGCTGGAGTCCCGGACTTCATCGGCCACGGCGATGACCGCCAGGATGTTTTGTTCCGTTCCGATGATCATGGCCGTCTTGCCCTGATTTTGAAGAGCTGTGACATTTTGTTCCAAGTTCTTATCCGCACTTGCGGCGCCCAGCTCGTTGAAGAGGATCGGGCTGCCGATATAGTACGTGGTTCCTTCGACGGTTCCTTTAATCCCTTTGCCGGTAATGGATGAGAAGTCCTCGACCAAGACCGAAGAATAAGAAATATTTTCTGCATCCGCTTTTTTCATGATGGCCGAAGCAAGGGGATGCTGTGAGCGGTACTCCAGTGCTGTGACGATAGAAAGCAGCTCTTTTTCACTGATTCCCTTGTTCAGCACTTCAAAGTCCGTGACAACCGGAACCCCTTTGGTCAAGGTGCCGGTCTTGTCAAACGCGATGGCTTTCAGCGCGCCCATTTCTTCCAAATACACGCCGCCTTTTACCAAAACGCCTTTTTTCGCTGCGTTCCCGATAGCAGATACAATCGAAATCGGAGTCGAAATGACCAAAGCACACGGGCATCCTACGACTAGCACAGCCAATCCTTGGTAGACCCAGGTTTCCCAGCTGGCATCAAACAGAATGGGAGGAACGATGGCTACAAGCGCAGCAACGACCATGATAATCGGTGTATAATATTTGGCAAATTTATCGACAAACGCCTGCGAAGGAGCCCGTTCGCCTTGTGCTTCCTCAACCAGGTGGATGATTTTCGCAATGGTTGTGTCTTCAACCAACTTCGTGACTTTGACTTCGAGCAAGCCTTCTTCATTCAGCGTGCCCGCGAAGACGTCATCGTTCACCGTTTTGGCGACCGGCACGGATTCCCCGGTGATGGCCGCCTGATTGACCGCCGAATACCCGTTGGTCACCGTGCCGTCCATCGCAATCTTCTGTCCCGGTCTGACAATCATGGTGTCGCCCACCACAATGTCGTCTACCGAAATTAACTGTTCTTGGCCATTCCGCCGGACCAGTGCCTCTTTCGGAGCGATGTCCATCAACGAACGGATGGATTGTCTCGCCCGGTCCATGGAATAGCGTTCCAGTGCTTCACTGATCGCAAAGAGGATGACCACGATAGACGCTTCCGCCCATTCGCCGATAAAAGCCGCCCCGATGACGGCAACGGTCATGAGGGTTTTCATGTCGAAATCCAGGCGTATTAAATTCTGGAAACCGACTTTGAAGAGCGAGTACCCACCAATGACAATCGCCGCCACAAACAGGAGCGACGTCATCAGGTTGTCTTCGCCATTGACGAACTGGGAAATGTAGCCGAACACGATCAAGAGGGTGGAGTAGAGCAAGGTGCTGTGCTTTTGGTAGAACGGCACTTTCTTCTCTGTTCGAGCTGGCGCTTTTTCGGTTCCGGTATTCGTGATAGCTGGACGTCCTGTAATTTCAGGCGCCACCTTCAAGTTTTCAAACGCACCGGCTTTCTCCAATTCGTCGATGGTCGCTGCCCCGTAAACGGAAATTTTTGAAGCCCCGAAGTTCACTTTGGCATCCTGGACACCGGGGATCTGCTTGACGTTGTTCTCAAACTTCCCGGCGCAGTTCGCGCATGTAAAGCCTTCGACCCGGAAGACATTTTTGTCTTCGACGGTCACTTCAGGAGCCGCCTGGCGTTTCGGTTTTTCCGGTGCGACCTTCAAATTCTCGAAAGCGCCGGCTTTTTCCAGTTCCTCGACCGTCGCCTCGCCGTAGACCGCAATTTTCGAAGCCCCAAAGTTCACTTTGGCATCCTGGACACCGGGAATCTGTTTGACGTTCTTCTCGAATTTCCCGGCGCAATTCGCACACGAAAAGCCCTCAACCCGGTAGACCGTTTTGTCTTCTGTTTCCTTCGTTTTTTCAACCAACGGAAACAACCTCCTTCTGATGGATGAAGGCCACTTGCACCAAGTGTTTCACATGCGCGTCATCCAGTGAGTAGTAGACCAACTTGCCTTCCTTGCTGTATTTCGCCAACCCCATATTATTCAGTAGTCGCAGGTGGTAGGAGGCGGTTGCGGTAGATGAACCGATGATATTCGCAACGTCACACACACACAGTTTGTCCTCCAGCGATAAGGCGTAGGCGATCTTGATACGCGTATCGTCCGACAACGCCTTGAAGATCTTCGCCACTTCCAATGGATTTTGTTCAGACAGTTGCTGCTGGACTCGTTCCACCTTTTCTTCATCTACACAGACCACATCACAAATCTCTTTTGCCATTTTCATTCACTCCTTTTTCTCACTTCTGTTTACTCATTCGTTTTTTCAAGTAAGTGATTTTCTTCTATATAAAACAAAGAGTGCAAAGAATCACTTCAACTCACCAATCCCCAAAGGAATCGGAAAGTCCCATTCTCCGCCATAATCAAGATGCCGAGCCCGATGAAGACAATCGGCACAATCCACCGTTCCCAATTTTCTATCGTTTCAGAAATCGTTTTAACGGCTGCCAACCGGTAACTGAGGTAACACAAGACGGCGACCAGGATGGCAAAGACAACCAGCATCACCACAGTTTCACTTGGATTCAAGGTTGAAAAGTAGGGTATGTAGACGCCAATGTTGTCGCCGCCAGCCGCCAGGGTAATGACTGTAATGGTGACAAACAAGCGATTGGGGTTTCCGGAAGACAAACGGGACAGGAGATTCTCTTCGTCGTCCTCGTCTTCTTCTCGCTTCCAGACCCGGATGCCCAGGTAAATCGGAATGAGCCCTAGCAAGCCCACCCAGTGGGACGGCACAAGCGTCAGGCTGTACGCAGCCAACAGGCTGACGCCCACCAAGATGGCTGTTCCTAGGTATTGTCCGATGACAATGGATTTTAACTGGCCTTTTTTCATCGTTTGTGAAAACAGGATCAGCAAAATAATGACGTAATCAATGCTGGTCGCCACATAAGCGGCAACCGCGGTAAAAATCGTGGTTAACAGCACCCTCATCTCCTTTACGGATATCCTAGTGTGAAGTGATACCCTCTGATAGTTATACATTCAAACAAACGTTTGATTAATGCAAGTGTACAAAGATTTCGCTAGATTGTCAATTATATATTCAAATGATTGTTTTAATGTTTGGGCATGCTTGTTAGAATGAACAGGGAGCGACAAGTGGCAAGGCAAATTGAAATTTAGTATGGCCAATGCCTGCATGTCTTGTTAAGCATTCTATCTTTAGAAGAGCTGAAAATGGTATAGAAGAGGCTCATCACCATAAGGCGTGGTTGACGCATAAAATCCATCAGATTTTGAATTGAACATAGAAAAAAAGCGAAAACCCCGGTATCGTAATTGTTGCCTAGACAAACCACGATTGGAGTTTTCGCTTTGTCCCAACAGTTTATCAAATTACTTCTTCCACTTCCAGACCTTTTTCAGATCCAGATGTCTTCAGACGAAGAACCGAACGTTTTCCCGGTCATCCCGGATCGACACGACATCCCTTGCCCGCTTTGCCAGAGAAAGACAGTCCTGCATTCGAAAAGGCGACGTCGCTTCCGACACGGTCACGCATGGAACGTCGGTATACTCTGGATTGAGCTGGATGTCCCACGTCAAAGATGCTTCTCTTGTGATTTGACGTTCGTGTATGACTACGGTCTCGGGCTCGTCCGCACCTCCACCGAGGTGTTCCGGAAAGGCATCGCAGAACGTTGCCACGGTAGGACGATCTCAGATGTAGCGCGTGAATAGGGATTACCTTACACGACGGTGGAACGATGGTTTTATCGGTACGCCTCAGTAGAGACAGAGAAGCATACGACAGACGTCCTCATCGACGAGTTCGCCACACGAAAAGGACATCACTATGCGACAATCGCCCTCGATGCGGAGAGTGGTCGGCTCCTGTCCATTGTCCCGGGAAGGGACGTCACGGCCATCACGGCTGCACTCCAAGGCATAGCCGGAGACATCCGTTCTGTCGTCAGTGACTTTGCACCGACAATGGCGAAGGCCGTCGCACATGTCTTCCCGGATGCGAAACATGTGCTGGATCGTTTCCATCTCATCCAGTTCTTCACGGACGCCCTTCGCCGTCGGCGTCGTTTTTTGAACGAGGTGAAACGTCACCATCATGTCCGTGTGATTGACCGTGCTCTCGCCTGTCGTCCGGAGACGCTGTCCCCCGAAGACCGGGAGGTCGCCGATTCTTGCCTTCGGGAAGATCCGTTCACCCGGGACCTCTATCAAGGACTTCAACATATTCGATATGTGCTGAAGGCCACGTGCCATGGACAGGCGAAACGTCGACTGACCGATTGGTTGGATCGTTATCAGTCCCATCCTTGCGGGCCTCTGGCGAAGATCGCGAAATCGATCCAGAACCGAGAGGAAGCGATGCGTCGAACAATCGTGTCCAGTCTATCGAACGGAAAGATGGAAGGAACGAACAACAAAATCAAGCTTATCAAACGCCGTGGTTATGGCTACCGAAACCTCGAACGTTTCTTTTTGAGATTACGCTTCGAGCTTGGTCGTTAAAATAGCAACCACGTGTTATGGTGATGAGCCAATGATTATAGCGTGTGATAGTTGCGGAAACAAATCGAGGATTCTTCGTTCCATCGCGCTAGGTTTTAAACGGAAATGAATGAAAAAAAGAGCGTTGATGAATCATCAAGGAAGGGGCAAGCGTTCAAATGAGCCTGAAAAAACAACTACACAAGGCGATCCTCTCAAATGACCGAGCGACCGTTCAACGTCTAGTGAAGCCGTTCGCTCACGAAGTGGTGTTAGATACATTTCTTGAAGTTGCGTTTGATACGGATGATTTAGCGGTCTACGAAATCGTATGCGATCAGATTCAAGTTGAGCAGACTGCGGATTGGGAAGAGGCTGCGTCGCTTCTCATGAGCCAACCGTTCTGTCACCATCCTCATGCCTATGAACGGGCCTACGAACATGCGAAACGTGCTGTCGTGCTTGATTCTAGTCGCATAGATCTAAAGGAATACTTGCTCTTTTTCAATGCGATTCCCGACAAATTAATGACGGATGATGAAGCGAACGAATTAGCGACCGAGATTCTAAAGCTGCGGCCAACAAGTCAGGTCGCTAAGATGCATCTTCTGTAAAACGATGACTAGAGTCGTGCTGAATGATTATTCCAAGTGGAAACGTCCAATGATACAATGTGATGTAAGTCATCCCTAGAGGAGGCGACAACATGCGTTGGATGATTCGGCTTGGTTTGACCGCAGTGCTGACAGTAGGAACGGTCTTTATTGGACTTCGTCTCATCAGCTTGTTGATGGAATGGTGGTATGAGCCTCCGACCTCGGGGTTAAAGTTGCGACCGACACCGGCAGAATCTGAGTATTTGATGGAGTCGTCCGAAGGAAAGATGAGGATACCGAAAGAAGAAGAACAGTCTCGTCTGAAACTGGACTATTTGGATTATACGATTGATTCTGTGACTACCGTCATCGAACGAGGCGATGGCCTCTTCTATTGGGTGTTGATACTAGCCTGTGTATTGCTTAGCGTACTGATTTTTGCCGCTAACATTCGTTTTCAGCACCGCAAGCGAGCTGACGAAACAGCTTCGTTCACGACGCGGACGTTCTCGCGTCATTCAGTCCCGAGCTCGATGACGAGTGTCGAAGAACCGGCTTGGACCGGTGTGACGATTCGAGACGCGCTCATCACGTTCAATCAGGCGTTACCGCCGGCGAAGAAATGGTTGCCGACAGAAACGGTTTTAGAGTGGGCACGGCGCATCGAATTGACGGACATCGATTTCAAGCCATATTTGGAAGAGCGCTATGGAATGACAGATTCGGTGACACCGAAAGAAGTTGACCGCTTCCGCAGAAGGCTCGAGCAGTATCAAGACCGTCTAGCTCGTTGAGTAAACGTATAAACGATTCATCGTGTTCGATTGAACAACAAGATAGCAGTGAATATGGGAGGTGAAACTGGATGGAGCTACAAGTTGAGACGTTATTTAAAATGGATAGGCTTAGCATAATTGATGCCGATTTATCAGGTGGTGAAGTGATTGTTCTGGTGGATCAGGATGGCCAGGTCGTCTATTGGAATGAGCGAATGATACGACTGCCGTTTCATTTGAGTTCGCCATTCATCCGTCTACTTGATTCAGAAACGTTTCTCGTCGTCGATGTGACGCACGAAGGTACACCCGGCAACGCCTGGGTTATCGATGGGCGAGGGTCGATACTTCATTCGTTCCATGCGGGCAACGCCATCGGAGCTGTCGCCGTCAACGACACGGGGATTTGGATCGGCTATGCCGATGAAGGGGTGTTCGGGGAAGGGATATCCACCGAGGCACTCGTCTGTTTCTCGAGGACAGGGGAAGTGTTACAACGCTATCAGTCAGATTTTGTACGTCCGCCGACCATTGTCGACTGCGAATTGTTGCAAGCAAATCAAACCGGGGTATGGTTCTGTCCGTCGATTTGGTATGACTTGATTCATGTTGATTTAACCGGTCGACTCAACAAGTATAAGACGCCGAAGCGACTTCACGACAGTTCGGCGCTGACGATTCAAGGACAGGTCGGCTACTTCGTAAAAGACGGGTTGTTGTACAAGTGGCCGTTCGGTGCACGCAAACGCCCTGACGTTGTAGCTGAGTTTTCGGGAACTGCTAGAGGGTTAGGGGAGGGTGAACGGTTCCACTTCATTCAAATCGGTGATTATGAAGTGAGCGGCGTTCAGCTCGTTAACGAGTGATGACGCATATAGGTAGTCGTTGAATCGACTAAGAAGTTACAACTTACAACCGAATGATTTCTCGTGACGATGGACCTTGTCTATAGGTCCTTTTTTACGTTTTACAAACGTTTGGCGCAACAGAATCGTGATCATTATTGAATCAACTTGTCGGAATCAATTCCCTCTTTTTTGTAAATTCAGTATACTCATGTTATTGATGTTAGAAAGAGGGCGATGAGATGAGACTCGAGACAAACCTTCCAGGATTTTCGGTCGAAGAGATTGAACAGGTAGAGCAACAAGTGGGGTTACGCTTCCCGGACGGCTTACGTGACGCATGGGGTCATGGGAACAAGTTCGAACTTGGGGATTGGTTCTTTTATCCCATCAAGGACGAGCGGTTTTTCAATAAGACGTGGGATGATGTGATTCGAGCCAACGAATTGAAGCAAGAGGAGTTGCCGGAAGGGTTCGTGACGCTTGCGACGAATGGGTCTGGTGATGAGCTCGGTTTTCTAAAAGGCGACCGGGAGACGATTTACGTCTGGTGGCACGAGATAGACGAACTCGAGGTGGCGGCGCATTCGTTTGAGGCGTTCGTCGAAGTGAAGCAGGCTGAAAACGACGTGCTCGAGACGTTTTGCGAACGAGTCGAGGAGAATGGACTCGTCTTTAGTCTATCTGCGGAGCAAGACGAAGGGTGGGCGTTTGCACCATCGCACGTCGAAGACACAGACGTCTTGTTATTCTTTTCGTCCCGAGAGCTTGCGCTCGCTTGACGGAATGGGCTGACTATCATGTGATCGAGTTGCCGGTCGAATTATTTCTTGAACGCTGGTTGCCGAACATGTCGGATGATGAGCTGCTGTGCGGCCTCGATTGGTCTAGCGAGCTGGTAGAGTTGGAATATGACCCAGAAACCATTCTAGAGTATTTTGAATAATTTTATTTCAAATACCGCATGTGATATCTTTTTTTAAGAAAATATAACAACGAATATGATAAATTCTTTTTCTAAAAACGCAATCATATCGACAGAATTACTAGCGCTCATCGTGGAAAGCGACGTGGGAGAGGAGAACACATCTTTGAATGATTATAACGTAGGGAATATCTTTGAGCTGTATTCAGGCAACGAGACCCTCTCGGTGGAGCAACAGGCGATGATGGATCGCATCGACGCCTACGTTGAGGCAAACCAGTTCAAACAGCTTGAACATTACCTTCAACAAACCCGAGGCATCGAACAGATGTTGATTGACCGCGTGATGATGGACCCGACCGATAACAGCCGATGGGACATGCTCATCGCGTATGAGTTGATTGATACCATCGAAGATTTTGCCCGGGTGAATAGCTTCGGTCTCACTGCCTATACGTTTCATCCGAATGACTCGTTCTATTTCGCGCTCGTCTTATATTGGACGGGTTGGAATGACTTTGTCATCACAGACGAGGATGTCGCTTTGGCAGAGTCGCTCATCGAACAAGGACCGGAAGAAGTGAGCGGCTTGCTTTGTATTGCGTTGGCGAAGAGAGACATCGATCATTTCGATTATACATATGTTCAACGAGCGATTGAACGATGCCCGTGGGCCGTCGAACCATATATGCGTCTCGGCGAACATCGCTTGCGAGCCCATCCAGCAGAAGGAAAGATGCTTCTACAGCAAGGACTAGACCGGGTGAAGGATACGTGGGGATTCGATCAAAAGGGGCGCTGGTTCAACACGGGCTCGCAGTATTTCAATCCCATCACGTGGCGGCAAGACACAATCGCTGAGCTGCTCGGTCTAAGCATGGACCACGAGGAGTATAAAAAATACGAACGGATTATCAATACGAAATAATTATCTTCAAGAACGGAGCATTGGAATGAACACAATCGCATTAGCCAAACCATCAGATGTGAATGCAATCGAACGACTGTATCACGCCTGTAAAGACGATTTGCTCGCCCGACAGATTTTCCAATGGGACGACACGTACCCGAACCGCGCCTATTTCGAAGCATGTATCGAAGAAGGTTCTGTCTATATTATGAAAGGCGGTGAGCAGTTGATCGGCGTCGTCGTGCTCGACGAATGGCAGTCGCCGGAATGGGAAACGATTGAGTGGCGTCACGACCATCCACTCGTCATCCATTCCTTAATGGTGCATCCGGAGCGGCAAGGTCAAGGTAGCGGAAAAGCCCTGTTACATGCCTCTGAACAGTTGGCAAAAGCGGAAGGTTACACTAGCATCCGGCTCGACAGCTTCTCAGGAAATGGGGCAGCCTGCAACTTTTACAAACGACACGGCTACGTGGAACGTGGAAGCGTCCATTTCGATTCGAAACCGAAAGGGCATGAACGGTATGTCTGTTTTGAAAAAGATCTTGTCTAACGTAATGAAAAAAAGAATGTCGATCGATGAAGGAGGATTTGATGTGAAACAACTTGAAGTGGCTACATATACAATGACAATCGACGCACCGATTGACCATACGTTCGCTTGTCTCGCAGAAGACGAACATATCATCAAATGGAACGACCATTTGATCGAGAACATCTACGAGGATGGTGACGCCTCACTCGTGACGGGAAAAAGGTTCATCTCGGTCCAACAGTTCGAGAAGAAAGAGATTCGGGTCGAATCCGAGTTGACCCATGTCAATCGTCCATATGAGTGCGAGGTGCAGGCGATGACGAATCAAGGAGTGTCGACGGCGACATATACGTTAAACGAGACAGCAGACGGGACGGACGTTACGATTCGCATCACACTCGCACCGTCCTCATGGCTGTATACCCTATATGTAAAAGCGTTTCGCTGGGCGATTCGCCTGATTTATGATGAACAGTTCAAACAGTTCCGCATCTACGCCGAGGCGAGTGCGCCAAAACCGTCACCTGCCCGAGAGGCGGAGTGATTTGCGATGATTGAACCGATTACCTCTTTGACGCGTGACGCGGTCCGTGCATTCTTTATCGATGCCTGGGGCTCACCTGAGATGGTCATCTCGACCGGTAAGTATGACTGCGCCACGCTTGACGGGTTCGTCTGGTCGGAAGCGAACGTCATCATCGGCCTCCTCACGTATGTCATTCGGGAAGACGAGATTGAGATCATCTCGCTCGACAGCCTCCAGGAGAAGCGTGGCATCGGCTCGGCGCTCCTCGATGAAGTGGAGAGAGTGGCCAAGCAACATCAGCTCGAACGGCTGTCGCTCATCACGACGAACGACAACCTGCGTGCGCTCTCCTTTTACCAACGCCGAGGCTGGCGCCTCGCACGGATTATCCCGGGTGCGGTCGATGCGGCCAGGCTACATAAACCGTCAATCCCCGTCATCGGTGAGCACGGCATCCCGCTCCATGACGAAATCGTCCTTAGCAAAGCCATCACAACCTAAAGAAAAGAGGGATTAACCCATGATTCGATTCGGTATCATCGGCACAAACTTTATCACCCGTTCTTTTATTGAAGCGACCCATCAAGTCGAAGACGCATCCGTGTCCGCCGTCTATTCCCGGACAGATGAGCGCGCGAAAACGTTCGCCGAAGAATTTGATATTCCACATACGTTCACCTCACTCGAGGAGATGGCATCCAGTGAATTGATTGATGCGGTCTATATCGCGAGCCCGAACTCGCTCCATGCCGAGCAGAGCCTGCTGTTCATGCGTCACGGCAAGCACGTCCTCTGTGAGAAGCCGTTCGCCTCGAACGTCGAGGAAGTCAGACAGATGCTTGAGATGGCACGCGAACAGGACGTCGTCTTGCTCGAGGCGCTCCGCAACCTGTTCATGCCGAACTTCGATGTGTTGCGTCAAGAACTCCATCGGGTCGGCCACGTCCGGCGTGTCATCTTGAACAAGTCGCAATACTCGTCACGCTACGACTTGTATAAACGCGGAGACAATCCGAACACGTTCAATCCTGCCTTCTCGAACGGCTCACTGATGGACCTCGGCGTCTATTGCCTCGGCCCGGCCTTGAAACTGTTCGGTCGACCTGACGGCGTGCAAGCAAACGCGGTCAAGCTCGAGTCAGGTGTCGACGGCAGTGGTTCGGCCATCTTGTCGTATGACGGCATGGACATCATCGTGCTCCACTCGAAGATTCACGGAACGGACGCTCCGTCCGAAATCATCGGGGAAGCGGGGCGCATCGTGATTGACGATATCGGTTCGCTCGACCGCTTGACATTCGTTGGCCGAGACGGGGCGACCGTCGAACTCGGTTTAGAACAGGAAAGCCATATGACGTATGAGATTCAGACGTTCGTAAACATGATTGAAGCAGGGGAGCGGGAGACCGAGGTCCATTCGTTTGCCGATATGCTCACACTCGCGGACGTCATGACCGATATCCGGCAGCGCATCGACGTGCGGTACCCGGCTGACGCATAACAAAGAGCCTCGAGCACACATACTCGAGGCTCTTATTCTAAATAGAAGGTGAGGAACAATAATGAACGTACAAGAGATTTTAGAGGAGATTGAAAAGATATATTATTGGGATGCTCGTGTGCTCGGGTGTGATTGTCGGTACTACGGGGATGAAGTGTTAATCAAAATTGAAGAAGAAAATGAGAGTTATCATCACCAGATCGAATTTTTAGGATGTATCAAAGTGGACATCGTTGCTCCTTTGAACGACCGGGTGGCACCCATCAAAGAATTATCTAGATTACAGCTACCTTACTTTATGCACGATATCGCTGTCTCGAGTTACATGTTGGATGGGACCGAGGTGTTCGTCTGTAATCTGTTGTTCCCTCCCGCAAGCGCTGAAATTCATTTCACCAAAATCAGGATCGGGAAGGAATATCATTGATGCTGATTCTGTTTTAACACATCCATGACCATCGCGATTCGTTCCTCGGTCGAGTAGTCGCCTTCGATTCTTAGGATGGGACAAGCCAGTTCAGCCAGCCATTGTTCATGCGACGACTTACTTCTAACTTCTGTCCCGGCATGGTCGTAAAGGGCGGCCCAACTCAAAAACGCTTGTGATTGCTCGTATAGGCTACCGCCAGCGAGTGCTTCCGCACCATAGCGCTCGAGTTCCCGTTGTTGCAATCTGGCCAAGCGGACGTCAGGCGGAATCCATAAAAAGATAACCAAATCAAAATAGGGCATGAAACAGTCGCCCCAACCTGCGAGAGATCCTGATAGAATCCACCGTTCAGATTGTAGCAACTCTTCCTTGAGCATCTCGCGTCGTTCAGGGACAGGTCTCGGTTCGGTGAACTTGTTGATCCAGAAATAATCGTCCGTATCCAGATGAGTATGCGGCAGGACGTTCGCCAACGCGTGGCCAAGTGTTGACGTGCCGGAGCCCGAAGCGCCGAGTATGTGAATTCTGCTTCTCATGTTTGCCTCTCCCATCAACCTATATTTTTGCGGCTTACATCGTGAACTCCAACGGTATATTCTCACCGTTCCAACTTCGATGTTCGTCTTCATCGGAAAAAATATGTAGGCGTTATCCTCTTTTTGAGGAATATAATGAAGTCACGCTGGATAATTTTACAATAAGTTTCAGTGGAATAATAGTGAATGATGACATCTATAGAACGGGAGACGATGACATGACGACCTTATATTTCGTAAGACATGCACACTCTACATATACAGCCGATGAATGGACGAGACCCTTATCTGAAAAGGGAGAGAGAGACGTCCGTAACATCACGAACACCTTGAGTGAAGAAAAGATTGATCTCGTCGTTTCGAGTCCATATAAACGAGCTATTCAAACCGTCCAAGGGATTGCTGACCAGATTGGGACAGAAGTGCTACTCATGGACGATTTGCGGGAACGGATGTTGACGACAGAGCCGGCCGAGAATTTTACCTTGGCGATGACAAAAGTGTGGGAAAATCCTACATTTGCATGGGAAGGGGGCGAATCGAACGTTGTTGCTCAACAGCGGGTAGTCCGTGCGATCTTGTCACTACTCGACCAATACGAAGGAAAGCGAATCGCAATCGGTACGCATGGGAATATCATGGTGCTGATCCTCAATTATTTTGATGAACAGTATGGCTATATGTTCTGGAAAGAACTCGATATGCCGGACGTTTATAAAGTGACGTTTAACAAACATGAACTAGTGAGCGTTGAAAAGCTATGGGACCGTCAAGAAGCGGTTTGAAAGCCGTTCATGGCGTCATAAAAAAGGATGGGGCCGGTCTCGGTCCCATCCTTTTTAGTCTACTCTCTATTCAAATACAGGTGGCGAATAAACAAGCCGAGTGCGACCGTCATGATGACGGCCGGAATCAATCCGACGAGCAACAAGGAACCCATGCGTTCAGTCCTTTCTGAGCGCAGCGAGGCGCTGTGTCATGTCTTGGAACGATTGTCCGTCCGAGAGCACGCTCAGTTCGCCGGCGACGAGGTTGTTCACTTCACGGTCCCAGTCCTGGCTGAGTGTCTTCTCGAGCGCGGCAAGCTGCGTCGCCGTCCGTTCGACTTGATGACTTCCGACGCGCGCGAGTTGCTCGCGCACCGCCGTCTTCAACAGGGCGCTCAAGTCATCGCGCAGTTTCGTCCGGCCGTCGCCTTCGAAGAATTGGTTCGCGTTCTTATAGTGCTTCAGGACGGGACGGAACGGGGCCGCCTCGAACGCGACCGGGTCGACGGCGTCACGGAACCAATCGATGTCGATGTCGTCCTCAAACGACAGCGTCGGCAGGAGCGGACGCAGTTTTAGCGTCTCGCGCTCGATCAAGCGTTCCGTCTCCCGTTTCAAGAAGCGCTCGAGCCGATATTGGAACACTTGCAGCTCTTGATGGATGTCATACGCATACTTGTCGAGTGTCCGGCTGAGGGCGCGCTCGAGGCTCGCCTTCGATCCATCGACCTCGACCGGATGGAACGTCTCTTTGACGAAGTCCGACAGCCGGAGGAGCGAGCGGGTCTCGAGGTGGGCGAGCAACTCGTCCGTCTCGCGCTTGAACGGGTCTTCGAGCGTCGTGACGTTGAGACGATTGTCAGAAGTGCGTACTTGTTCGAGCTTGTCACGGCGGGCCGCCTTGACGCTCGCATCCGCTTCGGCCTCGCGGACGACGTCCTCGAACGCGGTGACGAGGGCATGTGCCTCATCTTTGATGCGGACCGCGTTCGCCTGACGCAAATCGTGGTCGACGAATTGCTCGAGCTTGACCGAGAATCGGTCGAACCCGGCGTCCGTGCCCTGGATGGCGTTCCGGCTCGAAATCGGTAGCACCGTCGGATGACGGACGCCAAGTTTCGTCAACTGGTTCGACACATAATCGCTGACGGCGAGCCGTTCCGCCTCATCCGCCGCCAAATCGGACGCGTTGACGAGGAAGAACATGTGATGGTCACCTGTCCCTTGGACGCGTCCGAGCTGGATGACGAGTTCTCGGTCGGCCTCGGTGAAGGCGTGATTGTAATACGTCACGAACAGGACGGCGTCGGCGTCACGCATATAACCGAACTGTACTTCGCTATGACGGTTGAACTGCGAGTCGGCACCTGGCGTGTCGACGAAGATGATGCCACGCTCGGCCCAAGGGGAGTCGATGGCGAGCTCGATCTCTTTGACGATACAGCTCTTCTCTTCCTCCGTGACGAATGAGCAGAACGTGTCATAGTCGACCGTCTCCTGGCTACCGAGATAGGACAGGGGAGCGTTCTTGAGAGCGTTGACGAACGGATGGTCGAGATGGAGTGCGTCGAGTGACGCCCCGTAACCGTTCAGCTCGGCCTCGAGTTCGGCACGTGTCTTGAACGTGATCAACGCACTCTTGTTGGCGCGGCCGTTCGGCGGCACGATTTTCGTGATCGACGCCGTCAGTGGGTTCGGTGACGTCGGGAGCACCGTCTCACCGAGCAACGCGTTCAATGTCGACGACTTGCCGGACGAGAACGCCCCAAAGATGGCGAGCGTGTATGTCTCGGATTCGGCCCGGGCCAATTTATGACGGAGCGACTTGACGCGTGACTTGAATAAGGGATGGTTCTCTAATATTTCACATACCGCATATTCATAAGAAAAATCAAACGACAAAGCGGTGATATCATCCACCAGAAGCGAGGTCGAGGCAACTTCTTGTTGCTGATGTTCGACTTGTTTCTGCGGTAATTGGTCGGCCGTGACGTAGTGACGGGTCTCAAGGTCCGTCAAACGCGAATCCGAGAGGTCACGTGTCGTGTAATGGGTGAGCTCGTCTCTCTGTTCGGCCAGCTGACGTTGTAGCGCCAACGTGTCGAGCATGTCATACAATTCGTCTTGCTCGGTCTCGATGGCATGGATTCGGTCTTTACCTTCGGCCTCAAGATACGTTTCGACGGACGTGACCCACGGTTCGGACACTTTCGTCACCCAAGAGGCGAGAGCCGACTCGATGTCGCGGCTGAATTGAAGCACCGTGTCACCGCTGAGCGATGCGCCGGACTTCACTTGGTCACTGATGAGCGCGCTCGGTGCAGTCGGTAACGTATCCGGACGGGACAAAATCGCCTCGGGCAGTTTCAAATCACGGACGATGTCTTCGGCGTACTTGATCAAGTGGGGGCGAAGGTTCGTATCGATCAATCGGTTGAACTCCTTGACAGCGATCTCTTCACGACGTAGCCGTTCCTGGCGCGTCTTGTCTTTTGAGAAGAACAGGCCGACCTTGAACTCCGGCGCACAACTCTCGAGATAGTCCCGCAACAGTTCACGGAACTCATAGTTCATGATCGGCGCGCTCGCGACGATCGGTGTCTGGTGTTTGAAGAACTCGCGACGGAACGCGGTGAGCCAGATCGCTTTCTTATCGAGGCGTTGCAGGCGGGCTTGAATCTCCGTCGGCTGCTTCTCGATGACCGGCAACTCGTCCAAGAGGGCGTCGTTCGCACGAGTGGACCGGGCGAGCAACGTATCGACGAGCAAGTCGGCGCGCGCTTCCGCATGTTCCCGTGCGGCGTCGATGACGGTTTGGACATATGTCCGGAGGCGTTCCACCTCATTTTCCGGGTGGTCGAGCTCGCGGAGCGAGATGTAGAACATGTCATCCGGATTGATTGCATGGCGGGTGAAGGCGGTCTCGAGCGAGCGCTTGAACGTGTCGAACGGAAGCTCGCCTTCGTCGTGCTTATCGATCTGGTTGATAATGATCGAGTAGGGACGTCCTTCAGCGCTGAATTGTTTCATCAATTTGATATTTTGTTCGGACTGGACGTGATTGTAGTCCATCATGAAGAACAGATGGTCGGCGAGGAAGAGCGAGCGTTCCGTCGCTTGACGGTGCCGTTCATCGGTCGAGTCGATTCCGGGCGTGTCCATGAGGACGACGTCGCTTCCGAACGGGAAGCGGGGCAGGGCGTACTCGACTTCTTTAATCTCTTCGATTTTGCAGTAGTCGCTTAAGCGGTCGAGCTCATCCGGTGCGAGTCGAATCCAATCCATATCGTTGACGGCGACCGATGCCCCGACGTCCCCTTGTCGAAGCGTCACGATGTTCGCACTCGTCGGAATCGGGCTCGTTGGCAACACGCCGTCTCCGAGCCAATTGTTGAGGAGCGTCGACTTACCTGCTGAAAAGTGGCCACAGACAGCAATCCAAATCTCGTTTTGTGTCACTTTTCGGAGTGCGGTCTTGGCGAGACGAGCCGACTCGGTCTCAGCTTGCGTGTCAAATACGTCGGTCAATTGCGCGAGGCGCATGCGTTGTTCGTTCATAAATCCCCATCCCCTACTTATGATTCCGTCGTGATACCGACGCGATGTCTACGATAAGATTTGTTTTCCCACGCTTGAATGACGAGCTCGGCCACGTCGTCACGCGAGATTGGTCCCGAGTTCTGCGTCCCAAGCACGTCAGCTGTGATGACGATGTTCCCGACGGACGCGTCTTCAATCAATTGCGTCGGGCAGACGATTGTATAATCGAGCGTCGATGCGTCGAGCAGTTTGTATGCCTTGGCGTGGTCTTCGGCCGCGGTCGTCATCGAACGTTTCGACTCGCGGGTCTCGAAACGATAGTTGTCAGAATCATGCGCCTGTAAGATGCCGGCCGTCCCGACCGTCAAGATACGTGTCATTCCGTTTGCTTGCATCGCCGAGATGACGAGCGGCGTGAAGCGGGACAGGACATTCTGCTTATCCGTCCCGAGCGCCGACATGACGACGTCGGCTGAATGTACCGTCTCCGCGATGGCATCCGCCTCGGTTGCGTCCCCGATGATGACCGTGAGTCGTTCTCTCGGCTCGACCTCACGGCGTGACAAGAGTCGGACGTCGTGTCCGTCTTCTAATAAACGTTCGAGCAACCGCATCCCCGTGCGGCCGCTCCCTCCAAATAAAGCAATGGTTGACAAGTAAATCCCTCCCCATCAAGATTAAAGAAAATATCCAACGCCATCATACCACGGAAGCGCTATCGAAACAGGGGACAACGGCTTGAAATGTTTTGAGGTTTCAGGGCATGGTAAGTGGGATACAAAAAGTTAAGACGTGTATAAAGGGAGGAAGACACCTCGGTGTCGACACCGCATGAGATTTGGAGCTAGAACAATCAAGACCGGCATATCCGTCGCCTTGGTGTTACTCATCGCCGAGGCATTTCAATTTCAACAGATCGTCGTACCGGCGCTCGCGGCCTCGCTCGCGTTATTGCCGTCTGTTTACCAGACGGGTGTCCGGCTATTAGAAGAATTAAAAGGGAACTTGATCGGGGCTTTGCTCGCCGTCTTCTCCTTAATGTTGACGCCGAACCCGACACCGATCGCCATCGGGGTCGTCATCATCATCGCCATCTCGATCCTTCTCTTCTTGAACCTCGAGTCGACGACCCGGACCGTCATCTTGACGACGATTCTGATTATGGAAGGGGCGAGCCAATCGGACATGCCCGTCTGGATGTTCGCCGGAGAACGTTACTTGCTTATCATGATGGGGATCACGGTGGCGCTTCTCGTCAACGCGCTCTTGTTCCCGCCACGCTATGAGCGGAAACTTGAGGACGAAATTACGACCGTCTTCCAAATGGCCGTCCGTATCGCCCGTCTGTTCTCGGAAACGGAAGGGGGGCGCTCGTCGTTCGAGTCACTCGAGGAGACGAAGAAGAAACATCGGGATTCGAAGACAACTTACGACTTCTTTGAAGAAGAGATTAAAGCCAACCGCTGGCTCGAGAAGAAGACACCGATTTATCGCCGAGCCGTCTTGAAGTCGAAAATGATTGATACGAACAGTGCCGCTATCCACGTACTCGACAAGCTGCATGACGATTTTCTGACGCTCGAACACTTGCCTCCACAGCTCAAGGACGAATTGATGCGTCATATGCGACACTTGCTCAGACGACATGAGCGTCTATTCTCGGCTTATGAGTTAGAGAACGAGCACATCATCGACCGGGAAGAGGATCTTATCCACGAGAACTTCGACTTCGCCAAGCTGATGATCGAGAAGATGCGGGATGAAGAGGAAGACCTCATCCTGACCGTCGTCCCGCTCGTCGCAACGATGACGGACTGGGTCAAGGCGATGAACGAACTCGAACGCTACCTCATCACCGAGATGAAGAAGCATGGGGACAATTTGAAAGTGGAGCCACGCAAGAAGTGGTTCTTTGAAGACTGAATGTCTGTTAAAAAAATCGCCTTACCTTACTTGGCTTTTAAAAAGTCAGTGAGGTGAGGCGATTTTTATGAGCTGAGCTTGCTTGTTTTTTATTTTCGTCACGTAAGGCGAGAAACGGGTTGAACCCATATAGTGATCTTGCTCCGAGAGACTAGAGAGTAAGGCGAGGATGTTTTTAAGCTGCTTCGCCCCTTCTTGGATGCTCAAGTGATTGACATGTCCCTTTTGATCTAATCGGTTCACAAACAGCTCGACCTTCCCGCCGCTTTCAATCAATTCCCGACTGACCAATGCCGTATCCTCTATCAACTCTTCGAACTGATGATGAAGGCCGATCCCGTTCGAAGCCGACAAGTCGAGATACACCGTGAACATGTCTTGATTGACCGGCTGGTACAGTTTCGTTTGCAAAGTGGATTTCTTCGCCGTCGCATACCAGTCGATTTGTCTAGACGGTTCATCCTCATAGGGCTTCGATGAGATTTGTAGTAATCGATCCTTAATTGGAGAATATTTAGAGACGCGCTCACCAAGCTTCAGGTGTGATCGTATACGCTGCGCATGAGTACTTGAAATCGATGGATATACCGTCCAACGTAAAGGGGGAGCCAAATAGAGTGTTAACGTCCCTAACGATAGAGGCAAGCTAATCGTGATGGAGATTTCTGCTATTTCGATGGGCCCTCTTCGATTACTTGTAAGTTCGAAGACGAAATCAGACGGCAGCTCGTCCAATTCGATGATGGTTTCCGTATGCCCCTCTAAGTTCACGACGTAAGGTCCATCCTTTGGCGTACGTATATACGTTTTCGTGCCCATTTCGTTTAAGAGGTGCACGTTCGTCAGTTCAAGGGTGAACTTACAACTTTCGTCCTTGAACAGAATCGAGTCGAACTGTCTCCACGTGACGTCCATTTGTGCAGTCAGTCGTTTCGTGTAACGCTCGATATAAAGACTTGCTGCCAAAAAAACAGCAAGAACGAATGAAAAGATCGAGAGGTACGGCACGAACAACAAGATGACCATCACTGAAAATAAGACGATTTGGATTCGTTTTTCAAGCAAGAAAAATACATTGGTCGTGATGTTCATCGGAGTCACATGCCCATCTCGACCGGGACCGGGATGGTCGCCAAGAGTTCTTCCATGACCATGGCCTTCGAGGACTTGATCTCGCCCTCGAGCGTCAGTGTCAATCGATGTGCGAAAACGTATGGGGCCAAGAACTTGATGTCCTCTGGTGTGACATAGTCACGATTTTGGATATAGGCATAACTTTGAGCGGCTTTCGAGAGCGCGATCGTCGCACGTGGACTGATCCCCGTCTGAACATTCCGGTGACTACGTGACGCGGTCGCAATCGAGACGATATAACGTAACACATCTTTCGAGATGTGGATTTTCATGGCATCGGCTCGATATTGTAGGAGTTGCTCGAAATCGACATTCGCCAGTACCGCCTTCCGGGTCTCGGTGACGGATTCCTCCAACAATTGAAGTTCGAATTCTTCGGTCGGGTACCCTGTATGTAAACACATCATGAACCGGTCAAGCTGCGCATCAGGCAAAGAAAAGGTACCAGATGATTCAATCGGGTTTTGCGTCGCGATGACGAAGAATGGGGTAGGAAGGTGATATGTCTTGCCCCCGACCGTCACCTGTCGTTCTTCCATCGCTTCAAGCAATGCAGACTGGGTACGTGGGACGGCCCGGTTGATTTCATCGATGAGCACGATGTTGGCGAAGATCGGGCCTTGCTTGTTTTCAAACTCTTGCGTCTTTAGATTGAAAAAATCTGAACCGACAATATCTGACGGTAATAAGTCGGCTGTGAACTGAATTCTTGAAAAGTCGCCGTGGAAACTCGTCGCCAATGTCTTGGCCAACATCGTCTTTCCGGTGCCCGGTACATCTTCTAAGAGAACATGTCCGTTTGCCAAAAGTGATGTCACACACAACTCTACTACTGTCGGATTGCCCAAATAGACTTGGTTGATTTCCTCAATCATCGTACGAATGTTCATCAAGATTTCTCTCCTTTATAGTGTTGGATGTATTGTCTGACAGATACTTTGAAATCATGAAGTGAGCGCTCGTCGATCACGTCCAGTTCTCCATATCGTACATCGGCATAAGGTTTCACAGATTGTTCGAATCGAATGCGTGCAAACCACTCTGAGACGGTCTCGTGAGGTTTTCGTTTTTGAGTGTCGCTCAAGATGTCATTCAACTCCACGAGTAGTTTCCCAAGCTCAGTATCAGAGGCATAAAGAAAGGTTGGTGTTGTATTGGTCACCGTGTTCATGTTGGCTCGAGATGATAATGGTCTCTCGTCAGCTGAGGACGGTGTCGCTTTGCGTCGCCGCTTATCCCACCAGTTTCGTACGCGCTTGTAGTACTTGAGAAATAAAATGAGCAAGAAAGCTATAACTGCCCATTTTAGGACATCTGAAACAGTCTCTTGATCTTCGCCAGACGTCTTCTTCTCAAACCGTTCTTTCGACAAAAGATCATACCACTTCGGTATATCATTAGTATCCTCTAGATTCTCTGTTTTGTCTTTAAAGGTTGCCAACTCACCGTCGATATACCTTGGATTTCCCGACATGTCTTGTTGGGTGGGACGATCTACAATCATTCCATAAAGGAAAGTCCCGCCGGTTTTAAATAAAGCGAGGATGACCAAGGTCGAAATGATAAAATAATACATTTTTCTTTTCTGCATAAACCCTCCATCATCAAAATGCCTGCCTACTTTTGTAAGATTAAGTTATTGTTAGTAGAATACACATTGCTACTTTATTTCGCAGAAGTGATTCACCTTCTATTTGATTCTATTGATAAAAAAAACGGGTCTACCAATCAAACCGTTACTACATCGCATAAGTTTATACTTATATATTCCATTATAAAAAAATAATGTCAATAATTGAATTTAATTACATTAGATTGATCTGGTCCTTCATCGTTCAAATTCTGCGTATAATGAAAACATCTTAAGCGATATGGGGATGAGCAGATGCAAACCTACTTACAACACACCACGAAGTTTTGGAACATCCGTGTCGGGTCCGACGAGTTCGCCTTACATTACGGAAAGCTCGGGACAATCGGGAAAGTGCAAATCAAATCGTTCGAATCGGAGGACGTCTGTCAGAAAGAAGCGGACAAGCTGGTTCGCCAGAAACTCCGGAAAGGGTACATCGAGACCGAGATTGATTGGGACGACTTCATTTATGTCGACGACCCGGAAGTCGGTCCTGACCGACTCACCGCACACCCTCGGTTCAATGATCATTTTCAGGAGGATTTTTACTTGGATTGCACGGATGAGTACAGTCCGTTCGGCAGTGACTAAGGGGCCGACGTTCTCGTGATGTTCGAGGATGCGATTCGAAAACAGCGGGACATCGATTTTCTCGTCGGGGCGTACGACATCGTGTCGGGCTGGATGGAGCGGGACGTGTCGAGCCCGGACGACTGGGCGACATATGAATATGGCTTCGACTGTGACGTCGCTATCATGGCAAGTACGTTCGCGTCGATTAAACTGACCGGTCATCTAGACGCTGCGCTACAGGGGGAAGGTGTCGCCGCACTCGACCGCCTTATCCAGCAAGTGGAGGCCGAAGACAAACCGCGCTTTGAGTTGATGAGATCACGGTTGAACAGTTTCCCGACCTCAATTTGAAACTTTTTTAGGGAGTGCACCGTATACTAGAGGTAGAACGGGCACATGCTCCGAATCGTTAGGGGGAAACACTAATGTCAGACATAGAAACAACACCAACATCATTCAGCGGCACATTGCCGATTGAGGCACGTACCGTCTTCCGGTTGTCGAGTGCCATCTTTTATCTCATCGGCCTCGTCATCATAGGTGGACTCGTCGCCGCCGCGCTCTATTTTGACTGGCCGACGTGGCTCCAATATACGATGTACGCTTTACTCGCCATCGATCTCATCTATAGTGTGATCGACATCGTCGTCTTCCAAAAGTGGAAGCAAGAGCGGTTCACGTATGACGTGAAACCACTCGAGATCCGCCTGCATCACGGGATCATCACGACGCATGACGTATTGATTCCGATGACGAAAGTCCAATACGTCCACGCCCAGCAAGGCCCGTTGCTACGAAAGTACGGCTTGCAGACGATTACGATCGGGACGGCCGCCGGATCGCATGACATTTATGCGATTGAGGAGTCGTTCGCGAAGACGCTTCGTGAACAGATTGCGGTCTACGCTCGCATCGAGGAGGAGGATGTCGTATGACGGAAGCCGCCCTCACGTGGCATCGGCTGCCGAGTCGCGTCTTACTGTTACGGGTATTAGAGGTCATCAAGTCGTTCGCTATCCCACTCGTGTTATTGTTCGTCGTCAACAACGATTGGGAGTCCACGTTCGGCATCATCTTACGGGTCGGAATCCTGCTCTTTCTCGGGCTCGATGTCCTGCAGAAGTTCTTCGGCTGGCTCAACTTCCGGTATGCGCTCGATGAGAAGACGGTATATATCATCGATGGCAATTGGATTAAGAAAGAGAAGTCGCTTCCGCTCTATAAGATTCAAAGTGTCCATTCGAACAGCCCGTTCTTGTACCGATTGCTCGGGGTTGTCGAGTTGACGTTCGACACGAACGCGAACAGTGACGACGCCTCGTTCAAACTGGCCGGCGTCTTCCCGAACGAGGCGAAGCGGCTCGAGGACATCCTTGACCAGGTGCGTCATCGCAAGACCGAGACCGACATACCGGTAGAAGGGGAGACGGACGGGACAGTTGCACCGGTGGCGATTGAAAAACCGTCGAGCCGTTTATTGTACGCCCTCTCAACCCGAGAAATCATTATCGCCTCGCTGACGTCATTGTCAGTGTTCGCCATCTTCCCGGTCGCCTCGACAATCATCTCGTCGATTGATGACTTCATCAATCTCGACGGGACGTTCGATACGATTGGGGATTGGGTCGTCCATGCGTCAATCATCGCGATTGGTGTGCTCGTCTTAGCGGTCCTGATCTTGTCGATTGTCATCGGCATGGTCATCAATTTCTTGAAATACGGGAATTTCCGACTCGAACGACGCGGCGACCGCATTCGCGTCGAGAAGGGATTGCTCAACCGTTCCGCCAAAGAGATTCCGTACGAGAAGATTCAAGCGGTCCGGGTCAAAGAGACGTTCATCCGGCGGTGGTTCCATATCGTCGGTGTCGAACTCGTCGCAGCGGGGACGATGGACGAGTTGAAAAATGAATCATCGACCATCCTGCCGTTCGTGAAACGAGAGCGGGCAATGAATGTTTTGAACGAACACTTCGACCAGTTCGTCTGGTCTGATGCGCTCCATCGCCTGCCGAAGCGTTCGCTCTGGGTTAAACTGTTGCGCATCAGCTGGGTCGGACTGATCGTCTCGGGAGTCGTACTGTACTTCTTCCGTGAGTATGCCTGGTGGCTCATCCTGTTGTGGGCCATTATCATCGGCGGCCGTTTGTTGAGCTATATGACGACACGCTACGCCCAAAACGGTCAGTTCATAGAACTACGGACCGGCGCCTTCAACGTCACGTCGTTCTTGACGGACAAGCCGAGGATCGAACAGATTCAAGTGACGCAGACGCCGCTCCAGCGCCGTTTCGATGTATGTAACGTCCTGTTCTCGACGCGCGGTGTCTTATCACATGAATTAATCGAGGATATCCCGAAACAAGAAGCGGATGCCATGCTGAAGTGGTTCTCTCGCTATGAAGAAGAAAACATGAAACGACCGGGCTAACGCTGCCCCGTTCGTATAGTCGACGAGCCCAATCGCAACACGCGATTGGGCTCGTTTTTTTACACCTTGAGGCATTCTTTCCGACGTAACCTTAAGGGTGGAAAAAAATATGTGGATACGAAAAAACATGACGGGTGTAGGTCACACGGGCCATGCTTTCTCATGGACAGCATTAGGAGAGACTTTTGGGAGAATGATTGTGAACGTCGTTTCTCTTGGTTGGCTCGTCACGTGAATCTCACCCTCATGTAAATCGATGATGGACTTGGCGATGGCAAGACCGAGACCTGATCCACCAGTGTAATGCGCGCGTGACTGTTCCACTCTAAAAAATCGCTCAAACACGTAAGGAATGTCACGGGAGGGGATGGCATCCTCGCCGTAGTTCGTCATGTTGATAAGGACCGCTTCATCCGTATCGTCGATGAACATATCGATATACGTTCCGTCACGCCCGTAACGAATCGCATTCTCGAGTATATTCTCAAACACACGGACTAGCTTCAACGCATCCCCTTCCACGATGGGACGTTCGGCTGAGGAGCTGAATCGAGCTTCCATTCCAACTTCCGAGAGACGTAACGTCGACTGCATGATGAGCTGATTGAGCAATTCATCGAGACGGACCTCGCTTGTCTGGAGGGCGATACGGTCGTTTTGTAGAAACGTATAGTCAAAGATATCGTTAATCAAGCCTTTCAGATGGGTCGCGTTCTCATGAATGACGTGAATGTAATGACGCAACTCCACCTCGTCCCGGTAACGGTCGCTGTGAATCAAGTCAAGATAACCCGTGATCGACGTGAGCGGGGAGCGCAAGTCGTGGGCGACGTTCGTCACGAGCTCATGTTTCAAACGATCCGCTTGAAGCACTTCCTGCTCCGCTTTTGCCGCACTGTCCGAGATGGCGCGAACGGTTGCCATCAACCGGTCTAGCTCTGGCGGAACAGATCGTTCATCCGAATCACGGTCGACATGGAGTTCTTCGACAAGTGACGTCATCCGTTCAATGTGAAACTGTAAATATCGTTTGCGCTCATATTGATAAATCAACACGAGACAAACGATAACCACCAGACTGTAAAACATGACGATGACACCTTCCCGAAAATACGACAACACGATGATCAGACTCTCCACAAATCGTGATGACTCTTCAAAGTACCAGATGACAGGCAGTAACAGCATACCGCTCAGGGTGGCGACCCCGAAAGCAATCAATACATACATCAGACGTTTCCACATCGGGATGAACGTTATGACGCGCCATATATTATGTCTCAATTTTATATCCCACTCCCCACACCGTATGAATGATGACCTCATGTGGCACGACGGCATGTAATTTCTCACGGATGTTACTGATATGAACCATCACCGTCTGATTCGACCCGACGCCATGCTCTTGCCAGACCGTCTCAAATATCTCTTCAGAGCTGAACACCTGGCCTTTATGTTTCGCCAGTAAATACAAGATCTCAAATTCACGTGCCGTCAATCGAATCGTCTGATCTTGCATCGTGACAGTGTGACTGGCTCGATCGATCAGGAAGGGGCCAGCTTGCACACTTGAGGACGCGCTTGGTCGGTTATAGTTTGAACGGCGCAGCAATGCTTTGACACGTGCCATCAACTCGAGCGGATTGAACGGCTTGATGATGTAATCATCGACCCCTGTCGTCAATCCCAATATCTTATCCAGGTCACCCACTTTGGCACTGACCATTAAAATCGGGATTTGGCTCGTCTGACGCACCCGCTTACAAAATTCAAGCCCATCCATCCGAGGCATCATCCAATCTAAGATGATTAAGTCAAACGGCTCTCGGTTGAACAAGGCAAGCGCCATTTCCCCATCGGTTGCCAGCGTCGTGAGATACCCGTCATTCTTTACATACACATCAATCAGTTCTGCGATTTGGACATCATCATCCACTAACAAGATTTTTGTCATGCCTGAAACTCCCTTACGAATTAAAGTTGGAAATTCTGATATAAACGTCGGAACGGGGCAAATTGGACGACGAAACGAACGAGTAGGAACCCTAAAAGTGCGCCGAGCGCATTTGCCAATAAGTCATTCACATCTGTGCTTCGTCCACTGCCTAGTGTCGTACGTACCAATAATTGAGTCAGTTCAAGGATAAGACTGAATTGAAAACCTCGTAGGAGGACTTCTTTTTTCGTGATCGACGGTTTCAAAAATGGAAGATAGCAGCCGAACGGGAGAAACATGACGACATTTAGCACAAATGAATACACATCGATGGTCAGAATCGGAATAAAATTAATCGTTCTCCACCACGGGACTTGATTCGCATACTTTCCTAAATTGACGTCAATTGGGAAGAAGACAAAGTGAAGGACACCTAATACGTATATCCCGAACGACAAAAGCAAAAGAGTTTGCGGGACCTTTACATGTTTCTTACGAAACGACCAGACGAGTAACGTGATGAGACCGAGAATCGCGAGCGGGATAAGAACGACCCCTGATTCGATTGTGAACATGACTGAATAATCTTTATTATACATGGTATGAACCTCCTAAGAATTTGAACTGTCTTCAGTGTAGATGACGGATTTAAAGATTTCTTAAAGGTGTCATAAATGAAATCTAAAAAAGGCATAGCGCTTTGCTCTGCCTCAAACTGTTGAACAACGGGCTTAGAAACGTGGTCTCTGAATGATGTCGGACGGACAGCTATCATTCGTCACGTCAACTTCACCGTTTTTGTGTTTCTGTTACTGAAAAATGGGAACAAGTATGGTATGATGCAAGTAGAAAGAGACCGGTGCTGGACACACCGGCCTCTGGCTCACAGGCTACCACTTCAAGAGTGGCCCAGCCGCCACAATGGTTAGTGAATCAGAAAGTGACCCATCTCATTGCGCCGAGGGGGTCATTTTTTTGTGCGTTCAGACGTTGCACGATCGGATGTTTGGTGTAATACCAAATGAACGATGATCGGAGCGAGGATCGGGACGATCACATAATCGCCGACCCAGGTCCATAATTGTTCCATCCGCACCACCGCCTTCCTCCATTGTGGACTTGGCGGCTGACCCCACTATTGCTGCGTTAACCTGCTCCTTCATTATAGCAGATTCTCTTCAAAAAAGATGCTAAAAACAGGAACGTTTGTTCTTGTTTTATAAAATGAACCTTTCGTCCGAACGGGTCTCATGACTGGGTCCAAAGATGGATTTGAACCAAGATTGGCTTGCATGTCAGAAGTCAGACAGGATATAATCAATCTCGTGTGTATAACCACATGGGTGGGTGAGGGTGCCAATAAAGGATTGATTCCTATGGCAAAACAAACAGAATGGAAAACAGAAACATACGGGGGCGTGCTGAACTTTCTGGCGACAGCATACATCCCGGCCGTTCACGCGGCAATCTTGACACAAGCCGGACTCCCGTTCGAGGGAGCGCTCGTCGGAGCGATTTTGACAAGCATCATCGGAACGTTCATCGCAGGGCTGTTCAACTTGCCATTGCTCCTGTTACCAGGGATGGGCATCAACGCGCTGTTCACGTACACGCTCGTCCTGCAGATGGGGCTGAGCTGGCAAGGCGCGCTCGCCGTCTCGTTCGTCTCGGGGGCGCTCGTCGTCCTGCTGACGGTAACGAAAGTGGCGAGGAAACTCGCGAACGCGTTTCCACCGATCATTCATGACGGATTGACGGTCGGGCTCGGCCTGTTCCTCATCTTGATCGGGCTCGAGGCGGCGGGGATCGTCTCGGGCGGTGGCGGGGCACTGCTTCACATCGGAGACCTCGGGGAACGACCGGTACAGGTCGCGTTCCTGTCGCTCTTCGTCGCCATCCTGCTCTTCTTGAAGATGGGACCGAGCAGTTTCTTATGGACGATCGCGTTCGGTGTCGGCTTGAGCGCCGTCATGGGAACGCTCGACTGGACCGGCGAGTATGCGCTCACGCCGTTCTTCGTGTCATTCGGTACCGTGTTCGGCAACGTCTCGTTCGCCGAGTCGGCGTCACCGATCTTCCTTGTCGCCGTCGGCGTGTTGACGCTCGTCTTGCTGATCGAGAACATCAGCCTGATCCAAAATCAGACGCGCGCTATCGGTAAGGATGCGGACGCACCCAAAGGGCTCGTCGCCCAAGGGTTGTCGACGATGGCCGGTGCCATGTTCGGCTCGAGCCCGACCGTCTCGACGGTCGAGGTCGCGGCCGGCATCTCGGTCGGTGCACGGGGCGGCATCGCCTCGTTCGTCACGTCAGGCCTGTACGTCGTCTCGCTCTTGTTGTTGCCGCTGTTCGCGATCATTCCGGTGACGGCGATCGCGCCGGTGTTGATCATCATCGGCATGATGATGTTCCAGAACGTGAAGCATCTCCCGCTCGACAATTGGGAGCATGCCTTCCCGGCGATTCTCGTCATCATCATGATTCCGTTCACGTATTCCATCGTCGATGGCATCGGGCTCGGCTTCATCGCATACACGATGATCGTCTTGTTCAAGAAGGGCTATCGGTCGCTCAGTCCGGTCGTCGGTGTCTTGACCGTATTGTTCTTGGTTTTCTTTTCTTTACCAGTCTGGCTGTAAGATGGGGCGGTGCCGTGTATACGGTGCCGCTTTTTTGTATGATGAGACAAAGGGGTGAGGGTCTATGGAGAAAGGGTGGGTTCGTTTCAATCGGAATCGCATTTACAAAAGGGATTGGGTTATCTCGCTCTCTTGAAGCAGTGTGTGAAAAGCTTATAGACGGCAACGGCAGAATTATCAACACGTCATACAGTGAGGACGAGGGCGGAAGTAACTGGGTGACGGTTCGAACCGAGGAAGCAGCGTTTGATGTGTCGCACAGCCAGTTTTATGGATCCGTCCGCTTAACGACTACACGATTCGGTCGACGCGACCAAATCGTGACGGTGTCGTTGCGAGACGAATTGGAGTTTGACGGCCTACTTATCGATTTGGACTATGAGGACGTATTCCCCGATGAAACGAAATCGAAATCGCATGTTGAAATCAGCAAATACGTGGAGCGACTTTTGGTAGACCTTTACGGACGCGTACCATTCGCTTACGCAGTAGCGAGTCATGAGATGGAATGGGACTGGGCACCTGCGACCTTCCATCGTGAAATCGAAAGCATGGGTCATCTCCCTCTCTCCGTCGTCCCGGTCGATGGTGGCATCAACATGTATCACGGGTCGATCGCACTTGACGGAATGACACCACAACCGAATCGAATGAACAAGATTCGTCTATGAAGCGTTACAGCGACATGGTATAATTTCCTTAATTTAGAAATTGAGGAAGGCGAATGTACAGTAAATGAGGGAGACACATGAACCGGGAATCGAAAGTACGCGGCATGAGACGGAAGATCAACCAAATGACAGAGCGGGTCGAAGAGATGGCATCAACGTTTCCGACGACGTTGATCAATGGGTACTGGAACCGCAAACTACCGATTGGACAACGCGTGCTCTATTCCAAACGGTTCAAAAGGAGAGGAAAACGTGCCGTCGTCGAAACGTTGATGGATGGTGCGATTCACTTGAAGCAAATCCGCCCTGATGAGTCGTCTCGAATCGTGGTGTTATTGGACATCCCAACACACTGGTCGTCTGAAATCATCGTGTTTCACAGCGATGACACATATCGATACTTCATGCAAAACGTGGATTGGGTTCCAATTGCGAAAGACGATGAGCAAGATACATATTTACCTACACTTCCCGTCGATGTTGAGCTGAAACGCTTCACGTCCACAACCTGTGATGAGGACGGTTGGTCAGAAAGTGAGATTAGGCTATTAGAGATTTAGCGATTTACTCCATTCATTAATTACTGAAAATTCCGACAACGGATATTGGAAATTGACTAATTATTTAAAGGGGAGCTCTTTCATGATCCAACGTTTCTTACAAACAGAGCACTTCCGTCTATGAGGCGGGCACACCTGATTTTCCTGTCTGCTGTCATGGCGGCTATCGTTCTACTATCCTTATTTACCTATACTGGACAATTAGCGTATACCTTCTATCAATCACTCGACATCTCAGGCAGTGAGGTAAATGGCGTGTCAAAAGGGTGTCGTGATAAGACAAAGCTGTTTGGCATGATTGAAGTTGTCGATGTCGATCGTTACTGCCAAAGTGGAGGACCACTCGAAGAACAGTTTCAAGCAGGTGAAGATATGGGGCCAGCAGAAGGCCCGATTGATAAAGGTGGGACACCGCGTGAAAATTTAAATGACGTTTCAAGAATCAGCAACGGTACACCGTCCGAACAGGCATCAGCCTCCCGCTCATATTTGCCATATATCATTGTAATCGGGATTGCTTTGTCGGCCATCTGGATGTGGCAAAAACGTCGTCGTATACCGAGACAGTTTGAAGAGGAGTCGTCATTTGCCGAACCTCTTCAAAAAAATCCAGAAATACGTTCGAACCAGAAAAATAAGTCGACTGTCTCGTTACCTGTCTCTACCTTGCGGAAACACTTGATTCACTTCGAACAAGCATTACCCGTTCCAAAGAGACGGCTTCCGCACGAGACACTCTCCACATGGGCAGCCCGCATCGGCCTAGACGCACCGCTCCTCCCTTATTTTGAGACCCGGTATGATGAGGGGGCAGTATTGGACACGCGCCAAGCGACCATCTTTGAACGACAGCTAACCGACTATCTATCCCAAATGGAGAAGGAGTAACCCATATGACGATCCAATCAGTGCTCAATCAACTAGACCGCATTTATCTTGGAAAACCGGAGATCACCCGTCTTTGCTGCACGGCGCTCCTCGCCAACGGACACATCTTATTAGAGGACGTCCCCGGTACCGGGAAAACGCTCCTTGCGAAAAGTATCGCCAAAAGTTTCGAGGCCGAGTTCACACGTATCCAGTTCACGGCAGACCTGCTTCCGACGGACATCATCGGGACGGATTTCTTCAACGTGCAGACCCAGACGTTCGAGAACAAGACCGGGCCCATCTTCACGAACATCTTGCTGATTGACGAGGTCAACCGGGCCGTCCCGCGTACCCAATCGGCGTTGCTCGAGGCGATGGAAGAGCGACAAGTCTCCATCGGCGGTGTGACGTATCGATTGCCCGAACCGTTCTTCGTCATCGCAACCCAGAATCCGATCGAGTCGGCCGGCACATTCGCTCTCCCAGATGCACAGCTCGACCGCTTCCTCTTGTCACTCCAAGTCGGCTATCCGGGGGCGGAAGATGAGCGGAATTTGATTCTGCAGACCTTGACGAAGACGCGGCATACCGTCCACGCGCTCATGACGAGCGAAGCGTTCTTAGCGGCGCAAGCCGAGGTCGAGGACGTCCGCATCCACGAAGACGTCGTCACATATCTGCTCACACTGATCCAAGAGACGCGTCATCATCCGCTCGTCGAGGTCGGCGCCAGCCCTCGGGCGACGCTCGCTCTCGTCAAAGCATCCCAAGCGTATGCCTATATCCAAGGCCGGCAATTCGTGACGCCGGAGGATGTTCAGGCCGTGGCACCACACGTCCTATCGCACCGCTTGACGTTGACACTTGAAGGGGACGTCAAATCGACGAAACGGAACGTGCTCGACGATCTATTAGAGCGCGTCGAAGTACCTGTCGAGAAGGTGTGACGATGCGACAGGTCGAAGTCAGTTCACCGTCCCTATTAGAAGATAAACTATGGCCCGCCTATACGAGTGTGATGCTGCTAGTCGTATGGTTCCCTTATGTCTGGCCTGTCGCATATGTGTGCGGCGCTTTACTCGGGTTGATGGTGGCTCGGAACTGGATGACGAAACAGATTGAGCAGCATGTCCACGTGACGTTCAAACAAAAAGAACAGTTACTGTTCATCGAGGACACCGCTGTCTATCAGGTAAACGTAACAGGACTGAAGCGATTAAAGACGCTAGGTCTACCGCTGTCGCTTCGTTTCGGCTTACAACCAGGTTTGACGTTCACCGAGGGAGGGGGCACGCACACGATTCAAGTGATTTCGGAAGAGCCACGTTATTCGATATCGATTCAAGCAGTGAAACGTGGCCCGACTGGCGTTTCCGAGTGTGTCCTCAGCGTGAGACTGCCGTTTCGGTTAGGCGTCGTCCTACTCGTCGAACCGGTCAAGTCCTTGCCGAATTGGACCATCCTCCCGTCCATCAAGAAAATGAGTCTCTCCGACTCGAAGCAAATCCGTATCGGGGACCGAATCGTCAAACATTCCCCGCTCAAAGACCCACTGATGGTGCTAAGTTCTAAAAGCTATGAAGCGGAGCCTGTGAAACAAATCGATTGGATTGCCACAGCAAGGACTGGAAAGATGCAGGCGAAAGTGTTCCAGCGACAAAATGTGGATACGTTCACGTTGATGCTCGATTTGAACACCCCACAGGGAAACGGGTTGCATGCCCGGTTTGAAGAGTTGATTCAGCAAGCCTCGTACGTCGTCTCTTATTTAGTGAAAGAGGAATGTAAAGTCGAACTGTTCATCAATCGACTCGACCGAATCAATCAGATTGACCACCTACACATGAACGAGGGAAGAAAACAGCTCCGGCTCTCCCTCATGCGACTCGCAGTAGTCAAAGAGCAAGATCAATTCGTTGCGTCTGAGCGCTTTTCGCGCATTGTCGAAAGTCGGAAACATGCGCAAAGCGAGCTCATCACCATCAATCATGCGTTACTCATCAATCCATAGGCAAACCACTAATAAGGAGAGAATGATATGACTGATCAAGACTGTTTGAGACGATTCGTCGCCCATATCGACTGGCTCGACATACTCCGAACCATCGATGAAGCGACATGGGACACACCGGTCGCCCCAGGGAAGTGGTCGATGAAAGCCCTCATTCTTCATATGACGAACTGGGACCGCTATCTGTTGAGCGAGACGTTGCCTGCCATCCGCGAAGGAAAAGACGTTGTGTTTCCAGAGTTTGACTCCTTCAATCAACGATCCGTCGAGCAAGCGACGTCCGGCATCTCGTCCGATAAGGTCATCAAAGAATCGATTGAAACGAGACGTGCGTTGATTCAGGCCATCGAAGGACGAGGACGACTGTCCCAACAGGCGGAGGCGAAACTGTTTCCCATCATTGAAGACTTTATCGAGCATGACCACCATCACGAGCAACAAATCGACACGTTCCTACATCGCAGCGGACAGGAGAGACCATCATGAACGAACAACTATTCCGTCTCGGCGGCATCCTCGGATTAAGCCTCGCCCTCATCACGACACCGGTTCTCGCGGCAGAGACCGAGAAGACACCCGAGGCGTATGCCGACCAGCATTTTGAAGAGATTGTACTCGATTATATCCATGAGGGTCCAGCGCAATATGACATGACGACGAGTGAAAACCTATCGTTTGGCCCACTCCATCCCGTCATGACACCATCCCGGACGTATATGACGTCTGAGGAGACGTTGCCACTTGGAGAGGCGCTCGAGTTCACGGCCGAATATATCGCCGTCGTCTATCAGGACAACGTGCCGGTCAACGTCATCGGGACGTACGAAGTGGCAGCGGACGAGTTTGGCTTCTCGACGTTTGGATATGGGAAAGAGTTGGCCGTCGCCCTGGATGCGCTGGACGACCCAAAAGGCGACATTGTCTATCAAGCGCAACAAAGTGCCTGGTTCGAAGTGGACGGTGAGACGATGAGCGCGCTGACGCCGGATACGAAAAAGTTTGTCGGAGAGGACACGATTTCGCTGACTTCGTACAAAGAACTGGCCGGTAACCTATACACCGCACCTGGTGAACCGAGAGATAGCGACCGGGTCGGTGTGACAGCTGTTTCAGAGGAAGCAGCCAGGCCACAAGAACTTCGACGTTACGGGATTACCGTATTGGCGTCTATCCCGTTCATCTATCTCGTGTTCCGTCGGCGGTTACGCGGATGACAGAATCGAACGGCAAAAGGGTCACCATCGACGTAACAACCATCCGAACTTCAAAAGAGTTGCATCTTCTCTTGAAAGATCAGTTAGGATTCCCAAATCACTATGGCGAGAATTGGGCGGCGTTTTGGGATGTCATCACGGACGAGAATGGATTACCTGACATCGTGAAGTTCGTGGGGTGGGATGTATTGACGCAGCGCCTGCCGGACGATGCAGGTCATTTGAAAGCGTGTTTCACTGATTATGGGAAGGAAGCGGAACTCAAACCGTGTCATGTCATGTATGACTCGGCACGGATGGTCATCTTGCCATCCCATGCGTTACAGGAGGGGGAGGCGCTCCGCTTGATTCATCGACATGTAGCAGGCGCAACGTTCCCACTCCGCGTCGAACGAAAGACGTCAATCCGCCAACCGAAGAGACATCGCTTCTCGACCGAGCGGTGGGAAGCGTCATCCGTCACGGAAGGGATTGTCGACAATCTAGAGGCAGTCGATTCATGGCTGACGCTAAGTGATGACGAAAATCAACAAGACGTGGTGATTTTCTCGGACAAGTCGGATTGGCTCCTCAGCTATTATCCGGACGGGTTGACGCTCCAAGGCACACAAATCGAAGTGGTCGAGCCCGCAGACACCGCCGACTATGAGACATTCTTTCAACACTTGATACGGGGTGCATACCCAATCGAGCTGACATTCTGTCTAAGTGGCACATTCGGACCAACGGAGAAGGTATATCGATTGACGTTAAATGATACGAATTGGGAGCGGTTGATTGAAGAAGAGTTGTTGCCACAGCTTGACCTTCCGAAGACAAGAGGGTTTTGGCAGTCCCTTGCACGGCCGACAGAGCCACAGACAGGGGAAACATTTTTAGGGGAGTTTCATCCGAACATATTCGGAAACTTTGTATTGGCTCACAGCGCGGATGATTGTTATCATTTTTTTGACCATATAAACTTAGCGATTAAGCGGTTTTAGGTGAGAATTTGCGTTTGAGTGTGTATTCATCCTTAGAAAACCTTTACGGATCGGAGATTTATTAATGAAGTTGTATACTTGCATCTGTTGTGGCTATAAGACGATGGACGAAGAACCTCCAGGGACGTTTTCGATTTGTCCAAAATGTTTTTGGGAGGATGATGGTGTGAATCCTGATTCTTGGGGAGGCGCCAATGGTATTTCATTGCGAACGGCGCAACGGAATGTAATTTGGTTTGGCGTATCCGATGAATGGTACATCAACGAACATAGTACGAGGGAATATGAAAAAGATATGACGTGGAAACCCGTATGGGAAATGGAAGAATCTCAATCTGCGTTCATTTTAATTAATGGTGATGTCTTTTGTAAAAAAAAGAACAAGAATGTTGATATTAACCGGTTTAATGAACAATTCGAAAAGATGTTGAAACAAAATGGGTGGGTATTCGCCGGAGAGTTGAATCAATCTGAAACTTAAGTTTGAGATCCGTAGTTACCGCACACATTTCAACATAAAAAGAAAGTAGGAATAGGATTGGACTATTTAGAACATTTAGAAACCCATTGCGGCGAATTTGTCGGTGGCTACGATTTTCCCGATTTACCGGAGGACCATGTCCAAATCCTCAAATTGAAAGAGCCAAAACCATCTGACGTCGTGAGCATCTCGACACTAGGGTTACATCTGCATCCTCTTCAATTCGAGGATGGCTCCGGTGCCCATCAAGAGGTGCTGTTTCGCTTCAAACAAAAGCGTGCCGAGCAGGACATCGTCCAGTTAGCATGGCACTTAGCGACCCATGCGCTCGAGACACATCAAGCATTTGATTTAGGTGAGTACTTCAGCTTGCCGAAAGGTGTGCTCAAACGTAGTAAATTCTCATCCATCTATGTGACCACACCATTCTACTCGGATGAATCGTTTTTGGTGTACGAAGGCGATACGCAGAACGTTCTCGTCGTCTGGTTCGTCCCGATTTTCCCGTCAGAAGAACGGTTTATCGAGGAGCACGGTGCCGAAGCGTTCGACGAATTGCTTTATGAAACGGATGACGAACTGCTCGATTTGAAACGCAAACCGCTCGTCTAAACCGAATCCGTGTTAACTGACAAGCCCCCATGCGCATGCATGAGGGCTTGTTTTACATATATGGACCGTTCGCTTGGACGACGAACTGCGAATGCTCGTAGTGGTACGTGATGCGTGAGTAGTCGAAAGGCTTTCCGTTCGTCAGATGAAAGATCGTCTCGATGCGAAGCGTCGGGTCGTCCTTCTTAAGACCGAGGTACTGGGCTTCGGTCTCGTCCAACCGCCCGACCTGCATGTACATGTCCGAGAAGCCGATCGTGACGCCAAGTGCGCCTTGGACGTAATCGAAAATCGAGTCGGCGACAATCTCCCGGTTCAAATACGGCACAATCGCCTTCACGTAATACGATTTCTCGTAACAGAACACCTCGCCGTCGACATAGCGGACGCGTTCGACACGATAGACGTCATCTGTCACGTCAATACCGAGGTTCGCTGCAATCGTCTCGTCGGGCTTTGTCACCGAGACGTCGAGCACATCCGATGTCAGAATGCGGCCCCCGAGGTTGCTCTTGAATCCTTGCGTCGAGAACAGGCTCATATAACCTGGGCGGTTGTGGCGCCGGACGAAGATGCCGCTCCCACGCAATTGAAAGATGATGCCTTTTCGCTCGAGCAACTCGAGCGCTTTCGTGATTGTGCTCTTACTGACGGCATATTGGCTCATCAACTGTTCGAGGACGGGCAGTTTATCTCCTTGCTTCAAATCGTGTTGATTGATGTATTGTTCAATCTCTGCTGCAATCTGTTGGTATTTTAGCATGTGGCATCCTCACCTTGTATGATCTGCTTTGATTGTACCACGTCACCATTTCGTCGAGAATACAAAATGTATCGTACTTGTATAATTGTACCGGTACAATTATACTTGACGTGTACGATTCATCATTGGTATCTCGAACAAGGAGGAACAAATATGAAGACATTACCAAAAGACTTTCTATGGGGTGGCGCTCTTGCCGCGCATCAATTTGAAGGCGGCTGGGACGCCGACGGGAAAGGACCGAGTGTCGTTGATGTGTTGACGGCAGGCGCCCACGGTGTCGCACGTCGCATCACAGACAAGGTCGAGCCGGACGAGTTTTATCCGAACCATGAGGCCATTGGCTTCTACCACCGTTATAAAGAAGACATCGCGCTCTTCGCCGAGATGGGCTTGAAGTGCCTCCGTACCTCAATCGGCTGGAGCCGGATCTTCCCGAACGGCGACGATGCAGAGCCGAACGAAGCCGGTCTACAATTCTACGACGACTTGTTCGACGAGCTATTGAAGCACGGCATCGAACCGATCATCACGTTGTCGCATTTCGAGATGCCACTCCACCTCGCGCGTGAGTACGGCGGGTTCCGCAACCGTAAAGTCGTCGACCATTTCGTCCGTTTCGCCGAAGTGTGTTTCGACCGTTACAAAGACAAGGTCAAATACTGGATGACATTCAACGAGATCAACAACAAGATGGACGTCAACAACCCGCTCTTCTTATGGACGAACTCAGGTGTCATCGTCGAAGACGGGGAGAACGCCCGTGAAGTGATGTATCAGACGGGACATCACGAATTGATTGCGAGTGCGCTCGCCGTCGCGAAAGGGAAAGCAATCAACCCGGACTTCGAGATCGGGGCGATGGTGTCTCACGTGCCAATCTACCCATACTCGTCGAACCCGGACGACGTCATGCTCGCCGAAGAGATGATGCGTCAGCGCTACTTCTTCCCTGACGTGCAAGTGCGCGGGGTCTATCCGAGCTACGCCTTGAACGAATTCGAGCGGGAAGGTTACACGATCCCGTTCCTTGATGGAGACGAAAAAATCTTGAAGAACGGGACCGTCGATTATCTCGGGTTCAGCTACTACATGTCGACGACCGTGAAGAGTGACGTCGTCGCCGACAACAGCGGGGACATCGTCAACGGCGGTCTGCCGAACGGTGTCGAGAACCCGTATATCAAGTCAAGCGACTGGGGCTGGGCAATCGACCCGGTCGGCCTCCGCTACGTGCTCAACCGGTTGTATGACCGCTATCAAATCCCGCTCTTCATCGTTGAGAACGGATTCGGGGCAGTCGATGAGATCGTCGACGGGAAAATTCATGATGCGGCCCGCATCGACTACTTGAAGGCACACATCGAGCAGCTGAAACAAGCGGTCGTCTATGATGGTGTCGACTTGATTGGTTACACACCGTGGGGCATCATCGACATCGTCTCGTTCACGACGGGTGAGATGAAGAAACGGTACGGTATGATTTACGTCGACCGTGACAATGAGGGCAACGGCTCGATGGAGCGGATGAAGAAAGATTCGTTCGATTGGTACAAGCATGTGATCGAGACGAACGGGGAAGCGCTCGCCTACGAGCCTTCGAAATAAACGACGATACCTCCCAGAGACGACCGTCTTCAGGAGGTATTTTTCTGTGCTTATGTTGTTTTTGGTTTGACCGCTACCCACACTTCGCTATAGACGTTGTCTGATGGTCCGTCATGCTTCGTGAACGAGATGCTCGGCAAGTCGGCCAGCTCGTACCCAGACGTCGGTAGCCATTCGGCATAAGTCTTGGCCATCGTCTCCTGCAGCGTTTCCGGGAACTGGCCGGTATTTGGGAAGACGGCCCATAGGTTCGACTCGATTGTAATCTGTTCAAGGTCTTCATACGGATTGTGTTGCGTTGTCGCAAAGCCAATCATGTGCGTCAGTGAACCTTGTTCGTCCAAATAGCCTTCATCGAAGTCGTATGATACGTTGAGCACTTGGTGCGGATAGAGGTCCGCCAACTGATGCATCTCGCTACGCTGTTGCTCCGTGATGGACTGTGCCAACGCGACAATTGAATGGTTCACCCCTTCAAACTGAATCGGGACGCGTTTCGACACGCCGACGACGTTGAAGGAAGGTTTTTGTTCTAGTTTGAATTCCATCGAGATTCCTCCTTTGATGTCGATAAAGAATGTGAATTTCGGGAATGACTTTTGTATCTTGTTCTTGATCACTTCTGACGGTAAAAAGCCGCACCAGTCTCGAAACGCCCGCGAGAAGCCGTCGACGGATTGGTATCCATACATATAGGCCACGTCCGTGACCGATTTGCCATGAATCAAGTCCTTATTCGCTTCGGATAATCGACGGTTTCGGATGTATTCATTGAGCGTCATCCCGGCCATGTACGAAAACATGCGTCGAAAATGATAGTCCGACACTCCGACGATGCGGGTGATGTCCTGACTCGTGATGTCTTCTGTTAGGTGTTGATCGATATGGTCCATCAATCGGTTCAATGACTCAAGCATCTGCATTCCCTCCTTTCTGCACTCATCATACTTCGAACATCGTAAAGGGACTCGATGATTTCGATACGGATGTCATCGGATAGAAGACATCACTGGTTGTAGCCGATGAACGTTGTGAACAGGATCAGGATGATCGACGACGTCATGAGGAGGAATGCAAGCGAGCTCGCGAACACGAGAAATGCTTTGGAGAAGTGAAGACGTCGTTTCCAAATTGCGATGACAAACACCACGTTCAGCATGAGAAACAGTGCGAGCAACAGTAGCGGGAGGGCCCGGTCCTGCATCAATATAAGTAAGTCCATAACTAATCCCCTTCCTTTGCTGGTTTGTTAACAACGAAATTAGTGATGCTCGGTGAAGACGAGATACCAACAATCCTGTCCTTGCCAGACGCGTATCGTCCAACAAGATCCGTTCGGAAAATCGTCAAGAGAAAACGCATGATTAAAGGTGAGGTGGTGTTTGAATGTCATTTCCCACATTTGCTGTAGTTGGTCGAGTGGCTGTTCTTCTAACTGGATCCTCCGCGAAGAATGGTGTCGGGTGATCAAACACCTGATGGCCTCAGGACCAAATACCAACCGTTCGATAAGCTCCAAAGTAAGCGGTTCAACCATCTCGTGTTCTGAGACAAGCAAATTCCCTTGATAGAGTTGTTCATTCGTATTGTCGATATGAAACGGTGATAAGGTCAATGTGATGGTCCTTTCATTTGAACATTTTATAAATCAGGTTAGTTATCCTAATCCCTCCTATAATGAACGAGAATGGTAACGCATATCGTTTGTGATCAAGGAGGAAACAATTATGAAGAAACTACTTCGCGCGACCATCGCTGGGATCGCGTTGTTCACGCTCAGTGTCGCGCCGTCAGAGACCGTGGACGCCGCACCGAAAAAATTTAAGAATTGTACCGAGCTGAATAAGACATACAAAGGCGGGGTCGCTAAAACGAAGACGACGAAAAACAAAGGCGGGAAGACGAAGTACAAGCCTTACGCCAACAGTTCGCTGTATGAAGCGAACAAATCAAAAGATCGTGATAAAGACGGTATCGCTTGTGAACGCTAAGAGATGAGAGGACAGCCGTCCTCCGTCTCTTTTTTAGTTATTAAAGCGGTACGATATATCCCCTTCAGCATCATATCCAGCGATCGACTCAATCGACTCGATTTCGTCGACGAGCACGAACCAGACATTATTCCCGGCCTTCGTCTTCAACAGCTCCGGTTCGAACCGGTCCCCGTTCAACTCGACGACGACCCGGCTCGTCTCGCCGTGGTTCATCCCATAAAGGATCTCGTATGGGGAACATGCTGACGTATCTCCGCACGTTCGGCCATCGATTGACCATGTGAGATTTTCTTCTGACAGCGTTCGCGATGTAATCGACTCAACGCGATCGTCAATGGTAATTTCAAGCCCGATACCTTGCGTGGACATATCGTCGCTCCATTCGTCGACAGCAAAGCTGTTCTTGAAAAAGCGAAGACTCATGTCACGGTCATCAACAGGGTAGGTGAGAATCGGTTGCGCTCCATCGGGCAGCTGTGGCTGCTTCGTCGAATCAAATGCCCAGGCAACTCCGGATGATAACAACAACATGAACACGAGAATGAGGACAATCTTTTGCTGACGGTTCATGTATTCCACACTCCTTATGAGCAAAAAAATTCGTTCTAACTCTTCATATATGTATATCTTTTATTGTACGGGACGGTCTTTCATAACAGAAGAAGATATTTCCAAGTGGACACACACTTCTTCAAAAATCCGGGTATAGAATAATGACACGTGAGCAGGGTGCACTTGTCATTTTCTCTGTCGCTCTTCAGTTGTCTCAATAAGGAGGAATGCGGTGGGAAATTATCAGGTAAGACGGCGCTCGTCACCGTGGCCGGGTCAGGGATGGGGCGGGCCATCGCCAAACTGTTTGCCGAGGAAGGGGCGTGCGTCGTCGCCGTCGACATGAATGCGGATTCGGTCGAAGCGGTCGCCTCAGACATTAAAGCGAGCGGCGGGGAAGCCGTCGGTGTCGCCGGGAACGTCACGAAACAGGAAGATATCGACAAGATGGTCGAGACGGCGACGAGCACGTTCGGTTCGCTCGACATCTTGGTCAACAACGCCGGGATCATGGACAACTTTTTGACCGTCGGCGAAGTGACCCACGAAGTATGGGACCGGGTCATCGCCGTCAACTTGACTGGACCGATGAAATTGGCCCGGGCCGCCATCAACGTCATGGACAAGCAAGAATCGGGTGGCGTCATCATCAATAACGCCTCGGTCGGCGGTCTGTTCGGGACACGGGGCGGTGCCTCGTACGTCGCCTCGAAGCACGCACTTATCGGCCTGACAAAAAACATTGCCGCCACGTACGGCACGTTCAACAAGATTCGGGCCAACGCCATCGCGCCGAGCGGGGTCAATACGAATATCGGTGCCACCATCACCGCACCGAGCGAGCTCGGGATGCGTGCCATCCAAGGGGCAGGGGAGGCGCCGATGGGTGAACCGGAGCAGATCGCCAAAGTCGCGTTGTTCCTCGCCTCCGACGATTCGAGTTTCGTCAATGGCGACGTATTGAAAGCAGACGGCGGTTGGACCGCCCTGTAACGAGAAAAGCCGACACGCGTGTCGGCTTTTGTTATGTCTTCAATTTGCGAAACGCGAGCGGCGTCCGATTATGTACTTTCTTGAACGTCTGGACGAAATGGCTCACGCTCGTGAAGGCAAGCCGGTTCGCCACTTCAGCGACCGGAATGTCCGTATCACGCAACAGACGTGCGGCCCGTTGCATCCGGACGACTTGGACGTAGGCGAGCGGTGAGGTGTCTCCCCATTTCGTAAAATAGCGGCAACACTCGGCCCGGCTCAATCCGCCGACAGCAGCGATGTCTTCAAGCGACAGCTTCATCGTGTCATGGTCGTGTATATAGGAAATCATACGCTGCATGCGCTCCTGCCCATGCCGCCGTGTCACGGGTGGCCGTTGAATCCAGTAGCGCCAGACGACGGCGAGTTGCAAGGTCGCATCGAGCCATGCGAAAGCAGCGTCTTTCTTTAAATTTCTGATGATTTTATCAACCGTCTCAAGGGTGGCCTTGTCACCTGGTTCAGCCGGGTGCAACACGTGATGGCCAATCGTCTCGATGAACGGGGTGACATAGCGATCCGCGAGTGGCGCGGCCATTAAGTCGAACGGGTCGACTTGGACCATCGTCATGTGAAACGAGTCATCGGTCCGCTCGACTTTGGTGATTTGTCCACGGTCGAGTAACAATGCCATCCCGGTACGAAGCCTTGAACGGGTACCGTTAATTCTGACATCGACTTCTCCTTGCGTCACTAGCCAGATTTGAAATTGCGCAGTCATCATGAACCCGATCTCCATCGTTCGTCCGGTCCACGACTGGACATCAATCATGTTTCCTTCAACATTCATTCCCACACCTCAACAATCGAACATTTATTTCAATTTCGCACCGGATGGAGACTTCGTTCCCTCGCCACCAGGCGTCAATCCGGACATTTTGAATTCATTTCCGCGAGACGGCTCGAACGAGTTTCTTCAATATAATGGCGTCAGAAGATGAACCAACCTGTGATTCCGGCATGGACGAGGATGGCGACCGGGACACCAATCCGAAACATCGGCTTCAACGTCTTATGACGGAAGAGGCGCATCGCGAGATAGGCCCCGAATGCTCCACCAATCCAGACGAGAATGAGTAACGTTCGTTCTGAAATTCGCCATTCCCCTGATTTTGCACGGCGTTTATCGAGGAAAAATGACATAAACGCTAGTAAATTAGTCACAATGTAATATAGCAGTAATAGTTCCAAAGACTAAAACCTCCTTTCTCTTCTCTTAAGTATAGACGAAAACGGCTCAACAAAGCCATTTTTATCTGGATTGTAAAAATTCAGATTCCTCTCATCTCCGTGAAAGCTTCTGTAACTGAACTGATATCACTCTCATATCAGGCTGTAACGGCAGTGAAATATACAGGTGTTACAGTAAGGGGGCGTTAGAAAAGGGAGGAATATTCTTATGAAAAAACCACTATTGACACTAACGGCACTCGCTGGCCTTAGTTTAGGAGTCGCTGCTCCAGCTTCGGCAGCATCAACACACACAGTTCAGTCTGGAGATACACTTTACCGTATCGCCGTGAACAACAACGTATCTGTAAATGATATCAAACAAGCGAACGGCTTAAACTCTAATATGATCTATCCGAATCAAGTATTGAAGCTCGCGAAGTCAGAAGCTAAAGCTTCAAGCGCTTCAAAAACGTATACAGTTAAAGCAGGCGACACGTTGTATCGCATCGCGACAAACAACGGCGTATCTGTCAAACAGTTGATGACATGGAACGGTCTTAATTCAGATCTCATTTTCCCTGGTCAACAATTCTCTGTAAAAGGTGCTAAAGCAGCATCGGTTGCGAACAGCGCACCAGCCGCTAAACCAAAAGCATCAACATCTGCACCAGTGACGAAACAGTCTACGTCTACAACGCAAACCCAAGCTCCGGCTTCAGGTAAGACGATGACTGTGGAAGCAACGGCTTACACGCCATACTGTGCAGGATGCTCAGGAATCACGGCAACAGGAATCGACGTCCGCTCGAACCCGAACCAAAAAGTCATCGCGGTTGACCCTTCAGTCATCCCACTCGGCTCTAAAGTATGGGTTGAAGGCTACGGCGAAGCAATCGCAGGAGATACTGGTGGCGCCATCAAAGGTAACAAAATCGATATCTTGATGCCGACACGAGAGCAAGCGCTCAACTTCGGTCGTAAATCAATCACAATCAAAGTCTTAAACTAATCGATTTACCCCAAAAACACCGCAGGCGCGGTGTTTTTTTTGTGTGTCTATCCCTTTACCTGCAAACGAGCATTTCATTCTTACGAAGAATGGGTAAACAAGAGACAAAAGGAGGAAATCGAGATGGTCACGACAGAATTCATTCTAGGCATACTCGGTATCGTATTGGTCATCCTCAACGTGACGTTTGCGGTCACCATCATCTTCTTCGAACGGCGCGATATCGGGTCGACGTGGGCCTGGCTACTTGTTTTATTCTTCGTGCCGCTGCTCGGATTCTTCATCTATATCTTCTTCGGACGCTTGATCAAATCGAATAACTTCTACCAAGTCGACGAGGAACGACGGCATGAATACGCGGAACACGTCCATAACCAGTTAACTGAGCTCGACGACCATGGCGGCTTGTTCGCCAGTGATCCGCTCTTATCCAAGTATCGTCGCCTCGCCCGCTTGAACTTATCCTCCACGAATGCGCTCGTGACGTATCATAATGCAATTCAAGTCATCCATGACGGCGAGCAGAAGTTCGAGGCGTTGTTCCATGACATCGAGATGGCGACCCAGGAAATCAACATCCAATACTATATCATTCAAAATGATTCGCTCGGTCAAGCGCTCATCGAGGCACTCACGCGCAGGGCCAAGGACGGCGTCAAAGTACGTCTGCTCTATGACGCCGTCGGCTCACGGGGATTGCGACGTTCCCATTTCAAACAACTCCTCGCGCACGGCGGCGAGGTCAAATCGTTCTTCCCGTCACGTCTTGGCATCAACTTCCGTGTCAACAACCGGAATCACCGGAAACTATGTATCATCGATGGGGAGATCGGCTATATCGGCGGTTTCAACGTCGGGAATGAATACCTCGGGACGAACCGTCAGTTCGGCTATTGGCGCGATGTGCATCTACGGATGAGAGGGGAGGCGGTCCGAGAACTGCTCGAGCGTTTCCTCCTCGATTGGAACCGTGCCGTACCGACGAAGCATCGGGCCGAGAAAGAGGATTTCATTTGGCCGTCCATCCTTATTGAGACGGCCCAATCACCGGTGCAAATCGTCACATCGGGCCCGAACTCATCGACCGAGCACTTGAAAAACATGCTCGTCAAGATGATCACCGAGGCGAAAGAGACGATTTACATCCAGACCCCTTACTTCATCCCTGACGCCAGCTTCCTCGACGCCTGCCGCAACGCGCTCATGTCCGGGACGAAGATCCGCCTGATGATCCCGAACAAGCCGGACCATATGTTTGTCTACTGGGCGACGTATACGAATGCGGCCGAGCTTGTCCGCTACGGGGCCGAGGTATATACGTATGAAGGCGGCTTTTTGCACGCGAAGACGCTCGTCATCGATGGCGAGGTCACCTCGATCGGCACGACGAACATCGACGCCCGCAGTTTCCGACTCAATTTCGAGATCTCGGCGCTCGTCTATGACGAGGTCGTGGCCCAGTCTGTCATCGATGCATTCAATCGAGACCTCGCATGTGCTGACAGGTTAACGGTTGAGCGTTATGAGACACGAACGAAATGGATTCGCTTCAAAGAGAGCGTGTCGCGCCTGTTGAGCCCGATTCTTTAAAAAAAGACCAGTCAGGTGTCCCGGAAAGTCCGGTCATCTGGCTGGTCTTATTGTTTGAGCGTCTGTTTGACTTGCCGTTCGAACGCCTCGACGATCGGAGCCGGCGCTTCTTTCTCTCCGTACTCGGCCGCCTCCAGCCATGTGGCAAAGCGACTTCCTTCGGTAAATCCGATTCGTTCGAACCATTCCGAAACAGTCTCTTCGCGCTGGCGGGGATGCGCTTGTTCGAGACGTCTCCCGGCATCAAGCAGACGGACGTGCCGAGGAGCCCGTGTCGAGCGGCGAACCGAATCGGCCGCTTGATGGCGTTGCTTCGGCACCGTCACATCCTCATGGATTTCTTTTCGGCGTTGCACATAGATGAATAAAGCGATGACGCTGACGAGAACGACGAGAAACGTGACGACCAAGAATAGCGATTGATTCGTCGTCGATTCGAGTAACGTCTCGTTTGAAATCGTCTCGGCATCGATGTTCGGATTGTCCGGGACGAGGATACGGTTGACGCGATCGGTCGGATCGAGATTGACTCCGTCGAACCAACCGCCGATCCAAATCAGGATGGGCTGGATCCAGGCGACGAGATTGCCGAACAACAGCTCTTTGATGGTCCGGATGATTATCGCCAAACCGAGGCCGACCCCTAGGGCGACGACGAGCGTGGACAACATTCGTTTATAGTCACGGCGATAATACAGGCTCCGTTGCCAAAACAAGAACAAGAACGGGAAGACGATCATCGCCAGCGGCTGAGACGCCGGCGGGAACAACCAATCGACAATGAGGAAGAGCACACTTGCGATCGCATAACGGTCCGTCCAATCGAGAGTTCGGATAAAGGCGTGGACGTACGTGAACAACAGTAGCGTGATGCTCATCTCATACGAGAACAAGAGCGCGGCGATGCTCAGGGCCGTCTGCACCCCGAGCTGCCAGTTGCGCGGCAAGCGGAGCGTCAGCAGAAAGACGAGCGGAAACACGTGACCGACATAGAACGCGGCGAACACCCACCAAAGTAGTCTCATCGTCCGTCACCTCCCAGTCGTAAAATGGATTGGCTGCCGCCGTATTTAGCGACCTTCCGTTCGAACAACGACCGGGCGAGTGGGAAATCCCGTTCCGACAGGCAGGCGAGCGTCGTCATGACCTTGCGGAAATGCGTCTCACCGCTCCCCGGGGCGAGGTCATAGGTGATGCCTTCCTTCGTCAGGGTCGGGACGATCAGCCCATAGCTCGCGTTCTCTTTCTCGAAGTCGCGGCATAGCGCCGCCGCCTGCGAGATCAACCGTTCCATCTGATGGGTGAGAGCGCGCCCGTCTTTCGTCAACAAGTCGAGCACGACGACATATTCGTTCGCCTGGACGGGTTGCTCGGTCCGGGCGAGCAGTTCCCCCGTTTTCGCATAGGCCGACCAATACAGTTGTCGCATCGGCTGGCCGTGATACGGCGCCACTGACTGGAACGTCTCCGGGTCACGGTAGGCGCTATGACGGACCATCTCCTCCCCAGGTAACGTCGGAGGGCGCTTCGGAATCGGATAAGGCAGGAATTCAGGGAACACATAGCCGATGCGGTCGAGCGGGTCTTCCTTATAGAGCGAGAACATACGGAGCGGGTCACGAATCTCCATACCGATCGCCTCCATGCGGATCGGTCCGCGTCGAATCGCCTTGAGCGGGAGCGTATAGGCGACGGCCGCCTCGCGTCCGACATAGTTCTCTTGGCGCCAGAAGGCGTGTTCCTCCGACTCGACGGTCGGATGGAGATAACCCGACAATCGGACGACGCCAAGGGGCACAGGCGCCGTCGAAATCAATTTGAGCGTATACGTCTCTTCATCGTTCGGGAACAGCTTCAGTTCGTCAGTCACTTCGACGTGGACGTATTCAGCGAGCCGGAATAACAACTCCGGCATGATGAGCGCATACAGGCTGAACCCGATAATCACACTCGCGAGGAAGACGTTCCCGTATAGGGCGGCGAACACCCCGACGACGAACAAGAGCCACATATACCCGGACTCGAGGTAGCGAGGGCTGACGAGTTGCATATCACACCTCTGACGGGACCGGGATGGTCTCCAAAACGGACTTGATTAATTTGGACGGCTTCGTCTTGAGCGATGCCTCGACCGTCAAGACGATCCGGTGGCCGAGGATGGGCAGGGCGAGCGCGCGAATGTCTTCAGGCGTGACGTAATCCCGTCCGTCCATATAGGCGTGCGCCCGGGCTGCCATCGTATAGGCGAGCGTCGCCCGCGGGCTCGGTCCGACCTCGATGTCTCGGTGATGACGGAGCGCCTCGACGAAGTCGAGAAGGTAGTCTTCCATCGCCTCGTGAAACAAGACGTCACGGACGGCTTGCTGCATCTCGACAAGCTCGGTCTGTTGCAACGTGAACGGAGCCGCACTCAAATGCTCATTCCGCAGCAACCGGCGTTCCGACTCTCGTGACAGCGGAGCGAGTGACAGTTTGAATAAGAAGCGGTCAAGCTGCGCCTGAGGCAGCGGGAACGTCCCTTGCCCGTCGAACGGGTTTTGCGTCGCGATGACGAAGAACGGGTCTGGTAAACGAAGCGACACCTCGCCGAGCGTCACTTGCCGCTCCTGCATCGCCTCTAACAGTGCCGACTGCGTCCGTGGTGTCGTCCGGTTGATCTCATCGACGAGTAAAATCGACGTGAAGATTGGGCCCGTTCTCCGTTCGAACGCGCCTGTCGTCGGATTGAACAGTTCCATCCCTAAAATGTCACTCGGCAACGTGTCCGGCGTACACTGTACCCGTTGGAATGCGGCCGAGACCGAGGTGGCCAGGCTACGTGCGAGCGTCGTCTTTCCTGTCCCCGGTCGGTCCTCGAGCAGGACGTGTCCCCCGGAGAGGAGGGCGATCGTCGCCAGCTTGATCGCCTTCGACTGCCCGATCACTTGATCGTTTAAATGTGTCGTCCATTGTTGCACCATAATAAAATTCCCCCGTCTATTTTCTGATAATTAAGAAAATCATAGCACACTCGCGGTCCGAGATGGAACGCTAAAGACCAGCGCTTCAAAATATGTACGTCACGTGTGGTCAATCCGAAGAGGCCGTCTTCGCTCTTTTCTGGCTCGGGAACTTAAAAACCAAGTAATAAAGGACAATCATACTCGTGTATGGGTTTAAGGCACTGACCCATGCCGGTCCATCGAATAAAATATACGTGAGTGCGATGAGGCCGGATGCGACGAATAATAGCTTTGAGAACATAGGTGATGTCTCTCCTTTGAAGCGAAATATAGAATAAGTTGACTATACCATGTCACTTTCGCAATAACCGCCCGACAAAAAAACTGACCTGCCTGTATGAGGCAAGTCAGTCATCGTTTCGGTGTATCCAAATAGCGTTCGAAATGCCGCTCCAGCCAGTCCTGGAAGAACGACATGAACGTACAGATGCCCCAATAGATCAAGGCGACAACCAAATAGACGGTCATATAATCGAATTCCCGACCCCCGACGATTTTCGCCTTATTGAAAATCTCCGGAACCGTGATCATGGCGGCGAGCGAACTCGCTTTAATCAAATCGAGGAACACGTTCGAAAGCGGGGGGAGCGCGATTCGCGTCGCCTGCGGCAAGATGACCCCTTTGAGCGTCAGCCACTTGTTCATCCCGAGCGAGCGGGCCGCCTCGACCTGTCCCGGATCGACGGCACGGATCGCAGCCCGGATAATCTCCGCGATATAGGCCGCCGAGTTCAGACTGAACCCGATGATCGCCGCCGTCAGCGCCGCGAACTCGATGCCGATGAATGGAAACCCTGAATATAAGATGAACAGGATAATCAAAATCGGCACGCCCCGCATGAACGAGATATAGAACGTCGACGGGAACCGAAGCATCCGGGACGGTGACAGTTTCCCAAGGGCAAGCACGAGACCGAGCAACAAGCCGAAGAGCATGCTGACGAATGAGATCCAAAGCGTGTTCGGCAAACCGCCTAGCAGATAAGGGAACGAGCGCACAGCCAGGTCGACGTCAAAGATTGCTTCCCATTTCACACCTTCGAACATGACCGCTTAGTCCAATTCGACGATCGTCGCGTCGACGTCCGGTTCTACCGAGACATCGGCTCCGTTATAGAACGTTTCCGACAATTCTTTCACCGTACCGTCTTCAAGCATCTCGCCAAGGACGCGGTCGATGTTCTCTTGGAGCTCTGTATTCTCTTTGTCCATCAAGAACGCGACTTCCTGTGGGTTATAGGCGATATCCGGGTGGATCGTGATATCGAAGTCCGGGAAGAAGGCGAGGGCGAGTGTCTGAAGATAGTAGTCGTTCAAGATGACGTCGGTCCGTCCTGTCGAGACGTCACGGAGATACTGGTCGTTCGTCGCATTGTCATAGATGACTTCCTCGGCCCCATATTGACGAGCCACGTCCATGAAGACAGTTGTCGCTTCCCCAGCGGCTTTCTTGCCTTTCAAGTCCTCAAGTGACTCGATACCAGACAGGTCGCTCTTACGAACGATGGCCGTGCCGTACGTGTACTTGTATGGCGTCGAGAAGGCGAACTTCTCTTTGCGGTCCTCTGTGACCGAGATATCGTTTGCTGCGACATCGACTTGTCCGTTTTGGACACTCGTCAACATGTTGTCGAACGCCATCTCTTTGAATTGGACCTTAAGGTCGAGACGCTTCCCGATCTCTTTCATGAGCTCGACGTCAAACCCCGTCAACGTATCGCTATCTTCTTCCCGGAACGAAGCGGGGTAGAGCGTCCCTGCCGTACCGACCGTGAGCGTACCGTCTTCTTTGATTTCGTCCCAGCGCGAAGTTTCGGCCTGATCGGTGCTAGAATCACCACACGCCGCGAGCGGGACAGCCAATAATAGGGATGCTGCCAAACCTTTTGTCATACGTTTCATTCAAGTTCCTCCTTAAGTTATCATCTGTCTAAAAATAGCATGACATACGCTTACAGGCAACTCCTAAGAGCGTATAAACAGTCTTAATGTTATATTTGAAACATTAATCCATTAAGCGCTAACATGTTGATGAATGAAGGATTCAATCGAATGACACAGTTTATTAATTGTGGTGAAACAGATGAATGGATGTCGGTTTGAACAATACGGTTTAAGCGAAGATATCATCGTGTTGATCAGCCGACTCCCACGCATGTGAACGTCATTAATTAACGTATGATAGATAGTGAAGGATTATTTGGAACATATCAAAATGAGGAGAGGAGGGCACACATGGAGAAATGGGAAAGATGGACCGCCAATCCAGAGATACCGGATAAACTATATCTGCAGGCGCTAATTGATGATAAAGACGGATTAAGACTCATGTTTACCGATGCGCATGAAAACACACATACATTCTTGTTTGACGGACTTGTATTGTCGTATCGAAATACAGACGAAGGAACGCTTATTAGAACGCTAGAACATTTATACAAACATCATGACCCTGATTTTTTTGGCGACTGGACACTCTTTAAAGTGACCGATTCCAGCTATTTAAAATGGTTAGCTGAAGAATCAACAAACATTTACGAAACGGTTTATAATATTCAGCATTACGTGTTCCTGACATCAAATGATATAATTGAAGTGTTGTCGACAGAACCACCGACTTTGATTTCATGATCGCCACTTTATGGCTAGTCTAGTGAGACCATTTGGTTCTGGCATGGAGCGGTCATTACATATGAAGGGAGAAAGATGCAATGGAAGAAGCCCCGAACATCTCGATCAAACCGTTAGATGAGTATTCCATCAGCGTCGTGAACGAAGCCAATAATCCGTTTCCAGTCATCGGAAAAATCATTCCGAGCTTTTGTGACAGGGTTTGGACGTATGAGGAACAGTTATATGAAAAATCCCATGAGACGAGCTTTCCGGACGATTCACTGGACTGGTATGCATACATCAATCGTGAGGACAAACAAGTATTCTTGGCGTTCGACGAGACGACATGTATCGGACAAATCCGTATGGTGAAAGACTGGACCCGTTTTGCGTATATCGAGAATATCGCGGTGCGAGCGAGCTATCGGAACAGCGGACTCGGACATTTACTGATGGAAGCTGCGGAAACGTGGGCAAAAGAACAATCGTTGCTTGGATTGTCACTGGAAGCGCAGAACGATAACGTGATCGCGTGTCGATTTTATGCAAAAGAAGGGTTCGCGCTCGGCGGCGTGGATACGCTCAAACAGACCGGCAATCCGAACATCGACATGACGTTGTATTGGTACAAGATTTTCTGATTTTCTCGAGAGGAGAGACGTCACATCTGACATCGATTTTCTCTTTTTTTCTTCTAGTTAACATAACATATATTATCAGTAAAAATAAAACTCCGTCTCAATTCTTTAGTATACTTAAAGTAGTGAGACGGAATGTGAAATTTGCCGAAAGGGATTCAAGTTCGCGTAAAACGGATCAATGTGACGCCCGGTTCGGGTTCAAACTCGGCACTCGGTTCGAACCCGAGCTTCGTGTACAGTTTTTTGGCCGGTCCGTTATGTTTGCCGGTGTGCACATAGACGAGTTTGTCCTCGTGCAAGCTGAGCACGTGTTCGAGCAACGTCGTCGCAAGTCTCGCCCTGAAATATCGAGGATCGATGCACAGTTTTGTGACCTCGACCGTGTTCTCAGCCGCTTCGATCGTGATAAAGCCAATCAACCGCCCGTCGTTATACAAACCGTAGCTCGTACCGGGCAGATTCTGGATCACCTCGACCGTCTCATAACGCGCTGGGATCTCATCGAAGCCGATTAGCTCGGCCTCGACCGCATAAGCGTTTCGTTGAATCTCGAGCATTTGCTCGGCCAGTTGATAATCTGTCGTCTGAATCTCGCGTAATTCCACCTGTGAGCACCCCCGGATTATCGTAAAAATAGACGTGCTTGCTTGCGTTTGGCCCGCTTCAGTGCCAAATAGAGCCGATGTGTCCCGGCGACTGGTTGCCCATGACCGACGAATGTACGTTGCGGTGCGAGATCGATCAACTTCTCCGCCTGCTCTAACGCTGCACGCTTATCCCATGTCGCGATACCCGGCAGCGGGAACAACGGACGAACGTCCCCTGCCACGGCGACTCCCCCACGCGTCTGAAATGCATCTCCCGCAAACAAAATCCGCTCCTTTTCATCGAAAAAAGCAATCGAACCAGGGGTATGACCCGCTGCCGGATAAACCCGTAAGCCGAACAGCCGCTCACCTGGGTCAAGCAATTTATCCGGCAAAGAATGGATTTTCGGGAGAGAACCCTTCAGTTTGAGAGCCCGCTCGTCCGGGTCAGTCGTCCGGTCCCCTTCAAGGAGACGGGCGTCGCGCCTCGAGACGTACAGCTCGGCATGAGGATGGGCTTTCAAAATCGTATCGACACCGCCGACATGACCCCCATGGGCATGCGTCAACAAGATAGCGAGAAGCGGGCGTTCGAACGTCTCGATATACGCTAAAATCGCTTCCGCGTTCTGCGCGAGCCCTGTATCGATCAAGACAAGCCCGAGCTCACGTTCAATCAGTTGGACGTTGATGGGTAAGATGGGTGCGAAAAACGTCAGTTGATGGACGTGATCAAAACGTGTGACTTTCATGGAATCCCCTCCCCTTAATCGAATAACGTGGTCCAATCTTCTTGCCAACGGGCCTCAAAACACATATAGAGCTGCTCTCGCGTGTTCCGCGCAAGTGACAAAGGTGGTAAGGCGTCTCGTGTAAAGAACGCAACCTCGCTCGTCTCATGACTAATTTGCGCCTCTCCACCAATCAACTCGCATTCGATAAACAGTTTATAGTAATGCTGCGACAACGGCGGATGGTCGTGATGATGCATGTCGAACAAGGCAAGCAGCCGAATCGGTGCGACGTCGAAACCGGCCTCTTCCTCGATCTCTTTGATGATGTTCTCTGCCGGGGACAGTCCGATCTCACAAAAGCCGCCCGGAAGCGTCCAAAGTCCGTCTGACCTTTCCTTGACGAGTAACACTGCGTCATCCTTGAAGACGACGCCTCGGACGTCGAGCTTCGGTGTCGGATAACCATCGACGTGGGTCAATTCGGTGATTTCATGCAAAGCAAGATTAGATTGTTGCTCGAACATCTCGGTTGCGATTCGTTGGAGTTCGAGGTAACGTTCTCGATCGAACTCGTCTTTCGTAAACGTCAAGCCAGCCTGTGACAGCGCCTGTAGCCGCTTGGCCCAATCGAGCCACTGTGACATACGTATCCCCCCATGATTTGTCCTCCTGTCCCATTCGCCAAAAGGGATCGTTGTTCCTTTTAGAAATACCCGCTCCTAAGAGAAACTAATGTGACATGGAGTTGAAAAAATCAGCTGATGCCTCCGTGTTATACTGGATAGAGAATAAAATCAAGGGAGGTTGGACATGCCGATTTCACTGTTATCCCAGTTCAAAGCAGACTTGGACGGCTATACCGAGCGGCAGCTCCGTTATCAGGCAGCAGCAGACGTTTGGTCAATCGGGCAGATGTACGACCATATCATCGTGGTGGCCGAGGAATATGCGGACGAGATTGAACGGTGTCTCGCTTCCACTGAAGAACAACCGCTCGGGAAGACCGAGTTCGGTGAACGATTGTTCCGGATGGGTGGTTTCCCACCGGTCAAAATCCGCTTACCTGATGAGATGAACAAACCCCCGAACAACACGGACAAGCGCGAGACGCTCGAACGACGAATCGACGAGTTATCTGCACGCTTGAACCGCCTTGAACCGCTCGCCCGCGAGGCAAACCCTGACGTCAAAGCCCGACATGGCGGTTTCGGTTGGCTGAACGCCCAGGAATGGTACGACCTCATCGAGATGCATAGCCGTCATCATTTGCGCCAACAGGCCGATTTGGAGCGCTATCTCATTGAGGCTGGAATCTAAAATGCAATCAAAAAGAGACGCCTAGAGCGTCTTTTTGTTCATTCCTCATAATAATAGCTTCCCGTGAACGGATAATCTCGCTCGTTCCGTTCGCACCAGTCGAGAAAACTCTCATTTTCCGACTCCGCATGAGTGTAAGCCACCCAATCCGCCAGCAAGTCGCTATAGAGATTTAGTTCCGCCTCATAATCCGCTCGTTTTTCCTCGCTTAATACGGATTGGTTCAGCTTCCTCGCTTCTAAGATGATCTCTCTATCCTCATCAACCTCACTGAGATAGAGGTCTTCATTAATGTGATGAAACGCAAACCAGAGTGCATGGACTTTTTGATCCATGAGCGCTTCGACGGCAATCTGTTCGCCTAGCCCACCGAGTGCGAATGCCTGTTCATACTCTTGTAGCCAGCGATAAGGACGAGGGTCATTCGGGAAACGCTGCTTCCACTCATGAAGGGTCGGTTGTAGTACATTCGTTACGAGCGAATACACGAATATATTATAGGAGTCATCTGGGTCGGAAGATTCGTTATGCGTGTATAGCCAGGCAACGAATTCCTGTCGCTGATCAAAATTCCATGTCTCTACCGTCTTAAGAAACGGTGTCATGGCGGCAAGTGCCTGTTTTCGTAACCCTCGACTCTTCAATTCACAAAATGTGCGGAACTCCGGATAATTGTTCATGTTTGGATCGTTCAGCAAATCGTGCATGGAATGTTCTCCTCTTTAGTGGATTCAATCTCTTCTATTCCCTCTAGTATATCGAAACCAAAAACCCCTGCACAACGTCTGTTGTACAGGGGTTCATACGTTAATCGAGATACACGTCCTCAATCTCACCGAACGTCTCTTCATCAAACACGAATGAGCCGTTGGCGTAGCGGTCCAAGAGCGTCAACTGCTTCGTCTTGACCGTCTTCGCTTTCTCTTTCCCGATGATGTGGAGCGTTTCATCGTCATGCACCGGGAGCACACGACGAATCTGGTGCGGTTTCGATTTGACTTCGCGGATGAGCATCGTCCCGCGCAAGTTGCGGTTCGTGCAGTCGAACTGATCCTCGAGCTTCATCTTCTTGACCGCTCCACGTTGCGTCACGAGGACGAACAGCGGCGGTGTGAAGAAGGCAAAGGCATCGGCGACCACATCGCCATCTTTCAAGTTCATCGCTTTGACGCCGGCGGCACGTTGGCCGACGACCGGAACATCGTCTTCTTTGAACCAGAGGCCATAGCCGCGCTCAGAGACGAGGAACAGTTGTCCTGGCCCGTCACTGATGCCCGCGAAGACGACCTCGTCGTCACCTTTTAACTTGAGCGCCATGAGCGCTTTCGACTTGCGTTGGGCGTCATAGTCACGGAGCGGCGTCCGTTTGACCATGCCTTCACGCGTGACGAACAGGCAGTGCGCGTCGGTGTCGAACGTCGAGACGACATCGGCCGAGACGACTTGTTCGCCTTCGATTGGCACGAGGTTGGCCACATGCTGTCCGGCGTCTTTCCATTTCGACTCTGGAATCTGATGGACCGGGATGAGCAAGTAGCTGCCTTTGTTCGTCCAGACGAGCAAGTGGTCCGTCGTCATCGCCTGGGTGACGAGGACGGGACGGTCTTTCTGCTTCATCTCCGGCATCTCGTCGCTCGAGGCGCCATATGAGCGCATCGATGAACGTTTGACGTACCCGTCGCGGCTGACGAACACCATCGTCTCTTCGACGGCGATCATGACCTCTGTCTTCAGTTTCAACTCTTCGACTTCCGATTCGATGACCGAGCGCCGTGCGTCGCCGAACTCGTCACGGAGCGCGGTCAACTCTTTCGAGATGAGCTTCCGTTTCGTCGCGTCGACGTTCAAGATGTTGGCGAGGCGAGCAATCTCTTTTTGGAGCGCCTTCGCCTCTTTTTGGAGCTCGACGATATCCGTGTTCGTCAACCGATAAAGTTGGAGCATGACGACCGCTTCGGCTTGACGGTCCGTGAACGAGAACCGCTCCATGAGCTTCTGTTTCGCCTCGGACTTGTCTTTGGCCGAACGGATGAGTTCGAGCGTCTCGTCTAGGACCGAGATGGCCTGTTCGAGCGCGTCGACGATCTCGGCGCGTTTCTTCGCCTGATCGAGTTCGAACGTCGTGCGACGGGTGACGACTTCTTCGACGTGCTTCAAGTACGCGTCGATGATCGACAAGAGACCCATCTGTTTCGGTGTCCGGTTGACGATGGAGACCATGTTGTAGTTGTAGGCGAGTTGCAAATCGGTATGCTTCAAGAAGAAATGGAGCACACCTTCCGCATCGGCTTCCTTCTTCAATTCGATGACGACGCGGACGCCGGTCCGGTCGGTCTCGTCACGGACTTCGGCGACACCTTCGACTTTGCGGTCGAGACGGAGCTCTTCCATCTTCTTGACGAGGTTCGCCTTGTTCACCTCATACGGGAGTTCGGTGATGGTGATCTGTTCACGGCCGCCCTTAAGTGGCTCGATGACCGATTTGGCACGGATGATGACCTTGCCTTTTCCGGTCTCGAACGCCTTCAAGATGCCGTCTTTGCCCATGACGATCCCGCCAGACGGGAAGTCAGGTCCTTGCATATAACGGAATGCGTCATTCGTCGTCTCGACCTCACCTTTCAAGCGGGCGATGGCGAGATTGAGCACCTCGGTCAAGTTGTGCGGCGGAATCTCGGTCGCATAACCGGCAGAGATTCCCGTCGTCCCGTTCATGAGCAGGTTCGGGAGGAGTGACGGCAAGACGAGCGGCTCTTCGGTCGAATCGTCGAAGTTCGGCGTATAGTCGACCGTATTCTTCGAGATCGATGTCAGCATGACGCCGGCAATCTTCGACAGACGGGCCTCGGTATACCGCATCGCGGCGGCCGAGTCGCCGTCCATCGAGCCGTTGTTCCCGTGCATGTCGATGAGCGGGTAACGCAACTTCCAGTCCTGCGATAGGCGTACCATCGCCTCATAGACGGAACTGTCACCGTGCGGGTGATAGTTACCGATGACGTTACCGACCGTCTTGGCCGATTTGCGGTACGGTTTCTCGTTCGTGTTGCCTTCATGGTGCATCGCATACAGGATGCGGCGTTGAACGGGTTTGAGCCCGTCGCGCGCGTCCGGGAGGGCCCGGTCCTGGATGATATATTTCGAGTAACGCCCGAAGCGGTCACCGACGACCTGTTCGAGCGACAAGTTTAAAATATGTTGAATCGTCGACATCGTTACATCACTTCCTCAATCGCTTTAGTCACGTGTTCATTGGCGATGATTGAATCATCTTCCTGGAGGCCGAAGGCGACGTTCTCCTCGATCCATTCACGGCGATGGGCGACATTGTCTCCCATGAGCACCGAGACACGCTTGTCGGCGACGGCAGCGTCGTCGACCGTGACGCGGATGAGCGTCCGTGTGTCGGGGTTCATCGTCGTCTCCCATAGCTGGTCGGCGTTCATCTCCCCGAGACCTTTGTAGCGCTGGAGGATATAACCCTTCTTATACACTTTGACGAGCTTCTCGAGCGCCTCTTCGTCCCAGGCGTACTCGAACTGTTCCGACTTGCCTTTCCCTTTCGAAATCCGATAGAGCGGCGGCAAGGCGACGAACACTTTGCCGGCCTCGACGAGCGGACGCATATAGCGGAAGAAGAACGTCAACAGGAGCACTTGGATGTGGGCCCCGTCTGTATCGGCATCGGTCATGATGATGATCTTGTCGAAATTGCAGTCTTCAAGGTCGAAGTCGTGGCCGACCCCAGCCCCGATCGCGTGGATGATCGTGTTGATCTCCTCATTTTTCATGATGTCCTGGAGTTTCGACTTCTCCGAGTTGATGACCTTCCCGCGCAGCGGCAGGATGGCCTGGAACGTCCGGTCGCGGCCCTGTTTGGCCGAACCGCCGGCCGAGTCACCCTCGACGAGGAACAGTTCGTTCTTGGCGGCGTTCTTCGACGTCGCCGGCGTCAGTTTCCCGTTCAAGATGCTCGAACGTTTCTTCTTCTTGCCGTTGCGCGCCTCTTCCCGGGCTTTCCGGGCGGCTTCGCGGGCCTGGGCGGCGCGGATCGCCTTCTTGATGAGCATCGTCGCCATCTGCGGGTTCTCCTCGAGGAAAATCGTCAGTTGTTTGGCCATGACACCATCAGCGCTCGTACGGGCCTCGGGCGAACCGAGTTTCGATTTCGTCTGCCCCTCGAACTGGAGGAACTCTTCCGGGATGCGTACCGAGACGATGAGTGTCAAGCCTTCGCGGACGTCACCGCCGTCAAGGTTCTTATCTTTTTCTTTCAACAATCCGTTCTTACGGGCATACTCGTTCACGATGCGGGTCATCGCCGTCTTGGCGCCGACCTCGTGCGTGCCGCCGTCACGAGTCCGGACGTTGTTGACGAACGAGAGGACGTTCTCAGAATAGGCGTCCGTGAACTGGAAGGCGAGCTCTAGCTCGATATCGTTCTCTGTCCCTTCGAAATAGACGATCGGATGAAGCGTCGCCTTATCGTCGTTCAAATATTGGACGAATTCGGCGATCCCTTCCTCGTAATGGAACGTCTCTTCTTTGGCAGAGCGCTCGTCCGTCAGCGTGATCGTCAATCCTTTTAATAGGAAGGCTGATTCACGGAGACGTTCGGCGAGCGTGTCGTAGTTGTATGTCGTCGTCGAGAAGATCGAGGCATCCGGTTTGAAGTAGACGCTCGTCCCCGTCTGGCGCGTCTTGCCAGTCTCGAGGAGTGTCGTCTGCGGAATCCCGCCATCGGCAAACGTCTGCTCGAACACCTTGCCGTCGCGATAAATCGTGACGAGCACCTTGCTCGATAGTGCGTTCACGACCGAGGCACCGACCCCGTGGAGTCCACCCGACGTCTTATAGCCGCCTTGGCCGAACTTCCCGCCGGCGTGGAGGACGGTGAAAATGACCTCCGGCGTCGGTTTGCCAGAAGCGTGCATCCCCGTCGGCATGCCGCGCCCGTGGTCACGTACCGTGATGGCATCATCTTTATGGATGGTCACATCGATTTGGCCACCGAATCCGGCGAGCGCCTCATCGATCGCGTTATCGACGATCTCATAGACGAGATGGTGCAACCCGCGATGGTCGGTCGAACCGATATACATCCCCGGACGTTTCCGGACAGCAGTCAGTCCTTCGAGCACCTGAATGGCGTCTTCATTGTAATTAAATAGATCTGTTGACATCTTCGTCACCTCAATTTCGAACACACGTTCGTTTTTCTATCCTATTGTATAGCTGTTTTTGGATTCTGGCAAGCCTCCCCGCGAGCAAGGCTCGTGAAAAAAAGGAGACCTACCAAGGAGGTAGGTCTTAACCGAGAAGGCGGGCGTGCTCGACATAGATGCATCGATTTTCGATGTAGTCGAGTCCGGCATCGCGAGCGATTCGCTCGGCGTCCGGGCTGGTGAGCCCGAGCTGGTTGAAGACGAGACCGACATCCCCATGTCGGACCGCATCTTCGGCCACGCCGGCCAAATACTCATTGCGTCGGAAGACGTCGACGATATCGACGCGTCCCGGGATGCTCTCGACCGTCGGATAGACTTTACGTCCGTTCCACGTCTCGAGCGTCGGATTGACAGGGATGACCGTGTAACCTTGTAACAGCAGATAGTCTGCGATTTGGTTTGCGGTCTTGTTCGGGTTGGCTGACACGCCGACGACAGCAATCGTCTTCGCCTCGGTGAGCCATTGTTTCAAACGTTGATCGTCCATCCTGAAATCCCCCTTTTGTTTACGTACTCAGTGTACCTTTACCTGAATCACCGTTTCAAGCTTTATTTTCTTTTATCATACAACTGTAACTCTTTCAAATTTTTAAAACAAATCAATTGGTTCACCATAACTTATTATGTAAACCATATTATAAGGCGTATTTTTATGGTTTCCCGGGTCGATGTGTGACTCACTTGGAAATGACGCTTGAACGAACATTGCGTGAAATATCTATTTCACGCAATTATACGTTCGATTTAAAGGCGTTTGCGCGTGTCGATTTCAATCGATTGTTGGATAGGCATGGGCAAATGAGGATGGGTTCGGTATACTGAAAAAAGGAGGTGTTCGCGTGGGAACAGCCTATGAGGAACGTCGCGGTACACTATATAATTACCGCATCACTTTTTATGGGAACGTGTTCGCTTGGCTCATCCATGTCGTGTTCTTGATCACGTTTTGGCGACTTGACGTAACCGTCCTTGCCTGGTCGAACGTACTCAGCGTTCTTTATTACACATTGTCTTTTTATTTTGTACATAAACGATATTATCGGACGTTCTTCATTGGTCTCTTCGTCGAGGTCGTCTATAACGCCATCATCTCGACAATCGTCCTCGGCTGGGGCGCGAACGTCCACTACTTCATCCTCACGGTCGCCTATGGCGTGTTCTTCATGCCGAACGTGAGCCGGGCCATCCGAATCGCCTCGACGATGCTCGCCATGGGAATCTATGGCTATTTATATGTGAACGTGACGGACGGGACATCGCCGCTCGGCCCGACCCTCGAGCAAGTCATCGGGGTGACATGTTTACTCGCGACCATCGCCTTGATCGCCGGGCTGTCATTCATCTTCGAAGGGGCGGTCGTCGAGGTGACGTCCGAACTCGAACAGACGAACGAACGGCTACATACCCTCGCCTCGCGGGACGGTCTGACCGGTCTCTATAATCGTACGACCGGATACCGTTTAATCGAAGAGGCGATCCGTGAAGCAGTCTTGTCGGGACGCCCGTATGCGGTCGTCCTGGCCGACATCGACCATTTCAAGTCGTTCAATGAACGGCATGGCCACGACTGCGGCGACCTTGTGCTCAAACAAGTCGCCTCTGCACTCACGCGGACCGACGGCATTGCCGTCCGCTGGGGCGGCGAGGAATTTCTTTTGTTCTTGACGGACCAGTCAGAGGACGAGGCGGCGCAAGCGATCGACCACCTGAGACAGCAAATCAAATCTCTCGAGACGATTTATGAGGGACGACGGCTCAGCGTGACAATGACATTCGGTGTCACGACACACCGTGGGTTCAAGCCCGTCGATACGCTCGTCAAAGAGGCGGACGACCGGCTCCGGGCCGGGAAACAGGCCGGGAAAGACCGCATCGTCACGTCAATCCATCATTAAGCGAGGAGCGATTTTTTGAGTATATTCCGCCAGCTCGGCCAATCACCGACGAAAGTCGACGCGAGACGTTTCAACTTGAGCGGCTATGAACGCATGCCGCGCTTCATCCAACGGTTCTTGAACCACTTGGCCGCCAAACACTACTCGGAGCAGACCGCGCAGCGCTATCTGTATGATTTTTTGGATTTCTTCCGCTGGGTCGAGACCGCGAGTGCATCCGAGGTCGACCCGTCATCGGTCGAAATCGAATCGTTCGTCGAGTTCGACCATGCCGGGGCCGAGGCGTACGCGACGTACCTCGCCCTCGAGCTCGACAACGCACCGAGCGTGATCAACCGCAAACTGTCGTCGATGCAGTCGCTGTTCAATCATCTGATCGAGACGGGCATCACGGCGCACAACCCGTTCCAGGCCGTCGAGCGACCGAAGCGCGCCAAGCGCAACCCGGTCTATTTGACCGAACAGGAATGGCTCGACTTCTCGACGCTCGTCCGCAGCAACGTCGGCATGTCCGACCGCGAAGCGAGCTGGTACGAACGCAATCGGGACCGGGACTTCCTGATGATCCAACTACTCGGATTGACCGGGATGCGTGTCTCTGAACTTGTTGGCCTTGATTGGAACGATATCGACCGAGAGAACGGGACGATCCGTGTCATCGGGAAAGGGAACAAGGAACGCGTCATCCCGATCGCCTCCCCGCTCGAGCCGCTCCTCGACGGCTATCGTGGTCAAGGCGCAGGTCCCTTGTTCTGCTCCGAGAAAGGCAAACGGATCTCGGTCCGCACGGTGCAGCACGCGTTGAAAGGGCACATCGACCGCCTGAAGCCATATCTGCCATTTTTGACGCACAAGCAGGTCACGCCGCATAAATTGCGACACACATTCGCCTCTCGTCTCGCCATGAGCGGGGTCGACGTCTTGACGATCCAACAACTGCTCGGACACGAGTCGGTGGCGACGACGCAAGTATATGCCCATATCGGTGACGAGAAGAAAAAACAAGCGTTAACCGGTTTACGATAACTTATTATGTAAACCAAGATAAAACACCCGAATCTATCAACAGGATAGGTTCGGGTGTTTTAGTCATAACTGTTTTGTCGAGAGGATGACAATCGTCTCATCGAGCACTGTATAGTAGGCGTCCTCGAACGTTTGACGTTCGTTCGTCTCGAGGTTGAAGATGCTCACGCCGCCCCCTCCTTCAGCCGATTCATGGATGAAATAGGTCGAAGCGAGTACGCGCTCGAACGGAGCCGTATCGAGGAAGCGGGCACCGGTCGTCGCGTCAATCAGTTCGGTGTGATCTTCCGATTCCTCGACTTTGATAAAGACCGTCGAACTGACATCATCATACGTGAAGTCGATCGGTTCATAGGCCCCCCAGTCGACGACCGTGACCTCCCGGAGCACGTCCGGTGCCGCCAACTCATAAATCGTCTCCTCATTCGCTGCATCGACGAACGCAGAGAACCGCAGTTTCGCGTCCCGTTCCCCGAGATATTGGACCGTGTCCCCTTCCCCATGGAGCCGAATCAAGTCCTCGAACGGAATCTCCCCTTGTCGGTCCCGGATAGCCTCGACCGCCTCGTCGAGCGAACAGATGAGGATCGCTTCCGAGTGGTCGATCGCATCGTCTGGCGAGACCCGTCCGTCCTCGAGCGCCTCGTAATAGGCGAACTCGTCCAATCGGGCGTTACAGACGATATAAGGGACACCGTCCAGCTCGGTCGTGAACAGATACAGCTCGCGGAACTTACCGGCATGGCCGACGAGCCGTTCATCACGGATCCGTTCTTGGAACGACGTCTCGGCATCATACAACCATGCCTCATCCGCATCCCCGAAACTCGTCAAGAACAGGAAGTAACGATCGGCGAGTACCCAATAGAGCGTACTGTTGCCTCGTTTCTCGAATGTCGCGAGTACAACCTCCTGTCCAGAGTGGTAATCGAAGGCGATCAGTTCCGTTCGGACGACCCCGGTCCGGTCCGGTGTCTCGTTCAAGAAATAGACGCGGTCCTTACTGACGAACAGCTTCGAGATTCCGTAGTCTTCATACACACGACGGCCGACCGGAGTAACGGAACCGTCTTCTTCGTCATAGCGGAAGATCGAGAAACTTGTCTCACCCGACTTTTCGCGGTAATAGACGGACGTCTCGGTGACCGCGATCAAGTCCTCATGGCTGATTGACATGGCACGTGCATCAACGATTCTCATAGCGCACCTCTCTCATAAGAAGATTCGACCGGTTCGACGGTGACGATACCGGGTGGTCGTTTCGGGAATGAAATCCGCAGATGGGCGAATTCGATGACAGACTGGCGAGGGTCGGCCTTCTCGATCCAGCGAATTCGTTGCCGGTTCGCCAAGGCATGACCGATTTTTTCTTCGATTTGGAACTGCGAGATACCGCGATAGGCGACTTCCTGGATATACGTCGTCTCGTCGGCTTCGAACTGTTGCCAAATGCCCATGACGAGCTGCCCGAGTGCCGAGACGCGTTGTTCCGGTAATCGGACCGTCCGTAACGTCTGTTCGACTTCTTTCAAACAATCGAGCGGATCGTCAGCCACCGCGAACAATCGCTTCGCCGAGTTGTTCATGACCCGATAACGTCGTTTCCCGCTCTCCAGCCGGAGTACTTGCGCGTATGGCTCGACCGGTACCCCGTGAAAGAACGTGTCCACCCCACCCCAAGAAAATCCGAAGGCTGGATCGAACTTTTGGATCGTCTTCATGAAGGCGAGCATGAAATCCTCGACCTCCCGACGCTCGAGCCGTAACCATTCGGCGAGCGCGAGCGTGCCTCGGTCTTTCTGAATCCGGTGCACCGGGAAGAACAAGTCCCCCTCCGCCAGGCGATGTGGTTTGAGTTCGGTCCCGTCGGCGCGATAGTCCGTCGCCGGACGGCCGCTCCGGCCCGCATAGACAATCCATTCGTCTTCGGTGCTCTCAAACGCGTAGGCTTGATGCGCCCATGGCGGCGTCACGTATAATGCCGGATACTCTTCATACGTCTCCAGGTGCAGGTAAGAGCGGTCGGTCCACAGTTGTGCGAGCAAGCGGACGATTTCCCCGGTCTCTGAGTCCTTCGGTGCGATATAGTTGCCCGTGTTACCGATGTACGTCAAAACATGGAAGTCATAGGCGTGATACAGATGGCGGACGATGCGCTCGAACACGGCGGCGATCATGCGCTCGAACAGCGGATGGTCCTCGTTCCGGTCGACCGAGGTCGCATCGACGGTGCACATGAGCCATCCCATACGCACATAAAGCCGAATCCGGAGCGGATACGAGATCAACGGGGACGAAGATGCATGAATCTCCGTCAGACCAAGGTTGGCCATGTTCTCGACCTGTAACGTGAATCCGCTACGCCTCAGTTGTTCTTCCATCTTCTTTTTCCAATTGATCGTCTCCATCGCATTCACTCGCTTTCTGTTGCCATGTCAGCTTTGTGGCTCATTGTGAAATTTTTCCCGTTTCTTGATTCATACAAACGCCTTTCCACCGGCGTGTTCTGTCAGACGCTTGAGTGCTTCGTCAAGCACTGGTCGTGCCGTCCCGAAATTGAGCCGTTCGAACGTCGTCCCTGACGCACCGAACGGGAGGCCCGGTGACAAGAACAGACGGACTTGCTCGTGCAGCCACTTCTTCCGCGCTTCCGGTTCAAGACCGAGCCCCGCGAAGTCGATCCAGAGGAGATAACTCGCCTCGGGCATGAACGTCTTCAATTGTGGTAGTTCTTCCTGGAGCCGCTCGACGAGGTACGTCGCCTGCTCCTCGAGTTCGGCCGTTAATTGGTCAAGCCAACGCTCGGCGCGCGAATCCGTGTAGGCGGCAATGATGGCCGTGTTCGCGAACGGTGTCGGCAGGACGTGATGTTTGTTCTGGACTTGGATGATTCGTTTACGCATCGCATCGTCCGGACAGATGATGTAAGAAGCGAACAGTCCAGCGATATTAAACGCCTTCGACGGCGCACTCACCGTGATGACCGAGTCATCGAGTCGATTAAGGGCGGTGTGCCGTTGTGACGGGTACGTCAAATCGGCATGGATCTCATCAGCGACGAGGATGACGTCATGGCGACGTGCCAGCTCGACGACCTGCTTCAGCTCGGACTCTGTCCATACCCGTCCGACCGGGTTGTGCGGCGAGCAGAGCAAGAACAGCTTCGCCTTGCGCATCTGTGTCTCGAGCGCATCGAAGTCCATCTCGTAGCGACCATCGACTTGACGAAGCGGGGCGTCGAGCAACTCCCGTTTCAACCCGGTGACCAGTTCATGAAATGGCGGATAGACGGGCGACTGGATGACGACCCCATCCCCTTCCTCCGTCAACGCCTCGACGATATGCGTCAATCCCGGTACGACGCCACTCGAGAACAAGACGTGATTGGCATCGACGTTGAGCCCGTGACGGCGGTCGTACCATGAACTCACGGCCGCTTGCGCCTCTCTAGAGAACAAAGTGTATCCGAACTCGCCTGTCGCGGCCCGCGCCGTGAGCGCCTCCGAGATGGACGGGGCCGTGCGGATATCGATGTCCGCCACCCAAAGCGGCAAGACGTCATCTTTCAAATGGAACCAGCGGTCGAGCCCGTCCCATTTCACCGAATCCGTTCCGGTCCGGTCAAGCGATTGATGTAAGATTGATTTCATGTTCATCCCTCCTACTCCTACTGTAACAAAAAACGGACGTCCGAGTCCGCAAAACGATGGCGGATTCGGGGCACGTCGGCTATAATCGACCGAGATACTACAAGGAGGTGAATCTGATGGACGTGACCGTCATCCGCCATAAACGCCGGAAACGGGCGGCTTTCTTCGTAACGCCGGACGGAATCGAGCTGCGGATTCCAGCTAGGCTCCCGGACCGGGTCGTCGAGACGATTTTAACGGAGCATGCCGGCTGGATCGAAGATCGCCTCGCCGCATTGCCTAAGCGTGACATCTTACCAGCCGACAGACTGCTTTTGCACGGAGAGACGTTCCCGCTCGTCAAACGTGATACCGAGACAAGGTTCCGTTTCGACGGCGAAAACTTTCACTGTCCCGCTGCATGGGACGAGTCATCGCTTCGGAAAGCGCACGAAGCTTGGCTCCGCGAGCGGGCTCTCGCCTACGTCACGAATCGGGCGCCCCACTATGAACGTCAGCTCGGTGTGAAGGCGAGCCGAATCCGCATCGGCCACCAAAAGACGCGCTGGGGGTCATGCAGTTCGACCGGGACGATCTCGATCAACGTCCGGCTCATGCTCGCCCCGCGGGACGTCATGGACTATGTCATCGCCCACGAATGGACCCATCTCGTTCATTTCGACCACTCGAAAGCGTTCTGGTCGAAGCTTGCGTCAGTGTATCCAGACGTCGCCGGCGCGATGGCCTGGTTGAAACAGCATGGCCATACGCTGCAAATCAAAAAAACCAATTGAACGTGCCCCTTTTCAGGAGGCATGTCCGATTGGTTTTTTTAGATGGCGGAGGTGAACCGCTCGGCTGTCCCGTTCAGCGAATCGGCCGACTGTTCGATATGCTCGAACCGCTCGAGTGTCTGTTCCATGATGCGCACACTCTCTTGAATGTCTGCACTGGAGCGGGATACACCGTCGACGATCGAGACGAGCTCTTTGTTCATCCCATCCGTGTTCGAGCGCACTTCGATGACGGCACGTTCGACGAGACGTGACAGGTTCCGCACCTCGGTCGCGACGACGTTGAAGCCGAGACCGTGCTCACCTGCCCGTGCGGCCTCGATGGCGGCGTTGAGCGACAACAGGTTCGTCTGGGCGGCAATCTCTTTGATCGTACTGGCGATTTTCGTGATCTCGCCCGCCTGCTCTTGCAAGTTCGCGAGCATCTTCAAGTTCTGATTCGAGTCCGCATCAAGGCGTTCGATCGTCTGTTTCAACTGTTGACTCTCTTCCATGCCACGACGGGCCCGGTCGTCAAGGTTATCGGCCATGTCACGGAATGAACGCGCATATTCCTCAATCGTTTGTTGGCGACTCGTGATGTCGGAGGCGATTTTGACGACACCGACGACCTCGTCCTGTTCATAGATCGGCATATACGTCGCCTCGAGCCAAATCGAGTCACCTCGGGCGTCAATCCGTTCGATTTTGTCGGCCGAACTGAATCCGTCGAACAGCTTGTTCCAAAACGCTTGATAGTCGGGGCTGCTGACGAAACTTGGTGTGCAGAACAAGTGATGGTGCATCCCGATCATTTCGTCACGTTTATATTTCATTGCCTTGGCGAAGAGGTCGTTCACATCGACGACGCGTCGTTGACGGTCGAATCGGATCATCGCCACGTTGGCCTCGAGGGCACGGAGCACGTCAGGGGATGAGAGGCTAGCGGTCTTTGTCAGTTCCATTCCGATTATTCCTACCTTCTTTTCTCGATTTCCTTTAGTGCTTTATTCCTGGAATGTAGCGGAATTCTAGTGTACCCTGTGTGAAAAGTCCTGAATAGCGTCGGTTTTTGAAATCGAGTCAATATCTTGAATTTGAAGTGTTTTCCAGTTGGTTCACTGCTAAGTCCATGAACAAAGGACCCGTGCAGTGCACGGGTCCCCTATCATTCCTGGTCATCGAATATTGATTTGAACAGCGTGACTTGGTCGGCCGTGAGTTCACCCCGGCTGTCCTGCGGCTCGATACCGCCGATCATCCGCTCATCGAACCAGATTCCGAAGTCGAGCGAACGCTCGGGCGCATCGTCCGGCGTGAACACGAACGTCGCTTTTACATCCGGATCACGATCGATTGGGACGGGCTGGTCTTCCCATTTGATTTCTTCAGTCGTTCGGTCAAGCTCGGCATTCGTCTCAGCGTCGGTAATGGTGCGTGTCGGCCCGTAGTCCCCATCAGTATGTATCGTTTGGTACTCGATACGAGACGGATCCACGTCTTCCTCGCTACTGGCACAACCTCCAAGCAACAGTCCCGCGCAGATGACATATCCAGCTAACATGCGTTTCAACAGCGCATCCCTCCCTGATTCACGTCCAATCTGTTCATTCGAACGCTTGCGGGTACAGTTCTTGGAACGTCTCCGCCCCGACGCTCGACAGTTTGAACACTTCCCCGGTCTTCACGTCTTTCACATAGACATCGACTTTTTTCGAACGTTGCTGGTAGCTGACCTCGAACTGTTGCCCAAGATTTCCACGCAATAGCGTCAAATACTTATAATCTTCCGTTTCACCGCTCTTCGTCGACGGGCGCGCGGTCTCGATGGCTTCGACCAATCGATCATACGCCTCGCCACTCACGCTGACGGCGTCCGGATAAGGGAGCGGGACTTCACGGTGGTACGGATACTTATGGAGGTAAGCAATCGAAACCTTCTCTAACTCGGTAGAATCACTGAGCAACGGGATCGGTTTGAACCGCATCCACAAGGTCTTCGTCACCATCTGTCCGTCCACCTCGACCGTAATATCGTAAAGCGGAATTTGTTTCGACGGTTCCATCGTTCCACCTTCGAATACCCGACGGAAGGTCAGACTGTCTGCCCCATTGAGCAGGTCGGTATCTTGAAGAATGGATGAAGAGTAGCGAGCCCCGTCCCCGCCATAGGACATGAGCAGATGAGGCAGGTTCGTCTCCGTATCCCGCCCTAGTGCGATGAACACATCGAACGGTCTAAGGTTCGGCAAAAAGTCGAAGGATGGGCTAAAGAAGCCCCATTCTCCAATCCCAATCTCGACCGTGCCGTTAAATCCGGGGGACATCCTCATGAGCGTGACCGGATACGGCTCGATATCTTGTCCATTCTCGTAGAAGGCGTCCGGCTGATGTAGCGAGGCCCGCTCGTTCTCCGTCGCGACATGGACGTTCGGAAGGAACGAGACTTCAGTGCCAACTTCGTCTTTTAAGAAAGACGGCCGTGCCTCGAGCTCGACGGCTCGGTACCCTGGTATCCCATCCATTTGATGCGACCTACAGAGCGCATAGACCGCATCCCCTTCAACATATGTCACTTCGTCGAAGGCATATCCATCATAATCTTCAGTTATAAACGGGGCCCGGGTCGCATACGCCATCCCGAGCACCGTGAACGTCTCTTCGTCTAGTTCGGCCAATCGTTCTTTGTCTTCACATTGGTTCAAAATTGTTTCGGCATTTACTTCAGGCTCTTGACTGTTTATCGTAACCCGTTCGGCTTGCCAGTGCTCCTCGATATGGCCATAGCGGACGACGTCCACATCTTCCGAGCAGCCTGCCGTCAACCATAACAGTGACAATGCCATCAACGCTCGTTTCTTCATGTTGATTCCACTCATTTCTTCTTCAAATCAGGGAAGTAAGACAAGAACGTCTCGGCCCCTTCGCTCGTCAGTTTATATGTCTCTTCGGTTGATCGGTCGGTCACGTAGATATCCAGCTTCTTCGATCGCTGTTTATACGTCACCTCGAACTCTTGACCTTTGTGTCCATCGACAATCGTCAAGTATCTGTAGTCACCCTCCTCGCCTGAACGGTTCGTCGGCTCCGCAGAGTCGATCGCTTGGACGAGGTCGTCCATCTCGTTGCCGGCCGCTTTTAAGAGTGCAGGGTATGACAAAGGAGATTCTGTATTGAACGGTTGTTGGTGAAGGTAAATGAGTGGACCGGTCACAAGTGGCATGTAGTCTTCCTCAGGCTGTGTCTCGAGCTTCTTTCGTTCCGCTGTCGACAATAAATCAGAGGTGCGGTAGTTGAACGCCATCGTCTCATTGACGACTTTTCCATCACGGGTATAGGAAAACTCATACAGCGGGTAAGTTTTGTCCGGGACGAGCTCCGTCTCAAGCGGGAGACGTTCGACGGTTAACCCCTCATATGTATGTCCTTCTGTCGTCGGGTCAATCATCGATTCGAGCGGAGTCACAGAGAAATAAAGATCCGCAAACATGAGCAGCAAATACGGTTTCTCAGTGAGCTTGTCATAACCAATTGCCAATTTGATATCAGTCATGCCGGCCATCGACGGGTCGAACGAGAACAACGGATATGGACTCGGCATTCCTCCGACCTCCAATTCAATCTCGCCGTACAGAGCCGGGGAGAAGGCGACAATCGTATCGAGGAACGGTTCAATCGGGTTGCCTGACTCATTCAATTCATCCGCGTTGCGCAAGGCGGTTTTGGCGGAATCGTCGGCCGGTCCGACTACGGGATAGCGATTAATCGGTGTACCTGTCTTCACGTCCACATCGTCAGGGAACGACTCGATCACTTGCGCTGAGAATCGATTTGATGCCATATCACGACAAATGGCATAATTCTCATCTCCTTTCATATACGATACGGCCTTGAACGCATACTCTTCACCCGTGTCCGTCATCGGATAGCGGTTCGCCACAATCGTATCGAATACGGTCAAGTCGCCTTTTAGCTCGGTCGTCAAGTCACCGGTACAGGCTTGAAGTGTCTCGTCGGCTGAATGAAGGGAAATCAGTTTTTCTTCGGCATACTTGTTAACGGTCCAATGCGTATCGACATACGATAAGTTCACGACGTCTGGCTTTTCCCCACCGCAACTGGCCAATAAGCCCATGGATAATACGAGTGCACTGGCTAACTTTTTCAAATCATCCGCCCCTTAAAATCTATTTGTACCAATTTTACCATTATATGACTTTAAGGAGGAACAAGAAAAACCCGTCCACTCTCATGGACGGGTTCGCTCATTTAATTATACGGCTTGATCAATCGCACGCGTCAGTCGCGTCTCGACGTCGTGGGCGATCGATTGAAGCGACTCATCCTCGATCAGCTCGATCAGTTTCGTCGGCTTCGGCATCCCGACATGGGTCGACCCATCTTTCGTGAAGACAGCGAGCTTACAAGGCAGGAAATAGCCGCCTTCCCGATGTGTCGTGATGACTTTCTTCGCTTCTTTCGGATTACATACTTCAAGGATGCGATAGTCCCCGTCGATCGCTTGGCCTTTCTCTTCGAGCGTCTCGCTCAAATCAAAGTCCCAGAGCACTCCGAACTCTTCTTCCTTGAGCGTCGCTTTCAGCTTCTCGACGACCGCTTCGACCGTCTGGTCCGTCTTGACCGTGTAATCAAACATGTAAATCCCTCCTCGGTTATGGTCTCTTTCGTCATGTACCCGAACTGACTGACGACAAATCGTCCGATGGCGATAAAAAGTATATGTGATTTGAAACATATTTCGCGTTCGAAACGTATGAATGAGAGAAAATAGAGAAGTCCATACTTACGTAAAGGAGAAGTGGTTGCCGTGACGGTCACCGTATTCACACATACAAGCTGCAGTTCTTCCCGTAAGACGATTGATTGGTTACGCGAACAGAACATCCCATTCATCGAGAAAAAATTGACCGATCAAGGGATGTCGTTCACCGAGTTCAAAGACATGCTCCGCCTCACCGAGAACGGGACGACCGACCTGTTGTCCGTCCAAAAGAGCGTGTACAAACAAGCGGCGGACCAACTTGACGAGATGTCGCTCCGTGAGCTGTACAGCTTTGTGGCGTCGCACCCCCAAATCTTGAAGAGTCCGATCGTCGTCGACGACAATCGGATTCAGATCGGGTTCAGCGAGAAAGAGATTCGTACGTTCATCCCGCGCCATGACCGAATCGCCGAATTGAAACGATTGCTCGACAACAAGTAAGAGCCCTGCCGAAGCAGAGCTCTTTTCTTATGCCTTCTTGAGTCGGGCCGCCAAGCGGTTACCGAACGATTGAATGGATTGGACGAGCAGGATCAAGACGAAGATGGTCACGTACATGACCTCCGGTTCGAACCGGAGATGCCCGTATTGGTAAGCGATATCGCCGAGTCCTCCGGCCCCGACGAGTCCTGCCATCGCGGTCGCCCCGATCAAACCGATCGTCGCGATCGTCAAACCGAGCACGATTGAAGAGCGGGCCTCCCGGATCAACACGTACCAGATGATTTTACGGGTCGAGATGCCCATCGCCTCATACGCCTCGACGACCCCACGGTCGACCTCGAGTAGCGCCGACTCCATGAGCCGGGCGATATACGGGGCCGTGAACACGATGAGCGGCAACAGCACGCCTTGGACGCCAATCGTCGTGCCCATGATAAAACGGGTGAACGGGAGGATGAAGAATAAGAGAATGATGAACGGGATGGAACGGACGACGTTGATGACACTTGATAACGCCCCGTAGAAATAACGATTGGCGAGCCGGCCGTTCGGTCGCGTCAAGACGAGAAGCGTCCCGAGCGGCAGTCCGATCAACGTCGAGATGACGAGCGCGATGCCGGTCATCGTGAGCGTCTGGATCGTCCCCGTCCAAATCAAGTCACCCCAATTTTCCCAAAACTGAAGCACGGTTCGTCACCTCCTTCACTTTCACACCGCTCGCCTCTAAGAAGCGGACGGCTTGGTCGGTCTGGGCCTCATCCCCGTCCAAATGGACGAGCAGATTGCCGACGAGACCGCCTTTTAGCTTTTTGATGCCGCCCCCGATGATATTCGGGAGCAAGCCGAACCGTTTCGTCAACTGGGCGAGCACGGCCTGTTCACTCTGATGACCGATGAACGACAAGTTGACGAGCATCCCGTGCGTGCTCAACTCTTCGACGACCTCTTTCGGGACATCGAGGTTCGTCTTCAAGAACTTGCGTGTCGTCGCATGCTGCGGGTCCGAGAACACGTCGAGCACGTCCCCTTCCTCGATGATTCGGCCGGCCTCGATGACCGCGACCCGGTCACAGATGCGCTCGATGACTTCCATCTCGTGCGTGATCAAAAAGATCGTCAGTCCGAGCTCGCGGTTGATGTCGAGCAAGAGGTCGAGGATCGACTCGGTCGTCTCCGGGTCGAGCGCGCTCGTCGCCTCGTCGCTGAGCAGGATGTCCGGCTCATGCGCGAGGGCCCGGGCGATGGCGACACGTTGCTTCTGTCCGCCCGAGAGTTGCTCGGGATAATGTTTCCGATGGTCCGTCAAGCCGACGATGTCGAGGTATTTGTCGACGCGAGCACGGATCGTTGCCTTGTCGAGACCTTCAAGCCGGAGCGGGATGGCGACGTTCTCTTCGACGGTCGCCGTCTTGAGCAGGTTGTAGTGTTGGAAGATCATTCCGATTCGATGGCGGAGTTTTGAGAGCCCACGTTTGTCGAGCTTCGTGATGTCCTGCCCTTCGATCTCGACCTGGCCCGACGTCGGGCGTTCGAGCAGATTGATCATGCGGATGAGCGTGCTCTTGCCGGCCCCGCTTCGGCCGATGATGCCGAAGATCTCGCCTTTCTCGATCGTGAGCGAGACGTCGTCGAGTGCGGTGACAGCACCTTTATTTACCGTGAACGTCTTCGTGATTCCTTTAAGTGCGATCATAGGCCCTCCTTAAAACGCCGGGACGATCGAGCCGTCGAACGTCTCTTCGATGAACGTCCGGACCTCGTCCGAGTGATAGTACGACTTGAGCGTCGCGACGACCTCGTCATCCTTGTTGTCGGTACGGACGACGACGTAGTTCGGATACGGGTTGTCGACCGTGTCTTCGTGGAACAAGGCGTCCTCGTTGATTGACAGGCCGGCACCCATCGCGAAGTTCGTGTTGATGGCCGCGAGTGCGACTTCCGGGAGCTGGGTCGGGAGCTGAGACGCCTCGAGCTCGATGAATTCGAGGTTGAGCGGGTTCTCGGCGATGTCGCGTTTCGTCGCCTTGTCCGTCAAGCCTTCCTTCAGCGTGATGAGGCCCGCTGTCTCATACAGACGGAGTGCGCGCAGCTCGTTCGCCGGGTCGTTCGGGACGGCGACCTTGTCGCCTTCTTTCAAGTCCTCAATGTCGGTCAACTTTTCCGAGTAAAGACCCATCGGGAACGCGACGGTCTTGAACACGTCGTCGATCTTATAGCCTTTGTCGGACTTTTGCAGTTCAAGGAATGAGAGCGTCTGATAACTGTTCACGTCGAGACTGCCCTCGGCGAGCGCCGTGTTCGGGGTGTTATAGTCGTTGAACACTTTGATGTCGAGCTCGAGGCCGTCCTCGGCCGCGAGTTCTTGCACTTTTTCGGCGATTTGTTGGTGTGGACCCCCCGTGACGCCGATCGTGAGCGACTCCGTGCTGAGCGATTCGCTCGCGTCCGATTGACCGCACGCCGAGAGTGCGATAGCGGCGAGTAGTGAAGTTCCTACGAGTGCTGTTTTCTGTTTGATGTTCATCTGTTTTTCCTCCTCCAAAATGAAAGCCCGCTACTCATGAAGAGTGGCGGGCACGACAAGACAAAGTCGGACACGCTCATCTCCCAGACGTTCCGTCTGTTGGAATTAGCACCATGATCATAATGATCTGGTTGCCGGGTTTCATAGGGCCAGTCCCTCCACCACTCTTGATAAGCAATCGGTCTATTTAATTGTTATCATCTTACTTTCAATTCTTTTATTTGTAAATAGAAAATTGCAAATTTTCAAATGTTATTTTCAGAAAGTCTTTATCGAGCGGCTTTGGCAACTGTTGCAGCTCGGTCTCCGTCATGACGGAGTCGACCAATACCGGGATCTCGCTCGACCCGACCCCGAGCGTCTCGAGCGTCGTCGGGGCACCGAACTTGCTTAGCCAAGCCTCCAAATACGCGGTATCGGCCGAGCACCGCAACCGCTCTTGGACGATCAAGCCGAAGCCGACCTTGTCCCCGTGTAAGAAACGGTGCGTCGACTCGAAGCGACTGAGAGCGTTATGGACCGCATGGCCCACGGCGACCCGTGTCCCGGCGTCACCAAATCCTCCGACGGCACCTCCGATGGCGAGCACGTGATCGACCGCGAAGCGGACGTCATCACTATACGACTCAAAAGCGTGCTCGCTCAAATCAAGTTCGACGAGACGCCCGCACTGCTGGGCCAAGACGAGCCCGGTGTTGACGCCTGCGTCGACCGAGCTGTCACCGCTCAAGTAACGGGCCTCGTAAAACTTCGCGACCGTGTCGATGACACCGGCTCGGAAATATTCATATGGAGAGCGCGAGATGACCCGCGAGTCAACGATGACCCGTTCGATGACGACGCGGAACATGTCGTAGCGGTCGTAGCTCCCGTCCTCCCGATAGACGACGCTGAGAGGCGTGAACGCCGCACAGTTCGAGGCGAGTGTCGGGACGATGATGAGCGGCACGTTCTGTTGATAGGCGACGAGTTTGGCCGTGTCGACGAGCTTCCCGCCCCCGATGGCGATGAGGACATCGACGTCTTCAAAAATCAGCCGTTCGACTTCCTTGTCCGTACACTCCCCACGGAACGTCGTGGCCGGATAGTCCGTGATGGATGGATGGACGGCCCGCACGACTTCGTACCCGTTCTGACCGCGCAGGACGTGGGCACGTCGGCCGTCGACTAAGTCATCAAGACGGTCGAGCGCGTCATCGGCGTGGTCATATTCAAGGACGGCCTGACGAATCATGCCCGCACCTCCTCATAGGCGGCAAACAACCGCTCGATTCGTTCGACGGCCTCATCGATTTTCGGCTCGGGCGAGACGAGGCCGAAGCGGACGTATCCGTTCCCTTCTGAACCGAAGAAATAGCCCGGTGTGACGGCGACTCCTGCCTCGTACAATAACTTACGCGAGAACGATTTGGCATCGCCCTCGGGCACTTTCGCCCAGACGAAGAACGAACCCTCCGGCGGCTCGACGGCCCAACCGGCCCGGTTCAACCCATCGATCAGGCGATCACGCCGTGCCTCATAGAGTCGGGCCAAATCGTCCCGGATGGAGCGTGGGGCCTCGAGCGCGGCGACAGCCGCCGCCTGGATGGCCGAGAACACGCTGACGTGGACGTGGTCCTGATACGTATTGATCGCCTCGATGATGTCCGCGTTCCCGATGGCAAAGGCGACGCGCCAACCGGACATGTTGAACGCCTTCGACATCGTATATACCTCGATCCCGACTTCTTTCGCCCCTTTCGCCTGCAGGAAGCTCGGCGGGACGTGTCCATCAAACCCGATGCTGCCATACGCGAAGTCATGGACGACCATCAAGTCCCGCTCCTGGGCGAACCGAACGGTGTCATCAAAGAAGGCTGGTGTGGCGACGGCCCCCGTCGGATTGCTCGGATAGTTCAAGTACATGAGTTTCGCCCCTTCCGTATCGAGCGTCTCATAGTCAGGGAGGAAACCGTGCTCCTCGCGTAAGATGAGATCACGGACAACGGCACCGGCGAGTCGTGCCCCAGAGATGTAGTCGGGATAGCCCGGGTTCGGCAGCAAGATCCCGTCCCCTGGCTCGAGCACACATTGCGGCAACGTGATGAGTCCGGACTTGGAACCGATGAGGATCGCGACTTCCGTCTCGGGATCGACTTCGACGCCGTACTCATTCAAGTAAAACGTCGCCACCGCTTGTTTCAGACGGGCCTGACCGCGGAACGGACCGTATTGGTGGGTCGAGGCATCAAGGAGCGCCGTCTGAAGTGCGTCGCAGATTGGGGCGGGCGTCGGCAAATCCGGCGTCCCTTGACCGAGTCGGATGATATCGCGACCGGCCTGTTCAAGTGCTGCGACTTCATCGGCGAGTCCGACAAAATGTTGGGGTGGTAAAGTTTTAAGTAAGTGTGAGCGTCTGTCTGTCATGAATAGTCCTCCTATGCAAAAAACACCCCTTTCCGCGGAAAGGGGTGTCGAGATACGGACGTATTCAAACAACCACCTTTCCATCTCTCAAGGTCACCTTGCTGGAATTAGCACAGTATTGGAACAATCTGTTGCTGAAGCTTCATCGGGCCAGTCCCTCCGCTTCTCTTGATAGAAAGTGTTTTTATATGCGATTTGTCATTTTGTAATATGTCACTTAGTTAACCAAACGTTACCAATCTTGTCAATCCTTTTTCGAAAATGGGTGTGGCCTATTGAATCCCGATAAAAAAAAGGTCATAGTACAAAGTGAACACTATTCTACAAAATTTAAAAGATGAGGGGATGGACCTTTGGAATTAAATCGTCAATTGATTTGGAAGTTGAGCGTGATCGGATTGATTCTGCTCGTCCTATGGAAAGTCATCAGTGAACCGGACACGATTTCTAGTGTGTTGCACTACACGTTCCAGTTGCTGACGCCGATTATCATGGGAATTGCCATCGCGCTGCTCCTGAATACCGTCCTGTCCTATATAGAAGAACGGTTTCAATTAAAACGCTATCAAGGTTTGCTGATCGTTTATATCGTCTTCATCGGGATTCTTGTCATCTCCGCTGTGACATTGTTCCCGCGCATCTACTCGAGTGTGGCCTCACTCATCGAAGAGCTTCCGTTCTACATCCGACAGATTGACGGGTTCCTCGCCCAGTTGAACACGTACTTGAAAGAGTACAACGCGACGATCGCCCAAGCCATCGATTTCAGCCGCTTCGAGGAACGTTACTCGGGCTGGGTCGAGACCGCCGTCTTGTCGTCGGTCAGCTACGTGTCGAGCTTCACGATGACGCTCATCAATTTCTTGATTGGGATCGTCATCTCAATCTATCTGTTAAAAGACAAAGAGGTTTTTGCCCGCATGTTCAAGCGGCTGTTGTATGCGATGTTCCCGGTCGCGTCGGCTAAGACGACGATCGACATCTTTCAAGAGATGGATTACATTTTCAAACGCTATATCATCGGGAAGTCGATCGACTGCCTCATCATCGGGGTGTTGGCCGTCGCCGGTCTGTTGATCATCGGGGCACCTTACGCGCTTCTACTCGGCGTCATCGTCGGCGTCTTGAATTTTATCCCGTACGTCGGTCCGCTGCTCGGGATGATTCCGGCGTTCATCATCACCTACTTCTATGACCCGTTCACGGCGCTCATCGTCCTCTTGTTCATCTTCTTGTTGCAACAATTCGACGGACTCTGGCTCGGCCCGAAGATTCTCGGCGACAGCGTCGGCATCACCCCGTTTTGGGTCATCACCTCGATCATCATCGGGGGTAGCCTGTTCGGTCTCGTCGGGATGTTCATCAGTGTACCGGTCACGGCGATGATTCAAGTCGTGTTCTCTCGGTTGATCGACTACCGGCTCAGTCGAAAGAATTTGAACGAATTATTATGACACATTGACGATTTATGTTGACACATTTCACGGAAATATCATAATCTTGAAGAGAAGACAGTCCAATGCAGAAAGGAGAGGTACCGATGTCAGTCATTCAACGCTCGCACGTCCAAGTTCATATTGACCGGCAGGCGCCTCTCCGTGATTTGAATCCGTGATGTCGCCTGCCTTCCGAGGCATGCCTAAGATCGTAGGGACGCGTATGCCTTTGTGCATGCTGCGTCCCTTTTCTTATTCTATCAACTAAAGCAGGTGACCTTAATGATTCAATCACTCAAACAGCTCGACCGTAACATTTGGATCCGCTTCCTCGGAGAGACGATCACCGGTGTCATGATGTTCATGATCGCACCGTTCCTCGTCCTCTACTATAGCGACAAGCTCGACAGTTATATCCAGGTCGGGGTCATCATGGCGACCGGACCGATCATGGCGCTCATCGGATCGGTCGTCGGTGGACGGCTCGCAGACCTGTATGGCCGCAAACCAATCATGATGGCTGCCATTCTTGGCGACGCCCTCGCCCTCGTCGGTTTCGCCTTCGCCGAAACGTTTTGGCCGCTCCTTCTCTTGAACGCCATGCTCGGTTTGACGAACTCATTGTTCCACCCGGCCGCAAGCGCGATGGTAGCCGATGTGACCGAGCCCGAACAGATGAACGAGGCGTTCGGGCTGTTGCGGATGGGGCACAATATCGGGGCTGCATTCGGCCCGCTCCTCGGGAGTGCCGTCCTCTTTATCGACCGGCAGTATATCTTCTACTCGGCCGCTCTCGTCTTCGTCTTGTACGCACTCGTCCTCGGTCGCTTCATCCGGGAGTCGCTCCCAGAGACGACCGATGTCGACACGCCGTCGAACCGGGATGTCCTGCGCGTGTTCTACAATGACAAGGTGTTCCTCGTGTTCATCTTTGCCGGTGTCTTCATCTCGATGGGCTTCTCGCTCATCGAGAGCATGCTGCCCCTCTTCTTGAGAGAGTCGATGCCATCGTTCACCGATCGTGAGAACCCGTTCGCCTATATGCTCGCCTTGAACGGCATCATGGTCGTGTTGTTCCAGTTCCCGATCGCCTCGAAACTCGGTCGCAAACCGTTCGGCAACGTCATGCTCGCCGGGGCGACCATCTTCGGGGTCGGCATGATTCTGATCGCCGTCATGCCGCGTCTCCTCTATTCACTCGGGACACCGTACCTCGTTCTCGTCAGCGTCTTGCTCGCGGTGTACGCCTTCTATACGCTCGGCGAGATGATCATGTCCCCGGTCCAACAGACATTCATCGCCTTGATCGCTCCGGAGAATATGCGTGGTGCCTACAACGGGGCCGCCAGCATCCAATGGTTGATCGGCGGGGTGACCGCACCGATCATGGCAAGCCTGTTCTTCGACCAACGTGCCGGACATATCGCGTTGATCCTCGTCGGGGCGGCCAGCTGCGTGTCGGGGCTCATCTATTGGCAACTTGGACGCCGCGTCAGCGCAGCCGAAGCGAAACAAAAGACAGCTTGACTTATAAACCACACTGAACCTAGTCGTTTAGTGTGGTTTTTGATTTCGTTCGAATATCATTAAATTTTGAATTTTTCATTCGTTTATTCTTTACAAACATAATGATTCTTTTTTATGATGATACGGTTAAGGAGGGATCTTTCATGGAAAGGATCGATAAACAGAAAATTGTGGACAGCGTGCCACAAAAAGGTTTTTTCGGACAGCCTAAAGGCTTGTTCACGCTATTCTTCACTGAGTTTTGGGAACGGTTCTCGTATTACGGGATGCGCGCCATCCTCGTGTTCTACATGTACTACGAGGTATCTGAGGGCGGTCTCGGTCTCGACCAGAATGTCGCCTTGTCGATCATGTCGGTATACGGCGCACTCGTCTACATGTCGGGGGTCATTGGGGGATGGCTCGCCGACCGTGTCTTCGGGACGTCTCGGGCCGTCTTCTTCGGCGGCGTGTTCATCATGCTCGGTCATATCGTCTTGTCGATTCCAGGCAGCCTGACGTTCTTGTTCATCTCGATGGCACTGATTGTCATCGGTACGGGCTTGTTGAAACCGAACGTTTCAAGCATCGTCGGTGACCTGTATCACGAGACGGACCGTCGTCGTGACGCCGGGTTCAGCATCTTCTATATGGGGATCAACCTCGGTGCCTTCATTTCACCTTTGATTGTCGGTGGGGTCCAAAAGAGCTACGGCTTCCATTGGGGCTTCGCACTCGCCGCGGTCGGGATGTTCATCGGTCTTGTCGTCTTCCTCGTCACGAAGAAAGGCAACCTCGGTCTTGCCGGTTCATATGTGCCGAACCCGTTGACGCCGTCTGAGAAGAGAAACGCAATCAAGTATACGACGATCGCGGTCGTCCTCATCGGTGGCCTGTTGGCCGTGCTCATCCCGCAAGGTTTGTTCACGATCAACACGTTCATCGGCCTCGTCGGTGTGTTCGGGATCGCCATTCCGACGATTTACTTCATTATCATGTATCGCAGTCCGAAAACGACGGAAGTCGAACGGTCACGGATCATCGCCTACATCCCGCTCTTCATCGCTTCGGTCATGTTCTGGGCGATTCAAGAGCAAGGGGCGACGATTTTGGCCAGCTATGCCGACAAGCGGACCGACCTTGAATTTTTAGGGATCACGCTGTCACCGGCCTGGTTCCAGTCGCTCAACCCGCTGTTCATTATCATGCTCGCACCGGTGTTCGCATGGCTTTGGGTTCGACTCGGTGACCGTGAGCCGAGCATCCCGACGAAGTTCGCGTTCGGAATCTTGTTCGCAGGGTTAAGTTTCTTGGTGATCTTGCTCCCGGCCTATTTCGGAGGCCCGGACACGCTCGTCAACCCGCTCTGGCTCGTCCTTAGCTACTTTATCGTCGTGCTCGGTGAGCTCAGCCTGTCGCCGGTCGGTCTGTCGGCGACGACGAAACTCGCCCCGGCCGCTTTCTCGGCCCAGACGATGTCGCTCTGGTTCTTGTCGAACGCGGCGGCGCAAGGGATCAACGCTCAGCTCGTCCGTTTCTATTCACCGGAGAACGAGATGCTCTACTTCGGGATTATCGGTGGCGCGGCCATCGTGCTCAGTCTGATCCTGTTCGCACTCGCCCCGGTCATCAAAAAGTATATGCGCGGCATTCATTAAGCGTAAAAGCCCATTCCTCGGCCGAGGAATGGGCTTTTATATGTTTTGCTTATTTACGGACTTGGATGAGCGACAAGTAGCGGTCGATCAAGTCATGGTTGAAGTAATCGTGGAACCGGTCCGACTTGAGCGATTGGATCGACTCATGGAACGTCGCCGGGAGTGACGAGATGCCTTGACTCTCGATTTGTTTGGCCGAGTACTCAAACAAGTCGTCCTCGTTCGGTGATGACGGCTCAAGCTGTTGCTCGATCCCTTCGAGTCCAGCGTAAATCAGGGCCGCGAGGGCGAGATATGGGTTGGCGCTCGGGTCTGGGTTACGGACTTCGACGCGTGTCGCACTGCCGCGTGACGCCGGGATTCGAATCATCGAACTGCGGTTCGACGGGCTCCAACAGATGTTGACCGGTGCCTCGAAGCCTGGAACGAGACGTTCATATGATTCTGGGAGCGGGTTCGTGAAGATGGCCGTCGCACGGGCATGCTTCAAGATGCCTTCGATGAAATGACGGGCTGTGACCGACAGGCCGTAATCCGACTCCGGCTCTTCGAACGCGTTGACCGTCGGATTGCCGTCCTTGTCGTTCTTCCAGACCGAGATGTTGAGGTGCATTCCCGAACCGTTCACGTCGCGGAGCGGTTTCGGCAAGAACGACACTTTCGCGTTTTTCTCTTGGGCTGCCAACGTGACGATTTCTTTGAAGAACTGGATGTTGTCGGCCGTATGCAACGCGTCATCGTACTTGATGCCGATCTCGTGCTGGGCCGGTGCCACTTCATGGTGGACCGCTTCGATGTTGAAGCCGACATCGCTCAACCGGTTGGCGATATGTTGACGTACCTCATAGCCTTTGTCTTCCGAACGTGTCGAGAAGTATCCGGCCTCGTCATAGAACTCTCCGTTTTCGTCGAAGATAAAGAATTCCGGCTCGGCGCCGACGAAGATCGAGTATCCGTCACGAGCAGCGCGCTCGAGGGCATCCTTCAAGACGTTGCGCGGGTCGAACTCATACCGTTCCCCGTCTGGCGTGCAGACGTCACAGAAGAACGCGAGGATGCTCTCGTCCCCGTCCTGTTCGTAGCGTGGACGATCTAAATCCGGTCTCAAGAATAGGTCTGAGTTTTTGATGGAAGAAAAACCAGCGATGGATGAACCGTCAAACATCGTCTTCCCTTCAAAAACTTCCGGCAACAATTTTGCAGAGAGAGTCAATAGCTTCAAGTCTCCAAGCACGTCGGAGAAGTACATATGGATCTGAGTGATCCCTTTCTCCTGAACCGTTTTTTCAATCTCTTCTTGCTTCTTCCTGTTGCCATCCTTGTCAGTTCCGAATAGATTAGCCATGATTCTAAAAAACCTCACTTAAGTTATTTGACAGATCAACACTGTCATGACGTACCTTGCGTACGCTTCTCCTTAAGTCATAACCCACTTTAAAAAATGTTAAACCCCTAATTTGAAACATCGGGCTGAAAGTGGCTCATTCAGCCGTCGCTTGTTATGATGGGGAGAGACTGAAAAGAGAGGAAGAACGCTGTGAACATTTTTATGACCGGTGCGACCGGATTTTTAGGAGGGCGGCTCGCCCGCGAGTTGATTCATCGAGGCCACACGTTATGCGTCCTCGCCCGCACGCCTGAAAAAGTGGAGGCGATGTTCTCGCAGGACGAACGCCGCTCGATGACAGTGCTGGCTGGGGATTTGACCGCCCCGTTCCTTGGAGCGGACGATGAGTTTATCAAAAAACATGAGCGGAGCTTCGACTTGGTACTCCACATGGCCGCGCTCGTCAAATTCGACGAGGAGCTCCGCGATGAGCTGTTCGAGACGAACTTGACGGGGACTCTGCAATCGCTCAACCTCGCGAAAGCTTTGCACTGCCCCCGCTTCTTCCACGTCAGTACGGCGTATACGCTCGGCGCACGCGAGAACGGAGATGAGACGTTGTATGCGACCGATCAAACGTTCCATAACCCGTACGAGGAGAGCAAGGCCCATGCCGAACAAGCCGTTTGGGAAGCCCGGCATGACCTGGCCGTCTCCATTTTCCGGCCCGCCATCATCGTCGGTGACTCGAAGACCGGCGAAGCAGATTCGAAGTTCACGATGTACGGCTACATGCGGGCCCTGGAAGTGTTCAAGCGTCGACTCGAACGCAAAGGCGCGCCTGTCGGTCCGATCCGACTTCTCGGCTCTGAGACGGGCACGTCGAACCTCGTCCCGGTCGACTATGTCGCCGACGTGCTACTCGCGGCCATCGAACACGCCAAGCCGGATACCATCTATAACGTGACGAACGATGCCCCGCCGCGCAACGAGACGATGCTCGAATATATGAAGCAGGCGCTCGAGTTCCCACATTTGAAAATCACCGAGACGGCGACGTCCTCGTTGAGCAACGTCGAGCAGACGTTCAACGAGATGGTAAAAGTGTTCAACCCGTACTTGAACCGCAACATCTCATTCCAGGATGCGAACACGAAACGCCTGTTGCAGGACGCCGGGTTCAAACCGCTCGATTTGAACGAGCGCTCGCTGCGCCGGATCGTGAACGCCTATTACGAGACGAAATGACAACAGCCGGGACTGATCCGTATCAGTTCCGGCTGTTTTTATGATTTGTCGCAAACGAGGACGATCTTCCCGGCTTGGATTTCACTTTCGAGTGACTCGACCATCTCTTTCGTCAGACCGAGGCTCTCAAGCTGATCGATGCGGTCATCCGAGTTTTTCGTGAACTTCGACATGAGCGATTCCCACAATCCTTTTTCAGTGATGCGGTATGGTTGTACACCTGCTTCTGCGGCAAGACGCACCGTCAATTCTTCATCTTTGGCAAATAAGTAAATGTTCTCGTTGACACATCCGCCTGACACCATTCCATTCACTTCATGGTCGACCGAGGTCATATCCCGCACGATTCTTGTTTCTAACATATTCATCCTCCTAAACGTCCGCTGTTCTAAAATCGAATAATATACTATTCCCGAAAAATGAGTCGTAAAACCCATTTTCCGTCAGCGATTTGAAAAAGAGGGACTTAAGAAAACGTGGCGGTCCAGTCATCGATTCCAAAATGATCGACGATGCCTTGGATTCGTGCCCGTTCCTCCGGTTCAGACGAGACCCCTTCACGGCTGAGACGGACGATATTGACCCCGGTCTGCCAATCGATCTTCCCCGCCCGATAACCGGCCTGTTGCAACAGGCCGGCGACGATCTCGAGCTTCTCGCGCTCCATCGATTTCAATGTATGGCTCACTCTCACATGCGACACTCCTTCCCGTTCCAAGCCGTATTGTATCATAGGGACGGCAGACAGGTGCGACAGCGATTTCAATGATGCTATACTACTTATAATGAGACAAGGAGTGATGTAGATGCCGAGACAGGATATGAATACGATCATGCTCGACTATATGAATGAGAAAGAGGATTACGAGGCGTTCGCCGCCAAACTGAAGTCGCTTCTCAGTGAACTATTGAACGACGCCGGGATTCAGTTCCACTCGATCGTCGCCCGGGCCAAGGAAGCGGAGAGTCTATATGCCAAACTGTCCCGCAAACCGTACCAATACCGGTCATTGCGCGACGTTCAAGACTTGGCGGGGATTCGGATCGTGACCTATTTCCATGACGACGTCCGGGCCGTGGCCCAAATCCTTGAGGACGAGTTCCGAATCGACCGTGAACAGTCGATTGATAAATCCACCCTGCTCGACCCGAACGAGTTCGGCTACCTCTCGGTCCATTACGTCGTCGGTTTGAGTGACAAGCGGCTCGCCCTCGGGGAGTATCGCCGCTTCGAGGAGAAAGAGGCCGAGATTCAAGTCCGGTCCATCTTGCAACACGCCTGGGCCGAGATTGAGCACGACCTAGGTTATAAAAACCCGAACGCCGTCCCGCCGGAGATCAAACGCAGCTTCAGCCGTGTCGCGGGACTGCTCGAAATCGCTGATTCCGAGTTCGTCAACATCCGCAAGCAGCTGCGGACGTTCGAGCAGGAGACGGTCGAACGGATTGTCGAGTCACCGGACAAAGTGAGCATCACCCGGGACAACTTGAACTATTATATCGCCAATGACGTCACTGTCGAGAAGCTTGATAATGCCATCTTCCAGAGCGACTGGTTGCTCGACACCGACCTGTCGACGATCATCGAATTGACGCGCATGTTCCATTATGCCGAGATTCGCACGTTCCAGGACTTGAGTGACACACTCGATCGTTACTTCAACCGGGCCATCCAATGTGCGACGCTCTTACCGTCGTCATTATTGCCGCGGCAAGGGATGGGTGTCGTTTACGCAGTCCTTGCCAAGCTGCTCGCCGAAGGGGATGACCAGCAGATCGAGTTCTTCTTCCGCCGCTTCTATCCGGACTTGAAACATTACGATGAAGTCATCCAAGAACTTCGCATCCGTGAAGAGCCATCATAACTTTACAGACTTCATGTTTTTGTTGTAGAATGTTTTTATGTTCTGAAATATATGCAAATAATGATATTTACCTAGGAGGTACGCTTGAGGATGACAACGCCTGTACAAACAGCATCCCGCCGTCAGCTCGTCGCTGATGCTGAGCGAGGGATTCGCATGAACTATCGCGGAGTGAAGAAAAACCTCCGGTCGATGTTCTCTCAATACTTGACGCGCAACGAATTCTTCATCCTTCGTTCGCTTTGTCAAAATAGTCCTCAAATCGCCTCGGCCTTATCGAACGAGTTTCAGTTCTCGGCTTCGATGATCACGGCCCTCGCAGATGAGCTCACGAAAAAAGGATTGATCTCACGCGAACGTAGCGAACGCGACCGTCGCGTCGTCGAGTTACAGGCGACCGAGGAAGGTCGTGCCTTGTTCGAGACGTTAGAAGATATGAAAATCGAGTACTTGATGGACGTGTTCGAAGACTTTTCAGATGACGAATTGATTCTTCTGTCCAAATTGCTTGATCGAATGGACGCATAAAAACGACTGGGCCCGATTCATTTCGGCCGCAGTCGTTTTTCTTGTGTCGTCCTACAAACGAAAAACCCTCGGTCAGGGCAGTTGCCTTGATCGAGGGTTTTTCGTTCATGCTTTGGCGATTGCCGTGACGACGATCCGGTCACGATATCCGTGTTCCGGGTCATACGGGCCCGCACATGTGATGAGCTGAAGCCGTGTCGCTTGGGTCGCCGCAAAGATCGAGGCGAGCGGAACGTCTTCGAGTCGGTACCGTTCGACGGAGACGACTTCATATTCGATCACCTTTTTGCTACGCTGGAGCGTCACCGATTCTCCGAGGCGCAGTTCGCCAAGGTTTGCGAAGATGGCCGGTCCGCGAAGGTCATCGAGATGACCGGATAGTACGACGTTACCCGTCGCACCCGCTTTGGCCCCGTAACGATACCATCCGACCTCATCAGCGTCTGTCGGCGTATCCATCCGGTCGAGTCGGTCTTTCCCGACCGGTTGGATGACGGCATCGACATCAATTGACGGAATCTTCAGTCGTTTTGGGACGAACGTATCTGTGTGAAAAGATTGACGATCGATCTCGGTCGCTGACAGGACGAGCGGGTCGGCGAAACCGACGGTCGTCAGTTTCGAGTCCGCGTCCGGTGCGTCCGCGCCCGGTGCGATCATAAGGAACGATAGCGTTCCGATCAAGAGAAGCTTAAGCGTCTTGCTTCTGACGACGAAAGACGTAGAAGCCAGCTGCTGCTGCACCAAGGACCGCTGCTGCGAGCAACCAGTTCATTGATGCTGTCTGAGCGAGACCGCCTTGTCCTGTTTCTGGAGCTCCGGCCATTTCACCGCCGTCTGCTGCAAGGAGGACTTCAAACGCTGGTTCGCCTTCAAGGAGTCCGATGGCGAACGCCGTATAGTTTTTGCCGCTTTCGAGGGCAACACCGTCAAGTGCCTTCACGACGTCAGTCGCGCCGGCCGGACGAACTTCGAGGTCATACGTGCCAGCGTCGAGTGTGCCATAGTCGCTGACTGCTTTGAACTCAAGGTTCGAGAAGAGCGGGTCGCCACCTTTAGGGGCTACATCGACTGCAGGTGCGTCAGGTGAGAAGTGAGCGACACGGACTTTCGATTTACCGTCTTCAAAGTTCGCATCGTCTTCCATTGCTGCGATCTCGATGTTTTCAAGTTGGCCGATTGCTGCCGCTGTGTAGAACTTGCCTGCTTCGATCGAGAGGTCTGCCGCAACGACGACCGTCTCGGCATCACCTGCCGGCTTGATCTCAACATTGTAATCTCCAGCCGGGAGTGTCAAATAGTCGGTGAGCGCTTTGAACTCTGCGCCTTCGACTGCGACTTCACCGTTGACGTAGACATCTACCGCCGGTGCATCAGGTGAAGCATGGAGTACACGTACCATCGCGTTCTCGTGTCCATCCGCACTGACCGGTACGATGAGTGCGAACGCCAAGGCGAGTGTACCAAGTAAAGACATCAATTTCTTCATGTGAAATTTCCTCCTTTTTCTGCTTGGGTTGACCGATTGACTGCGTACGACAAGTTTGATGCGTGCTGCAAAGTGTGCTACATCTGATTGCTATGTAGCTGGTGACATCTTAAATTTAAGACAACGGAGCAATGGCGTAAAGGTGACGGTGTGCTCTGAATATGCCGCTGGGCACATCGAGAAGAAACCGCTTTCTTTACATTACCCACACTTCCCCTTCACCTTAATTTAAAAACCCCGCAACGCGTAACGTTACGGGGTTGAATGTGCTTTGGCCCAGTCGATGTCGTTTACGAACACCGCATCGACCCCGAGCCGGCGAAACCGTTCGAGGTCATGCACCGTCTTGACGGTATAGGGACGCACGGCGAGCCCTTTTGTTTGAAGCTGTAGGATTTCCTCATCGGTCATCGTCCGGACGTTCGGATGCACGGCGGTCGCCCCGACCTTCGCACAGTACGCCACAAGGTCATAGAGAGGTTGGGCCAAGAGCACCGCACACTCGATGTCTGGCGCCAACCGTTTCAAACGTTTGAGCGTCGCATGATTGAATGAAGAGAACACGACTTGTTCAACAGGGACACGTCGGTTACGGATTGTATCGACAAGGCGCTGCTCAATCCCGGGATACCGTTCGATATCGGTCTTGACCTCGAGGTTCAGTACCACCGACGTCCCTTGACACAAATCGAACAGTTCATCTAGCGTCGGAATCTGCTCGTGGACCGCGAACGTGACGCCCGCATTGACCGCTCTCAGTTCTGATAGCGTCATATCGGCGATCCGCCCTTGACCATCTGTCGTCCGATCGATTGTCTCGTCATGGATGAGGACGAGACGTCCATCTTTCGTCAGATGAACGTCCGCTTCAATCCCATCTGCCCCTGCCTCGAGTGCAGCCCGGAACGCTGTCATCGTATTTTCGGGATGGCGGTCCATCACTCCTCGATGCGCGAAGAATCTCATCTGTATTCGCCTCAGTTCGTTTTATATTTGCTCGTCAAGTAGCGGACGAGCGGACGTACCGAGATGTCTTCCCCGGTCACTTGTTTGATCAATTCGTTCGGGGTGAGCGCCTTCCCATGACGATGGACATTGTCTTCGAGCCACTGTTTGATCGGGCCGAACTCGCCACTGCTGACGAGCGATTCAAACTCTGGATGGGCATCACGGAGCGCCTCTGTCAATTGGGCGGCATAGACCAAGCCGAGTGCATAGCTTGGGAAGTAACCGAATGAACCGCCGGCCCAGTGCACGTCTTGCAGGACGCCTTTCGCATCACTCGGGACATCGACACCGAGATATTCCTTATACAGCGCGTTCCATGCCTCTGGTAATTCCTCGACCGAAAGATCGCCTTGGATCAGTTTCTTTTCGAGCTCATAGCGGATGATGATGTGCAGACTATACGTCAACTCGTCCGCTTCGATTCGAATGAGGGAGGGTTTTGCCTCGTTCACCCCGGCATAAAACGTCTCGAAAGAAACGTCCTGAAGCGCAGGGTGTTCTGTTTGAAGACGCGGATAGACGCTCTTCAGGAACGCTTCGCTTCGCCCGACAAAATTCTCGAAGAAGAGCGACTGTGATTCATGGATTCCCATCGAGGCCCCGCCTCCGAGCCCGAGCTCGTCGAGTTCCGAGTCGATTTGTTGCTCATACGTGGCATGGCCCGCTTCGTGCATCGTCCCGAACAAGGCGTTGCGGAAGTCGGCCTCGTCATATTTTGTCGTAATGCGCACGTCGCGCCGGTTGATCGTGATCTCGAACGGATGGACCGTCGCGTCGAGTCGGCCCCGTGTCAAATCGTAGTCGACGACACGCATCCAATCCTCGCACAACCGCTGTTGGACCGACTTGTCCATCGCCCAGTCGAGTCCTTGTACAGGTTCCGGCAATTCGCGGATGAGCGGGACGAGTTCGTCCCGGAGCGTCTGGAACAACGCATCGAGCTGTACGACCGTCATGCCAGGTTCATAGTCGTACAGCAAAGCATCATACGGGTGAGACTCGTAGCCGAAATACTCGGCGAACTTGCGTTGGAACCCGATGATCTTCTCGAGATATGGGGCGAACATGTGCCAGTCATCCTGGTCCTTCGCTTTCTCCCATGCCGTCTCGGCTTCAGAGACTAGCGTCACGTACGCCTGATATTCCGATGAAGGGATTTTAGCGTTCCGCTCATACTGCGTCTTGGCGACGGCGACCGATCGGACTTCAATCGGCGTCAATTCCTCGGTCTCGGTCATTTGCGCGAGCAAGTCTTTGAACGACTCGCTCGTCTGGCGCTTGAACGCCTCGGTCGACAGATAGCCGATCGTCTCGGCCCGAAGCGGTGCCGATTGTTCCGGCATCTGGGTGCGCATGTCCCAGTATAGTAAAGAAATCGCCTCATCGAAGGCACGCAATTGTTTGAAATGGTCACGCCACTGCTTTGTTAGTTCCATTCTGATTCCACCCCTATGACAGTTATATCGTTACTTCTTTACTTTAATATAGACGAAGGAAGTTGCCTATTCTTTCGACACATCGGTTTTCTGCTCATATGAGAGCGGCTTCGTCGCCGGTCCCTCCAACACGTTCCCTTTCGTATCGAACCGTGACCCGTGGCAAGGGCAATCCCACGAGCGTTCGGCGTCGTTCCAATTGACCGTGCAGCCCATATGCGTGCACCGTGTCGAGACGAGATGGCATTCGTTGTCGAGGTCGCGATAGGCGCCGACCTTCTTGCCGTCGACTTGGACGATGCCTCCCTCGTCCAGCTGCAGGTCGTCGAGCGTACCCGGTTTCTCGAGTGAACCTTTGACGAACTGGGTCGCCGTGTCGAGGTTCGTTTTCAAGAACTGACCGACATCCGCCGGCTTGAACTTGGAACGAAGTGGATTTAATAGTTCTCGGAAGCGATTGTCCTGACCGGTCAACAGATCAGCCAAGAGGAGCCCCGAGGCGATCCCGTTCGTCATCCCCCACTTGGCGAATCCCGTCGCGACGAACACATCCGGCTCCCGGCTAAACATCTGTCCGACATAGGGGAGATGGTCCAGTGTGATCAAGTCTTGTGAGGACCAACGGAAGCTGGCCTTCTTCGTTTCGAACGCGTCATGGGCGAACCGGTCGAGCCGGTTATAACGCGAGCGCGTCTCCGTCACGTGACCACTCAAGTGACCCTCCCCTCCGACGAGCATGTACGTCTTCTCCCCTTCCTGGAACGTACGGAACGACCGACTCGGTGAATCGACGCTCAAATACATCCCCTCAGGTACGCTTTGCTCGGTCTCGCAAGCGACGATATAAGAGCGTTCGACCTCGAACTTCGAGAAATAAAGTCCCCGGATATCATTGAACGGGTAATGGGTGGCGACGACGACTTGGTTCGCCTGGACCCGCCGCCCCGTCGATGTCGTGACGATTGGTCGGGGTCCGGAGCTGATCTCAGTCGCCCGCGTCTTCTCATGGAGTCGACCGCCCGCCTCAACGAAACGAACGGCTAGCTCGTTCAAGTACTTGACCGGGTGGAATTGGCCTTGGTCCCGGATGACAAGGGCCTGTTTCACTTGGAGCGGGAGCGCGGCATTCACTTCCTCCGTCGCGTCCCCGCCTGCGAGGTCGAGCTGCTCATATGCCTCCCGTTCGGCGACGAGTTGGCTCGATCCGTCGATAGAATATAAGTAAGAATCTTTCGTCTCGTAATCGATGTCGAAACCGTCCGCGACCTGGTCCTGCAAATAGCGAAGGGCCTCTTGATTGAACTCATAATAAAGCCGGGCCGTCTCATGATTGAACGTTCGAATCAATTTGGAGTAAACGGTCCCGTGCTGCACGGAACATTTCGCCGTCGTATGACCGGTCGTCCCCCGTCCGACCTCGGCCGCCTCGAGCAGGACGACTTGTTTACCGCGTCGCTGTAGTTCGTAGGCTGTCACGAGCCCGGCGATGCCCGCTCCAATGACGACGACGTCACATGAGACCGAGCTTTCTAACTTTGGATACGGTACGGTCTCGTCGTGTTGACGCCACAGGGAATTGGTGAATGGATAACGATGCATGAAGGTGCCTCCTTTAGTGGGTTGAGTGTCTGTTATTGTGTATACCCATTCCACTTCATTTCATACGCGTCAATTATTGACCTGATTCTTTATTTTGATGACGATTTCAAGAGGCTCCATCCATTATGGTAGAAAAGTAAACAATGAAGGAGCGATTACATAGTGAAACGAAACCGCAGACACCGTAGAAAGACGTACATCATGAGGCGATTGACCGTCGGCCTCGCCCTGATCGGACTACTCGCCATCATCCCTGCCCTAATCGGCTTCAAGCAAGACTCAGAACCAAAAGCAGAACCATCCGCTCCGGTAGCCGTCCCCGTCAAATCCGGACCGACTTTCCCGGAGATTCCAATCAAGGAATGGACACATCAACCGATTGCAGCAGCCGAGACACCGGATCTGCTCGTCGGGTCGATGGCGTTCGTCAATTTGACGGACGGTCAGATTTTAGTAGATAAAAACGCATCGGAACGCGTCTTTCCTGCCAGTACGACAAAACTGATGACTGCCCTCCTCGCTTATGAGACGGCAGTCGACAAAGATGAGCTCGACAAAGACGTCGTCACCGTAAAACAGTCGACGCTCGATATCCCGTGGGACAGTCACATCGTCCATCTCGCAGTCGGTGACCGGCTCACCGTCCGCCAGGCGCTCTATGCGACGTTGCTCGAGTCGGGGAATGACGCCGCCAATAGCCTCGCCGAATACGTAAGCGGTTCGACATCCGAATTCGTCGACTTGATGAACGCCCGTTCGAAAGTACTCGGGTTGACCGGGACCCAATTTCGGAATGCGCACGGCTACTCCGACCCGGAACACTTTACGACTGCACTCGACATGGCTAAAATCACCTACGCGTTCGGCACGTATCCAGAGCTAGTCGACATCGCCGGGACGTACGAATACGAGGCGAAGTTTGTCGATCAGGCCGGAGATTTGAAACGACGTTGGTGGTATCACCTGGGGTCGGCCATCAACGAGCGGAGCATCCACTATTCGAAGCTCGTCACAGCAACGAAAACCGGATATACGGACGAATCAGGCTACACGATGGTGTTCTTGATGGAACGCGACGGCAAACAATACGCTTTGGTAACCATGCAAGCTAAATCGGGACAGACGTTCCCGACGATGCGTACGGTTGAACAGATTGCTTTTGGCATTACTCATGAATAAATGGACATCAACCACCCGCTCTTCCCTGTACAGGGAAGAGCGGGTGGTTGCGTTAAAACATCAGAAATTAGACGAGTTATATGACAAACAGATGACACAGGAATAACACCCACATGACTAATTGTCAGAATATTTAAACTTTAATCATGAAAAATATAGCCCTTATCCATTGATACAATGCGCTTTAGAGCCATTTTTATGAAAAGATGACAGTTTGCAATGATTGAGTAGGTCCGTTATGGTTAGTCACAAGTTCGCCGAGTCACTCAAGTTTGACGCATTTGTGTGAGATTCACACATGATTGAACTACGATTGATAAAACGACAACAATTGAACACGTACAGGAGGTAATCAAATGTTATGGCAAGAATGGGTATCCATCGCGCTTTATCTCGTGATGATGCTCCTCATCGGATACGTCGCCTATAAGCGAACGACCGATTCATCAGATTATATGTTAGGTGGCCGTAAAATGGGGCCAGGTGTTACCGCCATGTCAGCCGGAGCTTCGGATATGAGTGGTTGGATGTTAATGGGACTTCCGGGCGCAATGTACGCCACGGGATTATCAGCGATTTGGTTAGCCGTTGGATTGGTCATCGGAGCTTACTTGAACTACTTGTTAGTCGCTCCCCGTCTACGCGTCTTCACGGAGATGGCAAATGACTCGATCACGATTCCTGACTTTTTAGAGAATCGGTTCCGAGATCACTCGAACTGGCTACGGATCCTGTCTGCATCCGTTATCATCATCTTCTTCACGTTCTACACGTCAGCCGGACTTGTGTCTGGCGGGAAGTTGTTCGCAAGCTCGTTCGGGCTTGACTATCAGATGGGCGTCATCGTGACGATTAGCGTCGTCATTCTTTATACGCTCTTCGGTGGCTTCACAGCCGTCAGTTGGACAGACTTTGCACAAGGTGTCATCATGTTCCTTGCGCTCGTCCTCGTCCCAATCGTCGCTTTGACAGACGTCGGTGGTGTTTCAAACGCCGTCAACACGGCCACGACGCTCAACACGGATTTGTTCGACCTCTTTAAAGGGACGTCGACGCTCGGGATTATCGGTCTCCTCGCTTGGGGACTTGGTTACTTCGGTCAACCGCACATCATCGTCCGCTTTATGGCGATCCGTGATGTGAAATCATTGAAGACGGCACGCCGTATCGGTATGGGCTGGATGACAGTCTCGATCATCGGTGCCGTTATGACAGGTCTAGTCGGAATCGCCTACTTCCGTGGTCAAGGGAATGCCCTGGCTGACCCGGAAACGGTGTTCATCCGCTTCTCAGAAGTATTGTTCCACCCGTTCATCACTGGATTCTTGCTCGCTGCGATTCTAGCGGCGGTCATGTCGACCGTATCGTCACAGCTTCTCGTGACATCGTCAGCGTTGACAGAAGACTTCTATCGCAAGTTCTTCAATAAAGAAGCAAGTGAGAAGACGATGGTTCTCGCCGGTCGAATCGGTGTTTTAACGGTCGGAGTTGTCGCGACTCTCATGTCGCTCAGCCCGTCGAACACGATTTTGACGCTCGTCGGCTATGCGTGGGCAGGCTTCGGCTCAGCCTTTGGTCCAGCGATTCTCTTGTCGCTCTATTGGACGAAGATGACGCGCCAAGGTGCCCTCGCCGGTATCCTCGTCGGTGCCATCACGGTCATCCTTTGGATCGTGACTGGACTCTCGAGCGTGATTTATGAGATGGTGCCAGGCTTCTTCCTCAGTATGCTTGCCATCGTTCTCGTCAGCACGTTCACGAGCCAACGTGAACAAAAACGAATCAACCGTGAATTCAGTGAAATGGAAGCTGAACTCGCCGTTGCGAAAAAAGAATAACATCAATCAAAAACGCGGGCCGAACGGCTCGCGTTTTTTTGTTGCGCACGGTCACGTATCTTTACTCTAACTCGGCTTGTATTATAGATCACCGTGATCAATGCATTAAAGAAAAGCCCGCAGATATGATATCTGCGGGCTTGAGACTCGATTACATCGCTCTCGCCATGAACCATAATTGAATGAAAAATGGCACCAATACGAGGACGAGCATCGCATTGCGCATCCATCGGTTACGGTTCCAGTAGTACGCCATCAAGACGAACGGATGTAGCGCCGTCAGCTGATATGGGTTGAACCAGAACCAGGTGAGCATCAATACGATAAAGAAATATAACACAGAGCGTTGTTTCGTGGTGCGCCATTCGCGCCACATGTCGAACGCCCCTTTGAAGAATACGATAAACGTCACAATCCAAAACACCATCACAATGATACTATTCAATGACTAGACCACCTTCATGAGACATTTTCAATATAGAACCCGCCCCAGTAAATATGTCGATACGTGTATTCTTTTCCACTCTCTGCCGTGATGATGATTTCATCCTCAGTCAATACGAGCACATGGACCGGAATCTCACCTTTTCGTAACATCGGGCTAAACAGTTGAAACTGTTTGTTCAACCATTTCCGCTCCGAGAAATCACGGTAATGATGCAAGGCGAGCGACGGATGAACCAAGAACACACCAATGATCAAAGCGATGGCTCCCGGTGAGGCGGCCACTTCAAGCAGTAACGAGAGGACGAGCAGAAGTGATAAGACCGCATAACCGAACTCGAGGAGCTCCATCAAAGAGGCTCGACTGGCAATCACGTACTGCATGACGCGGAAGGCCACGTACAGTAACAGACTGACCATCACATACTGGGTGAACGGAGCGCTACTCATCTCAACGTCCAAATAGAACAAGATCGGCAGTAACATGACCCACTTCCATAATTGTAAGGCGAGGTAAAACAATGTTTGATCGATGAAACGACGATTGTGTACGAGCCGTTGCATATCCATGTTTCCCACCTCCGATTAAAAGATGTGATCTTATCGATATCATTCCCTGAATCAAAGATTGATAACAACGATTTACACGTCAACCGGATATTTCTTTTTGTTCGATGAGCGTGGCGTTCAGAAGTCCCCCGAGAAGGATGACCGAGGCCGCCAAGTAGAACCAGATCAACAAGATGATAAAGGCACCGAGCTGACCGTAAAACTGTTCATAGTTTGCATACTGTGAATAGTAGCTGAATACGTTCGAAACTGTCAAGATGCCGATTGTCGCAAAAGCCGCCCCGGCCCAGCTGTCTCGGAACGTGCCGCGATGGCTCGGCAACCACTTATAGACGAGCAGGAAGACACTGAACAGGATGAGTGTCCCGATGATCCAACGGAAGTAGAACCAAATCTGGGCATATCGGGCGACGATGTCATCGATAAAGATGATATGGGTCGCCAACTCTCGTAGCGCCGTCTCGATGACCGGGACGAGCAACGAGAACGGCAGGACGAACATGAGCGCGAGCGTCACGGCGATGTCTTGCAACACCCCGCGCCAGAACGCTTTGTTTCGGATCAGTCGATAGGCGTCGTTCAAGGAGCGAACGAGCGATTGGACGGCCATCGACGAGATCCAAAGTGCCGGTAAGATGCTGAGCGAGGCCAAGCGCAGTCTCGAATCATCAAAAATGGCTTCGATGTTCCCTTGTAACAATCGATAACTCGCTTCGGGCATCACCAAGGACAACGCCGAGATGACGTCTCCGCTCGAGAACGGCAGCCATCCGACGATGCCGAGGACGAACAATAGAAATGGGAATGTGGACAGGATGAAATAGTAAGCCAACATCGCGGCTTGATCGAAGAATCGTTCGGCAAAAAATCGTTTGAATGTGTGAAGAAATGGTTGTATCATATCGTGCGCTCTTTTCTATTTTTATTATATAAATGCGGTATGTGAAATAAAAAAGTTTCAAAAAGGAAAGGCAGGACTGGCGCTGTACGTCAATCCTTGCCTTACACTCAACTAATATTCTCTCGTTTCGCTTCCCATGCTTCGACGTGCTCTTTCCCTGGCAGCTCGACATCGTCCCGATTGAACACCGGATCGCGCCCTGCTCGTTTCTGGGCCACGTAATCATCAAGCAACAGTTTCGCGACTTTACTGAGTCGGAAGATGGCGTACATGTTCACGAGTGCCATCAGACCCATGAAGATGTCGGCGATCGACCAGACAAGCCCGGCCGAACGGACCGAACCGAACAATACCATCCCGATGACGGCGATCCGGTAAATGACGAGATACACTTTCCGTTCCGAGATGAACTCGATGTTCGTCTCCCCGTAATAGTAGTTCGCCAAGATCGAGCTGAAGGCGAATAATAAAATCGCGATCGTCATGAGCGATGTCGCGACCGGCCCGATCTCGGTGAGGAGCGCCTCTTGGGCAAGTTCGATGCCTTGGAAATCTTCAGAACCCGGCACGCCAGAAATGAGGACAATCATCGCCGTCGCCGTACAGATAAAGAGCGTATCGACGAACACGCTGAGTGACTGAATGAGACCTTGCTTGACCGGGTGACTGACCTCGGCGGTCGCAGCCGCGTTCGGGGCCGACCCCATCCCCGCCTCGTTCGAGAACAAGCCTCGGCGAATCCCTTGCAAGACGGCCGCACCGACCGCTCCGCCAAGCAGTTGTCGGAACCCGAGCACGCCTTCTGAGAAAATGGCTGAGAATACGGCCGGGACGACCTCCAAATTCGTCAAGACGACCCACAGGGCGAGCAAGATATAACCGCCAGCCATGATTGGGACGATAATCCCTGACAGTGTCGAGATGGAACGGATCCCCCCGAAGATGACGATCCCCGTCACGACGGCCAAAATAATCCCGATCCAAAGCGTGTCGATCTCGAAGACGTTGTTGACCGACAAGGCGATCGTGTTGGCCTGGACCGAGTTGAATGCAAATCCAAACGCGAACGTGATCAGAATGGCGAACACGATACCGAGCCATCGCTGACCGAGCGCCCGTTCGATATAGTAGGCCGGTCCGCCGCGCCACGCCTTGCCGTCATGCACTTTGTACACTTGGGCGAGCGTGCTCTCGACGAACGCTGACGCCGAACCGATCAACGCGATGAGCCACATCCAAAACACGGCACCCGGTCCCCCGAGTGCGATCGCGGTCGAGACGCCGGCGATATTCCCGGTCCCGACCCGTGCTGCCGTCCCGATGGCGAACGCCTGGAACGACGATACTTGTCCTTTTTCGTGCTTGATCCCTTTGACGAATAACAGCTTGAACATCTCGGGCAGCATCCGGAACTGGACGAACCCCATCCGAATCGTGAAATAAAGCCCACCGGCAATCAATACGAAAATGAGTACGTACGTCCATAACAAATCATTCGCCTGCATGACGAGCTCGCGAATGTCCATGCGCATCCCCTCCTTTTACGGAGTTATTACCCGCTCGACGGACCGCAGAAACGAGACGGTCAGCGCGAAGCCTCTTCTAGTATGCGTTCACAGAGCGCATGCGTCGTCAGACTATCGGCAGCGAGCACCGACTCGTTCGGTTCGCCGTTCAGTAGCTTGATGAACGCATCGATCATCGTCGTGAAACCGCGACGCATAAGGTTCGACTCCCACGGACTCAGAGCCCGCTCGAGCATGCCGTCGCGCGTGAAGTCATACACGCGCTCGACGTCGCGGGACACCCGCTTCAGACGCGGAGACATCACTTCCATCACTTCTTCCGTACAACCGTTGTCGCGGTTCATGATCCCGAGCGCTTCGATCCCATCCGCCGTGAATTGAATCTGCAACTGTTTCAGCGTCTCTCCTTCATAGCGCGTCCGCACCGACAAATTCTCAACCGGTGCGAGCCCCGTCAAGTAACGGAGCGTGTCGACGACGTGGACGAAATCCTCGATGATGAACTCTCGGAGCGTCGCCGGTTGATACGTGCGGTTCTTTTGAATGAGGACGAGGTTTTGGTCCGTGACTTCCTTCAAGGCCGCCGTCGCCGTCGCGAAACGACGATTGAAGCCGGTGACGAGTTCGACCCCGTTGTCTGCCGCGAGCCGCACGAGCCGCTCCGTCTCGTCGAGCGAGAACGTGACCGGCTTATCGATGAACACATGGACGCCCCGCTCGAGCACGTAGCCGACCTGGTCCGCGTGGGCCGACGTCGTCGAATGGATCAACACGCCATCCACCTCATCGAGCGGCACGTCTTGTAACGACCGGTAATGGCCGCTGAATCGGTATTTGTCGACGAGCTGCCCCGCTTTCGCCTCATCTCTCGAGACGAGATAGACGTCCACCCCTTCTAATCCGGCATAAACCGGTAAATACGCTTTTTTAGCGACATCCCCTAACCCAACAACCACGATCTTCATTTCAACATCTCTCCTCTTCGATCGACTGAACAAAACCCCATGGCGTACGCCCGGGGTCGATGGTTCACTTAATGGACGGCAAGAATCTCAAAACTCGTGATCGGCTTGCGAATCGCATCCGACACGATTTGATATAGGTCGGCGAGTTGCTCATTATCCTTTAAATCTGGCGTCCGGTCGAGCTCGACTTCACACGTTCGTGTCGTCTGTTCCTTATCTTGAAACGCATATTCAATCGTATATGTCTGCATGACACGTCTCCTCTCAAGCAATGTATACGTATGTATAGCCTGAAACGAAATGATTGAAACGCCTCGGGTGTGCGACTCAAATCGCTCGAGAGCCCCCTGTTCGACCCGTTCTCACCCATTGTACCATTCGTACCTAGGGCGACGCCTCCCCCATCTGTGACAAAATCTGTCTCGTTTGTCGGAAGCACGATTAAAACCGCCTCCAATCCGTTTGCTTGTAAATGTGGGCGAAGATTCCTAGAATGGACAAGTATGCATAAAAGACATAGGAGTTTTAACATGAAAAACAATCTTACTTATCTTGCCTTCCCGCTGGCCATGCTGTTGTTGGCTGGTTGCACGAACGAGACAGAACCGAATCCCGAGTCGAAGACGGAACCTCAGGAACAGGTTACTGTTGAGACGGAGCCCCCTGACCAGACCGGAACGAACGATTACTTCACGGGCTACGACTTGATTGAAGTCGAGGGTGGAGATTTGTCAGGCGACCGCGAGAATAATGTCGTCGTCGATATCGGATACGGGGAACGCGAGTACTGGGCGTTCACGAACGAGCACGGACAACTCGTGAAAGTGCTCGCCGACGAGATCGTCTTGCAAGATGATGAGATCGAGGACGTCACGTCTTCGGGTCGCTATTATTCAGACGAGGCGAAAGTGCCTGGTGTCGAGCATCGCGACCTCGACGAAGGGCACGTCATCGCCGATTCGCTCGGCGGCGTCTCGAACGCCTTCAACATCACTCCGCAAGACAGCACGCTCAACCGCCACGGGGACCAGGCGTACATGGAGAGCGTGATCCGGAGCGCAGGCGGGGCCACCGACTTCGAGGCCATCATCACCTATCCGGATACGGAGACACAAATCCCTTCACACTATGAGTACACATACACTGTCAAAGGAAATGTCATTACCGATTCGTTCGACAACGTGAACCCGGACGAGGTGAACGAGTCGCTCGGGCTGACCGAGAGTGCGACTGAAGCCGAGACCGTGTCTGAAGACGGTGACGTCGCGAGCATCGATATGAACGGAAACGGCCAGGTGACGATCCAAGAAGCGAAAGATGCCGGGTTCAGCATGCCGATCACCAGTGATCATTGGCTCTATCCTTACATGCATGACAATGATGGCGACGGGATGGTCGGGGAATAAGCTATTTGCATCACCCACAACGATATGAAAGAATCATCGACGTCACGCTCTTCCTGACCAAAGGGAGAGCGTTTTTTTATGGCGAGTCGATATGAGATTGTAAGACATAAAATCAAGCAAAAAAGGACCATAGACGAGTGTCTACGATCCTTCGACCAATTGTTATTTTGAGTCAGTCGACTCAACAGGGCGTCTCGGCGGACGTTTACCGAAGAACTGGTAGTACTGCGTCTCAATATTTCCGTTGTACAGCTTACGGCGTTTCGTCGCCGGACGGCCGTACGCCTTCTCGAAGTCCTCATAGCTCGTCAACATGTAGACGCTATAGCCCGGATACTTGGCGAACTGCTGGCCGATCCGCTCGTACAGGTCGATGATCTCTTCCTCGGTCTGCAACCGTTCGCCGTATGGCGGGTTACCGATGATGACACCGTACTCTTCTTTCGGCTTCAAGGCAGCCGCGTCGCTGTGGACGAACGTGATGGCGTCACGGACGTCAGCGAGCTCGGCGTTGTCCTTGGCGAGCTTGACCATGCGTGGGTCGAGGTCGATGCCGTAGATTTTGAGCGGTTTGTCCCACTCCGCTTTCTCGTTCGCTTCATTGATTGCCTCATACCAAGCTTTCTTCGGTACGCACGGCCAGTCTTGTGAACAGAACTCACGGTTGAGACCAGGTGCGATGTTGCGACCGATGAGCGCCGCCTCGATGGCGAGCGTCCCAGAACCGGTGAAGACGTCATAGAACGGCATGTCCGGCTTCCAGTTCGTCAGCTGGATCATCGCCGCGGCCATCGTCTCTTTGAGCGGTGCCTGTGAGTGAAGCTCACGGTACCCGCGACGGTGAAGCGCGTCACCTGACGTGTCGATCGTGATCGTCGCCACATCTTTCAACAAGGCGACTTCGATTGGATAGTACGCGCCTGTCTTCGGAAGCCACTCGCCCGGCTTGTCGTATCCGCGTTGCATCGCGTCGACAATCGCCTTCTCCGTGATCTTCTGACAGTCGCGGATCGAGAACAACTTCGACTTGACCGAGCGGCCGTCGACGATGAACCGGGCGTCCCACGGCATGAGATCCGTCCAAGGCAGTTCGACGACACCGTCGAACAGTTCCGTGAACGTCGTCGCTTTGAACTCGGCGACGACGAGCTTGACGCGGTCGGCCGTCCGGAGCCAAAGGTTGAGACGTGGAATGTCCTCCATCTCCGCGTCGATATAGACGCGTCCGTTCTCGACCTCACACGTGTAGCCGAGGTCACGTACTTCTTTGGCGACGAGAGCCTCGATGCCCATCGCCGCGGTGGCGATCAGTTTACGTTTTGCCATACTATCCCTACTTTCTATAGTGTAACTCCTAAAATGGTCATGTAAAAAGGAGCTCAAGTAGGATTGCTTGAACTCCTGGTCAATGTTAAATGAGAGACTATGCTGCCCTGTAAGCCATGTTCTGTACTCCGGTGCTCATAACGGTCTCCCTGGCACGATGGAGTGACAATCATCTATCTGCGCCGATTGGCGCCTTCCGTCCCGTTCGGTTCCAGTCAGGAAGTTCCCCTACCATAGTTTGGGTTTCTCGCTCGTGGGGTTTACCTCGTTCCACTCTGAACGTTTCCGATCAGACTCCGTCACTGTGGCACTTTCAAGAAGCTTGCACCATATCCGAGGACTTAGGTGCTTCTTCTGCCGTCAACTTGCGTTGCCTACACTTATCTTTTCGTGTAGCACGATCACTACAGCCATCACAGGCTGTGCGAGCATGGACTTTCCTCAAGACTTGCGTCCCGCGATTGCCCAGACCTCATAGTCACTTTACCCATTGTAGCGGATAACCCGAGAAATGACAACCGAGAACCTGAACTTGATTTTCATGGGCGTCAGCGCTAAAATAAGGCGTGTTCCATTGAACAAGGAGGGATTTTGATGCGTCAAGATGCAAAAAACGGTTGGATTCAACGACTGACCTATGTGATTGAAATCGATGACATTAAAGCGCTCCACCCGAACAACGGCGTGTTCGCCTTCTACCGGAATAATCGACTCGTTCGAGGATTCGAGCCGTTTGACATCAAAGCACCAAATGAATTGTCCAAACGTTCGTATCACTTCGACCATCATAACTTGGCCCACTTACAGGAACGTTTTCCTGAATCAATCCCGACGTTCGACGCGTCGACACAGACACGTCGCGCCTGGAGCGACGACGTCCGCGTCGGCCTCTGCGAGATCATCGTCGACGGGAAACTGAGTTTTGAACATATCGACGATAACGGCAACGTCTTAGAAGCGAATATCCGTTGGAGTGGTGAAGCCATCACGAAAACATAAATCAACACCCGAAGCCAGCACTGGCTCCGGGTGTTTTTTTATGTCGATTCCGCCGAAGTATCCGTCTCGACTTGAACCGGTTGCGGCACATATTTGACCGTCACCACTTTTTCAGTGACGTCGGTCGGCTTCAACAGCACCGTATAGGCCGATCCCGTGTCACCACGAACGGGGAACTTGCCCGGTACATGAAGCGCCTCATAGACGACTTTCTTGTTCGCGTCGAGCACGGTGACGACGCCTTTTCGGGACGTGGTCAACTCGAACGTCCCGGCATCGGCCGCTCTGACCGTGACTAGCGGCTTGACGGCGTTCACATAGGTGAACGAACGATTGACCGAGCGTTTGTGTTTCCCGTCAGTGACGGTGGCATTCAGGCGATATTTCCCGCTCGGTAACCAATCTCCTCCGGCGTACATCGTGAACATCGATTTCCCGGCTGAGAGTGTTTTCACTTTACGCGTTCCTTGATACAACGTATACGTCGTCTTCAAGTTCGACTTTTTCATGACCGTCAGTTTCGCTTCTTTCACATAGCGGCTCTTGAGCGTCGATGGCGCGGAGAGCGCGACCGGTCGTGGTGTCGCATCGATCAGCCGCTTCGTGTTGAGCTCGGTATACGTCTTCCCGCTCGCACGTGGCATTTTTTGAAGCAAAGCATCGATGTCGGCCGGCGTCAGGAACGGGTTGACCGATTTGACGAGCGCGATCCCAGACGACACCATCGGCGCCGCCATCGATGTCCCGTCCATGTAGACGAAGCTATTTTTCACGCCGAGCGACAAGACATTCACTCCGGGCGCCACGATTTTGACTTGGCTGTCCATATTGCTAAAAGCAGCGACACGGCGATTTGCGTCGATCGCCCCGACCGCGATGACTTCTTTCATATTCGCCGGGAACGACGTTTTCTTCTTCCCGTCATTCCCGGATGAGGCGACGATGACGACACCTTTGGCACGGGCGCGACGAATCGAGTCGGCGAGGACGCGGTCATAGTCTTGACCTCCGAGCGACATGTTGATGACGTTCGCCCCTTTCGCGACCGCCGTGTCCACCGCCTTGGCGACCGTCCAAGAATCCGTGTATTCCGAATTTTTGCCGTAAAAGACGTTATAAAAATGATAACGCACGTTCGGAGCGAGCCCTGCCATTCCGAACTTGTTGTGACGTCCGGACATGATGCCGGCCGTGTGCGTGCCGTGATAGTCGACACTATACGGGCCTTTCATCGAGTTGACGACACGCGGGACGTTATACAGCTCTTTATGACTCCGGTCGGCCGATGAATCGATCAATGCGATGACGATGTCCGACGCCCCTCGGGTCGTATTCCACGTCAAGTCGGTACCCGTTTGCTTGATATAGTATTGATGACCGACCCTAGGCTCGGCCACGACATAGCCGTGCTTTTCCAACAGCACCGGTTTGGCCGCGTCCACAGACGTCGGGACTAGCAGCGCGAGCGCTGCTGCAATCATAATTTTTTTCATCGCCTTCCGCTCCAATCCACACTTCATAAGATGACCCCATTATCTCAAATCACGCGGTCGATTTCCCTTTTTTTCAAAAAATAGATTGTGACATTTTTGCGACGCTTACCAATAGTCCGGCTGGTCAGGGTCATTCATCTCGTATTCAACGATTTTTCCGATCGTCAAATACGTGTAATAGCGCGCCAGCTCCGTCCGATACGGGTCAGGTGTGAATCCGTCCAAGTCCTCGCCGAGCGGTGAGCCGTCGATCGTCTCGAACTGTTGACAGAAGAACGATTCCGTCTCCTTGTCCCAGACGATATTGTCGCCGATATAGCCGCTCCCGAACCGGATATAATCGATGATGGAAGGCACGATCACCTCGGCCGGAAGCCGCTCACTCATGCGGCCGACCAATTCATAGCGGTCCCGATCGGCATACTCGGCTTGGTCGAGGGACGTACATTTCAAGACCTCTTTATTGATTTCAATCAAGACGACATAGTCCCCCGGATCAATCGATAGCTTCATCTCATCACCTCATCTCAACTTCCACATAGCTTTATCTTAACAAATATTCGGAACGAAACCGCGAAATCCTGTATGCCTGTAAAATTTTCCATCTGGTCGATTCATACAACATGACGAAATCTGTTTTTGGTATACTGAATGAGATGACATGAAGAGAGGAAGTGCAGTATGGCCAAACGCCCTTTGACCCCTCGCGAGAGTGAATTGATCGCCACGGCCTTGTTCGTCGTCGGGAACGTCCCTTACGTCGGGCACATCGACCGGCTCGAGTCGATCACGCTCCGGGATATCGCAGACGACTATTTGAGTGGAAAAAATTCCGTCGCCGACGCCGTCGAGGCGCTCGACCAATACATCTATGTCCGACGACACCGTTTCAAAAACGTCACGCCGAACAACCTTTGGACGCTTGACGATCGGACCGAGCAGGAGGCACTCCGCTATATCGTGCGCCGGCCTGAGCTGAAGAAAGGCGAGACGCTCAGCAAAAAGGATCAACCGTTCACTGTGGGCCAAGATATCGAGTTCAAGGTCGATAAACAGCTCGACCGCGGCCAGTTCCGGATTTACATCGGTAAACTGAACGGCTACACGGTGAAAGCCCAGTCGAAAGATAAGGAAAAACTCAAATCGGTCAAAGGATGGATCACCCACCTCGACCGGAAAGACCGACTCGTTTTTGTCAACATTTCCGAGTTCGGGCGCGAACCGATCGACCCGGCCGCCAAAGTCCGGCTTGAGGCGATGAGCGCCGCGCTGCTCGGCTGGTTCGCCACCGCCACGTTACCAACCGAGGATGAAGCGATGACGGCCAAACAGATGATTGCCACGCTCCAGCGCCGTGACCAACCGTACTGGTTCACGTTGACCGTCGCGATGAACCATCCGAAGCCCGAGCACGTCAAGCGTTGGGGCACAGTCGTCAACCTGCTCGTCAAGGCGAGCGCCGGCGACGCTTCTGCTCTTGAGACACTCGAGGCGCAAGAAGACAAGTATTTCAAAGATGCCTTTTTGCGGGCGCTTCGGGCCTTGCATAAAGAACTGACCAAAACGACATAACATGCAGGTGACCTGCCACGGGTCACCTGTTTTCGGTGTCGTGATAGAAAGGAAGAGAGCGATGCACGTACTGATTGTAGAGGACGATTTGGCTATCCTTCACCTCGTTGAGACCACGCTACAGCGAGCCGGACATACGGTGACAGCGGTCATGGATGGGGCCGACGCCGAGCGACTGTTTATGGCGAACCCTGCCGATGCCGCGATCATCGACATCTTGCTGCCCGGCCTCGACGGACGGACGCTCTGCTCACGTCTGAAGCAACTGACGGACATTCCCGTCATTTTATTGACCGCCCTCGGGGAATGGGAAGAAAAACGAAGCGGCTTCGAACACGGAGCCGATGATTATATGACGAAACCGTTCATCCCGGAAGAGCTGCTGTTCCGCCTTCAAGCCGTCGCAAAACGTTACGCCAAAAATGCGGCCACACTCGTCACAGTCGGACCGCTCAAGCTCGACTTGCGCGATTATCGCCTTGAACTGAACAGTGAGACGATCCACCTGCCGAAAAAGGAGTTCGAGCTGCTCTATCAGCTGGCGGCGTTCCCGGGCCGGGTGTTCACCCGGGATGAACTGATCGAACAAGTATGGGGCCTTGACTTTGAGGGCGACGACCGGACCGTCGACGTGCACATCAAACGACTCCGAGGCCGCTTGCATGACGACACGATCACGATTCGAACGGTTCGGGGCGTCGGCTATACGCTCGAGGTCTCGCCATGAAGACGCTCTATACCCGGATCGTCCTGACCGTGTTCATGATTTTGCTCTTGTCCGGCGCCATCGCCCTTCTCGTCAGCAATGTCGCCTATTACGTCTGGTGGCAGCCGTCCTACAGCGAAAAGACCGAACAGACGGCACAAGCCGCCCTTGACTACTTCGAGACGCATACGGACGGTGAGGCATCGGCCTTTTATCGTTTGCTCGCTCAGACGGGCTATCAACTCCTCGTCGTGCGTCCTGACGGTGAGATCGACCGCTATGGAGGTTCGTTCCGGGACGAGCAACTCGACGAAGCCGTCATCGCCTCGGTCCGGTCCGGCGAACGCTACGACGGGATGCGCGCTTATCCGTTCCACTTGTTTTGGCTCGGCTTGTTCGACAATGAAGTCGTCAACACGTATGGCTTCAGCCTGGACGGGGAAGATGCCGTCTTCATCCGCCCCGACCTTGGCGCCCAAATCCGAGAATTGCACTTGTTCGTCGGCTTGTTCTTTGCACTCCTGACCGGGCTCGCCTTCATCTTGATCGCCCTATCGACAAGCCTGATCGTCCGACCGGTGCGCACATTGACGGATGCGACTCGCTCCGTCGCATCCGGGGCCCGTCCGCTCGATCTCCCGACCGAGCGCAACGATGAGATTGGAACCCTCGCCCGTCGTTTCTCTGACATGGTCGACTCACTGGAGAAATCCGAGGGTGAACGGCGTCGCTTCGTCTCAAGCGTCTCGCACGAATTCCAAACACCGCTCACCTCAATCAAAGGCTACGCCTCGGAACTGGCCGCCCGAACCGAAGGGGACGCCTTGATGTATGCCGGGATCATTCGTGACGAGACGGATCGCCTCTCGGATTTGACAAAACAGTTGCTCCTGCTCGCCCGGCTCGACGAGTCGAACGTGTCGCTCTCCGAACAAGTCGATGTGAGCGCATCGATCGAGGACGTCATTCGTCGCCATGCGTTCCAGCTGGATGAGAAAGGGATCGCCGTCGCGACAGAGCTTGACACATCGCTCGTCGTGACCGGCGACCCGCTCTTATTGGCCCAAGTCTGGACCAACTTGTTGACGAACGCGATTCACGCCTCTCATGACGGGGGGCTGATCACCATCAAAGCGTATGCAGCCGATCGTCCGACCGTCTCGATTCAAGATGCCGGCGTCGGAATGGATGAGGCGACACAGGCACGCCTATTCGAACGTTTCTATAAAGGAGATGTCTCTCGGACCGGCCGGGGCACCGGTCTCGGACTTGCTATTGCCCAAGACATCGTCCGCCTGCATGGCGGTGAGATGACGGTCGAATCCCATCTCGGGACAGGAAGCACCTTTTACGTCCGGTTTTAGTCCCGTTCATATTCTGTTCATATCCGTCAGTTATGCTTCCTTCATCGCTATGAAGGAGGCTTTTTTGTATGAATTTAGCATTTAAAGAAATGTGGCGGCAAAAACGAAAATTTTCATTGATTTTTGTCATCACCCTACTCATTGTCTTATTGTCGACGCTGATCACCGGGCTTGCCGATGGGCTCGCCTATGACAACGGGGCCAGTTTGCGTGAACTCGACACCGAGACGTTTCAGTTGGCTGAGGATGCGGACGGGCAACTGACCCGCTCGTTCATCGAACTGCCGACGCCAGAAACGCTTACACCGCTCGGGGTCAAACCGTTGACACTCGTCGATGGGACCGTGAAACAGGACGCCACGCTATTCACGTTACCGCGGGATTCTGACATCGGGCCCGCCCTCGACCTCGCCGTCGGCGAAGTCCTCGTCGATCCAAGCTTTCTCGGGGACTTTAAACTCGGGGACACGATTCAAGATTTCACGACCGGCTACTCATTCACCATCGCGGGGACGACGGACGGACGTTACAGTCATGCACCCGTCATGTGGGCATCGATGGAGACGTGGGAGGCGTTCCAGGCAGACAGCGGACAACCCGAATACGTCTCGGCTTGGCTCGGGGAAACTGAGACGTCGCTCGCAACGCTCTCCAAACAAGACGTCGTCGAGGCCGTCCCGGGCTATACAGCCGAACAAGGCACGTTCACGATGATGCGCGGCTTCTTGTTGTTCATCGGTGCGTTCATCTTGACCGCATTCTTTTATATGTTGACGCTCCAGAAACTGCCAGAACTCGGAATTTTGAAAGCGATCGGGATTCGCCCTCGTGTGATCGGCACGGCGCTCGTCACGCAAGTCATGGCAACGGTGCTCGTCGCGAGCCTGTCGGCAGCCGCCTTGACGGCCCTCGTCGCCTCGTTCGTCCCAACTGATATCCCATTCCGTTTCGATGCGGGACATGTGCTGCTCTACAGTGTGATCATGTTCGGGCTCTCACTCATCGGTACGTTGTTACCGCTTTGGAAACTGCGTCACCTTGACGCCGCCGACGCTTTAGGAGGGACATTACAATGAAATTGATGAACATCAGCCACGCCTATGACGGACAATCTGTGTTGCGTGGAATCGATTTGCAGGTCGATGCCGGGGAATGTATCGGCATCATCGGACCGAGCGGCAGCGGGAAAAGTACCTTGCTCCAAATTCTCGGACTATTGAAACGACCGGTGTCGGGACAGGTCGAGCTCGAAGGACAAGACTTGCTCGGTGCCACTGAAGAAGAGCGACGCCTCTTGAGGCTGAACGAAATCGGATTTGTGTTCCAGCAAGCACATCTCGTCCCTTACTTGACGGTCCGGGAACAACTCGAGCTCGTCCAGGCCGAGAGCGAGTCGAAACAAGATCCGATTCGGCTGCTCGACGCGCTCGGTTTGGGGCATCGTCTCGACCAGTTACCAGGGCAACTGTCCGGAGGCGAACGTCAACGTGTCGCGGTCGCTCGGGCCTTGGTCAATCGCCCCCGACTGATTTTGGCCGATGAGCCGACGGCGAGCCTCGATTATGAGAATGGCCGACGGGTGATGGAGTTGCTCGTTACTGAGGCACGGATGAGTGCGCGACGGGTCATCGTTATCACCCATGACGAACGGATGCTCGACGTCTGTGACCGGGTCCTCATGCTTCAGGACGGCCTGCTCCAACCGTCGCCCCGGCATCAAAACAGGGAAGACCGCGATTGAGGCGGCCTTCCCTGTTGTTTGTCAGATGACGTGCGCGTGAAGTGGCTCCTCAATCGATGCACTTACGAGTTTTCCTAAATGATGCGTCAACCAGGCGTTGAAACCGATGATGAGTGTCATGTTCCCATGCTCGTCGATTCCGGCCGAATCGACCCGGATTAGTCTTTCCTCGATATGTTGCGAGACGAGAGTGATGCGGGCGAGCGCTAGGACTGATTGGAAGACCTCGTCCGCCGATGACCCAATCGCTTGCGCCACGTCCGACACGGACAGTTCGATCGGTCGTGCCGGCTCAAGCACATAGCGGTCAATCAGCACATCGAGTACCATCGCATGCTGACGATGGCCGTTGACCGGGGCACGATAGAAGGTCACCCCTTCGGCGGTCTTGTAATCCACCTGCCCCGTCAAGCACGCGTGCAGCAACTGAACCATCACCTCTCGCCCCATCGCTTCGTCTCCTCCCGCTTCACCTTGATGATTGTCTGGTTCCATCATAGCAAGACGATACTGCTCAAACGAACGGGACAATCATCGGTAAGTCCCTTGCTTAACGGCATGAACCCGCCGTCAAACTGACACTGCGCGTGAACTATCGTCACGTTTTCGGGTACAATAATGGAGAAAGGAGCGGTTCAGATGCAGAAGAGATGGAAAGTTGGACTTGCAACACTATTCACCGGCTACTATGCCATCAGTTATTATGCGTTCAAGCGCATGACGCGAGGCAAACGCAAGACACCAGAAATGCTCTTGGCCCCGTATACGAAAGAAGATCAATCGTTTTATCATGACGTGCCGTTCGAGCACGTCTCGCTCCGTTCTCAGGATGGCTATCGGCTGTATGGACGCGTCTACCGCAATGAAGGGTCGACGAAATGGATCGTGTTCGTTCACGGCTATACCGCCTCTCACAGTTTCATGGCCCCACATTTGGCGATGTTCCATCGCCTCGGGTACAACCTCCTCGCTGTCGACTTGAGATCGCACGGTGAGTCCGAGGGCGTATACGCCTCTTATGGTTACCACGAAAAGCATGACATCACCGATTGGGTCGACTGGTTGCGGGCCAATGAAGTGGTCACGGAAGTCGGGTTGCACGGTGTCTCGATGGGAGCTGCCTCGATTTTACAGGCCGGACCGTTAACCGACGTCGACTTCTTGATCGCCGAATGTCCGTTTGACGATATGAGACAGCTCATGCGCCATCAGTTGAACGTGCTGCATCGGTTGCCCGGGGACCTGCTCTTGCCAGGGATCAACTATTTCTTGTGGACACGGGCCGGTTTCCGGATGCATCAAGTCCGGCCCAAATACGATCTCGCCGCGATTGACGCGCCCGTCTTGTTCATCCACGGAACGAAAGATGATTTCGTGCCGACGTGGATGTCGGTCGAGATGAACGCGCTCAACCGGCAAAACGAGTTAGCCCTCATCCATGGGGCCGAGCACACAAACTGTATCTTGAAAGATCAACCCGCCTATGAGGCGGCCGTCAGTCAGTTTCTGAATCGACGACGTGAATCGGTCCAGCGATAAGGTCGAGCAAGGCATGGACGACCATCACTGGCCATAATACCCCCATCGCCAAGTACAAATAGCCGAGTCCCCAGCCGACGATCCCGGTGACCAGAACGCCCCTGACGCCTTGATAAGCATGGGCCAACCCGAACAAGGCGCCGCCGATGAAGGCGAGTGTCAAGGATGAGACGTCAAGATAGAGACTGACGGTGTAGAGGAGCACACCACGGAAGATGAATTCCTCGGTCACACCTGCCGTCCACGAGACAGCGCTCCATGCCTTCGCCTCAATATCCGTCCGCGGCAAGAGCAACCGCTCGATTTCGAGCTCATAGTACGGTCGTAACCGCCGCCGTAACCGAGACGAGGTTTTGACGAGCAAGTAAAACGCCAGCAGCACGGAGATGAGGATGGTCGTGAAAAAGAAAAACTTCCAAGCGGACATGTCCCCTTCGACCGGGGCGAATCCGAGACCGACCATGTCTGGCGGGACGCCGAACAAGAAGACGAGGGCGAGCAAAAGCAGACTGAGCCCCCACGACGACTTGACTGTCTGTTCATAGACACGTCCACGACCGAGCGTTTCGATCATCGGCTTCATCAACCGGGCGTTGAACAATTGAACGATCAACAAATACATGAGAATGATGGTAAAGACGGCCTGTTCGAGCATCTATATCCACTCCTGTCCTTCCTGTTAGCTATATGCTACACTATTCGGGTATTGTCTAGAAAGCTAGGAGGCGGAATCTTGAAACGATTGATTTTGCGACTGACCGGTCTCATGCTTGTGATCGTGCTGTGCCTCGGCGCAATCGGCTGGTTTGGTCAACATGATAAAGTGAACAACGCCCTGTACCGGGCCTATTACGGGGACCATGGCGTCCCGTCCGTCCATCGCGATGTGTATGAGGATGCCGCGGCCACGTATGACGTCGATTGGCGCTTACTTGCCGCCGTCCATCGCGTCGAGACGATTTTCTCCCACAGTTCATCGATGCGTTCATCGGTCGGGGCGATCGGACCGTTCCAATTCATGCCGCGGACGTGGCTCGGCTGGCAATATGACACGGACGATCAAAAAGGCGATGTCCCTGAGGACGAAGTCGATTTGACGGATCTCGCGCTCATCGAACAGTACGGCGGTCTCGGACGCGATGGCAACAATGATGGCAAAGCCGACCCGCACAGTCTCGTCGACTCGGCCCATACGGCCGCTTACTATTTGAGCGAGCACGGCGGGACGAAGGCAGACACGACGGACTCGATTCGAAACGCCATCTTCGAGTACAACCGCAGTGAACAGTATGTCAATGATGTGATGTCGTTTTATGAGTCATATCAAACCGATGTGTCTTATTTACCGGATGACAAGGCGTCGGCAACCCAAAGTGTCGCGCGCTACACAATCCGCTACTTGGAATGGTTCGCAGGCTGGGTCTGACCCGGCACTATTTGATTAAAAGTGAGGAAACCTTATGAACACCCATATCGAGGAAGTGACGATTCGTGTCAAGTCGGTCTTCAATGAGGACAAGACGAAGCGCTACTTGCGTTCGTACGAATTCACAGATGTCGTCGACGGCGTCATCTGTGCCGTCATCATCTACTCGCCCCGGATGAGCGATGCTTTCTTGTCCGGTACGACAACGCAGCGGGCGTATATGCTCATGCGGAACCATCTCGATCAACCGATCCGTGAGATGCGCGTCATCAGCCTCGTCCCGACACTCGCCATCAATGACAATCTGCCGTACGTCGAATCGCAACTCGACGAAGTCAACTTTCATTACGTTGAGGAAACGCTCGACGAGGTCGAGGCGAGCGGAGGTATGATTATCGTCGGCTGGGGCTCTCCGGGACGCTTGATGCATCATGCCACCCCGTATAAGGCGCTCTTTGCCGACCATGAGGCGCATATGTTCTGTATCGGCACGACTTCCAAAGGCGAGCCGCAACAGATTCGTATGGCCAACGAAAACACCGTGCTCGAGGCGTTCAATAACGAATCGATCAAACCGAAATTTAGAATCGTGAAAGAGACGAAACAAGACGACTCCGAGTGAGTCGTCTTGTTTTAACGTACGCCAAGCCACACGCTCACTCCAAACAATAGGAGCAAAAGCGACGCCAACAGAAAGTCGTTCCTGGTGACGGGCACAACCTCGTACGTCGCTCGAGGTTCCCCCGTAAACCCACGTGCTTCCATCGAGAACGCGATTCGTTCCGCTTGGCGGATCGATCCAGCAAGAAGCGGAACGATTAATTTGGGGACGTGGCGGATGTGATCGAGTCTCGTCTCCAAACGCACGCCTCGTAACGCATGCGTTTCATACAGTTGCATCAGTTCTTTTTTTAGAATCGGAAAGAAACGAAAACCGACGAAGACACTATATGCGATTTTTGGTGACAGCTTTCCTTGTTGCATCAAACTGTAGACGAACCGTTTCGGGTCCGTCGTCAGCGTGAACAGAAGCGACAAGGCTGTGAATGCCAACACACGTAAGGAGAGCGTCGCTGCTAGCATCACATTCTCGTCGGTCACATCATTGCCAAACAGCTTGAACACGACATCTCCGCTTGATTGCTTTCCAAAGACGAGCGTCGTCCACAATGTCCCGAGCGCGGTCAATAAAAATGGGATCATGAACAACCCCCATCTTCTCCAGCTCACAGCAGAGAATAGCGTTTGAAGTGTAACTGTACCGAGAAAAACAGCAAGCGGAGTCCAAGGGTTATACATGAAGGCGAGACCGAACATGAGACATGCCACGGTCAGAAATTTAATCGTCGGGTTCATCTCATGAAATGTCATCGCGATTCCTCCATCAATAAGCCGTGGGTGCGTAGTAATTCTTTTTCATCCCAGAGTGAAGCGTCATATGGCCCACTCAAGTCGCCGTCACACATCAAATAATATGTGTTCGCAATCCGCGCGAAGCTGAGGTCGTGCGTCACAAACAAAATCGTCTGGCCGGATCGTGTTCGTTCGACCATTAAGTCATAGAGCGCACGAAGCGATACCTCGTCTTGTCCGGCAGTCGGTTCATCAAACGCAATCAGTTGTTTATTAGACAGCATCATCACTCCGATGGCGAGCCTTCGTTTTTGACCGTGACTAAGGGAGAGTGGATGGTGGTCACGCACTGATTCGAGCCCGAGCCGCGTTAAGACGTCCTCAATCGGGCGATTATGGCCATATGCGAGTTCTCGGGTCACATCATTCGTAACGAATAGATGCGCCGGTGATTGCGGGACGAGGCCGACTTCACGATGTTTCCGGGCTAGGCTTCGCAGCCATGTCGACTTTCCGCTACCATTTCGACCGAGCACCGCAATGAGATCACCCTCAGCGACCTTTAACTCGCTCGCTGCTAATTGAAATGTTTTTCGTTTTAATTCCGGTATGTGAAATAACATTTTTTTCCTTGTTCAACTTTAATTGGAGAGAACGCATAATCTGGTCGGACGATGAACGGTCCATCATAGTCGATGCGCCCACTCACGAGCTTTATTTGTCGGTCAAAAAAATCACCCCATATGTATGGCCGATGCTCGATGACGACAACGTTTACGGTCTGTGCGACGCCGTCGAGCCAACGAACGAAATGATGGGCGGTCTCAGGATCGAGGTGAGCGAGCGGCTCATCGAGGAGGAGCCACTCGGGGCGGCCAATCAAGGCACAAGCGACGGCAATTTGCTGCTTCTCACCCCCCGATAGGTCATGAATGGTACGGTGACGATAATCGGTCAAATGCAACGCCTCTAACATTGTGGTGACACGGGCCATCATCTCGTCTCTCGCGACGGCAAAGTTTTCGAGCGTGAAAATCAATTCTTCTTCGACCGTCTGCATGACGAACTGACTGTCCGGGTCCTGAAAGACCGTTCCGACGCGCCGGTTCACTTCGCCAGCTTCATACGTATCATAAGAGCGATCGAACAAGTGCAGTCTGCCCGTCACGATGCCATCACAATTGTCCGGATAGAGACGATTCATCAAAGCGAGCAATGTTGATTTTCCCGACCCACTTGCCCCTGTAATGACCGTTCTCCCTTTTGTTAGACGTAGTGTGATATCCGTCAAGACATCGCATTTCTTGTTCGGATAACGAAATGTCAGATGTTCTGCCTCAACCATGCATACGGTCCTGTCGCGCGAGAGCATACCCATCAAGCGCGCCCGTCCGAAGCAACAAGTCGCTCAAAATCTTACCGCCCAGACCAGCAATCAACATCCCGCTCGTTGCGCGTAGTGCGAACATCGTAGCCACATATGTCGGACTGAGGGCATTGAGCCCTCCCATGACGTACGTATATGCGAAACTTGTCACAGCAGCACTGAATCCGGCGAGCATGAGCACCCAAAGATCATAGCGTTTATAACCCGTCAAAGCGAACGCCGCTTCGGCGCCGATCCCTTGAACGATCCCGACTAAAATGATGCGCGGTCCGATGGCGTTGCCAATCATCATCTCAATCGTCGCCGCAAGCACTTCGGACAAGAATGCAGCCCCAGGCTTGCGAATGATATAAGCTGCGATAATCGAGACGATGAACCATATCCCAAAAATCCATTCGTAGGCGATTGGTCCAATCAGACCGGCCCACAAGTTCCCAGCATGGACGAACGCCAAATAGACCACCGCGAACACGACCGATAAAATCGACAACAAGACGATCTCTTTTAACTTCCACGATTTAAGCATCCATGCGTCCCTCGTGTGACGGACTGTTCACGCTGAACGTCACCGTCATGACGACGTGGCTTGTCTTCTGTCGGACGCGATCAAACGTCGCCTCATAGAAAGCGAACACCGGCTCGATGTCCCCATGTATACCTGAGGCGTAATGCATCGAGTCATTGAAGACACCTCGCTCTTTCGCAAAAGCGATTTCTTCGTAGATGATGTCCATATAGTCGTCATCACCGAGCGGATAGAGCGCGAACTGTGAGGAGACATATTGCGGACCGACGGGACCATTAAGCGGTTCGCTCGACACAACGAGCACTTCATCTCCGGCCGTATCCCCTGGACACCCGACCGAGAACGTCCCGCTCATCGACACATGTTCCCCTGTCTTCGTCGCGTGTGACAGCACGGTCTTAGCCACATCGAATACATGCTCACTTCGTCCACGGATGACCGTCGACACGTCATCGGTATGTCGCCAGACGTTTTGTAAATCCGTCTCCTTCAACGCCCCTTTGATGATGCTCACGAAATCGGTCGTCATCGGGCTCAGTGTAAAGCGGAACCCGACGATCGGGCTCGTTCCACATTGTTTGTTCATGTTCTATTCCCCCTTATTATGTGTACACAAAAAAGCCGCATCCATGAGAATGCGGCCACTCGTCCAATTTTAATCCATTAGAAAAAGTGCCACACTTCCTCACGCCGGTATTACCCGGATCGAGTCATAAGGGATTGGAGCCATGCTCACATCTCAGCCGAAGCACCCCTAGTGTAGTCCAATGTATGCGGTTGTTCATGCAAGAATCAGTATAGACGACCGCTTTCATTTTGTAAACGGTCTTATGAGAACGTGACGACCTCGTTCCCCGGAAGTGTGTCCCGGAGCGTCGACCAATCTAACGCTATTTCCTCATCTGTCAACAGACACGCGTCGAGTCCGGCCTCGATGACCGAACGATCCATCCGCTGCCCGATCAAGACGAGCTCCGTCTGTCGGTCCCCGTACGGTTCGACATAGTCGGCGGCGAGTTCCGGTTCGGCCGCGAACATGTGATGACGCTCATCTTCCGGAAGCGTCGCGAGCCAGCGCCCGGCATGTTCGAGCGTCGAGGCGTAGCCCGCTTGTGAAAACAGACAGGCGAGGTCGTTCCGGGAAGCAATCCATAAGAACCCTTTCGCGCGGACGATTTCTTCCGGGAACGCCTCGATCCAGGCATGGAGACGCTCCGGGTGGAACGGCCGACGCCGACGATAGACGAATGAACTGATGCCGTATTCTTCCGTCTCCGGCGTGTGCACATCTGTCTCAAGTTCTTGAATCCACCCGGCCGCATGCATCGCCTGTTCGAAATCGAACAAATTGACATCCAACAGCTCGGTCAATTCCACGTTCGCATGGACAGACGTCAACAGCTTCGCGGTTGGGTTGAGCGCCTTCAACAGTCCGGTCATCTCGACGAGTTCGGTCTCGGTCACGCGATCCGCCTTGTTCAAGACGATGATATCGGCGAATTCGACTTGGTCGACGAGCAGGTCGACGACTTCGCGGACGTCCGTCGCCTCGATCGCCTGCTTGCGTTCATGGAGGGACTCGCCCGAGTTGAAATCTGTTAAGAACCGAAACGCATCGACGACGGTCACCATCGCATCGATATAGACTCGGCTCGTCAAATCGATGCCGAGGGCGTCATCGGCATATGTAAACGTTTGGGCGACCGGGATCGGCTCTGAGATACCGGACGACTCGATGATGATTCCGTCGAGGTCCCGCTCGTTCGCAAGCTCTGCTACCGCCTCGAGCAGGTCCTCACGGAGCGTGCAACAGATGCAGCCGTTCGATAGTTCGACCAACTTTTCGTCCGTCCTTGAAAAACCGCCCTGTTCAATCAATCGCTCATCGATATTCAACTCGCTCATGTCGTTGACGATGACGGCGTATTTCTTGCCCGTCCGATTGTTCAATATGTGGTTCAATAGTGTCGTCTTACCGCTTCCTAAATAACCGGACAGCACGGTGATCGGGATTCGTCTCATTCTACCCACTCCTAAATCGTAATGATTACTTTTTAGATAATGACGGGTCGGTGACGTCTTGTCAAGAAAAAAACACGCCCGTTTCCGGACGTGTTCTCCTGCCTATTCCTCTAACGCCTTGCGTTCGGCCTCTGAGCGTGGATAGGCGTTCGCCTGCCATTCGGCTCGATAAATCGAGTCGAGCTGGGTCAGACCGACCTCATCCGCGTCCTTGTCGGCATCCACACTCGGCGTCTCATCCCACCGCGGATTCAAATACGTATGATCGTCTTCCCGGTTTGCCTCCAACAGCTTTTGAATCCCGACCCGGGCGACCGCCGCGAGCGCCAAACCGATTCCCGCACGAACGAGCAATCGTTTTACCATCTTCGTACCTCCTTATCGACCAAACCGATAGAGCGGCATCCCTTTCACATCTGTATCAATTTTAAAGACCGACCCTGCGTCCGGATGGGCCTCGAGCGCCGCGTCATCCATTCCTTCGCGCGCCGTCGTGATCGCAAGTTGTTTCAAGTCATCACCGACGAAACAGCATGACGTGACGTTCGGGGCCGGCACGAGCACCTCGAGCACTTTTTCACCCGTCTTCGGGTTCCAGCGCGAGACGCGTCCGCCCGCGAAGTGGGCAATCCATAAAAAGCCGTCCTCATCGGATGTCATGCCGTCCGGGAATCCTTCCTCATCTTTGAAATCGATGACGACTTCCCCATCCCCGAGTGTTCCTGTTTTCAAGTCGAACGGGTATTTGCGGACCGTCTCGGTCGGTGTATCGATGTGGTAGAACGTCGAGTGGTCCGGAGACCATGTCAGACCGTTCGACAGCGTCAGTTCACTGAGCATGACCTCGGTCGTGCCGTCACGGTTCAAGCGATAGAGCGTCGCCTCGTTCTCCTCGTCGTTGAGATGAAGCGTCCCGGCAAAGATTCGTCCGTACGGGTCGGCCTTTCCGTCGTTGAAGCGAAGATCCCCTTCCGGGTCATCGAGTTCGACGAGTTTATCGAGTCGCTTCGATCCCTCGTCCCATTCATAGATGCCGTCTTTCAAGCCGACGACGACGCCGTCTGTCACTTTCGGGACCGCAAACCCGATCTGTTGTCCCATATCGAACGATGACAGCTCGTCTTCCTTTTCGTCGTACCACCAAAGTGTGTGTCCTTCGATGTCGACCCAATAGAACCGTTTCAGTTCAGCATCCCAACACGGGCCTTCCCCAAGTGTATTTCTGACTCGAATCCATAACGCAGCGTTTACTGTCTCCATTGAATTGCCTCCACTCTCTACATTGATTTCAACTGACTATTCCCTGAGCGGACGAGGTCTATTCAAGATTTTTCAAAATCGTTCCGCAGAGTTAGGGGCGATGTCCGTCTTTCCTTCACCGGAGCGGCTCTATGAAAAAAACTCCTTGAATCATTCGATTCAAGGAGTCCACTTATTTCGCACCTTCGACGTTCATATGTTTACTGCGCAACTGGCCGCATGCCGCATCGATGTCAGTCCCGTGCTCAAGGCGGACACCGGTGTTGATGCCACGCTTCTTCAAGACATCATAGAACGCCATGATGTCCTCCGAGGTACTGCGCTCGTATTGGATATGCTCGTTGACCGGGTTATACGGGATCAAGTTGACGTACGACTTGTCCTTAATATCGTCGATGAGCGCCGCCAATTCCTCGGCGTGCTCCGGTAAATCGTTCACTTTCGACAGGAGAATATATTCGAACGTGATTCGTTTGTTCGTCTTCTCGACGTAATACCGGATGGCCGGCATGAGCTTGTCGAGCGGGAACGCCCGGTTGATTTTCATGATTTGCGTCCGCAGCGCGTCGTTCGGCGCATGGAGCGACAGCGCCAAGTTGATGCGCAAATCGAGGTCCGCGAACTTGTAAATCTTGTCGGCGAGTCCGCTCGTCGAGACGTTGATTTTACGCGGCGCGATCGCGAGACCGCGCTCGTCCTTGACGACACGCAGGAAGTCGACCAAGTTGTCAAAGTTATCGAACGGTTCGCCGATCCCCATAACGACGATATGGCTGACCCGGGCCCCTTCGCCGACTTCGTCCAAGTAGTGTTGAACGGTCATGATTTGTTCGACGACTTCGCCCGCCGTCAAATCACGTGTCTTCTTCAAGAGACCGCTCGCACAGAAGCTGCAGCCGATATTGCACCCGACCTGCGTCGTCACACAGACCGAACGGCCGTACTTATGTCGCATGAGCACAGTCTCGATATAGTGCCCGTCGTGTAGTTTAAGTAAAAATTTGACCGTCCCGTCGCCCGCCTCTTGTTTGACGAACAGGTCTTGCGTCGAGATGACGTATTCGGCGGCGATCGCCTCACGCACCTCGGCCCGTACCGAGATGTCCTCGATTTGCTTCACTCGGTCGATGTAGAGCGAGTCCCAGATTTGTCTCGCATGGAAGGCGCTGTATCCCCAAGAGACACACGCTTCTGTCAGCTGATCGAACGTCAGCCCGTATATAGATGGTTTCATTGCTATCTGTCCTTTCTTCAATCCGCATACGTACCATTGTAGCGGACGTGGACGACGGGTGCAACGTTCTTATAACGGTGGAACGGGACGCGAAATATGCCGCTCGAACGCATACGCCAGACGGATCAAGTCACGTTCGGCATAACTCGTCCCGGTGAACGACAGGCCGAACGGCGCCCCGCTCGCTTTCAAGCGATATGGGATCGTGATGGTCGGATGCCCGGCTTTTGCCGCCATGTCATAGTTCAAATCGTGAGGCAAGACGAGCGCGTGCAACTGCTGTTCGTTTAATAGACGGTCGAGTCCGTCCGTCTTGGCGTCACGCACGTCATCGAGCCGGCGCGTCAAATAGGCCGCCTCGATGAGACGTCCCGACAATCTTTCCGCTTTCTCGAACGTCTTTTGTCCGTGCGGGATCGTCTCAGGATGTCTGTTGTTCCAGTCCATCAAATCCGACAACGTCTCGTATGGGAGCGTCGTCGTGGCCAGGTACGCCTCGATCCCGAGTTTGAACTCGTGGTACAAAATATCGCCTTGGTCGAGCGTATCATGGGCGGGCAGTTCGACTTCGACAAGGTCGATGCCGCTCTGTTTCAACAGCTCGGTCGCCTCACCGTATAATGCTTGTTCTTCTGCTGATAAATCAGCTTTGACGATCCCGACACGCATCCCGACCGCTTGGCGCTCGTCGAGGCACGTCCGATACGGCGGACCGGCCGGGAGGTTGAGTGTCGCCGGGTCCGCCGGGTCTTCCCCTACCATCGCCTCAAGTGCCCTTACCGCGTCTTCGAGCGTTCGTGCCATCGGTCCCGCCGTGTCTTGCGACCGCGAGATCGGGATGATGCCACTCCGACTGATGAGGCCGACGGTCGGTTTGATGCCGACGATGCCGTTGTGCACGCTCGGATGGATGATCGAGCCGCTCGTCTCGCTACCGACAGCGAGCAGTGTCAGGTTCGCTGCGACCGCAGAGGCCGAACCTGAGCTCGAACCTCCGACATCGAGCTTATCCCCATATGGATTGAGCGTCTGCCCACCGACGCCGCTCCAGCCGTTCGGCATGCCCTCGGTCAAAAAGTTGGCCCATTCGGACAAGTTCGCTTTCCCGAGGATGATGGCCCCGCTCGCTCGCAGGTTTTGGACGAGATTGGCGTCCCGGCCTGCGAAGTGATGCGCGAGTGCGACGGCCCCGGCCGTCGTCTTCATGAGTCCGGCTGTCTCGACATTGTCTTTGATCAAGACAGGAATGCCGAGTAGCGGCAAGCGTAGCCCGCGACGAAATGCCCGGTCAGCCGACTCGGCCTCGAACAAGGCGTCCGGGTTCACCTGGATGACCGCCTTCAGTTTGTCGTTGAACTGGGCGATCCGGGTCAAATAATAGGCCGTCACGTCACGCGCCGTGAACGTTCCTTCTTTATATCCGCGATGGGCGGTTTCGATATCGAGTTCCATAAAATCAAATGTGTCAGTCATATTGATTCCTCCTTTGGTCACTCGATGGTATTCGCTATCGACATTTGATTTCCTGTTTTCGTTCGCCAACGAATGTGTAACTTGGTACACTGAAAGAAAAGGGAGGTTACTATGAACCGTTCGTACGTACTCGTCTTATTGTCCGTCTTTGCCTTGTTCTTCTTACAGTTATATGCCGGGGACGCCCCGTATACGCTACCGCTCTCCATCGTGCTCGGCATCCTGATCCTCGGTGCCACCTTGCTCCAACTACGGCGCAAGCCAAACCGTTGACGCCGCTTCAAATCTGATGGTATGATGCTGTCACCAACTACATATCGATATCTTGAGTGAACGAGAGACCTGGCTCTATGACTTCACAGCAACCTGCTACGGCAAGGTGCTACTACCAGCAAGGCGATTGCCTTGGCCGATATGACAGAGCGCTCATGTCGATGACATGGGCGCTTTTTTTGGGAATGAACATGAGGGGGACTTATTAATGGAAAAAGCAACATTCGCAGGCGGCTGCTTTTGGTGCATGGTGACACCGTTCGAGGAACAGCCCGGCATCGAGTCGATCGTATCAGGTTATACGGGAGGTCACGTCGACGATCCGACGTATGAACAAGTGAAGACAGGGACGACAGGACACTATGAGGTCGTCGAGATCACGTTCGACCCGACGCTGTTCGCTTATGAGCGACTGCTCGAACTGTATTGGATTCAGACCGATCCGACCGATGACGGCGGTCAATTCCAAGACCGAGGCAGTCAATATGCGCCGGCCATCTTCCATCATACGGAAGAACAACGTGTGAAAGCAGAGCAGAGTCGCGACGCGCTCGCGGCGAGTGGACGTTTCCAACAGCCGATCGTCACGAAGATTTTACCGGCCGACACGTTCTATCCGGCCGAGGAGTACCATCAAGACTTCCATAAAAAAAATCCGGCCCACTATAAAGAGGACCGGAAAAAATCTGGGCGTGACGCATTCATCGAACAAGCCTGGTAAGCGAAAGACGGGTCGTCTGACCCGTCTTTTAGCTTTTGGCGATTCCGAGCATGAATCCGGCCACGACGATGAGGCCGATACCCATAAAGACGAAGACACGTTCTTTCGTCGTCTTCTCTTCTTTTAATAGATAGATCCCGCCGAGCGTCGCCACGACGACGTTCAATTGCGACAAGGCGAATGACGTCGCGATTCCGACTTCACCGCTCGACACGAACAGCCCGAAGTTCCCGATCCCCCAGGCGATCCCGGCCAAGATGTTTTTGAACGTCTTCGGATCGAACTTCTTCACATCTTTCTCACGCAGGCTGAACAACAGCGCCGCGACGAACATCCCGACCGACTGTGGCAAGATCGCCGTGATCCCGTCGACCTCGAAATAGTTCGTCAGGACGGCGTACGTCACGTAACCGATACTCGACACGAGCAGAACGAGCAAGCCTTTCTTCAAGGCGCCGCTGCTGTCGCCGTCTTTGTTCTGCTGATACGACGTCAACGCAGCCCCAATCACGATGAGAACGAGCGCCGAAAATCCGAGCCATAGTTCGGTCGTCGTTTTCCAGTCTCCGAGGACGATGACACCGAACAACGATGTACCGAGAAGCTGCATGCCGGTGCTGATCGGCATCGCCTTCGAGACACTTAAAATTTGAAACGATTGGAACTGTAAATATTGTCCGAGTGCCCAAAACGCGCCGGAGATGAATCCGGTCACGATTGCGAGCGTCGTGAACCCGGGATTGAACACGAGTGCGATAATGACCGCCATCACCATCGCCCCGATTGTCGTCCCGATCAACTGTTGAATCGGCTTCCCGCCGACCTTTGAGACGATGAGCGGGATGCTCCCCCACATCAAGGCAGGTAAGAGTGCGAGTAAAATCATTTCCATACATGACACCTGCTTTCGTAATATAACATCATTTGTGATTTTCCCACGTTCAGTGCTGATTAAACTTTGTTCAAAAAAATTAAAAATAGCCATTGCCAAATGTTTTACTAGGATGATATAATAATTTTCGAACGGGGCATTAGCTCAGCTGGGAGAGCGCCACGCTGGCAGCGTGGAGGTCAGCGGTTCGAGCCCGCTATGCTCCATTATTGAAGTCACCACTCATTTGAGGGGTGACTTTTTTTGCGTCGCCGCTCGGTTTAACTCATCCGCTAGCGGGTAATGATTGTAAGACATCATTATTCTAAAGGGGGACTTATCATGGACCGAGCCTCTGTCGAAGAGACCATTTTAGCCGTCATCGACTGTATGCGGGCAAGCAATCATTGTTTCTCAAAATGCTTACAAGAAGAAGATTTGTTGATGGTCGCCGAGTGTATCCGGCTGACGAAAGAATGTTCGGAAGTGTGTGCACTCGCCTTGAACGCGCTCGAGACCGATTCGGCTTTCACCAAACCGATTGGTGCACTCTGCGCCCAGGTGTGTGACACGTGCGCCGTCGAATGTGGCCGCCACTTGCACGACCATTGCCAACGCTGTGCCGAAGCATGTCTCCGCTGTGCCGAAGCATGCCGCAACCTCGTGGCCGCATAATCGCTTTTTAGTCTAACGATATGTTAGACTTTTTTTATACTTGTTTTTACGAGAAAGGGATTAATTATGCCACATTCAATTCTTGCCATCGACGTCGAGACGGCGAACCGCGATAGTCGCAGCATCTGCTCTGTCGGCTGGAGCCTGCTTGTCGACGGTGAAATCATCGAAACGAACCAACTGCTCGTCAATCCGGAGGAAGACTTCGATGCCGGCAATATCCGGGTCCATGGCATCCGGCCGAGCGATGTCTGGGACGCCCCAGCGTTACCCGAGGTGCTCGAACAGCTCTATCCGACGCTGCGGGATGTCGACCTCGTCATGGCACACAACGCATCGTTCGATATGGGCGCGTTCAAGAAAGCGATCGCCAAATACGATTTATATACGTTTCCGACGATCGAGTACGGCTGTACCGTCAAGTTGTCGAGAAAACTGTATCCAGGTCTGCCGAATCACAAGCTGAACACGATGGCGGAATATTTGAACGTCCCGTTCATGCATCACGATGCGGCTGAAGATGCTCGCGTCTGTGCCCTGCTCATGCGCGACATGATGCAGAAGACCGGGATCCATGATCCGCGTGAACTGCACCGGTACACATCGGTCAAGCTCGGAAAACTCGCTTATTGAACGATATGCATGCCAGACAGGCCAAGACACACGTCTTGGCCTGTTAGCGTTTAAAGATCCATTTTTTCTGGACATAATAACTGACGACGAACAAGAAGCTGTCGACGAACACTTTGATCCACACCTCACCGTCGCGGATGACATAGAACAGCGCATAGACGAGACCGGCCGACAGCGCCATCTGCAATCCGACTAGACCGAAGTATTTCGGCATCGCCCGCTTCGCCTTCGAATGGAACACAATTTTCCGATTGACGAAATAATTGAACAGCGATGACAGGATACGGGCCACGACCGTCGCAATCAAGACGTGCGTCGTCTCGAACCACGGATTCAACAAATAGACGAACAAGGCATAGAACCCGATGTCTAACAGAAATGATGCGACCGATGATAATGAATAGGCCAAAAACATGCGATAGATAAGAATCGAGTCGATCACCGGCCGGAAATGGGACGAGGCGTTTTCTGCCACATAGACGGTTTGAATTGGTGTCTGATGAATCGGGACTTGCAATCGTTTCGTGAACGTCAACATGTTCATCTCGAACTCATAACGGTTCCCCGGCACATCAAGCAATTGTTCTGCATACCGCAGCGGAATCGCCCGGAGGCCGGTTTGGGTGTCCTTCAGACGAAGACCGCTGCCGAGCAACATGACGCCGCGCGTCATCTGATTTCCGAATCGGCTCCGGAACGGGATATCGGACCCTGAAAAGTCGCGGCAGCCCATAATCAAATGATGAGGCCAACGTATGCCTTCTTCATACAGCTTCAAGACGTCGGCCGGCAGATGTTGCCCATCCGCATCGACCGTGATGACCCCGTTCGTTCTAGGGAAATGCTGAACGACATGTCGAATCCCGGTTTTCAACGCCGCACCCTTCCCTTGATTCCGGGTATGCTCGAGCACCGTGACCCATTTTCCGACCTCGTCAAAAATCGGACGGGACGTCTCGGCACTCCCATCGTTCACGACGAACAGATGGACGAACCCTTCTTCTTTCAACTCCCGGACCAGTGTGACGAGCGCTTGATCGGGATTATATGCTGGGATTAATATGACGTAATCATCAAGACGTTCCACGGAATGCATTTGCATCGCCACCCCTCCTTCCCTCCTTCTATACCCAAGTGAGTGAAAAGTGATTCCTCGAACCGCCTCAAACAAAAAACACGATGTCCGAGGACACCGTGTGGTCGATCAACCGATGAAGATGAAGTAAGACGACGCGAAATAGACGAGGACGACGAGAACGGACGGCAAGACGTAGCGGAACTTCGACGTGACATCTTTTCGAAGGACACTGTACATGACCAAGACCGACAAGATCGTGATCCCGATCGCCGTCACCAAGTGTGACGTGGACACATCCGCCAAAATCGAACCGCCTCGGTAGAAGACATCCGACATCGCGATGATGAGCATATTGAAGATGTTACTCCCCAAAATCGAACCGAACGCCAAGTTGACGTTACCAAGCTTCAAGGCGACGAAGACGGCGACCGCTTCTGGGAGCGACGTCGAGGCCGCGATCAAGAAACTGCCGACAAAGCTCGAACCGAGTCCGGTCACGACGGCGATTTGGTCACCTAACACTGAAAGCGCCGTTCCGGCCGCCATGATGACGAGTGCGGCGATGATGAAGCCGATGACCGCGCGCTTGATCGGAATTGAGTCGGTGACGCTGACACCGACTTCTTGCTCGACTTCCCGTTCTGTCGTAGGTTCTTTTGGACGTTGTCCGATATAGTAAATCCCAACCGCGTACAACCCTGCAATCAATAAGGCATCGATCCCGATCCCGAGAATCGTGAAGTCGATGCGGATGACGAGTGCGAGCATCGTCACGAGCGTCAACATCAAACCGAGACTCGCCGTGTAGAGGTGATCCCGACTTGCTTCGTTAAATAGACGCTTCTGACGATAATACAAGTCAAACATCGCCAAGATAAAGATGTTGAACAAGTTCGAGCCGAGCATGTTCCCGATGGCGATGTCCGGGTTATTGATCATGACGGCCGATACGCTCGTCGTCACTTCCGGAAGCGATGTCGCTCCGGCAAGCAACACGGTCCCGACGAGCATGCCGCTCATCGTCGACTTCTCGCTGATGACGTCGGCATACGTCGATAATTTGATGGCAGCATACACGGTGAGTGCTGCGGCCAAGATGAAGTAAATAAATACCATTTTCTGTGTCTCCCCTTTTTCAAAAAATCAAAAAAGACCTTTTTATGGACGCCGAAGAAGCATCCATAAAAAGGTCTCGCGGACTTGGATCAGAAGCTCGATGGACCGAGTGCGTTGCACCGTAGTGACGATCCATCGACCACATTCGTGGTCGCTACTCCCCTTCTTATGTTCACGATGAATATATCACGTTTAAGGTCACTTGACAATCATTTCACTCAAGCCACGCGACGATCTCGTCCGACTGCAGTGCCATTCGATACGATAATTCATCGATCGCTTGGAGTGCCGGGAGCGACAAGCGTTCCCACAGTCCTGCTTCTTTCAATTGAGCCGACAAGGCGTCGAGCTCGGGTTGATTGACCTCGGTCCCGTGACGATAACCTTCGCGCATCGTCTCGTTCAGCTCAAAAGCGGTCTGACAAAGTGTCGTCGTCTCTTGAAGCCACTCCTCTTCACGGAACCCATGTTTGATGACACCGAACAACTTCTCTAACTTCTCGGTCCGCCCTTCTTCGACTCCATAAAATAACAAGTTCATTTCCGTCTCGAACGCTTCGATCAGCGTCGTCGTCTGCGCGAACGGCGTCAACGCATGGAGCAGTTCATGATAATACCAGGATTGGTCGCGGAGCGGCCGATTGAAACGGTCCCATACTTGTTTGCCGGCAGACTCGACGTCGAGACGAATCGAACGCAGATTATGTAGCTTGTCCGCGGCCAAGAGTGCGACTTCATCATACTGCATCGTCCGCACATGCTGAATCGTCATCCGTTTGCGTTCTTCCCACGACTGATGTTTCCCCGGCTCGGACACAGCCTTGACTAGACGTGTCACTTCATGTCCAAATCGTTCACTCAGTTCATCAGGTGTCGTCAACGTATCTTCGAGCAAGTCGTGGAGCAGACCCGCCACGACGACCGGGACGGGTTGCCGATCTTCGACGAGCAACATGGAGACGGCCACAGGATGGGTCAAGTAAGGAATATTCGTTCCTTTTCGAAACTGTCCGTCGTGACGGACGGCCGCGAAACGGAGTGCCTCCTCGATGATTTGATGCACGACGCTTCCTCCTTCGCTAGTTTCAATGTACTCCCCATCCTATACCCGTCACTAGGTCTTTACACGCATATCGGTTGTTGAAAGATAGGGTAATGGTCCCAGTTTCTTGATTCAAGCTTCGTAAATCATCTTTTTCGTCATGCCCCCGTCGACAATCAAATTATGCCCGTTGACGAAATCGTTTTTCTCGTCAATCAAATAAGAGACGGCACGGACGATATCCTCCGGCGTCCCGACACGTCCTGACGGATGCTGCGCGTGATCGATATCACGAAGGGCTTCATCCGAGGTATGGATCCATCCGGGACTGACCGCATTCACCGTGATTGGTCGTTCAGCCAAAGAGACCGCCATCGACTGAGTCAACGAAACGATCCCGCCTTTTGAGGCGCCGTATGCTTCCCAATCAGCCTCGTTCTGAAGCGCGCGGGTCGAGGCCACGTTGATGATGCGGCCGAAAGCAGCCCCTTCGTTCAACGTCAAGAAAGCTTTCGAGCAAGCGAACGTCCCGACGAGGTTAACATCGATCACGCGTTTGAACGTCTCGACGTCGAGTTCGGTCATCGGTTTGACGAGTGAGGATACGCCACCGTTATTGATAAGCACATGGGCGGTGCCGACTTCTTGATGAATTACTTTGAATACGCTGTTCACATCCTCATGATCCCCCAAATCCATCTGATGGAACGTCACTCCTTCAAGTTGTGGGTCTTGCCCGATATCGAGTCCGACAACACGATATGTCGTGCTAAAATGGCGGGCCAGTTCCCGCCCGATTCCTTGGCTGACACCGGTTATAATCATCGTCTGTTTCATTGTCATCCCTCCTGGACAGTAGAATACCCTGATTGCATGAAAATGAGTCCTATCAGTTCGACCAAAGTGTTTGGTCAGACGTCGTCACGACGGTCGCACCTGCCTCAAGGGCGGCCTCGATTTCTTCAGACGACGAGATCAAGCCGCCGGCGAAGACTGGAATATTTGTCGCTGCTTTCACGCACCGGATATATTTCGGGACGAGACCTGGTAATACCTCAATATAATCCGGTTGAGTGCGGTTGATGAGGCGATAACTCTTCTCGAGCGAACTCGAATCGATTAAAAACAGACGCTGCACCGTTTTAACTTGCTTTTGTTTCGCTTTTAAAATGACACTGCCTTTCGTCGAGATGATTCCATACGGTCGAAACGTCTGACACACATATTCGGTCGCATATTCATCCGCCTTCAGACCTTGAATCAAATCGAGATGGACGAACACTTGCTTGTCATGGGCCGCTAGTAACTGAAACACGGCATCAAGCCGGGCCACATGTACTTCAAGCAAGACGCCAACTTTGAATGGCCCTCTCACAAATGTCTCGAGGTCTTTCATGTCTCGGAGAGCAGGCAAAATCGTTTGACCTTCAATCATTCCCACACAACCTTTCTCCATTCCAGTTTCTCTCATTATCTGTACAACGTCATCCGGAAATCAAGGTTTACCGATTCAATATAGCGGGAAAATAATTTTAACTTATGCGCAGAGAGGGAGTAGTGACATGGTGAATGAAGTAGATGTACGGATTGAGACACCGACACCGGAGGAGCATCAACGCCTTCGCGTCAAAGCAGGCATGCCGAAACGTTCCGACTCAGGCACGGTGAAAGGGCTCGCTAACACGTTATACGGCGTTTGTTTATATAAAGACGACACGATGGTCGGGATGGGACGTGTCGTCGGGGACGGCGGCATGGTGTTTCATCTCGTCGATATCGTCGTCGATCCCGAGTGTCAAGGCCTTGGGCTTGGTAAATTGATCATGGAACGATTGATGGATTGGATTTTACAGGAAGCAGACGAGACGGCCATCATTAGTCTGATTGCTGACATTCCGGCAGACGGCCTGTATCGCCAGTTCGGATTTGACTATTCTCGTCCCGAATCGGTCGGGATGGAATATCAATGGAGTGAAAACTGATGGTGAAGCAATCCTTCCCTTTTTTAGGGGGTGACGTATGGACGTATTCAATGTAATCGTATTCCTCGGATTGGCACTCACCGTAATTTCGGTGCTCAGTTTGATTATCGAGCGGTTGTTCTTTCCTAGTATCCTCGCCTTCATTGCCATCGGCGTCGCGGTCGGCTTCTTTTGGGACGGGAATGAGGTCTTCAAAATCGCCGGGGAAATCGGGATTATTCTGTTATTCTTTCTACTCGGTTTAAAGTTTCCGCTGAGCGAGCTCGTCAAGCGAATGAAACAAGTGTGGAAAGCAGGCGTCCTAGATGTCCTTCTCGCCTTCGGGGTCACGATTGGAATCGCTTTGTTGTTTGGTCTCGACTTCTCACAAGCATTTTTGATCGGTGCCGTCCTCTATGCGACGAGTTCGTCGATTTCGGCGAAACTTCTCGAGCGACATTCTGAAAAACATGAAGATGTGAAAGAGTTCGTACTGGCGCTCCTCATCTTCGAAGACATTTTCGCCCCGCTCATTTTGACCGTGGCCCCGTTCATCATCCAAGACGAACCGATCGCTTTCACGGACATCGGGAAAGTGTTCGCCGGATTTCTAATTTTCGGAGTGCTCCTCTTCATCGGCTCTCGTTTCGTTTTGAACCGACAGCGGTTCGTCAAACATCTGTTGCGACAAGATGATGCGAGTATCGGTTTGATTGGATTGATTTTATTCTTTGCCGGGATTGGCATGGTGTTCGGCCTGTCCGAGATTCTCGGGGCGTTCATTGCCGGAATCATGCTTGCGGGCATCCACGATGTGCGGCCGTTGAAACGATTGACGGTACCCGTTCGCGACTTGTTCTTGCCGATTTTCTTCATCTCGTTCGGGATCTCCATCAATCTCGATCAAGGGGTCATCGTCAATGCCCTCTTCTTCGTCCTGATCGTTTGGGGTGTGTTGTCGAAGTGGATCGTCGGACGCGTCGGGGGTCGCATGTATGGCTTGACGCGGGTGCAGGCGAACGAGGCCGGCTTCTCACTCGCCCCGCGTGGCGAGTTCTCGATTTTGTTCACCGCCCTATCAAACGGAGCGATCAACTTATTTGTCGGTCTCTATATCTTCGTCTCGGCCATCGTCGGCATCGTCTTGTTCCGCTTCTCTGAGATTCTTGCTAACAAGACGGAGGAAAAACTTGAGAAAGTACTTCCCAATGAGACAAAAAATAAAGAAGATCAATGATAGAACACAAAGGAGGACCTTCGCGTGAAGGTCCTCCTTTGTTCGTCAAAATGATGATGCTTGTTTCGACTGTTTTTTCTTCCGTTTCTTGCGCCAGATGAAAAAGACAATCAGACAGACGGCCAATAATCCATATATCGCGTACGAATACACATCTAAATATCGTAAAATCGATTCCCAATTCTCACCGACCCGGATGCCGATATAAATGAGAATCGTGTTCCAAATGACCGTGCCGGCCGTACTGAGCAACAAGAACTTCAGAAACGGCATATTCGACATGCCGGCCGGTAACGAGATCAAGCTTCGGACGACGGGCATCAATCGTCCAAAGAACACCATCCAGCCCCCATATTTGTCGAACCAAGCATCCGCCCGTCGAACGTCCGCGATATCGAGCCGAATCCATTTCCCGTATTTCTTCGTCCACTTCTCAATCTGTTCGACATCTAAATATAATCCGATCCCATATAACAAAATCGCTCCTAAAATGGCACCGGCTGTCGCAGCGAAAATGACGAGCGGGACGTTCAAATCAGTTTTCACGGCAAAGAATCCACCGAACAAGAGCACGACCTCTGATGGAATCGGCGGGAACACATTTTCAATAAAGATCATGAACGCGATACCGAAATAACCGAACTGTTCAATGACCTGGATCATCCACTCTCTCATATCGTTCAACCTCCAATATCCCCTATTATACCCGTCACCTCACTTCAAAAACCGTCCCGACGTGCTAAAATGAAGTACTTGAACGAAAGCGAGGAAACGACAATGACCGAACCGATACGTTGCCCTTGGTGCGGTACAGACCCCATGTACGTCCGTTATCATGACGAGGAATGGGGCAAACCCGTCCACGACGATCAGAAGCACTTCGAATGTTTGACCCTTGAGAGCGCCCAGGCGGGACTCAGTTGGATCACCATTTTACGAAAGCGCGACCATTACCGGGAAGCCTACGCCAACTTCGACGTCGAAGCGGTCGCCTCGTTCGACGAAACGGATGTTGAACGGTTGTTGGCCAATCCCGGTATCGTCCGAAACCGCCGGAAAATCGAGGCGTCAATCAATAATGCCAAGCGCTTCATCGAGATTCAACAAGAGTTCGGCACGTTCGATGCCTACATCTGGTCGTTCGTCGACAATACAGTGATCAACAACCAATGGGCGGCCAATGACGACATCCCCGCCACGACCGAACTGTCTCATCAGATCAGCAAGGATTTGAAACGGCGTGGATTCAAATTTTTAGGGCCGACGACCGTCTATGCCCATCTGCAGGCGACCGGACTCGTCAATGACCACTTGACCTCTTGCTTCGCTAAATAATTTGATTATTTGGTCAATCCTTCAATAAAATCGTGCACTTGATTCAATTTTGTGACAAAATTTTGACATGGTGCATACCATAAACAAAGAAAGCGTTTTCATTATGATTGAGGGGGATGTTTTATGAACGGGATTTTAATATCCATCACCGTTTACATGGCGCTCATGGTACTACTCGGCGTCATCGCCTATCGGCGGACGGAGAGCATCGGCGACTATATGCTCGGAGGGCGCGGACTCGGTCCCGCCGTCGCGGCTTTGTCGGCAGGTGCTTCCGACATGAGTGGTTGGCTGTTGATGGGACTACCGGGTGCGATGTTCGCGACCGGACTCTCGAGCGGATGGATCGTCATCGGGTTGACGATCGGCGCGTACTTGAACTGGTTGCTCGTCGCACCTCGCTTGCGGACGTACTCGTATTTGTCCGAGGATGCCATCACGATTCCAGATTTTTTCGAGAAACGTTTTAAAGATTCACGCGGCACGTTGCGATCGTTCTCGGCGGCTGTGACACTCATCTTTTTCACCCTCTATGCCACGAGCGGATTCGTGGCCGGCGGCCGGTTATTCAATGCCGTCTTCGGAATTGAGTTCGGGACGGGCGTCTTGATTTTGGCTTCTATCATTATCATCTATACGTTCATCGGAGGATTTTTGGCGGTCAGTTGGACGGATTTCGTTCAAGGGTTGATCATGTTGTTCGCCCTCATCCTCGTCCCGGCCATCGCCATCACGGCGACCGACGGCGTGAGCGCCGCCTTCCAGACGATCGGTGACATCGATGAGGCGCTGCTTGATCCGCTGACTGGTCAGTCGCTCATCGGCATCGTCTCCCTATTCGCCTGGGGGCTCGGTTACTTCGGGCAACCGCACATCATCGTCCGTTTTATGGCCATCGAGAAGTTACAGGACATCAAGAAGGCACGACGGATCGGCATCTCATGGATGCTGTTCACCGTCGTCGGCGCGATGGCGACCGGGCTGTTCGGACTCGCCTATTATACGCAGCGTGGACTTGAGATCGATAACCCAGAAAACATTTTTATTAATTTATCTGATTTATTATTCGTCGATCTCATCACCGGCGTCTTGCTTGCGGCGTTGCTCGCTGCCATCATGTCGACCATCTCGTCACAGCTCCTCGTCTCGTCGAGTGCTGCGACGACCGACTTCTATCAGAAGTTCTTCCGAAGAGACGCCGGCGACCGTGAGCTCGTCATGGTCGGCCGGATCACGGTCATCCTCGTGTCGCTCATCTCGATTTGGCTGGCGTTCGGGGCGGATGATACGATCTTGAACTTGGTCGGTTACGCCTGGGCCGGCTTCGGCTCGTCGTTCGGGCCACTCATCCTGTTCAGCCTGTTCTGGAAACGGACGACGCGACAAGGGGCGCTCGCAGGTATGCTAACCGGTGCCTTCATCGTCATCGTCTGGAAAAACTTTGCCGCCGATTGGTTCGGGACCGTCGGTGAGCTCTATGAGATGATTCCAGCGTTCTTCTTGTCGAGCCTCGCCATTTATGTCGTCAGTCTGATGACACCACCACCGAGCTCGACGATCACGAACGAGTTCGAGGAAATGGAACACATCTTGAAGACAGAACGGATTTAACGATCGAAGTGCCATGCTACTATAGCCTGGCACTTTTTTTTGTCGCCTAACAAGGAAATTGACAGTCTATAGCGAAAGGTACATATAGATCAATTTGTATCATAAGAAAGGAAGTGACTCGTCCCTTGAAACGAGTAATCCCGTATAAACAAGCCATATTGACCTTGCCCCTCCTCTTTCTGTTCGGCTGTGCGACCGCCGACGTCGAGACGTCTACGGAGCAAACGGAGACCCCGGCACCAGAGACCGAGGCGGAGGAGCCGGCACCTGTTCCGGAAGAGCCAGAATCAGTCGTGACGACGACGTCCGTCTATGCGATCGGCGATATCTTGTTACACGACAACGTATATAATGCCGCCAAGAGCGGGGACGGCTATGACTTCACTGCCGCCTTCGAACCGATCGCCCCGATTTTGACCGAGGCCGATATTGCCATCGCCAACCAAGAGAGCATGATTGGTGGCAGTGAGATCGGCTTATCGAGCTACCCGGCCTTCAACAGTCCGTATGAGGTCGGTGATGCGCTCCAAGACGCTGGCATCGACCTGGTGACGACGGCGAACAACCATACGCTCGATCGAGGTGTCACGGCCATCGAGAATTCGATTGCCCACTGGAACGAGATCGGTATGCCGTATACTGGTTCGTTCTTATCGGAAGCGGACAAGGCTGAGATTCGGACGTTGACGAAGAATGATATCTCGTTCGCGTTTCTCGCCTACACGTACGGCACGAACGGGGTCGTTCCGAAACAACCGTACCATGTCAACTACATCGATCTCGAGGCAATGAAGCCTGAGATTGAAGCGGCCGAACAAGCAGCCGACCTCACCGTCGTCTCGCTCCATTTCGGGAATGAATATGAGATACTCCCGAACGAGGCACAACAGACACTCGTCCAAGAGCTGTCTGACCTCGGGGTCGATCTCATCATCGGCCATCACCCCCACGTCCTCCAACCGGTCGCTTGGGTGGACGGCGCTGAAGGCAACCGAACGTTCGTCGCCTACTCGCTCGGCAACTTCCTGTCCGGCCAACAAGGGGACGATCGTAATACGGGTGGCATCGTCGGCATCGATGTCGTCAAGACCGTCGAAGCGGATGAGACGACGTTCGAACTCGCCAATCCGATGTTCTATCCGACGTTCACCCGGCGCTCTAGTGCGGACGGACCGTTCGAGGTCGTGCCGTTACAGACGGCAAAACCCGAGTTGTTCGATGCCACGAGCGAACATATGTCGCAATGGATGCCAGAACTCGAAATCGTTCAATGAAGGATCACTTTCACAAGTGATTCTTTTTTTTGCCAAAAAAGGTTGCTTTACATGAAATCATCCGTTAGACTAAGTCGTATATTTATAAATACAGATGAATAATTATGTATAAGGGGTGTAAGGAAATGAAACAAAAACTCGTATTAGCTTATTCAGGTGGACTTGACACATCGGTCGCAATCAAATGGTTGGATGAACAGGGATATGACGTCATCGCCTGCTGTTTGAACGTGGGAGAAGGGAAAGACCTGGAGCGCATTCAACAGAAGGCACTCAAAGTCGGGGCCGTCAAATCGGTCATCATCGATGCGGTCGATGAATTCGTCAACGATTTCGCCCGTTACTCGATGCAGGCACATACAATGTATGAAGGCGTCTATCCACTCGTCTCTGCCCTATCGCGGCCGCTCATCTCGAAGAAGCTAGTCGAGGTCGCGCAAGCCGAAGGTGCCATCGCCGTCGCTCACGGGTGCACGGGGAAAGGGAATGACCAAGTCCGGTTCGAGGTGTCGATTCATGCGCTCGACCCGTCGCTTGAAATCATCGCGCCGGTCCGGGAGTGGAAATGGTCACGGGAAGAAGAAATCGCCTATGCGGCCGAGCACGGTATCCCGATTCCGATCGTCCAGGAAGAGCCGTTCTCGATCGACCAAAACATTTGGGGCCGGGCCGTCGAATGCGGCATCCTTGAGGACCCATGGGCCGCTCCACCGGCGAGCGCTTATGAATTGACGGCACAGCTCGAAGACACTCCGAACGAACCGACGTATGTCGAAATCGAGTTCAACGCCGGCGTACCAGTCGCCATCAATGGACAAGCAGCGACGTTCACAGCCATTCTCGAACAGTTGAATATCGTCGCCGGGGCTCACGGTATCGGGAAAATCGACCATATCGAAAACCGGGTCGTCGGGATCAAATCGCGGGAAGTGTACGAAGCACCGGGTGCGATGACGCTCATCACGGCACACCAGGCGCTCGAGGCGCTCACGCTCGTCCGGGAAGTCGCCCACTTCAAACCAATCGTCGAACAGAAATTGACGGAGACGATCTACAACGGTCTCTGGTACTCGCCACTGACGAAAGCGCTTCTCGCCTTCATCGATGAGACGCAACAGACCGTGACCGGTACGGTCCGGATGAAACTGTTCAAAGGACAAGCCATCGTCGACGGACGGAAGTCGCCGATCTCGCTCTATGACGAACATCTCGCGACGTACACGTCGGCCGACACGTTCGACCAACAAGCCGCCGTCGGTTTCATCAAGTTATGGGGACTGCCGACGAAAGTTCAAGCGGAAGTGCTAGCGGAGAAAGGAACGATGGTGCATGAGTAAACTATGGGGTGGCCGGTTCGAACAGACAGCCAGTGAATGGGTCGACGAGTTCGGGGCCTCGATTCATTTCGACGCCCAGCTCGTGTTAGAAGATATTGAAGGGAGCATCGCCCACGTGACGATGCTCGGGGAGCAGCACATTTTGACGGCGGACGAAGTCGCGCAAATCGTCGCGGGGTTGAAGACGCTAGCCAAGAAGGCACAAGCGGACGAATTGACGTTCAACGTCTTCCATGAAGACATCCATATGAACCTCGAGGCCCTCTTGCATGAAGAAATCGGCCCGGTCGCTGGAAAGATGCACACGGCCCGCAGCCGGAACGACCAAGTCGCGACGGATATGCACCTGTATTTGAAACGCCGTGTCCTCGAGACGATTGACGGGATTGAAGCCGTGCAGACGGCACTCTATGACCACGCCGCTCAAAACGTCGAGTCAATCATGCCGGGTTATACACACTTGCAACGGGCCCAGCCGGTCTCGCTCGCCCATCACTTGCTCGCTTACTTCTGGATGCTCGAGCGCGACAAAGAGCGTTTCAGTGACAGCTTGAAACGGATTGACATGAGCCCGCTCGGAGCGGGTGCCCTGGCTGGGACGACATTCCCGATCGATCGTCATCGCTCGGCCGAGTTGCTCGGTTTCGCCAAAGTCTATCCGAACAGTCTGGACGCCGTCAGCGACCGTGACTTCATCTTAGAGTTCTTGTCGAATGCGTCGCTGCTCATGATGCACTTGTCACGGTTCTGCGAGGAGTTGATCCTTTGGAGCAGTGAAGAGTATCGGTTCATCACGATCTCTGACGTGTTCTCTACGGGATCGAGCATGATGCCACAGAAAAAGAACCCGGACATGGCCGAACTCGTCCGCGGAAAGTCCGGACGCGTCGTCGGCAATCTGATGGGACTTTTGACAATTATGAAAGGACTCCCACTCGCCTATAACAAGGACCTGCAAGAAGATAAGGAAGGCATGTTCGACACCGTCAAGACGGTTCAGGGCAGTCTCAGCATCATGGCCGGTATGATTCAAGACATGACGTTCCACACGGAGACGATGAAGCAAGCGACCGAGCGCGATTTCTCGAACGCGACCGAACTCGCTGATTATTTGACGGCAAAAGGGATGCCGTTCCGTGAGGCCCATGAAGTGACGGGCACGCTCGTCCGGTATTGTATCGACCAGCGTCTGTATTTATCAGAATTACCGATTGAGACGTACCAAGCCCACTCTGAGTTGATTGAAGCGGATGTGTACGAGGCACTCTCGCCGGTGACGGCCGTCAAACGCCGCAACAGTTACGGCGGGACGGGCTTTGACTCAGTTCGGATTCAACTGACAGAAGCGAAAGAGAACCTACCGACACATGCGTAAACGATGAGGACCTGGTCAATTTGCGACCAGGTCCTCATTTTTCTGCTTGTCAAACGAAAAAAATGATGTTAACCTGACTTTAGTCAACGTTAACAGAAAAGGGGTTTACATATTGAAAATTCATGATTTGACACAAGTTGCCATCGGCGCCGCCTTGCTTGCGAGCATCGGCTCCATCGCCATCCCGATCGGCCCCGTTCCGATCACCCTTCAAATGCTCGGCATCATGACGGTCGCTTCCGTGCTCGGCGCCAAAAAAGGCGGTCTTGCCGTCGTCGTCTACTTATTGCTCGGCTTGATCGGTCTACCCGTCTTAAGTGGTTCGGGCGGGCTCGCCCCGTTCGTCGGTCCGACGGTCGGTTACTTGATCGCCTTCCCGATCGCCGCCTTTTTGATCGGTTGGTTATCGGAACGACATCGTACGTTCCCCGCTCTCGTCGCTTATAACATCCTAATCGGACTCGGCTTCGTCTATGTAGTCGGCAGTCTCGGTCTCCAAGCCGTGTTCGGATTGACGTTCATCGATGCACTCAAAGTGAATATCCCGTTCATCCTCGGTGACTTGATCAAAGCAGTGTTAGCTGCAGCCGTCGCCTACAAAGTCTCAACGAACCCGCAAATGCGCAGAACCCTCGCCTCGTGAAGGTTAAAACGTTTCATCGGAAAGAAGAGGTGGAACGTATATAGTATGGAAGGGGGTGTCCTGATGAGCGATTCAACGTTTAAAAAGCGCTTGATGAAAGCGACCCATATCCATCGCTCCCCGAAAGGACAGCGTCGCGGGAAAGACGAGCCGCAACGTGAAAAACGCGACACCGAGGCGTTCGAACGACGGTTGCGTGAAGCGAAGAGCAAAGTCGGAGAGATTCAAGAGAACATTGACCATATCGCCAGACGTTAACACCCTGTCCTCGGACAGGGTTTTTTTGATGCGCTTCAGCACACGTTATACCAATGGTGATGTTCATATGTAGGATATATCATGCTCCGACTATCCCTATAAGAAAGACCCTCGTCTGTAGACGAGGGTCGATCATCACTTCGAACGCGGCCGGATAAACAGCGCGACAATGAACGAGAGCGCGAGGACGACGAGTAGTCCGAGCGAGATGTCGTTGAAGCCGAGCAAGTTGAGTCCGACGCTGATGGCGACAGCGACATAGAAGCCACCGAGCGCTTTTTTGACGAGTTGCGAACTGAACCGTTGCAACTGCTTCGCCCCGATTGGTGAGCCAATCATCGCCCCGGCGATGAGCGCGAGACCATGCCAATAGTTCGCATCGGCCCCGGCGACGGCATAGTTGATGACGCCCGAGACGACGATGAGGAACGCCGCGGCGATACTCGTCCCGACGGCTCGTTTCATCTCGGTATTGAGCAGTTTGACTTGAAGCGGTGTCAATACGAATCCGCCGCTGACACCCATGAGTGACGAGATGAACCCGCCGAACAACCCGATAAAACCGAGGCGTGGGACCGACTCCGAGCCGACACTTCCTTCTTCATGTTGCTTCGACCGGAAGAACGAGACGGCAAAGTACGTCAGTAGCGCGATGTAGGCGAGCGAGATGACCGGCTTCGCACCGTCGAGCGTCTCAAGGTAGAACACGAGCGGCGTCGCCACCCACGTCCCGACGACACCGAAGGCGCCAATCATGAGGGCATGTTTCGGATTGACGTTCTTTAATTTAAGATGAGAGATCGTACCGGCCGTGGTCGACCCGAGCGTGAGCATCAGACTGAGCGCGATGGCCGCACTCGCCTCATATCCGAAGACGAGCAGCAGCGGCGTGAGTAAGATCCCGCCCCCGATGCCGAAGAATCCGCTCAAAATCCCGATGAGCGTTCCGAGCAGTAGAAACGATAGTAATGCTGTGACATCCATGAAAAAACCTTCTTTCTTTCCTTTTCATAATTAATCATAACAAAAAAGGAGCGCTTTATGGCGCCCCTCGTTTATAATACCTTCTCTAAAAATCCGAATACTTTTTGACGATACTCGGTTTGGAACGAGCGATGCGACTGCACGTGCCCATCATTCTCGGTCACCCACAGTTCGACTTCCTCCCCGGCCTCGGCCAATTGTTCACTCTCGCTCACAGGGATGGCATCATCGCCTTCACTATGAATCAACAACACCGGTGCCTCGATTTGAGCGATATCGTCAATCGGCTTGACCACATCGGCATCGAGACCTGTGAACCACGGCGTCACCGTCATGATGACCGGTGTGAACGGAAAGTTCGGTAAATCGCTCCATACAGGCAAGTTTGTCTCGAGGTAGCCCCGGAGGTCACTGAACGGACTATCGGCGATCACAGCGGCCACGTCGGTCTCATCAGCCGCAGACAACGCCGTCGCCGCGCCCATCGACACCCCGTATAAGACGATCGGACCGTCCGAGCGTTCTTTCGCATAGGCGATTGCGGAAGCGAGGTCCGCTTGTTCTTTCGCCCCGACCGTCACACGGTCACCTTCCGAGATGCCTGACCCCCGAAAATCGAACGTCAGGAACTGATATCCTTGTTCATGAAACTCCGGAATCAATTCTTTGAGCGGCAAATCGGACTGCTCGCGGTTCTTCCCATAACCATGTGCGAACACGATCGTTGCGCGCGGTGTCGGGTGCGGGATCCACCACCCGTACAAATCGTGACCATCCTCGGCTTCGATGGTCACATTCTCGTATTTGACACCTAACGTCTTCGGCGTATACGTCAACGTCTCACGTTCGGGCGACGTCAACTGATCGCCGATGTGGGCCGAGATGCCCACGACGGCGAGAAACACGATGAGAAGCAACACACCGGTCGCAATCCCTATATATTTAACCCAACGATTCATCGCACTGCCCCTCTCCATTGTCCACTTGCTTTCAGTTGACTCATCGGAGCCAACTCCGTAAAGCGATTAACGCATGTTGTACCGGTTCCCATGTCTCAGACGGAATGACGTAACACGTCGCCTCCGCAATGTGAAACGTCGTCACATCGGCACGTCGGACGATATTTTCACCGATTGGACCGAACGGGTCACTGTTGACATCCGTATGGTCGAATGTCTTCCACACCCGCGCCCCGTCCTCATAAAGCGCGCACCCAAACGACTTCACCGGTCCGTCAATTCCATACTCGGCATAATGCCATAACGTCGTCGCATCGAGCGGTGAACCGAGATGTAGGATTTTTGCATTACGCTCGATCATGCGTTCGATTGGCGAACCCGGCCCAAAACCGACTTCAAGTGTATGTCCTGCCACGATCTCCTCGGCACCATTCCCCCACGCAGCGACCGACCACATCGGATGATCGCTCCGAAACACGTTCGGATACGTACGGAACAGTTCCGGGACACGGCCCATGCCTCGAGTCGGTGTCTTTTCCTGGTCATACGCCGGCATTTCCTCCCGGATCGTTGGCCACCACTCGACTGGGACGGGTGGGGCTTCCCATTCAGCCGGGTCTGAATTATCACTGCTCTGGGTCGCCATCATGATCAGCCCGTCCGGACCGACCGTATCTTGGAGCGCCTCGATGACGGTCTGAGCCCCGCCACATACCCATCCGAGCTTTGATAAGGACGTGTGGACGAATAGGGTGTCCCCCGGCTTGACGCCGGCACCCTGTAAGTGGGCAACTAAACTTGTTTTCGTTTCGATATGTTTCATCGGATTCACTCCACGATGAGCTGGATCGTCGACCCGCTCCTTGATTTTTTGACTTCAATCCGGGCGTCGACCCGGTCCTTCAATTCCTGAACGTGACTGATGACCCCGACGAGCCGCCCGCTCGATTGGAGCGACATGAGAAGCTCGATCGCTTGGTCGAGCGATTCAGCGTCGAGTGTCCCGAACCCCTCATCGATGAGCATCGTCTCAAGGCTGACCCCGCCACTCAGTTGCTGGACGACTTCGGCGAGTCCAAGGGCGAGCGACAATGATGCTTTGAACCCTTCCCCACCCGACAGGTTTTGGACGCGGCGTGACTGACCCGTATAGGCGTCAAAGACTAATAGTTCGAGACCGGACTTGGCATTTCCTCTCGCCGTCTCGATTTTCCGCTCCAATTGGAACTGTCCGCTCGTCATTTGATCGAGATGGACGTTGGCCGCATGGAGAATTTGATCGAAGAACGCCGTCTGCACGTACGTCTCGAACGTTAACTTTTGCGGATTCAGTCCTCGACCGGTGTCGGCGATCAATTTGACCGTCTCCAGATTCCGTTGATCCTCATCCGTCTTCTCCCGGAGCGCGTTCCATTCGGCTACGATGTGACGATGACGTTTCAATTGCCCGTCCGCCGTCACGAGTTGTTCGGACAGCGCTTCGAACGAACGGTTCTCCTCGTGCAACTTCTCCTGGAGCCGTTCAAGGTCTGGTCGCGGACGGTCCCCGATTTTATCGTTCAGCGCCTTGACGGCGTGTTCGAGCCGGACACCTTCCTCCAGCTCGGTCGCTTGGCGTTCGCGCAGCTCGGGCAGTTGCTCGACGCGCGCGCGATACTCCTTGAACACAACTACAGTCAACTCAATCTTCTCGAGAGCAGCCTCCAGTTCAGCCGTCGCTTCGGAAAGACGAACATGCTCGAACTCGAGTTGTTCACCAAGGAGACGGAGTCGCTCCGCTTCCCCCCACTTCAATCGATTCAATTCTTCAAGCCGACGTTCATACGTCCCCACGTTTCGTTCGATGTGAGTGAGTCGCGTCGCGAGCTGATTCCGCTCGGTCTGCAACATTTCTAACGTCGTCCCATCCGGTTGACGCATCGACTGAAGCTGCTCTTGGACGGTCTGGAGCTGTTCGAACAACTTCTGTCGTTCATCTGCCTGCACACGCTTCGCCGTCTCGAGTTGCTTCAATTCGGTCGTGGTCGCGCGCAAGAGACGCTCCATCCGTTGTCGTTCTTCGGCTTCTTGACGCAACTGCCGGACGCGGGCGTCTTGGTGTTGCATCGCAGCGTCAGCCGCACCATCGAGCTTCAATTCGAGTCGAGCGAGATCACGTTCACGTATCAGCTCATCGAGCTGGCGTTTGAGCGCCCGATAATCCGCCCGAGCTTCATGGAGGTCGGCCTCGATCCGTTTCAGTGTCTCGATGGCTGAGCGATGACCGGCTTGGTCGATGGACGTCCCCGTTCGCTCGGCGTGTCCGTGGGTCAATGAACCGCAGACCGGACAAGGTTCCCCCGCTTCGAGTTGCTCGCGCAGCGTGTCGGCCATGAGCGCATGCTCGGCCTCGACGAATTGGTCGACTTGTTTCGTCTGGGCAGTGAATTGTCGCTGGACTTCCTTCCCGTTGCGTTCACAGGCACCGAGTCGTTCCGTGACCTCTGCCACTTTCTCCTCGAGCCGAACCTGATGTTGGAGCTGACTATACAGCCGTTCGGCCTCGACGAGTTGGTCTGGGGCCGGTGCGTGTTCCAGCTTAGCCGCAAGTTCGCCTTCAGTCGCTTGGAGCTCCTTGAGACGCGCTTCTTCTGAGAACAGGCTGAGCGGCTCCAACTGGCGTTTCAAGTCATCCCGACGTCTCGTGGCCCGGTGCCATTCGTCGACGTAGGGCAACATCTCGTCAATCGCATTGACGCGACTTGTGGCTTGATCTGCCTCCTGGCGCATGGTCGTGATGGCTTCTGCTTCTGCCTTCAACTCTTCCAGCTGTCTCGTGTAGCCTTCGTCTCGTTGACGGGATACATCGCGTTCACGGGTCAACCGTTCGATGTCGTGACGCACCGTTTCGGTACGTTGATAGAGCGGGCTGACGCTTGCCACTTGTTCAAGTCGTTGGATGAGCGCCTGGCGTTCTTCGCGCTCCTGTGCCGCTTCGCGGAATGCTTGGAGCGCGGTCGCGCGCACGTCCCGCTCTTCCATCAACTCGGCGAGCACGGTCGCCTGATTCACTTCTCGACGCAGCGCCTCGAGCCGTTCCTCACCAGTCCGGCGTTGTGCCTGTAGCGAGTCCCTCGCCGCCAAGAGCCGCTCCTCCCGGGCGTCGAGCCACGTCACGATTTCAGGCAAGTTTCGGGTCGACATGTCCTCGACGGCATCGTCTTCGAGTTCCAACAGTTTTAAGCGCGTCGTCTCGACCGCCCATTCGACTCGTTTGCGGTATTTGCCGTAACGTTCGATCCAATCTTCCTGAAAGGCACGGTACGCCTCCGTCTTGAAGATCGATTGCAGAATTTGTTGCTTCTTCGTCGAATCGGAATCGAGGAGCTGACGGAACTGGTTCTGCGGCAACAACAAGATTTGGCTGAACTGCTCATAGCTCAGTTGCAACAACGATTCAATCGTCTGTTCGACGTCGTTCACTTTCGTCGCAATCGGTTTCCAAGCGTCTTTCCATTCGTAGAGCACCGCCTCGTGCGGGATCGGCGTCTTATTTTTCGGGTGCGGCTGTTGTGGTTGGCGGACGATCCGATACCGTTCGTCGCGGATCGTGAACGAAAAGTCGATCTCGGTCTTTCGCTCCGGGTCCGCATATTGGCTTCTAAAATCACTCGCGTTTCGGAGCGTCCCACTCGCCCGTCCGTACAGCGCGAACGTCATCGCGTCAAAAATCGTCGTCTTCCCGGCACCGGTCCGGCCGCTGATGACGAACATCGAACGGCCTTCAAGCTGCGTAAAATCGATTTGTTCTGTCTCGGCGTAAGGACCGAAGGCGGTAATGGTCAATTGTTCCGGTCTCAAATCGATTCCTCCCCTTCTAAGAAGCGTTGCACCGTCGCATCGGCATCGCGGCCGTGGACGGCTTTAAAGAAGTCCATATATACATCCTCGACCGATTGCCGTTCGAGCTTCTCCCGTTCAAAGCGGGACGTCTGGTCTTGGCGACGCAACAACTCAAGTTCGAGGTGTAAGATGTTCGGATAGACGGTCCGCAACTTCGCCATCGGGTCGAATAACGCACGTTCATCGGTCAAGACGATTTTTAAATAGTCGTCGACGGCCTCGTCTTGATAAAACGACGGGTCGAGCAGCTCGTTCAACGTCCCGGTCAAGATGCGCAAGTCACGGCGCGCCTGAAGTGGACGACGTCGACGTGTCCACGTCCCGCCCCATTCGATGACGTCGACCGATTTCACATGCGTCGCCTCGGAGAACGAATATTTCATGAGCGACCCGCTGTACGCGATCCGGTCGTCGCGAATGGCGTCACGGTTATGCAGGTGTCCGAGCGCCGTATAGCCGAACGGCGCGTATAGTCCTTTGGCGACTTGCCCGGCCGTCCCGACGGACAGTTGCCGTTCGGAGTCGGTCTCGAGTCCGCCGGCGACGAAACTGTGGCCGACGGCGACCGCTCGTACGTCGATCGCCCCGTAAGAATCGACGACTGCGGCGAGCGCGTCATGGTGAGTCCGAATCGACTCGTCGCCGAACGCGTAACGGATGCGTGCCGGCTCGAGGAACGGCATCAAATAAAACGGGATGTCGTTCACGACAATCGGCCCTGTTCCCGGATCATATTTCCCGACGATATGGAGACCGACTTTCGTCAACAGTTTGGAGCTGTATTGGAGCCGCTCGGCCGAATCGTGATTGCCGGCGATGGCGAGCACGGGGATGCCCCGCTCGAGGACGAGCGCACGCCACATCTCATCGAGCAGATCGACGGCCTCGACGGGCGGCACGGCCCGGTCATACAAATCACCGGCGACGACGATGGCATCAGGCTTCTCCTCGTCGACGATGTGTAAAAATGATTCAAATAATATATGTTGTTGTTCTTCTGTCATGTGGCGACCGTGGACGATTTTACCTAAATGCCAATCGGCCGTATGTATCCATTTCATGCGACTTCACCTCTGATTCCATTCTAGCATTATTCCGGTGTACGATTCGACGTCTTGACACTTGTTTTCGAAACAGCGAAAGTTAAAAGGAAAGGGGGACGTATCATGGAGTCCACATCCACATGGCAAGCTTTTTTGCGCTTGTTCCGCGTCGCTCGACCACCGAAAGGTCTGTTCATCGGCGCTGTATTGATTTCGTTGCTCCAAGCGATGGCGTCACTCGCCATCCCGCTCATCTTGCAACGCGTCGTCGACAATTGGAGCGAGGCCGCGCTTGACGCCCGTCTCGTCGCCATCTTCGTCATCGCGTTTCTGATTCAAGTCGTCTCGAGCGCGATTTCGATCTATTGGTTACATATCGTCGGACAACGCGTCGTCGCCAACCTGCGGACGACGTTATGGGAGCATCTCGTCGCGCTTCCGATTCCGTTCTATGACGGCGTCAAATCGGGGGATCTCGTCTCGCGGCTCAACAATGACACGACGACGTTGCAGCAGCTCTTGTCCGAACAGAGCGTCCGCTTGTTGACGTCGTTCGTCTCGGTCATCGGCGCCGTCGGCATCTTATTCACACTCGATTGGCAGATGACGCTCGTCATCTTGTTCTCGGTGCCGACGACACTCTTGATTGTCATCCCGCTCGGGCGTAAACTTCGGAAAATCGCCAAGGCGACCCAACATGAACTCGGTGACTTGTCCGGGTTTTTCGCCGAACTGCTCGGGGAGATTCGGCTCGTGAAATCACAGGCGACCGAATCCGTCGAGGTCGCAGAAGGAAAACGCCGCATCGAGCGGCTCTTCGGTCTCGGTGTGCGCGAGGGACGGATTCAAGCAATCTTGATTCCGCTCTTGAACGTCACGTTGACGGCGATGCTGATCGCCATTCTCGGCTTCGGGGCTTATCGCGTCTCGACCGGTGCCCTGTCGACCGGTTCGTTGCTCGCGTTCATGCTGTACTTGTTCCAAATCATCACGCCGCTCATCACGATGACGGAGTTTATCACCCGGCTTCAAAAAGCACGCGGGGCGACCGAAAGAATCTCGGAACTGCTCGCCATCGAGCCGGAACCATACACGGCTGAGCCGTCGACGATTCGACAGTCGTCGCTCTCGTTCGAGGGCCTGACGTTCCGTTATGGCGACCAACCTGTGATTGACGACGTGTCCCTCATTGTCCCGTTCGGTGCCACGACAGCCATCGTCGGACGCAGCGGTGCCGGCAAGACGACACTGTTTGCCCTCGTCGAGCAGTTCTACCTTCCGTCGAGCGGTCACATCTATTACGGGGACCGGGATATCTCAACCTACGGCCGCAACGAATGGCGGCAAGTCATCGGCTACGTCGCCCAAGATTCGCCCGTCCTATCCGGGACGGTGCGGCAAAATATCTTGTACGGCTTGACCCGGACAGCGACCGAGGACGAGATTCGACGAGCCTGCGACATGGCCAACGCCTGGTCGTTCATCGAGTCGATGCCGGACGGACTCGATACAGAGATCGGTGAGCGCGGCGTCCGCTTGTCGGGTGGTCAACGACAACGACTCGCCATTGCCCGGGCGCTGTTACGCGACCCGCAAATCTTATTGCTCGACGAGGCGACATCAAGTCTCGACTCGGAATCTGAGCGTGTCGTCCAAGAAGCGCTCGACCGGCTCATGAAAGGCCGGACGACGCTCGTCATCGCCCACCGCCTTTCGACCGTCCAACATGCCGACCAAATCGTCGTGCTCGAGGACGGCGGCATCAGCGGGCTCGGGACGCACAAAGAGTTGCTTCGGGACAACAAACTCTATGAACGACTCGTGAAACAACAACTTTTAGGAGGCAATCAATTATGAAGACAATCGGATTTATCGGACTCGGTGTGATGGGTCAATCGATGGTCAGAAACTTAATGAAGGCGGGATTCGAAGTCCAAGCGTATACGCGGACGAAAGAGAAGGCGGCTGATTTATTGGCGGAAGGTGTCCGCTGGTGTGATTCGGTCGAAGCCGTCTGTCAAAACGCCGATGCCGTCATCACCATCGTCGGCTACCCGTCTGACGTCGAGAGCCTTTATTTCGGGGACGGTATGATTTTGCAGTCGGCCGAGCCGGGAACGCTCGTGATCGATATGACGACGTCTTCGCCGACGCTCGCCGAACGTATCGCTGAGGCAGCAATCGATCGCAGCTTACTCCCGCTCGACGCACCGGTCACGGGTGGCGATGTCGGTGCGAAGAACGGGACGTTGTCGATTCTCGTCGGGGGCGGCGAATACGCCTTCACGAAGGCGCGACCGCTGTTCGAGGCGATGGGCCAATCGATCGAACGGATGGGCTATGCCGGGAGTGGCCAATATGGAAAGCTCGCCAATCAAATCGCAATCGCCGGCATCATGATGGGCAACGCCGAGATGCTCGCCTTTGCGAAACAAGCCGGGCTCAATCCCGATCAACTGCGCCAGACGATCCGAGGCGGCGCAGCCGGCAGCTGGACGCTCGAGAACCTTGTCCCGCGGATGATCATCGAGGACTACGCTCCCGGTTTCTTCATCAAACATTTCATCAAAGATATGAAACTTGCCCTCGAGAGCGCAGACCAGTTGAACATCAAACTGCCGAGCCTCGAGTTGGCGCATAAACTGTACTCGATCCTCGAAGAGAACGGCTACGGCGAGAACGGGACGCAGGCGCTCATCGAATACTACATGCACCAAGACGTTTGAATCGGCTCGCTCGTGGAATTAGTAGTACAGAAGGGAGCGATGACAGATGCCATGGAATATGAAAGATTATCCGGAATCACTGAAAAACTTCGACCCGCTCGTCAAAAAGAAAGCCATTGATATCGCCAACGCCTTGCTCGCCCAAGGCTACTCCGATCAAAAGGCGATTCCGATCGCCACGGAACAAGCGAAAAAATGGCATGAACATGCCTCAAAAGAAGAGAAAGACGAGTTCCGTGACGCTCCCGACCCACAAAAGTCGGATCGGCACGGGACATAAAAACAACCGGTCGGCTCATTCAGCCGACCGGTTGTTCGTTTGCTTCTGTTTCTGCCTTGATTTCGACGTACAGTCCGGCGAGCGCCGTGTTGATATAAGGTTGCACGAAGATATAGGCCAATCCGCCGGTGAACAAGACGAGCACATACCAACCGATGAAACTCGCATATAGACGAAGCATCGTGCGCTTGTGCCCAAACATGAGACGGCGGCTTTCACGCATCGCGCCGAAAGCGGATAGTTCCGGGCGGTCCCGTAGGACGAACGGGACGATCCGATACGTCAAATAGAACCAGATTCCCGGCACGATCAAGAACAGCATGAGCACGTTCAAGCCGAGATAAAAGACGGCATAATACGTGACGGCACGCATGTAATCTTTGAGCGAACCGAACGCTTCGAACAGCAGACCGAACGACGGTTTCTCGGCTTTCGCGATGTCGAGGAATACCCAGTTGCGGCCAAGTTCTAGCGGAGCGAGCAAGACGGTCGCGGTGTATAGTAAACCGATCGAGACGAACAGGATGCTCGGGTCGGTCGATTCTAAATCGAGCTGCGTCGTGATGACCGCTTGAACGAGCATCGTTGCCACGACCGCAAGGAGCGAGATGCCCCAGTTCCCGGACAACATCCGAAGGGCAAATTGTTTATAGACTGATGATTGCATGACTTCACCTACTGTATCGTTTTTTTCATTATAGCAAAAAAACAGTCATCCGACTGTTTTTAGCGTGTCATCGTTTCCTTGATGGCGTTGAACTTCTGCTCATCTAGCTGTCCATCGGTCCTTACACCACTACCGACATGGACAAAGTCAATGCCTAATCGGTCGACGAGTTGGGACACGTTGTCCGCCGTGATCCCAGCGCCTGGAAGGATGTTCATTTCCGCGACGTCGTGCATCGCGCTCAACCGCTCTAAGCCCTCTAATGCCGTCGCTTGACCGCCAGATGTCAGCACATGGTCCACTTCAGGGAAATCATTCAACACGGTGATAGCGTCCATCAAATCGACCGCGTCATCAATGGCCCGATGGAACGTCAATGCCATCTCGCCCTTATGTTTAATCACTTCCCCGAGCAGTGCCTCATCGATGCGTCCGTCATTCGTCAAAGCACCGAACACGATGCCATCGGCTCCGAGCTCACGACACAGACCGACGTCTGCCAAAATCGTCTCCGCGTCCGCTTCATCATAGACGAATGAGTCTGCATGCGGACGAATCATGACGTGGACCGGAATCGTCGCTTGTTCGAGCACGTTTCGAATCGTCCCGAAACTCGGTGTCGTCCCGCCAGCTCGCATATCCGCAATCAATTCGAGACGGTCCGCCCCGTAACGCTCTGCCTGTTTCGCTTCTTTCAATGTGGTCACGATCACTTCAATCATGTCTTCTGCCTCCTTATTAAGGTGCGAAGCGCCATTCGACCTCGTGCTCCGCTAACGCACGTTTCCAATCTGCGGGCTCCGGGAAATCCGAGATGATTGTCGTCACCTTGGAAAAATCGGAGACCCGATACCGCTTTTGTTGGTTGAACTGGGTATGGTCGGCCAGTAGAAAACATTGTCTACTTTGGTCGAGTACCGCTTGCGTCACGGTCGAGAGACCGTGAGCATCACACGTCAAACCGAGCGAGGGATCGACCCCCTCGACGGAGAAAATCGCCATGTCAAACATGTACGTCTTTAACTGCTGCAAGACGTGTTCGCCGACGGTGACGAGATGCTTCGGATCAATCGTGCCGCCGAGCAGTTGGATGTCCCCCGTGAAGACGCCTTTGGCCCGTTGCTCGAAGAGCGCCTTTGCCGCCATGAGTGACGGTGTGACGACCGTCAAATTTCGTCCGCGAAGTCTCGCGGCGACTTGTTCCGGGGCGACCCCATGACCGATGTAAAGGAGGGTATCATCCTCGACGAGCTGAAACGCCGTATAGGCGATGCGACGAATCCCGTCCATGTTTGAAATCATCATCGGTTGGAACGATACGCTTTGATGCAGCACCGCCCCGCCATACACCCGTTTGATGCGATGTTCTTTTTCAAGTTCTTCTAAGTAGCGGCGGATCGACTCCCCAGAGACGTTCAACCGTTCAATCAACTCACTCGTCTTCACTTTGCCTTCTCGTTCAATCCATTCCACAATCTTTTGCTTACGTTCTTCTCCAATTAAAGACACTTCCCTGCCTCCTCCGCAAATATCGCTTCCTTTCTCAGTGTAGCGAACGGATGTAAATTTAACGTAAACAGAAAGTAAAGAACGGGCAAATCCAACAGATTTTTCGCTCATTTCGACGAAAATCAACAGAAATCCACAAAAAAAGACAGTCGAATGTTGACGTCTTGCTTTCAATCCCGAGCGCATCTCATGAAAATGACCGACCTTCTCTCCGTATCCTCCGAGATCTTGCCGGTCATCGAAACATTCATTTTCGTTTTTGGAACAGTGGTACTTTCGGTTCAGTGCCGGAGCGAATCCGCTGCCAGTTCGTGCGGTGTTTGATGATGATGAACAAGGCGAGCGGAACGATGACGATGAGCGGTAGCCAATCTTTCGCGATGACACCATACGTGACGACGGTCACGAGCCCCACGGCTGCGGCAGCCATCGAAGATAGCGATACCATCTTCGAGACGAACAGCGTCACGAGGAACGTCCCGACGACGACGACGAAAAACCATGGGAACGCCGCGAGCAGAACGCCCGCACTCGTCGCCACCGATTTTCCGCCTTTGAACTTGGCAAACACCGGATACGAATGACCGATGATGGCCGGGATCCCGGCGAGGAGCAAGCTCATCTCGCTCCCGAAGAGGAGCGGTAATAGCGCTGCGACCAACCCTTTACCCATATCCCCGAGCAGAACGAGCGTGCCGGCTTTTTTGCCGAGCACACGGAACGTGTTCGTCGTGCCCAAATTCCCACTCCCATGCTCCCGGACGTCGACCTTATAGCCGAGTTTTCCGACGATAAGAGCAAACGGAATCGCACCGAGTAAATAGCTGATTAAAATGATGATGATTTCTGTCATGTAAGGCATCGCAATTCCCCTTAATCCATTAATTGCTCGAGATAGTGCTCAAGCGGGACGTTCGCCTTGTGGACGTCAGTCGCATGCTCTACCCCGATATAGCGTAAGTGCCACGGTTCGTACATATAACCGGTTTCGGCCTCATATGCACGTTGATAACGGACGATGAATCCGTACGTGTGGGCATTGTCGGCCAACCACTTGCCCTCTTTCGTCTGTTCTAGACTTTGTGTCAATTGATAGCCGACCGAGGCGCTCGAAACATCGATGGCGAGCCCGGTCTGATGTTCCGAGTGTCCTGGTGGTGCCGAATATTTCATCGCCTGTTCTTTCCCGTCCCGAGCGACATAGTTATTGAACAGTTGCACTTGATAATCGTAGGAACGGAACGCACTCGTCCCTTTTAACTCAATGTCGGCCGCTTTCGCGCCCGTCATGAGCTTCTCGATGGCCTGTGCCGCTTCTTTACGAAGCATCTTCCGCTCCCCGGTCGCCGATTCGACGAAATCGATATTCGCCGTCACGAGATCGGCTGGTTTATAGCCCGCTGGCAAGGCGATTTGCTTATTGACAAGGATGAGTGTGTCGAGCTTCAAATTCGCCGTCCCATTCTGTTCAAGCGGTTCGCTCGGCGCTTCAGTCGGCTCCTCTACAGGAGGCGCCTCGGCAACCGGCACTTCTTCTTCAGGCTGATCCTCGGAAGGCTCTTCCGCTGTCGGTTCCTCCGTTTCCGGAGTCGGTTGTTCTGCTTGCTCGTCTTCTTTATCCGTCGGCGTTTCGGCCGGAGTTTCTGTTTGTTGTTCGGTTTCGGCCGGTTTGTTCTCGGCTTCTTCCGTTTTGCTTTGGTCGCTTGTGGTACAGCCCACTAATGTGAGCGTCAAGGCGCAGCACACCATCAGCATAGATGGTTTTCGCATGCGATCTTCCCCTTTCATTGTACAAAAAATACCGTCAAGATATGATACCATACTGACGGTACAAAAGAACCACTGTTATAAGACGGGACTCATGACGCGCATATACATGTCATGCCACTCAGGAAACTCACGATCGAGTCGAATCGGTTTGAAGTCACCGCGTTTGACGACGACATGTGTCGTCTTCGCCGAACCGACGAGATGACCGTTTTGATCAGTCAACTCATAACCATAGACCGTCCGGACCTTCGAATAACTATCGACCCAAACTCGTACGTGGACTGTATCTCCGTACGTCACGCTCTTCTTATAATCGACCGAGACGTTCGTCACTGGGGAAACAAATCCAGCTTCCTCCATGTCTTTATATTCGACCCCGAGCTGGCGCAACAATTCGGTGCGTGCCATTTCAAGATATACTAAATAGTTTGCATGATAGACGATGCCCATCATGTCGGTCTCCTGATAGCGGACCGGAATCTGAATCGTATGCATTGAATCGTCCTCACTTTCAACTTGATTATATTATAACTTGGTCTTAATATCTACTTCTAAAATCTGATTCAATTCACTGTCTTGTGACGATGCTTCGATCAAACGATACGATTGTCTCGCAATCGCTTCATCGATCAACGATAGGGCCGTCCGTGCATTCGGTCGGTCGATTTCTTTTAGACGGTCAAGGAGTGCCTGACTGACATCTTCATCACACGTATAGCCGAATTTTGCGGCATACTTCTTGGCGATATCGACGATCTGTTCAAGCGAGTAGTCCTCGAAGTGAATCGTCCGCTTGATCCGGCTGTTGAGCCCTGGGTTTGAGTTGATCAGGCGACGCATCGGCGCCTCATAGCCCGCCATCACGACGACGAGGTTGTCTCCATGCTTTGGCATCTCGTCAACGAGCGTATCAATCGCTTCGCGCCCGTAGTCGTTCGGCCCTCCATTCAGGCTGTATGCCTCATCGATCAACAACACGCCACCGAGTGCATCGCGAATCGCGGCTTTCGTTTTTTGTGCCGTTTGCCCGACATAGCCGCTGACGAGATCGGCCCGGCTGACGACTTTCAAATGTCCGCGTTTTAAATATCCTGTCTTCTTCAAAAGCTGGGCGTACAGGTGGGCGAACGTCGTTTTTCCGGTCCCGCTGTTCCCGACGAGGGCGGCATGGAGCTGGACGGGTGCCGTCTTCAACCCGAGTTCACGCCGACGCTTCTGAATCGTGACGAGTGCCTCGATCTCGCGCAGTTGACGTTTCGCCTCATCCATCCCGACCAAATCGTCGAGTGTCGGACCGGACGTATCCTCGGTCGCATCCATATCAAAATCGACTTCTGTCAGGAGGGCCATCTCGTCGAGTGGGGCATCGGCACCAAATCGCGACCCTTTCTTGAACATGGCGTCGAGTAGAATGTTGTGCACCGTCCGCGCGTTGCCGAACGTCGCGTCGACCCGTTCCCGGTCGATTCGCGCAATCAAGGCGCGCTTCGCTTCGACCGTCAGGACGTAGTTGTTCTCCGCCGCCACTTTTTCACCGATGGCGACGAGTTCGTCATCACTGTAATTCGGGAGCTCGTAATGGTTGGATTCCGGGAAGCGGGAACGAAGTCCTGGGTTCGCAAGCAGAAAATGACGCATTTCTTCCGGGTAACCGGCGAGAATCACGACAAATTTTCCCGCATACTCCCCGCTCGTCATCGCGGCGACGAGCGTGTCGATGGCTGCTTGTCCATAGTCACTCCCACTCGCATCTTGACGTTTCAAGGCATACGCCTCGTCGATGAATAAGACACCGCCCTCGGCTTCCTTCACCTTGTTCATGACTTGTTCTTCCGTTTGACCGACGAACGCACCGACGAGACTCGACCGGTCCGCCTCGACGACATCGGGACGTGCGAGCAGACCGAGCTCGAAATAAATCTCGGCCATGAGACGCGCGAGCGTCGTCTTGCCGGTCCCTGGATTGCCGGTGAACACGAGATGGAGTGAAGGTTGGTGTTTGGACGAGAACCCCGCTTTCTCACGCTCTTTCTGGAACAACAAGAACCGATACCATGCTTTGACACGTTGCTTCACGTCAGACAAGCCAATCATCGACTCAAGCGACTCAATCGCACTCGACCGTGTCGCTTCAGTTTGTTCTGGTAACAATGCAACAATCGCGTCGAGTCGTTCCTTGACGAGACCGACTCGTTGGCCGAAGCGGTGAAACGCCTCGCGGCTGAAATAATTCCCTTGCATCGACGCCAAGAGTGAGGCTGTGTCGTCTTCGAGCGCGGCCACTTCTTGCATCGCTTCGATGACGACGATGAACAGACGTTCGAGTTGCCCTTTAAACTCCGAGTCCCGTAAATCAGATTTGGCGCGGTCAATCTCATCGTGAAGCTGCTCGAGATGTTCGAGCAACTCGGATGTCTTCGACTCATATTCGGTCAATATTTGAACTTTCATCGACGCGTAATCCGTCTCACGCAGCTTCGGCCACTCGACATGCAGCTGTTGCTTGTGGCGCCGCAAAAGATCATACAATTGACTGACACGAAGGGCTGGCGGCAAAGCACCGAGCGACTCCAACTCTTTCACCCAACGAGTTAACAGCGGGTCGATCGACTGACGGTGCTGTAACCGTCTCGTCGCGAGTAGTGTCAGTGTGCGAATCAATTCTTGGCGATGCCCGGTCGCGCGTGACCAATGGGCGTAAGACAGGAGAGCCGCTTCATCGACGCGCCCACCTTCTTCCCAAGCCGTCAAATCGGTTTGGACTTGCTCCAAGGTGATCTGTTTCATAATATTCTCCTTTTTAGACGACAAAGGAGCCGACGTCTCAGTCTGCTCCTCGCCGGATTATCGTGATTCAAAAGAAGTCATGCGAATCGAATGGAACAACTTTCCGTTGTTACGCGACTCGGCGGCGAGCAGGATTCGCTCGTTCGCATCGACGTAATAGGTCACCGCTTCTTCATTCTCATCTTCACTGAAAATCGATGGATACTTCTCGACCCATTCCGCTGGGACGGCTTCCGGTGTTTCTTTCTTGACGAACGCTTGTGCCGTACGACCGATGATATCGACATCGCCTTCGCTCGAGCCAAGTGTTCCGTCGTCTAGCCATTTACGAATCTGTTCGTTCGTCGCCCTCGACAAGAACGGGTGCGGGGCGACCGCGCCTGAACTTGTCTCTTGGCTGTTCGTCTCATCGCCGTCCGGATTGAACTCACGATAGACGGTCCCATCCCACTCAGCACGGGCGCCGACGTTCGGTCCCTCTACGACCTCGGACACGAAGTGCCCGTCTTCGTCATATGTCACTTTATATTCACGAACTTCTAGCGTCTCCCCGTCCTCAGGCAACTTTTTTTCTTCATAGCCGATGACCACAGACGTATAGAAAGGCTCGGCCCGATTGGTGCGGCCGTCGTCGTCATTTAAATTGGTGACCAAATAAAAGTTATAGGCGAGCAGGGCGCCGACAATGAGAATACCGGCAAAAATCACCCAACTCAATCGCTTCTTTACGTGTTGTTTCATAGAATGCCCTCCCAATCTTCTTCACTTACTATCCTACACTAGCGAGAGGGTCCTGCAAAACATTAACCACTAAAAAAGGCCTCCGTATGGAGACCTTTCAACTTATCCGAGTTTATCTTCTTCGTCTTTATACGCTTCAATCCACTTGTCCCGCTCGTCCGGTTCGTCGGCCAAGTCCTTGAACAAGGCGACGATCATCAGAATCAAGACAAAGATGAACGGGAAGGCGACGAGAATCGCGACCGCTTGTAGCGCCCCGAGCCCACCTGCATATAAGAGGACGGCAGCGATTGAGGACTGGATGAAGCCCCAAATCAACTTGATGCGCATCGGCGGGATCAGTTTCCCGTTCGTCGTCAGCATTCCGAGCACGTAGGTGGCCGAATCTGCTGACGTGATGAAGAATGTCGAAATCAGGAAGATGGCCACGATACTGAGTACCGTCCCAAATCCGCCGAACGTCTCGAACAAGGCGAACAACCCGACTTCCGTCCCGATCTCGTTAACTTGGTCGATCAGTGCTGCGCCGCCGAACAAGTCAGCCCAGATCGCCGATCCACCGAAGACAGAGAACCAAAGTAGACCGAACGATGTCGGAACGAGTAGAATCCCGATGATGAACTCACGAATCGTGCGACCTTTTGAGACGCGGGCGATGAACGTTCCAACGAATGGTGACCATGAGATCCACCATGCCCAATAGAAAATCGTCCACCCGTTGATCCATTCCCGTTCGACAGGCTCAAATGCACCCGTACGGAAACTCATCGTCGGCAACTGTTGCAAGTATGTCCCAATCGTCTGTGTGAACAAATCGAGGATGAACGCACTCGGTCCAGCCACTAGTGTTGCCCCGAGCAAGACGATGGCAAGGAAGATGTTCGTGTTACTCAAGATTCGAATCCCTTTCTCGAGACCCGTCGAAGCACTGATCATATAGAGCACCGTCACGACGGCGATGATGATCAGTTGTGTCGAGAACGCGTTCGGCACGCCTGGAATCAAGTAATGCAAACCACCTGCGATTTGCTGGGCCCCGAAACCGAGCGAAGTAGCGACACCGAAAGCGGTCGCAATGACGGCCAAAATATCAACGGTCTGTTTGACCGGACGTTCATAGCGGTCATTGACGAGCGAACCGATCGTCTCTCCGATCGTCGCCGGACGACCTTTGCGGAACGTCGAGTAAGCAATGGCGAGCGCGATCATCGCATAAATCGCCCACGGGTGGAAGCCCCAATGGAAGAATGAATAACGCATCGCAGTACGCGCATCGCCTTCAGGCGTCGGTGATTCGAATGGTGGTGCGTGGAAATGCGACAACGGTTCTGCCGCCCCCCAGAAGATGAGTCCGATCCCCATCCCGGCACTGAACAACATGGCGAACCATGTCATGTAGCTGAATTCTGGTCGGTCCGTATCTTTTCCGAGTCGAATCGAACCAAATCTTGAAAAAATTAAAAAGACGGCGACTAGTAATATTCCGGTCGCACTGAGTAAATAAAACCAACCCATCCCGTTCGAGAGCCAACCTTGTAACTTCGTCGTCACGTTCAAGAGACTCGCGTTACCGAGGAGGCTCTCCGGGAAGACGCCCCAAATTGTGAACAAGACCGTAATGATGGCTGAAACGAGAAAAACGGTCGTCACTTGGCTTTTTCTTTCCATAATCTCACTCCTATTCAATTTTCTTATTTTCATATACGTTTTCCACCGTAACATAGTTTATAAACCCGACTCAACCCCTCGGCGTGTAATCGCGCCGCTGACAAAAAGAGTGACGATTCGGTTTCGTCACTCTTGCGGCTTCGGTTCTAGCGAGACGATCAATGTCTCGTCCACGACGTAATAAGGCCGTTTCGGCAACACTTTTAAATACCCGCCTTCACGTAATCGTGTCAAATCAAGTTGTAACGTCTGTTGGAATTTTCGGAGCGGTAATTTTTTTTCTTGTTCGAAATATAAATCGAGCGCCCGCTGGACTTGATCCATCTCATAGACCACTTCCCGTTCAGTTTCGGGAACGATGTGAAACGTCTCTTTCGACATGTAAAATCGCTGCCTCGGTTTGCCGGGTAAATGTTTCTTCAAACGCGCAAGATCGATTTCCTGTGCTTCATCGAGGAGCACCGTCCGATTGACGCCTTTCGGCAACGTCTGCTCATACTCGTGGATCGCCTCCCGCAACTGAGGAAGCGTGATGTCGACTTCCTGTTCCGTCACTTCCTCTTTTTGCGTCAGCCGTTGCCACCAGTTTTTGCCTGATTTCGTTTGTCGCTCCATACACTCCCCCCTCTCCCCATTCTCTTCCCGATATCGTGCACCGTCTCACCTTATATTCGCACATTCACTAAAAAAACCTTCCTTTTTTCAAAGGAAGGTCAGTTGGCTTATTTCAATTTGTTACGGAGGACCATCTGCAAGATTCCACCGTGACGGTAGTAATCGATCTCGACTTCAGAATCGAAGCGGGCGACGACTTTGAATTCAGTCACCGTACCGTTCTCATGAGTCGCTTTGACGTTCAGGATATCACGTGGGCGGACCGATTCGTCGACTTGGATGTCGATCGCCTCTTCGCCTGTGAGTCCGAGTGAGTCCGCTGACTCTCCGTCCATGAACTGGAGCGGCAAGACGCCCATCATGACGAGGTTCGAGCGGTGAATCCGTTCGAAGCTTTGCGCGATGACGGCACGGATGCCGAGCAAGTTCGTTCCTTTGGCTGCCCAGTCACGTGACGAGCCCATTCCGTAGTCGTTCCCAGCGAAAACGACGAGGCCTGTGCCCTGCTCTTTATACTTCATGGCCGCATCGTACATCGGCATGATTTCGCCAGTCGGCCAGTACGTCGTGAAGCCGCCTTCAGTGCCTGGTGCGACTTGGTTACGGATACGGATGTTCGCGAACGTACCGCGCATCATGACTTCGTGGTTTCCGCGGCGTGAGCCGTACGAGTTGAAGTCGAGCGGTGCGACACCTTTTGATTGAAGGTATTGGCCTGCTGGTGTCGTTTTCGAGAATGCTCCGGCTGGTGAGATGTGGTCGGTCGTGACCGAATCAGCAAACTTCCCGATGACGCGGAGTCCGTTCAACGCATGGACGACGCCCGCTTCCGGCTCGAGGTTTTCGAAGAATGGCGGGTTTTGGATATACGTTGAATCGTCCGAGAAGTCATACAAGTTGCCTTCTGGCACGTCGAGGGCGTTCCAACGCTCGTTTCCTGTGAACACCGTGTCGTACTCTTTACGGAACGCTTCCGGTGAGACGACGTCTTGAACGACCATCTTGATTTCATCATTTGATGGCCAGATGTCTTTGAAGAAGACATCGTTGCCATCTTTGTCCGTTCCGAACGACTCGTTCATGATGTCGAAGTTGACCGATCCGGCGAGCGCGTACGCGACGACGAGTGGCGGTGACGCCAAGAAGTTCGCTTTCACGAGCGGGTGGACACGGCCTTCGAAGTTACGGTTCCCCGAGAGGACCGACGAGACGAGCAAATCGTTCGATGTGATCGCTTCTTCGACTTCGCGGTCGAGTGGACCCGAGTTTCCGATACAAGTCGTACATCCGTAACCGACGGTGTTGAAACCGAGTTGGTCGAGATACGGCGTGAGACCGGCTTTATCGAGGTAATCGGTAACGACTTTCGAGCCTGGTGCGAGCGACGTCTTCACGAATTTCGGAACCGTGAGACCACGTTCGACGGCTTTCTTCGCGACAAGTCCTGCTCCGACCATGACGTATGGGTTCGACGTGTTCGTACAACTTGTGATCGCTGCGATTGCCACGTCACCTGTACGCATGTCGACACCGCCGTCCGTGTAGTTGACAGCTGCCGTCTTCTCAAGCTCGGCTTTTTCAAGACCGAAACCGCTGTGTCCGGCTGGTGCTGTCACGCTGTCGACGAACGCCGTCTGAAGGTCTGACAAGTTGATCCGGTCTTGTGGACGTTTCGGTCCAGCGAGCGACGGCTCTACTTTCGACAGGTCGAGCGTGAGCGTTTTCGTGAACGACGGGTCAGCCTGGTCTGGCGTATAGAACAAGTCGTTCGCTTTCGAGTAGGCTTCGACAAGGTCGATCAATTCTTCTGGGCGACCTGTCGTGCGCATGTAGTTGAGCGTCTCTGTATCGACTGGGAAGAAGCCACATGTCGCACCATATTCAGGTGCCATGTTGGCGATCGTTGCCCGGTCCGAGAGCGGCATCGTGTGAAGCGACGGTCCGAAGAACTCGACGAACTTGCCGACGACTTTCTCGTTACGGAGCATCTCTGTGACGACGAGCGCGACGTCTGTCGCTGTGACACCCGGGTTGACTTCACCGATGATTTTGACGCCGACGACGTCTGGTACCGGGAAGTAAGACGGTTGTCCGAGCATGCTCGCTTCTGCTTCGATTCCACCGACACCCCAGCCGAGGACACCGAGTCCGTTGATCATCGTCGTGTGCGAGTCCGTTCCGACGAGCGAGTCCGGATAGGCGACATTGCCCGTCCCATCATTCTTTTCGAGCACGACCGAAGCCAAGTATTCCAAGTTGACTTGGTGGACGATCCCTGTTGCTGGCGGGACGGCACGATAGTTGTCGAATGCCGTCTGGGCCCAACGTAAGAACTTGTAGCGCTCTTCGTTACGCTCGAACTCGATGTCCATGTTTTTCATGAGTGCGCCGGCGAAACCGTACGCATCGACTTGGACCGAGTGGTCGACGACGAGGTCGACCGGGATTTCCGGGTTAATCTTGTTCGGGTCTCCGCCGAGGTCGGCCATCGCTTTACGAAGTGAAGCGAGGTCAACGACCGTCGGTACACCCGTGAAGTCCTGAAGGACGACGCGAGCCGGTTTGAACGGAACATCGATGTCTTTCGAGACTTCGGCAGTACCCCATTTAGCCAAGTTCTCGACATGTTCTTTCGTGATGGCGCGGCCATCCTGCTGGCGAAGTACAGATTCGAGCAACACACGAATCGAGTACGGAAGTCGACTAAGTTCCGTCACCCCTTCTTCTTCAAGCTTTTTGAGCCGGTAATAATCGTACGCTTTGCCATTGACCTCGAACTGCGTCCGAGATTTGAAAGCGTCTAATACGTTCGTCTGTTCCATACGATATCCCCCTTTTTGAAAGCGGCGACTTCGGCATGTGCCGTAATCGCTTACTTATCACATGTTTATCATAATACAACTATAGCGTGACGTAAAATACATTCCGTCACAAATTAGTCATAAGTAAAACTTATCAAAATCAACCAAGTCACTGAAACAAAAAAAGGACGGCCCTTTGAAGAGCCGTCCATCCATTATTCTGCGCCAATCTCGACGTTGACGTCGAGAGCGTCGACGAGCGTGAGCTCGTCTTCATAGCGTTCTTTGAAGCGATCGAACGTGAACTCGTTGGCGAACAAGAACACGGGACGCTCCCAGCGGTCTGTCACGAGCATGTTGCGTGAGTCTTGGAACGGCTTGAGCGCCTTTAATTCCTTGTCCTTCACCCAACGGGCGACGCTGTACGAGACCGGCTCCATGCGGATGTCGACGCCGTACTCGTTGTTCAAGCGATACTCGAACACTTCGAATTGGAGTTGACCGACCGCACCGAGATAAATCTCGTTGTACTCGTTACGGTACACTTGGATCGCTCCCTCTTGGGCGAGCTGCTCGACACCTTTGTGGAAATGTTTCGACTTGAGCGAGTTGACCGGCGAGACGCGCATAAAGAGTTCCGGTGGGAACGTCGGCAACGCCTCGAACGCGATTTTTTGTTTCGATGTCGTGATCGTATCACCGATTTGATACGTGCCCGAATCATAAATCCCGATCACGTCTCCAGCGAACGCCTTGTCGACCGTCTCCCGGTCGTTGGCCATGAGCTGTGTCGACTGGCTCAACTTGATCTTTTTGCCCGTCCGTGTGAGCGTGACATCCATGCCGCGCTCAAAGACGCCCGAACAGATGCGAACGAAAGCGATGCGGTCGCGGTGGGCCGGGTTCATGTTCGCTTGAATCTTGAAGACGAAGCCGCTGAAGTCCTCTGACGTCGGGTCGATTGGACCGACGTTCGACTTACGTGCCTCAGGCGCCGGTGACATATCAAGGTAGTGATTCAAGAATGACGTCACCCCGAAGTCGACGAGCGCCGTCCCGAAGAAGACCGGCGTCAATTTCCCGTGCTGGATCGCATCGACGTCGATTTCATTGCCGGCACCGTCGAGAAGATCGATTTCATCTCGAAGGTTCGTCAAGTTCTCTTCCGTCAAGTGATCGGCGAGGATTGGATCATTGACCCCATCTTCGTTCAACGTGAGCGTCGCTTTGTCACCACGGAACAAGTGCACTTCGTTTTTTAAGCGATCGTATACCCCTTCGAACTGCATTCCGCTCCCGATCGGCCAAGTCACGGCGACCGAAGGCATGCCGAGCACTTCTTCAAGTTCTTCCATGAGCTCGAGCGGATCTTTCGCTTGGCGGTCAAGCTTGTTCATGAACGTGAAAATCGGAATCCCGCGCATCCGACAGACTTGGAACAATTTCTTCGTCTGCGTCTCAATCCCTTTGGCCGCATCGATGACCATGACGGCACTGTCGACCGACGTCAAGACGCGATACGTGTCTTCCCCGAAATCGTTGTGTCCTGGTGTGTCCATGATCGAGACGACCTTGTCTTGATAGACGAACTGCATGACCGATGACGTGACCGAGATTCCACGTTGTTTCTCGATCTCCATCCAGTCAGATTTGGCGTGTTTAGAGTTTTTACGGGCTTTGACCGTCCCCGCTTCACGGATGGCTCCCCCGTGAAGGAGCAATTTCTCGGTGAGCGTCGTCTTACCGGCATCCGGGTGCGAGATGATGCCGAAAATACGCCGCTTCTCAACTTCTTGTTTTAATTGGTTCATGTATGGCTCTTTCCTTTCTGAACATTACGATTTACACTGGCTCTTGCTCATTGCAACGCTATCTATTCTAACGAAGCCCGCGCGTTTCGTCCATCTTTATAGTAAGGAACGGATAGCTGTAGCTTTTGTATCGCGCCCCTTTTTTGTATACTTAGCTTGAATGATCGTGAAATGACAGAACGGGGGAAAGACGATGCCAGAAAACTTGGTGATGTATTTCATTGTCTTCTGGGGATTCGTGATGATCGGGTTGATGTCGATCGGCGGCTACTTCATGTTCCGCAAATTTTTAAAACGAATGCCGAAAGAAGACGGGCGCTCACTCCTCGACATCGAGGATGATTACATCGACAAGACACGCCACTTATGGACACCGGAGACGCGTACATTGCTTGATCGTCTCGTCACACCGGTACCGGAGCTGTTCCGCGACGTCGCCATCCGAAAGATTGCGGGCAAAATCGGACAGTTCGCTCTCGAGACGCGGGCCCGTGAAATGACGACCGAGCTCGTCGTCAAAGGCTATATCGCCGCGACACCGAAACGGGACCATAAATTTTTAAAAAAGGCGCTTGAAGAAGAACAAATCGACTGGAAAATGTATCAACATTATTTCCAACAATGATGAAACGAGATGCCGGCCTTGGGCTTGGCATCTTTTTTTTTTAAACAGTTCAACTAAGTTATACGAAACGGAAATTGTGCCATACGACTACTAGGTCCAAAGTACCTTTTTTCGCCGGATTAATTATTCTTAAATACCGTTCATAATATAGACAATATTGAAAACGCTTACAATAAAGTGGTATGACCAATATTAGTATAACATGCATGGGTTTTAGCAATAAAAAATGGATAGCTTTTCCTTTATTTACATTTCTATAATGTACGTATCTTGATTCCAAAAGGAGGTTTTCCGATGCATGATGTCACGCACGTCACGCGAACTGACACCACTCGCTCCGCCGAAACAATCGTCGAGAGCCCGTCATTCCACAAGTTGATGCAAGAAAAGAACCGGTTCATTGTTCCATCCATCATCTTCTCACTCATCTTTTATTTTACGTTACCAATCTCCACGAGCTACTTCACGTTCTTGAACATCGCTGTCGCCGGTCAGATCACTTGGGCCTGGGTGCTCGCCTTCGCTCAATTCTTCATGACCTGGACGTTCTGTGTCATGTATAGCCGGCGGGCCCGCCGCTTCGACGAGCTCGTCGCAGCCATCAAACAAGAGGAGGATGGACGATGAACTGGACAGCTATTCTTCTATTCGTCGCGATTGTTGGACTCACGCTCGTCATCACATTTTTCGCCGCCCGAAAGACAAAGACAGCAAGCGACTTTTACACGGCAGACGGTGGTTTGACCGGATTCCAAAATGGTCTGGCCATCGCTGGTGATTATATGTCGGCCGCTTCATTCCTCGGGATTGCCGGGATGATTGCTCTCGCCGGGTTCGATGGGTTCTTTTACTCGATCGGTTTCCTCGTTGCCTACCTCGTCGTCCTTTATTTGGTCGCCGAGCCGCTCCGTAACCTCGGGAAGTATACGATGGCCGATATGATTGCGGCACGCTTCAACAAGCCGCGCGTGCGTGGGGTTGCCGCCATGAATGCCATCGTCATCTCCATCTTTTATATGATCGCCCAACTCGTCGGCGCCGGGGCACTAATCGAACTGTTGCTCGGGATCCCCTACACGACGAGCGTCATCGTCGTCGGAATCTTAATGACCGTCTATGTCGTTTTCGGGGGGATGACCGCGACATCATGGGTACAGATCACAAAAGCCGTCTTGTTGATGATCGGGACCGCCATCATTTCATTCCTCGTGTTCGCCCGCTTTGACTTCTCCGTCTTCACCATGTTTTCCGAGGTCAGTAAGGCGACACCGCTCGGGGAGAACTTCTTGAACCCTGGCAACAAGTTCAAGCTCCCGCTCGATACGATTTCACTCAATTTGGCACTCGTCCTCGGGACGGCCGGTCTACCGCACATTCTTATCCGCTTCTTCACGGTCAAGGATGCACCGACGGCACGACAATCCGTCGTCTATGCGACATGGGTCATCGGTGCGTTCTACATACTGACGATCTTCCTCGGATTTGGGGCCGCCGCGTTCGTCGGATCGGACGCCATCGTCGCCGCCAACCCGGCCGGGAACATGGCCGCGCCGCTCCTCGCCCAAGTGCTCGGCGGTGACTTATTGTTCGCTTTCGTGGCCGCCATCGCCTTCGCCACAATCCTTGCCGTCGTCGCAGGACTCGTCCTATCGGCGGCCTCGGCGTTCGCCCACGACTTCTATGGTCATATCATCCGGAAGGGCGAAGCGACCGAGAAAGAACAAGTCACAGCGGCCCGGATCGCTTCAATCGCGGTCGCACTCGTCTCGATGGGACTCGCCTTCTTCGCCCAATCGATGAACGTCGCATTTCTCGTCTCTCTCGCATTCGCTGTCGCTGCCAGCGCGAACTTGCCGGTCATTTTGTTCACGATTTATTGGAGACGGTTCAATACGGGCGGAGCCGTGTTCGGCATGGTCGTCGGATTATTCTCGTCCCTCTTCCTCGTCGCCATCAGCCCGAACGTGTGGGCACCGGATGGCTCGGCAATCTTTATCGGTGAGGCGTTATTCCCGCTCACGAACCCGGGAATCGTCTCGATCCCGCTCGGCTTCCTCGCCGCCATCGTCGGGACGTACGTGACGAAGTCGGACGAAGTCGCCGGAAACTTCGAACGCATCCTCGTCAAAGCGAACACCGGGATCGATGCCGAGACGGAAGCTGCCATGACGAAAAAATCTTCATAATCGACAAAACGGCGTCCCTCGCGAGGGACGCCGTTCATGTTGAAGCGATTTGTTTATATTTTTGGTACATGGCGATGCGCCATGGGACGATCATGCCCCAGGCAATCAAATAGAACAGTCCGCCCGTCGCGAAAATATTGACTTCGTCTCCGAGAAACGCCTTCATGACCGTCCGAATCGCCAATAAGACGAAGACGACGATAAAAAACGCTTTCGAACGGGATAAGTACACCTCACCATCACGTTTCTCGAAGTTCGATGTCTTGATGAGAAATACACTGAAAATCAATCCGACGATTAAAGCTTCTCCGACCTCGAGCCAAGTCAATCGAAACGCCGGGACGAGAAATTGCAACATCCCGGTCGACATCGCCAAGGGCGGAATCAAGATCTTTTTAGCATTCGTCGGACGTGCTGATGCTTTGACGCGAACGAAGCTCGCAATCAGGCCCATCATTAGTGCGACGAGGGTCGATCCCCAAAATATCGACATTCGGTCAACCCCTTTTAAAATCCGGTGAATCCTACTAATTCGCTCATCCAAGCAGCGAAGCGATTCATGCCATCAAAATATAATACGACGCCGAAGGCCATCATCAAATAACCTCCGAATTTTGCCACCTTGGCACTGTTGCGCGCCAAGTATTTGATTTTCCCGACAAAGCTCGCCATGATGAGGAATGGGATGGCGAAGCCGATGACGTACGCCAACATATAGCCCATCCCTTGACTCGGGTTCGAGGCCGCGAGCGCGATGACACCGGCAAGAATCGGTCCAGTACACGGGGTCCAACCCGCCGCGAATCCAATTCCGATCAATGCCGTTCCAAAGTAGCCGCTTTTACGCTCCCCTAAAGCGAGCTTTTTCTCACGCATCATGAAACTAGGTTGCCAAAGTCCCGCCAAAAAGACGCCGAATACGAAGATGAGGATGGCACCGAACATGCGCAAACTATCCTTATATTGAATGAACACGTCGGCAATGAGCGAGGTCGACAGACCGAGCACGAGGAAGACGATCGAGAAACCAATCAAGAATGAGAACGTGTGAAACCAGGCCGTGCGTTGTCGCAGTCCCTCGCTCTTTAAATCAGAGACTGAGACCCCAGTGATATACGATAAAAAGACTGGATACAACGGTAGCGTGCACGGTGATAAAAATGATAAGACGCCCGCCCCAAATGCGAGCCAAAGTGTGACTTCCATGCGATCTTCCACCTTTCAGCCCCATTATAGCGAAAACCTTTTCAAAATGCTCGCATCTTTTTCCGAGCACCTTACATGATTGAAGTTGTAATCTTTGAAATGGAAATGAAACTTGTAAACGGTAGTGTTAGATGCTAAGATTTGGATATTCTTATTAGTCAGTATCGATCTTAAAATGATGGGGGAAACACCGTGGCGGTCATCACAGCTGAAAACTTACATTATGCCATTGAACAGAAACGCGATGAACTGTATGAAATCGCCTCGCAGCACAGTTGGACGTCTCCAGAAGTGATTCATGTCAGCCAAGAATTGGACAAGCTGATTACACGTCACGTCCTAGCCATACACGCTTCAGACCACATAAATTAATCGAACCAAACGGCCCGTCCTTCTTTGAAGTGGCGGGCTTTTTCCATGGAAAAAAGACACCTTGACGGTGTCTTTTTTGTAATTTATGACATCAGACGTTGACCAGATTGAAGTTCGTACATCTTTTTGTACAGCCCATCCTGTTTTAAAAGCGCCTGATGGTTACCTCGTTCGACGATCTCACCCCGATGAAGGACGAGAATCAAGTCGGCATCTTGAATCGTCGACAGACGGTGAGCGATGGCAATCGTCGTCCGTCCCCGTCTCATCCGATCGAGGGCGAGCTGGACACGCTCCTCGGTCTCGGTGTCAATCGAACTCGTCGCCTCATCTAAAATCAAAATCTTCGGGTCACGGGCGACCGTCCGGGCGAAGGCGAGCAGTTGCCGTTCTCCGCTCGAGAATGTCGCGCCGCGCTCACCGACCGTATGTCCGTAACCGGCCTCAAGCTTCTCGACGAACGTATGAGCTTGCACGAACTCGGCCGCTTCCCGGACTTTGTCCGAGTCGATCGTCGGATTGAACAGTTTCAAGTTATCCTCGATCGTCCCTGTGAACAAAAATGGATCTTGGAGCACAAGCCCGACTTTGGCTCGGAGCTCGGCTTCCTCGAACTGCTCAATCGGATACCCGTCGATCGTGATTTGGCCTGATTGATACGGATAGAACCGGGTCAACAGGTTGATGATCGAACTCTTTCCGCTACCCGTGTGACCGACGAGGGCGACCGTCTCGCCTGGTTTGGCGACGAATGATATCTGTTTCAATACATCGACTTCCCCATCGTAACTGAACGTGACGTTCTCGAACCGGACTTCCCCGGAGCCGATTTCGGCAGGACCGGCAAGACTCTTTCCTGGAGCCGGTTCATCCGTGTCCAAGATTTTGAAGACACGGTCCGCCGAGACGACCGCCTGTTGAAACTCGCTCAAGCGTTGCATGATGTCGAGCACCGGACGGAAGATGCGCTCGATGTAGCTGATGAAGGCATAGACGACCCCGACCTGCACTTGCTCGGTCGTCGACAAGACGCCGTAATAGCCGAGCAGTCCAATGATGGAGAAGGCGAGCAACAGCTCGATGATTGGTCGCAGCAACATGCTGTCGAGCTTCAAGTTTCGATAGCGTGCCTCTTGATGGGCCTCGTTCGTTTCTTCGAACTGGCGGACGAGCCGCTCTTCTTGACGAAACTGTTGAACGATTCCCATCCCGTTGATCGATTCATTCAATTGCCCGTTCAGTTGTGACAACAAGTCACGCACTTGGGCAAAATATTTTGTCGAATAGCGGCGATACGCCCAGATGATGAGCCAGAACAGCGGAACAAGGACGAGCCCCATCGTCGCGAGCGTCGGTTCGAGGATATAAAGGAACACGTACGTCCCGACCAATTGAACCGCTGACTGTACAAACGTGCTCATTACCCCGACATACAGTTCCTTGACGGCCTCGGTGTCGTTCGTGATTCGAGAGACAAGCACTCCCGCCGGAGTCCGGTCAAAGTAGGCGAGCCGCATCCCCATCACATGTCGGAAGATATCCATCCGGATGTTTTGCACGATCTTCAAGGCAATCTTTTGGAACGAAATTGACTGCAAGTAGTCGAAGATGATCGCCGAGATATGGAGGACGAGATAGACGACGAGCAAGGTGACGACCCAGTTTGTCGGATAGACGCCAGGCGTCACGAACTCATCGATGAACACTTTGATTAAGAACGGTCCTGCGAGTTTTGCGCCGGTGGCGAGCAGCAAGAACACAAAAGCGAGTCCGAGCGGACGTGCGTAGCGGTTCGTGTAGGCCAACAGGCGTTTGATGACCGCCCATTCCTGAACGTCATGCTTCATGGTGGCCACCTCCTTCGACAATCGCCTCGAGTTGTTGGCGATCGTACGTGTCTTTGTACCAACCGGGCTCGCGAATCAAGTCCTGATGACGCCCGCGTTGGATGATTCGACCGTCCTCAAGGACGAGAATCTCATCAGCGTGCTCGACCGCGGACAGTCGATGCGCCACAATCAAGCGGGACTGGTCAGGGTTCCCGGTCCGGAAATGCTCGATGATCGCCTCCTCCGTCTTCGCATCGACAGCCGAGAGGGCATCGTCGAGGATCAACACGTCCGCCTCAATCATGAGGGCACGTGCGATTGAAATCCGTTGCTTCTGACCACCCGACAACGTCACACCCCGTTCCCCGACGAGCGTGGCGTATCCTTCCGGCAGCCGCATGATGTCATCATGAACCTCGGCGATTTTGGCCGCCTCCATGATTTCGTCGAGTTTCGCTTCCGGTTTGCCGAATGCGATATTGTTCGCAATCGAATCGCTGAACAAGAAATGATCTTGCGGGACGACGGCGACTTTATCGAGCAGAAGTGATTTTTTCACTTGGCGAATGTTGACACCACCGATTTTGATCGTCCCATCATGTACGTCATACTCTCGTGTCAACAAGCGTACAATCGTCGTCTTACCAGAACCGGTACGGCCGACGAGTCCGAGCGTCCGTCCGCGTTCGAGGCGGAATGTGACGTCTTGCAGGACGGGCGTCTCGTCATAGCGGAACGCACGAATATCCGCTTCAATCTCCGAATGGGCGAGTTTCGTCGCCGCCATCGGGTCATCCTGAATCTCAGGTTTGACGGCGAGCATCCGCTCGATCCGGTCGTAAGACGCCCGCCCTCGTTCGACGATATTGAACAGCCAGCCGAACGCGAGCATCGGCCATGTGAGCAATCCGAGATAGGCGGTGAAACTAACGATCTGTCCGATGGTCAGCTCTCCTTGTTCAATCAAATACGCCCCATAACCGATCGACAAGATATACGAGAGGCCGACGATTCCAAAGATGGTCGGGTCGTACAAGGCGTCGATTTTCGCGACACGTACGTTTTTCGCCATGACTTCGTCGGATAGCTTCTCGAACGAGTCAACGTCGCGGCCGACTTCCCCGGTCGACTTCAACACCCGGACACCGCTGACGCTCTCTTGGACTTTATCGTTCAGTTCAGAGAACGCCGCTTGGGCGACCCCGAACCGATTATGTAAGAGTTTGCCGTATCGCGTCGTCAACGCGACCATGATTGGCAGCGGCAACAATGCCACGACCGTCAACTTCCAACTGATGGTCGTCACCATCGTGATGATGACGAACGTTCCCATGGTGATGCTATCGACGAGTGTCAAAATCCCCGCACCCGCCGTCGTCGAGACGGCTTGGACATCGTTTGTCGCATGGGCCATCAAATCCCCGACCCGCGACTTCTTATAAAACCGTTGATCTAAATCGGTGAAATGACGATAGAGCTGACTCCGCAACATCCGACCGAGGCGAATCGAAGCCCCGAAGATGAAGTATCGCCAGAAGAAACGGGCCACATAGTTCCCGATCCCGACGGCCGCGAGCCCGCCGAGCAACATCCATAATAAATCTGTTCCAAGCGTTCCCCGGTTGATTTCATCGACGATTCGTCCGATGATGCGCGGCGGTATAAGTTCGAGCGCCGCGACGAACATGAGTAAGACGATGCCGAGCGCATACGTCCGCCACTCGAGCTTGAAGAACCAAGCTAGTTGTTTGAATACACGAATTGGAAACACCCCCTATGTTGTCTTGAATTCAGACTATTCTATTAGATTAGCGAAAGTTTGTTCGATTGTCTAACAAAAACTGGATGAAAAAAGCACTTTGCGGGCGCAAAGTGCTTCGGTCAATCGAGTTTATTTCTTTTCGTTCTTCATTTGAACGTTCATGGCGCGCATCACTTGGTTGACTTTCTTCTGTGACGGCTTTTGACCCATTTGCATCATCAATGTACGAATCATATCTTCGTTGATCGGTGGGTTCTGTTCGAGGTAGTTCATCATGTATTTACGAGCGATAAAGAAACCGATCGCAATACCCCCGATTAGTGCTGCCACGATAAGAAGAATCCAGAATAATGTACTCAAGGCTTAACCTCCTCTACCATATGAAACATCGTTTTTTACTATACACTATATTACGCTAATTCGCTAGTCGTCTGAAAAAAAAGTGGTGACCCAAAACCTCTGGGCCACCACTGACAACATGCGATTAAAGTGATTTGACAGCTGCGACGACGTTGTCGACCGACATACCGTATTCTTTCATGAGGAGATCCCCAGGAGCAGAGGCGCCGAACTTGTCGATGCCGAGTACTTTTCCGCCGAAACCGACGTATTTGTACCAACCGAGCGTCGCGCCCGCTTCGAGCGAGACACGTTTCGTAATCGACGACGGAAGGACCGATTCTTTATACTCTGCCGATTGCGCTTCGAACAATTCCCACGAAGGCATCGAGACGACAGCCGCGTTCACGCCTTCAGCCGCGAGTGCTTCGCGAGCTTCGACGAGGACGTGTACTTCAGAACCTGTACCGAGAAGAAGGACGTCTGCCTCGCTTGAGTTGCCGGCGACGACATAGCCACCTTTAGCTGCGTCTTCAACCGACGTACCAACGAGCTCTGGCAACGCTTGACGCGTCAAGACGAGAAGCGATGGTGATGTTTTCGTCGTGATTGCTTGCTTCCAAGCCGCGATCGTCTCTTTTCCGTCAGCTGGACGGAGAACAGACAAGTTTGGCATCGCACGGAAGCTCATCAAGTGCTCGACCGGTTCGTGCGTCGGGCCATCTTCGCCGACCGCGATCGAATCGTGTGTCAAGACGAACGTTGATGGGATTCCCATGAGCGCAGCAAGTCGAACTGCCGGGCGAAGGTAATCCGAGAAGACGAAGAACGTCGCGCCGTATGGGAGGACCCCACCGTGGAGCGCCATCCCGTTGACGGCTGCTGCCATCGCGAATTCACGGACCCCGAACCAAATGTTGCGGCCGGCTGGATCTTCATCGAAGTCCGCAGCGCCTTTGATCATCGTGTTGTTCGAACCAGCGAGGTCAGCCGAGCCTCCGAAGAGAGTCGGAACCGCTTTGGCGATCGCGTTCAATACTTCACCGCTCGTTTGACGAGTCGCTTTTTTCGAACCGATTTCGAACGTCGGCAATTCGCTGTCCCAACCTTCTGGGAGCTCGTTGTTCATCGCACGCTCGAACTGGGCACCAAGTTCAGGATGTGCTGACTTGTAAGCTTCAACGAGTTCGTTCCAGTCCGCTTCATGCTTCGCGCCTGGCTCAACGACTTTATCGTTGAACAAGTCGTATACTTCGTTCGGTACGTAGAAGTTCTCGCCTTCCCACTTGTAGAACTGCTTCGTGAGCTCAATTTCAGCTTCGCCGAGTGGTGCACCGTGTGATGCCGATTTGCCTGACTTGTTCGGTGAACCGAAGCCGATAACCGTCTTCACTTCGATGAGGGTCGGTTTCGACGTTTCTGCTTTCGCTTCGTCGATTGCTTTCGCGATCGTATCGATATCCGTACCATCTTCGACACGGATCACTTGCCAACCGTAGGCGTTGAAACGATCTTCAACGCTTTCCGAGAACGATTTGTGAAGGTCGCCGTCAAGCGAGATATCATTTGAATCGTAAAGGACGACGAGTTTGCCGAGTTTCAAGTGACCAGCGAGCGAAGCAGCTTCTGCCGATACGCCTTCCATCAAGTCACCGTCTCCGCAAATCCCGTATGTGAAGTGGTCAACCACTTTGAACTCATCGCGGTTGTACGTCGCTTCCAAATGTTTCTCTGCCATTGCCATCCCGACAGCCATGGCGATCCCTTGTCCGAGCGGTCCAGTCGTCGCGTCGACACCTGCCGTGTGACGGTACTCTGGATGCCCAGGCGTTTTCGAATCCATTTGGCGGAACGATTTGAGATCGTCCATTGAGAGATCGTAACCAGATAAGTGAAGAAGCGAGTACAAGAGCATCGAACCGTGTCCCGCTGAAAGGACGAACCGATCACGGTTGAACCAGTTCGGGTTTTTCGGGTTGTGACGCATTTTGTCCGTCCAAAGTGTGAACGCCATCGGAGCCGCACCCATCGGCATACCCGGGTGACCTGAGTTCGCTTTTTGGACCGCATCGATTGAGAGCGTCCGAATCGAGTTAATCGCTAATAATTCTTTAGTAGTTGTTTCCACTAATTTCATCCTCTCTGTTGTTAACAAAGTTTCTACCCGTCATATTTTAGCACACTCATTCGTGTGTCACAACTAATTAATTAGTATAACACATTAAATGGAATCGTTTACTTCCTTTCGTTTGAAAACGCATCAATGAGTCCCCCTGATCAACGTTCGCGTATAACAAACATGCACATCCTATATGAAATAGGATGTGCATTCATGGTCATTCTGAGCGGTAACGTTCCTGCTCATCTTTTAATTTTTCTGGCGTTACGTCGTTTCCTTCCGGATCGACGACCTTCATTCCCATCATCTGTGATTTGAATGATTGGCGGAACGCTTGCAAATATTGTTGGCGCAGCGCTTGCTGCTCGTCCATCTCTTGTGGTGACAGACCATCTGTCTTTGCTTTGTTGGCGAGGAAATTGATTCGCTCCAACTGTTCAGGTGCTAGCATCGGGCTCGCCCCCTCTCTACTGAATTTGTCCTTCTACTGTACAAAATCAGCGAGCAGGAATCAAGTTTCTGGTACCGACACGTGCTCCAAGTAGCGCCGGTTCACGGTCGCTTTCGATACCTCATAACCAAAACCGCGGAGGGTGGCGGCAATTTCAGCGAACGTGAGTCCACGTTCACGCAATTGGACGATTTCTTCAATCGGAACTTCGATTCGGCTCCGGCCGCCCTGGTCATGGTGCTGGATATTCCGATGCGGATTAAATCCGTTCGCGACCGCCCGACGCATTCCGCGTGAAATTTTAGCGTTATGGATCTTGCGTTGATACTCTTCGACGACACTGACGATTTCGAGCACCATCTTCTCGGCGTCGGAGACGATATATTCATCGGACGACTGCATCGTCAACAAGCGCACGTTATGTTTCATGAGCGTATGCAAGATAGCGATTTTTGCATTTCCCCGTCCGAGACGGCTGTCATCGCTCACGAGCACGGCATCGAGATCAGACGTCGAGACGTGCTCCAATAGATCGAGCAGTCCCGCCCGATTGACCTCATACCCGCTCTCTTGTTCACTGATCACATCGACAACCTCAGCATCAAGACGTCTCGCCATCTGCTTCAATTCGTCCGCCTGACGACTGAGCGACGTCTCTTGGGTGGACTTGTTCGTCGATACGCGACAATAAATGACGACTCGCATCGCGTCACTTCCTTTCTTTCCATTCGCCCTCTACGATACACAGGATGAAGGGATGTTCGCAATCAGAAACGATTATTCGGCGGCGAACCACGTCGTCTTGTCGTCTTTTTTCTCATCCCGTTTAGCGAGAATATGCGCTTCGAGCGTCTCCGCCTCTGTCAAGGCGACTTCTTCTTCAATACTGTGTTCGACTTTTTGTTCGGTCACGACGACCGCTTCGTTGTCACGAAGCTCTCCGACCGCGAAAAATACGAACATACCGAATGCCAACATGCCGACTAAGATGATTCCATTGATTGTGTCTCTCATAATCATTGCCTCCTGGGAATAAGAATACACGTTCTCGAGAACGTCTGTTCGTTTATCTGTTCTCATCATAAAATAAGAACTTCTGTTCGGTCAAGCAGAAAAAAACGAACGAATGTTTGTGCGCTCATGTGTTCTTGTGTTAAACTAAACCCATAAAGAATAGGATGCGTTCGCAGGTTATTCGACATAATCGAGGTGAAATCCATTGAAAAAAATGTCAGCAAGACAACAACAGATTCTTGATTTTATAAAAGCCGAGGTTCGGGCGAAAGGGTATCCCCCTTCGGTCCGCGAAATTGGCGAGGCTGTCGGGCTCGCATCGAGCTCGACTGTACACGGTCACTTGGACCGTCTTGAGAAGCGTGGATTGATTCGACGTGATAAGACGAAGCCACGCGCCATCGAGATTTTGGATGAAGAGATGTCCGTCGTCGAAGACCACGATGCCGTCATGTACGTGCCGGTCATCGGGAAAGTCACAGCCGGTACGCCGATCACGGCCATCGAGAACGTGGAAGAACACTTCCCGCTCCCGGCTCACGTCGTCGGTTCCGACAACGTCTACATGCTCTCTGTCTCAGGAGACTCGATGATTAACGCGGGGATCTTGGATGGGGACCGCGTCCTCGTCCGTCAACAGAACACGGCCGACAATGGAGAGATTGTCGTCGCCATGACGGATGAAGGTGAAGCGACCGTGAAGCGGATTTATAAAGAAGCTTCGAAAGTTCGCCTCCAGCCGGAGAACGACGAGCTCGAAGCGATGTATTTCGATAACGTGTCGATTTTAGGGAAGGTCATCGGTGTATACCGCACGATTCACTAATGGCTAGTGGCAAGACACATACCCGTACGAATCTCGTGGCAATCGGTGCTCTTGCGATTGCCACGCCTTTTATTGACATCGATGTTCCGACCGTGTTCTTGCTTGGCGCCCTCATCGGGACGTTCTGGCTCTCCCCGGATCTCGATTTGAAGTCGGACGCCTATTATCGATGGGGACCGCTTCGGGGCTTTTGGCTCCCTTATGTGAAGATTATGCCCCATCGGTCGTTATTCTCGCATTTTCCGCTCTTGAGCGATCTGATCCGGGTCATCTATCTCGGTTTCCCGCTCACGCTTCTGCTCACGGTCACGCCGTATGAGGAAGTTGTCAGATCGTGGCTCGATCTGAACGGGGCAGCATGCTTCTTCGGACTCGTTTTCGCGACGACGCTACATACGACGCTCGACTATGCGTCCACGTTCTTCAAACGTGCGTTTTAACCAGATCGTTATGCTACACACCCAAAAAGGGCAACCCGTCTAAATAGACAGGGTTGCCCTTTTTTGAACCGTTTATTATATAGAAGTTCAATAACTTTTATGCAACATGACATGATGTTCAGCCACTTCTCGTCCATTTACTAACAAGACGACACGATGCTCCCCTGGATAATGCCGACGGGTCGTCAAATCTGACCAGTCGTGCACTCTGGTCGCTGCAAGTCGCGCCCCCCCAGCGACGGTTCTATTCGCTAGCAGGAATGCTTTACGACTCGCTTTCCCGTTGGCCTTTATAAACTCAATCGCGTATTCGATACGAATATAAGCAGCATCCCCTGGACGAATGGACACATCGTATTGAATCTCGCACGCCTCCCCTATGCTGATCACGTTCGGATGTATAGAAATCGATGAGTCGACGGTTAAATTTGTTTCCTGCGTATAACCGAATATCGTTAACGCGTCAGGATGGGCTGACTTGATCAGTGTCCGGCATCCGTGTCTAATGATCCAATCGGTATGAGGATGCTCGCCCTGCCATCGTCGCGAGACTGCGAGTACAGCTTCTGGGTGATCTTTCGAGATATCGTTGAGGTTGTTAGCGACACTTTTTCTCACATATAATGATGGATCGTCTTTTAACAACTCTAAAATCTCCAACACTGGAGCTGGGTCTTCTTTGAACATCGGTAACGATTCCGCCCACGGAAGGCGAGGACGACAACCCTCACTCGCCAAACGCCGAACATGTTCGTTCGGATGAATGGCCCAAGCTGTCATTTGGTGCATCACACGCGTTGGTTCCCGCAATAAAAAAGACCTGATCGCAAATTCAGAAGACGACTTCTGTGTGAAGCGTTCGAGCGCTGACATCGAGCGTTCCCAATGCTCTTCTGCCTGTCCATACACCGCTACAAAGTCCGGGAAAAACAAATAAGGAAAGCCGACGCAGTCATCTGCAATTTCAACCAATACGTCCAAAGCTGATTCGTAATCCTGTGGCAAATACTGACCGAGTTTTATCGAAATACGTCGAGTACGCCCTTTGAGTGCCAACGCTTCCCACGATTCATCTATGATTGATGCGATAAAAGCCTGTACGTCAAATGACGGATACACGGTTTGAATACGTCGTCCAAATTCCAACAAAAAGGTCTCATCATACACGTCTTTTAATGGTGTTGCCACTTCTCGTCCCCCTATCCCATTCCATTACATTTATAGTGATATACATTCTCCCTCATTATATTGATTAGTTGAAGCGAATTATAGAAAAAGAGTCCTGAATGAGCACTTCATACGAAGACTCGTTCAGGACTCTGATTTTAAAGGGAATATCCCTTATTAGTCGACTTAGTAGAGCGTCATGTACTGATCGCGTTCCCACTCTGTCACTTGCGTACGGAACATATCCCACTCGATTTCTTTCAACTCGAGGAAGTGCTCACCGATATGTTCACCGAGTGATTCCATGACGACTTTGTCGGTACGGAGTACTTCGAGCGCGTCGAAGAGCGTAGCCGGAAGGTCGTCAATCCCGTTAGCAACACGTTCTGGCTTGTCCATGACGTAGATGTTGCTATCGATCGGCTTCGGAGCCGCCATTTCTTTCTCGATTCCATCAAGACCTGCAGCCAAAAGCGTGGCCAAAGCGAGGTACGGGTTCGCCGCCGGGTCGACCGAACGTACTTCGATACGTGTCGAGAGGCCACGGGCCGCTGGTACACGAACGAGTGGTGAACGGTTGCGCGCGCTCCATGCTACGTAGCAAGGTGCTTCGTAACCAGGAACGAGGCGCTTGTACGAGTTGACAGTCGGGTTACAGACAGCCGTGAACGCACGAGCGTGCTCGAGAATCCCTGCCGTGAAGGCGCGAGCCGTGTCAGAGAGTTCCATTTCGCCGTTTGGATCGTAGAAGACGTTCGTGTCCCCTTTGAAGAGCGACATGTTGGCGTGCATCCCTGAACCGTTGACACCGAAGAGTGGCTTCGGCATAAACGTCGCGTGAAGACCGTATTTCGCTGCGATCGTCTTGACGACGAGTTTGAACGTTTGGATGTTATCGGCCGTCGTGACCGCATCTGCGTATTTGAAGTCGATCTCGTGCTGACCTGGTGCGACTTCGTGGTGTGATGCTTCGATTTCGAAGCCCATGTTTTCGAGCTCGATGACGATCTCTTTACGGCAGTTCTCGCCGAGGTCGACCGGTGCCAAGTCGAAGTAACCGCCTTGGTCGTTGAGTTCGAGTGTCGGTTGGCCGTTCAAGTCTTTCTTGAAGAGAAAGAACTCAGGCTCTGGTCCGACGTTGAACGCTGTGAAGCCGAGCTTCTGCATGCGCTCGAGGTTACGCTTCAAATTGCCGCGCGGGTCACCGCTGAACGGTTTGCCGTCCGGCGTATAAATATCACAAATCAAGCGAGCGACTTTACCGCTGCCGTCTGTCCACGGGAAGACAACCCATGTGTCAAGGTCTGGATAGAGGTTCATGTCTGATTCCTCGATGCGTACGAACCCTTCGATTGAAGAGCCATCGAACATCATCTTGTTATCAAGTGCTTTGTCCAATTGGCTGATCGGTACCTCGACGTTTTTGATCGTACCGAGGATATCCGTGAATTGAAGACGAATAAAGCGTACGTCCTCTTCTTGTGCGATGCGTTTGATGTCTTCTTTCGTGAACGTTTTTCTGGCCATGGTGAAATGTCCCCTCTCACATTGTGTAATGGTTAGTGTACTGGCGTCATCGATAAAAACGTGACAGCTCACCTTGAATGAGCGACGTCTTATTGAAACGGCCAGCTTCTTGAAGCTGTGTTTTCAATAATTTGTGTAACTCTTGTTCAGAGATCTTCGGTGCTTCATCGACCGGTGCCTTTGGTGATTCCGCATCTTTGGCGTCCGTGTTGTCGAGCATATGACGAATCGCCGCCAAGTTGAAGCCTTGGTCGATAAAATCCTTGATCGTGAGTAGACGTTCGACATCATTAAAGGAATAGAGCCGTCGTTTCGATTCCGTCCGACTAGGCGAAATTAGACCCTGTTCTTCATAGTACCGAATCTGTCTACCTGTCAGCTGTGTCAAATCTTGAACGATTCCAATCGGAAACAACGGGTTGGAGCGACGAAATTGATCGGCCATCTCTTACCCCTCCTTTTCTGTCTCACACTGTGAGAATAATACATGACAACTTACCTGTCAATAGATGTTAAGAAAGTTAACATGACATTTCGGTTACAACTTCTGTGAGATATTGTCACGGTCAAATGTGACGAGCTCTTTCGTCCGCAATTGGCTCAAGGCGAGCATGAGCGCGACCTTGACGTGGGCGTAAGTCAATCCGCCTTGGACGTATGCCGTGTATGGAGCCCGGAGCGGTCCATCGGCCGACAGTTCAATCGATGATCCTTGAATGAACGTCCCGGCCGCCATGATGACGTCATCCTCATAGCCCGGCATATAGGCTGGTACCGGCAACGCGTGGGCATTGACCGGTGACGCCATTTGGATGCTCTGACAGAAGGCGATCATCTTGTCACGGTCGCGGAACGTCACCGATTGAATCAAATCGGTCCGGGGCGTCGTATAATGCGGGTCGGTCTCGAAACCGAGCAATCCGAGCAGGCTCGCCGTCAAGTGTGCCCCTTTCAACGCTTGGGCGACCGTATGTGGCGCCATGTAAAACCCTTGGTACATCTCTTGGAGCGAGTAGAGTGACGGACCGGCCTCGCTCCCGATGCCTGGCGTCGTCATGCGGAACGAACAGCGTTCGACGAGTTCTTTCGTCCCGGCGATATAGCCGCCCGTCTTCGCCAAGCCGCCACCCGGGTTCTTGATGAGCGAGCCGGCCATGAGATCGGCCCCGACGTGGGTCGGTTCGATCGTCTCGACGAACTCGCCGTAGCAGTTGTCGACGAAGATGAAGACGTGCGGATGTGCCGCTTTGATCTTCCTGATCGCCTCACCGATTTCTTGGACCGGGATGCTGCGACGATTGGCGTAACCTTTCGAGCGCTGGATGCCGACGAGCTTTGTCTCAGGACGAATCCGTCCGATGACGGTCTCGACGTCGATTCGGTCCTCTTTCAGCTCGACAGTGTCGTAGCCGACACCGAGCTCTTTGAGCGACCCACGGCCGTCTCCCCGAATCCCGACGATCTCTTCGAGCGTATCGTACGGCTTGCCGGTGATATAGAGCAGCTCATCTCCTGGCAACAACACACCGAACAAGGCAATCCCGATGGCGTGTGTCCCGGAGATGATTTGCGGACGGCATAGGGCGAGGTCCGCCCCGAACACGTCGGCGTAGATCGACTCGAGCGTGTCGCGCCCGATATCGTCATAGCCGTACCCGGTCGTCGGATTGAAATGGAAATCCGACACTTTGTGTTTCTTGAACGACTCGAGGACACGGTATTGGTTGAACTCCGCCGTCGCCTCGATCGTTTCAAAATATGGTTTTACCCGTTCTTCCGCCTCGGTCACGAACGGGGCCAATTCATCATAGTACGCAATCTTTTCTTGCCACATCATTGTTTCACACCTCAAATGGTTTCAGCGTCGCATATAGACGCGTGTCTTCTCTCATATATCCGACGAGTTCGACCGAACCGTCATCGAGGAACTTCTCCTCGAGACGATACATCGAATCTTTGGCCGGATGGTAATGCTCGAACGAGCGGACCGGCAAGACGACGTGTACTTTCGTCAACACATCCGCAATCTTATCTTCAATCGCGCCGATGAGCGTCTCGATATCGGTCGAATCGAGCGCCGAGATGACGAGCGGTCCGCCGACGAAGTCTTCGGTCAACCGGTCTTTCTTATTGTATACCTCGAGCTGCGGTACCTCACTCGCCCCGAGTTCCGACAAGACCGAATTCGTCGTGTCGATTTGGTTCATGTAATGCGGATTCGATGCGTCGATGACGTGCAAGACGAGGTCGGCCCCGAGCACTTCCTCGAGCGTCGAGCGGAACGCGGCGACGAGTTTCGTCGGCAAGTCCCGGATGAATCCGACCGTGTCCGTGATCAACACTCTACCGCCCCGCGGCAACTCGAGCTCGCGCGTGAGCGGGTCGAGCGTCGCGAACAGTTCGTCCTGTTCGTACGTATCCGCATCCGTCAAGCGGTTAAAGATTGTCGACTTCCCGGCGTTCGTGTAACCGACGAGCGCGACTTGGAACACACGGTTTTCTTTCCGACGCTCCCGGTAACGGTCACGGTGCGCGACCGTGCCTTCGAGATTTTTCTTGATTTCATCGATGCGGCGCTTGATGTGACGACGGTCGGACTCGAGTTTCGTCTCACCCGGTCCCCGAGTCCCGATTCCGCCACCGAGACGTGACAACTGCGTGCCTTGTCCGATCAAACGTGGGAGCAGGTAGTTCATCTGAGCGAGCTCGACTTGGAGCTTCCCTTCTTTCGATTGGGCCCGTCCGGCAAAGATGTCTAAAATCAATTGCGTCCGGTCAATCAGTTTCATCTCGTCCGGGTCGTTCAGCGAGATGCGGATATTCTTCGATTGGGCCGGCGACAGCTCGGCGTTGAAGATGACGATGTCCGGCTCGAACTGTTCGATGAGCACCGCGAGCTCCTCGACCTTCCCTTTCCCGATGAATGTGCGGCGGTCGACTTGTTGCCGTTTCTGATCGAGACGGGCGACGACCTCACCTCGTGCCGTATCGACCAATTCGACGAGTTCCCCCATCGATTGTTCATATGTCCAATCGTCGACGGTCGGTAATTGACACCCGACGATAATGACTTTCTCTCGTTGCATAAAAATCCCTCATTCCTATAAGTCTCATCCTCCATCTTACCACGAAACGACGAATGGAGAACGTCCGTTTGTGGTACGATATGAGGAGAAGGAGGAACGTCCATGACGAAACGTAGAAAAGAGTATCCATTGCCTGAATATATCGAGGCGTACTTGTTCCATCTCGGCGCGAGCGGCCGTCAACCGTCGACGCTGAAACGCTATCGGTACGATTTGATCGATGTGCACAAATACTTTCATGACCATAACGTCGAGCTCGATGCCCCGGAGGCGTGGCTCGCCGTCCCGCTCGAATCGTGGAAGACGTTCGTCAACGACTTCCTCATCGAGGAGAAGCAATATCAACAGGCGACGGTCGCCCGGATTGTCACCGTCATCAATAGCCTGACCGTCTTCTTGAACCCGCTCCGTAAGAAGATGCTGACGTATGCGCAACCGGCCCACACGCTCACCGTCGACCAGATCGCCTTGCCTGCCGAGTTCAACAAGCTCGTCCGGACGATCCGCTCAACAAGCGGTCTGAGCGAGAATCAGCTCCAGGCGCACCCATATCTCGTCAACCGAAACGAGTTGATTGTCACGCTGTTCTATAAATACGGTCTCCGGGTCCACCATATCATTCGTCTCCGGATGAACGACCTGCATCTCGCGAGCCATGAGTTCGACGTCTATGACCGGCTCGGCAACCGGTTCACGTTGAAACTCAGTCAAGAAGACCAAACGCTCCTCATGAACTACTTGGCCGACATCCCGACGCCCGTCCGTCCGCGCTGGTACTCGGACGACCCCGTCTTCGTCTCGTTCGACTTCGCCCGAATGACATTCCGCTGGGTGTATGCGAAGAACCAGCCGAAACAGTTGACGATCGTCATGATCACGAAGATGATGCGCCAATTGAACGAACGGAGCGGTCTCACCCGCTCGGTCACACCATCGATGCTCCGGAACGCCCACGTCTTGAAGACGTACGCGACCGACATGACGTCACTCGAGCGGATGAATGTGACATGTATGCATAAAGAGTCATCACTCCGGCGCTACGAACAGGCGTACGCGGAGTTCGGTAGCGAACTCTACGGCGAACAAATCCCAAACGAAAACCCCGCCTTGTAACAGGACGGGGTTTTGTATGTTAATGGGCCCATTCATCTCGCAACAGCCCGTACACGACGTGGTCGACGTAGCGGTCATAGAGCCACTCCGCATTGCGAAGCACCCCTTCTTCGAGGAAACCGAATCGCTCGGGCAGCGCCCGGCTCTTCACGTTCCCAGTTGCGACCCGAATCTCGATTTTATCGAGTTTCAAATCACGGAACCCATAATCGATGACCGTCTCGAGCGCTTGACTCATGATGCCCTTGCCTTGAAAGTCTTGGCCGAGCCAATAGCCGACCGTCCCGCATTTGATGCCCCGGTCGATGTCATTGAAGCCGATCGTCCCGGCGAGCTCGTCCTGATACACAATCGCGAACGATTTCGGATAGCCGCCCGTCTCCATCAATCCTTTGATTCGTCCTTCGATGTTTTGCCGCGAATCTTCGACCGTCTCGGTGTAATCGAGCCACCCGAGCCACTCGCGAAGGTATGGCTTCGATGCCATCGTCAATTGGAACAACGCCTCCGCGTCGTCAATGGTGAACATTCGTAGTTGAAGCTGATCATTGATGTCATAGCGTAACATGTCATTTCCCCCGTTAAGTTACCAATTATTGTGTTCTTCATCATTTCATCGTAAACTATTTGTAAATAATTTGAAAGCGGTGAAAGTATGTAATTCGACCTCATGTCATCCACCCAAAATTGAATAGTTCCGGAGGAGAGTCATGATGAAGTCGTTTTACCTGATGCTGGTCAGTCAATGGCTGGCCAATATTGGTGACGTGCTTTATATCGTCGCCTTAATCGCTTTGTTATATCAACAGACCGGTTCCGCCCTGGCTGCGGCCAGTTTCCCGATTGCCGTCACGCTCGGCATGACCGTGAGCGGTCTGTTCTTTGCCCGCATCTTATCTCGGTTCACCTTCGGTCAGATGTTGCTCGTCACACAACTGTTGAAGACAGTCTTGCTCGGGGCCGTCATTTGGTCGGAGTCGATTCTCGTCCTCGGCCTCGTCGTGCTCATCGCCTTCTTGGATGGGTTCGCCCGTCCGGTCCAGGCGTCGTTCATCCCCAGGCTGACGACGAATCGCCAACAAGCGAACAGTCTCGTCCAAGGGTCGAACCAGTTCATTCAGCTGGCGATGTGGCCTCTCGGCACGATGGTCGTCGCTTCCTTCTCAAGCGAGCTCGCTCTGATGATCGCGTTGATGTTGTTCATGCTCTCGACGCTCGTCACGCTTCGCTTCGTCCGTTCACTCGACCGCGACGTGACGGTAGAAGATGGCGAATCAGACATATCGCTTAAGGACAGCCTCGCCTTCGTGCGCACTGCTCCTTTCGCCAGGTTAATCACGGTGTTCGTCACGTTCGAGTCGTTCGTCAGCACACTCTGGATCTCGGCGCTCTTGCTCGTCTATTTGGAACGCCACCTCCACATCGATACGGGCTGGTGGGGAACGATGAACGCGAGCTTCTTGATTAGCATGATTCTGGCCAGCGCTTACCTGTATCGCGCAAAGCGCAACAGCTCGCTCGCCGTCAGCTCCATCTTGTCTGTCTTAGCGGCCCTATTGTTCGGCATGACATCTCATATCGCGTTCGCGCTCATCGCGCTCGCGGTTCAAGGATACGCCACCCAGCTCCGCATCATCCAGACGAACACGGTGCTCCAAGAAATGACACCTGCCTCGCAACTTCCGTACGTGTATAGCGTCCAACAGACGGCCTACACCCTCGCCTTCAGCATCGGCAGCCTGACGTTCGGACTACTCGCGGACGGATTGCCGATTGCCATCGTCTATTTGATTGGCGCAGCGTTGACCGTTCCGCTCGTCTGGGTCGGTCGACAAATCGACCAGATGGGAGATGTGGTCCAATCTTCATAACAAAAAGGCGCCCCCTTATATGATTTACAATTCCTTTGGTTACAACAGATTCATTCCGCATCACGTATACTAAAAGAAAATACTAGTTAGGAGGAATCTAAATATGAACACGTTATCAAACCAGGAAAAGGACGAGATATTGCAAACTCTACATGTACGATTTAACGCCCATCCCGAACGACATCCTGATCTCACTTGGCCCGACGTCTTGACTCGCCTTCAAGAGGACGACCAGAAACTCGTCGTGCTTGCCGAGATGGAACGAACCGGCGGCGAACCTGATGTGATTCGACTTCCGAATGGCGCCTTAGCTTTTTGCGACTGCTCTCCAGAAAGTCCGAGTGGTCGACGCAGCCTATGCTATGACGCTTCGGCGTTGGCGGCACGGAAGAAGAACAAACCGGATGGGAGCGCCGTCGCATTGGCTGAGGAGATGGGAATCGAGCTACTCGACGAAGCAACGTATCGTCATCTACAGACGCTCGGTTCGTTCGATTTGAAAACATCGAGCTGGATTGTCACTCCAGAAACGATTCGTCAAAAAGGCGGCGCCTTATTCTGCGACCGCCGCTACGACCATATCTTCCTCTATCATAATGGTGCCGATTCGTATTATGCGGCCCGTGGATTCCGCGGGATGTTGATTCTTTGAGCAGGGCCACGGGCCTTGCTTTTTGATGTGGATAGCCAAAAGAAAATGACTGGGAACTATATCACCCATCAGCGTTGGCTCCTCTAAATCTTGAAACAATATTTGTTCCCCAGATGCACACGGACCCCAGCCAAGAAAAAAATATGTTCAGACAATCAAAAGAAGGTTAGCCTACTCCGAATATCTTTCTTAAGATTTTTTGATCAAAATACGGTGTTTGAAATAAACGATAACCATTCATCATGTCTTAACTGTTCAAATTTTAAAGCCTACCTCCTATATGCCTACCAAAAATTTCAAATGAATGAACGGATGGGCATGATGGTTTATCTCACGTCCACATCACCCCACCAAAAAAAACTGCAGACGGTTCGTCTGCAGTTCAACCTTACGCGTGGAGCGTGACGTTCAATTCTTCTGCGACCGCCTTGAAGGCAGCGAGCGCACGTTCGAGGTCGTCACGGGTATGTTCCGCCGTCACGATCGTCCGAATCCGGGCCTTGCCTTTCTCGACCGTCGGGAAGGCGATGCTCTGTGCGAACACGCCGTGGTCTTTCAGCTTGTCCGAGAACGTGTGTGCGAGTGTCTCTTCACCGAGCATGACCGGCGTGATCGGTGTCGTCGCATGCCCGATATCGAAGCCGAGATCGCGAAGTCCTGTCTTAAAGAACTCGGTGTTCGCCCATAACTTATCGAACAGTTCCTCTTCTTCCTTCATGACACGAATCGCTTCACGGTTCGCCGCAACGACCGCTGGCGGGTGTGACGTCGAGAACAAGAACGGACGTCCTTTTTGAATCAAGAAGTCGCGCACGTCGTTCGAGCAGGCGACGTACCCGCCGAGGACGCCGATCGCTTTTGATAGCGTCCCGACTTGGAGCGCGACCCGTCCGTCGAGACCGAAGTGGTTGACCGTACCGCGACCATTCTTCCCGAGCACGCCCGAAGCGTGGGCGTCGTCGACCATGACCGCCGCGTCATACTTCTCGGCGAGCTCGACGATTTCCGGGAGCGGCGCGATATTGCCGTCCATCGAGAAGACGCCGTCCGTGACGATGAGACGTGTCCGGTAATCTTGCGTCTCTTTCAAGGCCGCTTCTAAGTCCTCGAGATCGACGTGTTTATAGATGCGGCGGGCCGCTTTCGTCAACCGGATGCCGTCGATGATCGAGGCGTGGTTGAGCGCGTCGCTGATGACGACGTCCTCTGGGCCGAGTAGCGCCGACAAGACGCCGAGGTTCGTCGCGAAGCCCGACTGGAACACGAGCGCCGCTTCCGTATGCTTGAACTCGGCGAGCTCGCGTTCGAACGCCTCATGCATCTCGAACGTCCCGGCGATCGTCCGCACCGACCCAGTGCCGGCACCGAACTGTTCGACCGCTTCGATTGCCGCTTGCTTCAAGCGCGGATGGTTGGCGAGACCGAGATAGTTGTTCGACGATAGCTGGACGAGCGACTTGCCACCGATCGTGACCTCGTTCCCTTGTGCTGATTCGAGCGGCACGAGCGAACGGAACGTGCCCGCTTGTTTCATTTCATTGACTGCTTCTGTAATATGTTCAAATGCCATATTGATTCCCCCTGTTTATGGTAATAAGACGACCTTTCCACATTTCCCGGCCCGCATGAGCTCGAAACCTTGCTCGAACTCCTCGAGCTTGAACACGTGCGTGATAATCGGTTCGACGTTCAGCTGACCCGTCGCGAGAAGCGTCGACACTTGGCCCCACGTCTCATACATCTTGCGTCCGGTGATGCCTTGGACACGTACCCCTTTAAAGACGACGTCACGCGTCAGGTCGATCGCGACCGGTTTTGCCGGGAGTGACAACACGTTGACATCGCCGCCGGCCGTGACCATCTTGAACGCCTGGTCGATGGCGACCGGATGCCCGCTCATCTCACAGACGACATCGATGCCGTCCCCCTCCGTCTGATCCATGATCAGCTCGAGCGGATTTTGCTCAAGGCTATTGATGACGACGTCCGCCCCCATGTCTTCGGCGAGCTTCAACCGATACGGGTTGACATCGATTGCATAGACCCGGCTCGCGCCCGCTGCTTTGGCGACACCGACGGCCATGAGCCCGATCGGTCCACAACCGACGATGGCGACCGACTTGGCCGACACGTCACTGGCGAGCACCGTATGGACAGCGTTACCGAGCGGTTCTTGAATCGAGGCGAGCTTCGACGGCATCGACTCGGGATTGACCCACAAGTTCTCTTCCGGCATGACGACGTACTCGGCGAAACAGCCTTGCGTGTCGACACCGATGATTTTCGTGTTCTTACAGATGTGATATTGCCCGCGCAAACATTGTTTGCATTGATGACAAACGATATGCGTCTCGGCCGATACGGTCTGTCCGATTTGGATGCGTTTCGTACCTTCCCCGAGCGCCACGACTTCCCCCGCGAACTCGTGACCGAACACGTATGGCGGTTTGACTCGGCTCTTCGCCCAGTCGTCCCACTCATAGATGTGGACATCGGTCCCGCAAATCGATGTCGCCTTCACTTTGATCAACACTTGCCCGGCTCCTGGTGTCGGGATTGGCACTTCGACCAACTTCGCCCCGAATCCGGCCGTATGTTTTTGAATCGCTTTCATCACAGGTGTCGTTGCTTCCTTCTCTGTCATAGACACGAGCTGTTCCATTGAAAACGTCCCCCTCTTCATCTCTTGATCGAACTTCACGTTCCCTTTCATCTTGTCATAAAATGACGAACCTGAGAAGATAGAACGTCATATTTTCAGACAAAAAAGAGAAGCCATCCGCGCCGATGGCTTCTCTTACAAGAATAGGACCTATGTCCCGACCGCAAGCTCATCGTGGTTCGATGATGAGCTTGATTGCCGTTCGTTCTTCTCCGTCAATCATAATATCGGTGAACGCAGGGATGCAAATCAAATCCAATCCGCTCGGCGCGACGAAACCACGCGCGATCGCGACCGCTTTAATGGATTGATTGAGCGCCCCGGCGCCGATTGCTTGAATCTCACACGTTCCTTTTTCACGAAGTACGCCAGCGAGTGCACCCGCCACGGAGTTAGGATTCGATTTTGCCGAAACTTTGAGTACGTCCATTCTTGTTTCCCCCTCGGGTAGGTTGTTCAATCAAACCAAACGGTCTGATCATCTAGGTGTATGCGTTCGATTTTTGTGGCTCGTTTCGATTGGTCATCGATAGTGATTAAAACTCCATTAAGTTGTTCCCGTCCCTCGGCAACTTCAAACCGGACCGGGAGTTGTGTCATGAATTTTCTCAAGACGACCTCGGCATCCATGCCGAGCACCCCATCGAGCGGTCCCGTCATCCCGACGTCGGTGATGTATGCCGTGCCGTTGTTCAATACGCGGTTGTCAGCGGTCTGGACGTGCGTATGGGTCCCGACGACGGCTTGAACGCGTCCATCGAGATGATAGCCCATCGCAATCTTCTCACTCGTCGCTTCAGCGTGCATATCGACGAAGATGGCATCGACCTCACCACGGATTTCTTCGACGAGGGCATCGACCGTGCGGAACGGACAGTCGAGCGATGGCAGGAACACCGTCCCCATCGCATTGATGACGGCGAGCTTCTTCCCACCTTGTTTCAACACCATCATGCCGACACCAGGTGTGCCTTCCGGATAGTTGGCCGGACGGACGATACGGTCGGCATCATCGATCCAGTCGAAGATGTCACGGTTGTCCCAAGTATGATTCCCCATCGTCACGCCATGGAACCCAAGCTCAAGGAACTGTTGGTAGATTTTTTTTGTGATACCGCGTCCGTTGGCTGCGTTTTCACCGTTGACGAGCATGAACGTCGGGCTATACTTGCTCTTCAAGCGTCCGATTTGGGCACTCAGGATGTCGCGACCCGGTTTTCCGACCACGTCGCCGATAAATAAAATTTTCATAGTTTTGTCCTCCTCCAATAGAAAAAGCGGAGAATGTCTCCGCTCTTGTTACTTCGCATAATCGACGGCACGCGTTTCGCGAATGACCGTCACTTTGATTTGGCCTGGATAATCAAGCTCATCTTCGATCCGTTTACAGATGTCGCGGGCCATCTTGTTCGCCACGACGTCGTCGACGACGTCTGGGCGGACGATGATCCGGACTTCACGTCCCGCTTGGATGGCATATGATTTCTCGACTCCTTCGAACGACTCACAAATCGCTTCGAGGCGCTCAAGGCGTCGGATATAGCTTTCGAGCGTCTCTTGACGGGCTCCTGGACGCGCCGCTGACAAGGCGTCAGCCGCTGCGACGAGAACCGCGATCGTCGAGGTCGCTTCGACGTCCCCGTGGTGCGAGGCGATCGAGTTGATGACGACCGGATGCTCTTTGTACTTCGTGGCGAGCTCGACACCGATCTCGACGTGGCTGCCTTCGACTTCATGGTCGATGGCTTTCCCGATATCGTGGAGGAGACCCGCTCGTTTGGCGAGCGTGACGTCTTCCCCGAGCTCGGCGGCCATCATGCCGGCGAGATGGGCCACTTCGACCGAGTGAGCGAGCACGTTTTGACCGTAACTCGTCCGGTAACGCATTCGACCGAGCGTCTTGACGAGGTCCGGGTGGACACCGTGGATGCCGGCTGAGAATGTCGCTTCTTCTCCGTATTCACGGATGCGCTCATCGACTTCTCGACGCGACTTCTCGACCATCTCTTCGATGCGGGCCGGGTGAATCCGACCGTCTTGAACGAGTTTCTCGAGCGTCATCTTGGCGATTTCACGACGGACCGGGTCGAATCCAGACAGGATGACCGCTTCCGGCGTGTCATCGATGATGAGGTCGATGCCGGTGAGCGTCTCGAGCGTGCGGATGTTACGTCCTTCACGTCCGATGATGCGTCCTTTCATCTCATCACTCGGCAAGTTGACGACTGATACGGTCGTCTCGGCGACGTGTTCGGCCGCGTAACGTTGCATCGTGAGAGACAAGAGGTGTTTCGCTTTTTTATCAGCTTCTAATTTTGCTTTTTGCTCGATTTCTTTTTGAAGGAGAGCAGCATCGTGAAGCGCTTCCTGCTTCGCTTCGTCCATGATGATGGTCCGTGCTTCTTCTTTCGACAAGGCTGCCACGCGTACTAGTTCTTGGCGTGCCTCCTCATATAATTCCTCCACTTTGCTCTCGAGCGTTTCCGCTTCACGCTTCCGTTTCGCGAGTGCAGCCTCACGTTCATCCAAGGCGTCTTCTTTCCGTTCAAGCATGTCTGCTTTCCGGTCGAGAAGCTCTTCCTTTTGGACGAAACGATTTTCTTTCACTTTCTGCTCTTCACGTCGTTCGCGCAATTCTTGTTCGGTTTCATTGCGAAGTTGAATCATCTCTTCTTTTACTTCAAGCCGTGCTTCTTTTTGCATCGCTTCCGATTGTTGGCGCGCTTGCTCCACAATCTTGGTCGCTTCCGTCTCGGCACCTTGAATCTTCGCTTCGGCGATCGATTTACGCACAAAAAAACCTGCAACAAAAGCTATCGGCAAAAGGAGGATCAGAATAAGCTCTAATAGCCATTCCATCATGTTCACCTCCCTTTCGCAAGGTTATTTTATTTTTTCATGAATGAAAACGCGAGCGAGCCCGCGTATAGCTTTATTGTACTTATTTACCTGTTAGAATGCAATGCACGGACAGGATAGAACTACCAATTCATCAAAAAAATTATACTAAAAAAATCTCGCCTGAACCGTGTCAGGCGAGAAACGTTGCTTATTCTTCGTCTAGAAGCGAGAGGACGTCATCGTTGTCAGCTTCGACTGTGACCGTCTTTTCACCGTTGAGACCGTAGTGGTCGCGGATTCGTTCTTCGACCGATGCGGCCACCGACGGGTTCTCTTTCATATACTGCTTCGCGTTCTCACGGCCTTGACCGAGACGCTCTTCGTTGTACGAGTACCACGCGCCGCTCTTTTGAACGATATCGAGGTCGGCCCCGATGTCGATGAGCTCGCCTTCACGCGAGATGCCTTCGCCGTACATGATATCGACTTCCGCCGTCTTGAACGGAGGCGCAATCTTGTTTTTGACGACTTTGATTTTCGTCCGGTTCCCGACCATGTCTTGGCCTTGTTTGAGCGTTTCAGCACGACGGACTTCGAGACGGACCGACGAGTAGAACTTGAGGGCACGACCACCAGGTGTCGTTTCCGGGTTACCGAACATGATTCCGATTTTCTCACGGATTTGGTTGATGAAGATGACGATCGTCTTCGATTTGTTCGTCGCACCTGACAATTTACGGAGCGCTTGGCTCATGAGGCGGGCTTGAAGACCGACGTGTGAGTCTCCCATCTCCCCTTCAATCTCGGCTTTCGGAACGAGTGCCGCAACCGAGTCGACGACGAGGATATCGACCGCACCAGAGCGGACGAGGGCTTCCGCGATCTCAAGGGCTTGTTCCCCTGTATCCGGTTGAGACAAGAGCAACTCATCGATGTTGACGCCAAGGTTTTGGGCGTATTTCGGGTCGAGCGCGTGCTCGGCGTCGACGAAGGCTGCTTGCCCGCCGCGCTTTTGAACTTCAGCGATGGCATGAAGCGCCACCGTCGTCTTACCTGACGATTCAGGTCCGTACACTTCGATGACACGACCACGTGGGTAGCCACCGGCACCGAGAGCGATGTCAAGGGCGATTGAGCCTGATGGGGTAACGGAAACTTGCTGATCTGTATTTTCACCAAGGCGCATGATTGAGCCTTTACCGAATTGTTTCTCAATTTGGCGTAATGCCATTTCTAACGCTTGTTTACGATCACTCATAGATTAATGAGCCTCCTTTGATTGATACTTTCATTATAAGCGAACCGAGAACGATACACAAGTTTTTTGCGAACGTTTATTCGCCTTTTTTCATTTGTTGAAGGAGCGCCCATATTCCGTCTTTTGTCGCTCGGGCTTGAATGACGTGCCGCTCTTGATGTGGATAGTTGCGTTCAATCACGTCAATCCCGGCCGGTGACCGGATACCGATAAATACTTTGCCGACCGGTTGACCCGAACTTGACATGGGTCCGGCTTCTCCAGTGAACGCCAGTCCATAATCCGTCTCGGTCTGACGAATCAAACCGAGGATCATTTCAAAGGCGACTTCTGTTGAGACGACCGAGTGTGACTCAATTGTATCAAGGGACACCCCTAAAAACCTATTTTTTAGCTCGTCCGAATACGTGACGACTCCACCTTTGAACACCGAGGATGCCCCCGGCACGGCCGTGAGCATTGCTTGGGCCTGACCGCCGGTGAGCGACTCGGCAATCGACAGTGTGGCATTGCGCGCTTGCAACTCTCGAATCAAATGGGTAGCGAGCGTCTCCTCATCGGAACCAAAGTAATACCGGCCGACCCGATTTAAAATGTCCCGTTTGACCCGGTCGACCATTTGCCGCGCCTCGGATTCCGTTTCGGCCCGAGCACTGATTCGAAGCCGTGACTCGCCCGACTCGGCATATGGGGCGACCGTCGGATTGGCACTGGTCGTTAAATCGACGACCGCCTCATCTAACGCGGACTCGCCGATTTCATAAAACCGAAGCGACTCGGAATGAATCGTCGCACCCGTGAACTTGTTCGGGAACGTAGACTCGACAATCGCTTTCATTTCCCACGGTACGCCAGGCAGTAAGAGCCATGTCGTCTCCCCTTCAATCCACATGCCGGGCGCAAGACCGACCGGGTTGTCAAGTACTTCGGACCCGGATAAGACGTCGGCCTGACGAGCGTCTCCTTCATTCATCGTCCGTCCGCGCGAGGCGACAAAACGACGAATCGTCTCGAGCGAGGCCTCGTCGCGGACGAGTGGACGGTCGAGCACGTCGGCAAGCATCGTCTTCGTGATATCATCGGCCGTCGGGCCAAGTCCGCCAGTGACGATAACGAGTTCGCTCCGGGCTTTCGCTTCTTCGAGCGTTGCTTTCAGGCGCTCCCGGTTATCCCCGACGACTACATGATACAGGACGGACAGTCCGTATTTCGACAGCTGTTCTGACAAGTAACGGGCGTTCGTGTTGGTAATTTCCCCTAAGAGCAGTTCAGAGCCTACCGCAATGATTTCGGTCCGTTTCATCCGAATTCCTCCCCCCAAATAAAAAAACGAGCTGTTCGGCCAAGCTGAACAACTCGTCTGTGCCGACGGTTACATCGACTTTACAATGATCTTGTAATTTTGTGCAAAATATTCGGCCCCTGAGTAAATCGTCAAGACGAGCGCGAGCCACATCGCCCATTCACCGAACGGAATGCCGACATAGCTGAAAATCGGGTTGCCGAACAGTAGGAAGATGATGGCAAAGAGTTGGACCCATGTCTTCGCTTTGCCCGACTTTCCGGCCGCGACGACGATGCCTTCATCGGCAGCCACGAGACGCAGCCCCGTCACCGCGAATTCACGCGAGAGGATGACGACGACGACCCAAGCCGCGACGAGGTCCATCTCGACGAGCAGGACGAGTGCCGCCGTGACGAGTAGTTTGTCAGCGAGCGGATCCATGAACTTCCCGAAGTTGGTGACCAAGTTGTGCTTGCGGGCGAGATGTCCGTCAAGCCAGTCAGTGATAGCGGCAATCGTAAAGATGACCGCGGCGATGAATTGATGGAGCGGTACGTCCGCCCCGAGGAAAGCGATGTCTCCCCAATCAAAATCTACGGCGAGTAAGACGACGAACACGGGGATGAGCAACACCCGTAACATCGTCAAACGGTTAGGTAGGTTCATCGAGAACTCCTCCTCTAGAAGGAGAGTCAACTTATTCTGCGTCGACTCTCTTTACAAATATATTTTGTGTGACCGGCGAGTCGGCTAATTCAAGCTCCCGGCCATTGACAACAATTTTCTCGACCCCACCGATCAAGCCGATTCGGATGCGAAGCGTATCCGTCTCCGCGTCCTCGATGACAATCGGGTTTTGTTTCGATTGGTTCGGATATTCCGGAGCGAGGAACGGTCCTTCGAGTGATGTGTCTCGGACGCCGACATACGTCGCCGGCGATTCTTTCACATGGATCTCCGTCGTCAACTTATCGGCTGTCGCAATCTCGTACGTGAGATCAGCTCCGCTCGTCGACGCGACCGCAATCGGCCCCGTCTCTTCAGCAGGCTCTTCTTCGACCGGCTCTTCCTCGACCGGTTCTTCTTCAACCGGTTCCTCTTTCGGGACATCCTTATTTTGGTCAATCGTCACACCCGAGTTCGACGGCTCGGCCGGTGACGCGTTTTGATCACCAAAATCAAGGTTTCGGACGACGTAATAGACGGCCGTCATCAAGAGGAAGGCGACGAGCACGAGCATGACTTTCGGTACCCAACGCGACACACGGCTCGACGTTTCCGAGGCTTTCGAGTAGGTTTGTTTTCGCGACAATTGAACGGTCGGCTGCGGCTCGATTTTCGGCAAGTCTTTCGCATACGTCTCGTACAGTTCATCGACATCAAGCCCTAACGATTCCGCGTACGTTTTGATGAACGCCCGTGCATAGAACGAGCCAGGGAGATTTTTGTAATCACCTTCCTCGATCGCGATGATATAGCGTTTTTGAATCTTCGTCGTCTGCTGGATTTGGTCGAGCGTCAAACCGCTCGCCTCACGCCTTTGTTTCAAAAAAGTCCCTAGTTCTGTCACAGGGGTCCACACCTTCCATTCAAGTAGTTATTCAAACCATTCTGCCTCACGATGTGTCTCTTGAGGAATAATGATCTCCTCATCTTGTGAGTTCCGTAGTTCGATGATGTAATCAAAATCCTCGAACACACAGTCGGTGTTGCGCACATAAAGATCTGGGTGCTCGATGACTTTGACAGACGGAAGTCGCATGACTTCGCGAATCAATTGCCGATGGCGTTCATCCATCGTCCGCGTCGAGACGGCACCGTCGATGATGTAGACGTGGTCTCCTTCGCGTTCTTCCTCGAACAGCGAAGTCCGCACCGTCTGCTTCATGAGCGTCGAGGACAGGAATAGCCAGCGCTTGTTCGCACAGACGCTCGCTGCCACAATCGACTCGGTCTTTCCGACACGCGGGTTGCCGCGCACGCCGATCAACAAATGCCGCTCTTCTTTCATCAGTTCGGCGACGAAATCGACGAGGACACCCAGGTCCTCACGCACGAAACGAAACGTCTTCTTGTCATCGTTATCGTGCTCGATGTAACGTCCGTGTCGAATTGCGATCCGGTCCCGGAGTTTCGGGCGCCGGAGCTTGATGACGACGATGGCTTCCATCTTGCGCAAAATATGTTCCAAACGATGGACGTGATCGGCCGCCGGTGCCTTTAACAGCATGCCGCGGCGCTGTAGATCGACGCCGTTGATCGTCACGATTGAGATTTGAAGCATCCCCATCAGTGAGGCGATATCCCCGAGGATACCGGGTCGATTTTGGCAAAGTTCATATTCGAGATACCATTCTTCGAACTTATGATCCATCTCGTCCACCCTTTCTGATGTGTGCTCGCTACCTTGTTCATTCTAAATTATTTTAGAAGAATTGAAAAGAACTCGTTTCAACCGAGCCAACAAAGTTTCACACCCAACCGCCGTCGATCCGAAGCACGGTGCCGGTCATGTATGCGGCTGCCGGAGAGCAGAGGAAGCGTATTGTCTCCGCTACTTCCCCTGGGCCTCCTAACCGGCCGAGCGGAATCTCATCCCGAACGTCTTGTTTCGTCTCTTCTACCGTATCATTCATCGGGGTGTCAATCCACCCCGGCGTGACCGCGTTGATGCGGACGTGAAACGGTCCGGCCTCACGCGCGAACGCCTTGACGAATCCAAGCTGGGCGGCCTTGACCGTTGAATAGAGGACTTCTCCGGCCGCACCGACCTCGCCCCAGACACTCGAGACGACGACGATGTCGAGCGGGCGGTCATACGGTTTCAGCCCGACAACGTGCTGGACGAGACGGACCATCGAGCGGACATGTATGCGATACAGCCGGTCGAGCTCGAAGAGTGACTGATCGACGAGCAGACCGTAGGCATGATTACCGGCGACATGGATGAGGCGGTCGACCGGTCCGAGCGTCTCGAGCCAAGCTTCGAGTCCGGCTTCATCGTCGAGGTCACACGTGACGACGTCGGCCGTCAACTGTTCGTGTGAAACGAACGCACGAAGCGACTCCGTTTGCGAATGCGCCTGCAAAATGAGTGCATCGTCTCGAAACGCTAGCGCGACGGCACGGCCAATCGCTCCGCTCGCTCCCGTGATGAGCGTCGTCACGGTTTCTTGACGACACAGACCGTCCGATGATCGGCTTGGAACAGACGGTCGTACGCCGCATACAGGTCGTCAAGCGTAATCGCATCGAGCAAGTCCGGGATGTCGAACATGTTGCCGCCGCTGAGTGCGTAGCGTGAGAACTGGTTGGCGATAAACTCTGGTGAGTTGAGCGCCTTCAAAAACTGTCCTTTCATCATGCGCTTCTTGCGATCGAGTGTCTCGCCGCCGAGTTCGAGCGGACGCTCGAGAGCGGACGTGATCCGGTCGACGAACGTCTCGACGTGTGGCGTCTCCATTGACAGGACGGCGAAGGCGAACGTCTCTTCTGACGTATAGTCGAACGAGAACGCGTCATCAATCAATCCTTCGGCGTACAGTTCCGCATAGAGCGGTGCCGTCGTGTCGAACAAGGCGTGCATGAGGAGCTCGACGATGAGCTCTTGCTTCATGCCCTCTTTGCCGGGGCGTGGCGTATCTTTATAGCCGATCATCACTTTCGGGACCGAGACGTCCATCTCGATGACCCGTTCCGTCATATGGACCGTCTCGGGCTCCTCGACCACCTCACGCGCCGTCAATAGCGGCGCATCAAACGTCTTCGCCGCCTGATTGGCGGTAATCTCGGCAAGGACAGCGTCAGGGTCGATATTGCCGACGACGAACAGCACCATATTGCTCGGATGGTAAAACGCCTCGTGACAGCGATATAAATCGTCGGCCGTGATGGCGCTAATCGATTCGATCGTGCCGGCGATATCGATTTTGACCGGATGTTCGGCATACATCGCCTCAATCAAACCGAAGTAGAGGCGCCAGCCCGGATTGTCCTGATACATTTGAATCTCTTGGCCGATGATCCCTTTCTCTTTCTCGACCGAGGCCTCCGTGAAGTACGGCGCTTGGACAAAGTCGATCAACGTCTTCAAGTTCTCACTGACGTTCGACGTCGCACCGAACAAGTATGCCGTCCGGGTGAACGACGTGAACGCGTTCGCCGACGCGCCGAGGCGTCCGAACTGTTGGAACACGTCGCCGTCTTCTTTCTCGAACATCTTATGCTCAAGGAAATGGGCGATCCCGTCCGGCACGTCGACCCAATCTTCCGTTTTAAAGCGACGGTCGATCGAACCATATTTCGTCGTGAACGTGGCATACGTCTTCTCATAACCGGTCTTCTTCAATAAATAGACCGTCAATCCGTTCTCGAGGACGGTGTGATGGAGCGTTTCTCCGACGTTTGGAAAATCGAGTTTCATACAGTTCCCCCCTTTAAACAATAGACAGCCTGTAAATCCAGGCCCTTGGCGAGCGCGGCCACATCATCCCGCGAGGTCCGCTCGATGATGGCCATCTCTTCCTCGAGCGAGAACGGACGGATGTCCGAGCCGCTCATCCAAGCGATCAATTGGCGCGGGTTATCCCCGAGTTGACGACGTTGATGGTACAGCATCGCTTTCGTCTGTTCGAGTGTCTCGTCCTCGAACGTCCCGGCCTGGAGGTCGGCGAGTTGGTCGGCGATGATCGCCTCGGTCTTCGCCTGGTTCGAGGCATCGATCCCGGCATAGACGAATAACATCCGGCTGAGTGAGCTGTACTGCGAGGCGGCATAGTAGGCCAAACTCTCTTTCTCCCGGACGTTCATGAACAGTTTCGAGTGCGGGAAGCCGCCGAACAGTCCATTGACGACTTGCATCCGGACAGCGTCTTCACTGCGCGGGTCGACGTCGACTTGATAGGCGAGGTGCAATTTGCTCTGATTGATCGTTTGATGTTCCTCGAGACGCTGAAACTCACGGTCGACCGGCTGTGGATACTCACGGACGAGTCGTTCCCCGAGCCCTTCGAGCGGCGCGAACGCGGCAGTCACTTGCTCACGACTCACGTCGCCGACGACGTAGACGTCGACACGATCGTGACGGATCATCGAGGTATAGGCATCAAAGAGCGTCTTAGGCGTCACGTGCTCCAACTGTTCGAGTGTACCGAGCGACTGGATGGCGAGTTCGCCGCCGAGCAGTTCTTGAAGACGTTGCTGGGCGAAGCGCATCTTGTCATCGTATACCGATTCGATGCGCTGACGCTGGAGACGGGCCTCCTGTTCGACGATGAGCGGTTGGAACGCCCCGTCATAGGCGTTCGGACGAAGGAGTACTTCTTCGAGCAGCTTGATCGCCTCACTGAGCACCGGTTCGCCGACGAGCGCATCGCTCACGACTTCGAGCTGGAACTGGATGACATGTTCTTTGCCGACTTTCGACGCTCCGGCGTAAAGGCTCGCGTCATATAATTGTTCGAGCGGCGTATGAAACAATTCGATCGACGGATAGGCTTCTGTCGCTTTCTCCATCACATACGGCAGTAAAGCCCGGTCGGCAATCGTCTCAGCCGACAGTGGGGCCGCAAATGAGACGAGGCATGTCGTCGTTTTAAATTTTTGGGTCGGGTAGACCGAATAATGCAGTCGTTGTTGGAATTGTTCGATTCCTTTCATAAGTTGATCTACTCCTTTTTCTTTTTCGTTTTGAACACGTCCGCACCGCGGGCGTATTCTTGATCGGGAACTCCGGCCACGACATTGGCGTAACGGGCCGCGGTGAACAAATAGTCGCTCAGCCGGTTATAGTACGGGAGCTGACGAGCGGCGGCGTCGACGTTGACGAGCTCTCGTTCGACACGGCGACAGACGGTACGTGCCACGTGCAGGCTCGCCGCACCGACACTGCCACCCGGCAAGATGAAGCGGACGAGCTCCGGACATTTCGGTTCAAGTTCGTCAATCCACGTCTCGAGCTCGGTGACGATTGTCAAATCGACTTGTTGTGGCGGCGTCTCAGTATACATGAGCTCGGAACCGAGATCGAATAGATCATGTTGAATCTTCGTCAGCTGGGACCGGAGCGTCTCGTCTGTCTGATGGGCGAGCGCGAGACCGATCTGACTGTTCAATTCATCTAACAGCCCCATCGCCTGGATGTGCGGATGAATCTTTAAGACACGTCCGCCGATGAGTGATGTTTCCCCTTTGTCCCCGCCTCGTGTGTACAGTTTCATGTCATTTCCTCCTTGATGCCACAAATGGTGACCCATAGGAGTCACCATTGTCGTTATGCGTGCGGTTGTGTGTACGGAAGATGAATCGTGAACGTTGTCCCTTCCCCGTGCGTGCTCGAGACGTCGACCGTGCCTTGATGGGCATCGATGACGTTTTTGACGATGGCGAGACCGATGCCGGTACCCGTCTTGCCGCCGCTCGTCCGCGCTTTATCCGCTTTGTAGAACCGTTCGAACACGAACGGCAAATCTTCTTTCGGGATGCCGCTGCCCGTATCCGACAAACGGATCACGAAGCCGGCCTCCTCTTCACTCGCCTCGAGCCGGATTGATCCCGACTCGGTATGGGCGATGGCATTGCCGATCAAGTTCGTGAACACTTGTTCCAATCGGTCCCCGTCCGCCTCGATGGCATGACGCGGGGCCTCCGTTGACAGCGTGATGCCTTTTTCGTTCGCCATTTGGTTGAATTTGCGCATGACGCGCGGAAGAAATTCACCGAGGTCGAACGTCGTGAACTGCATCGTCTCTTTGCCTGACTCGATTCGTGCCAGGTCGAGCAAATCGTTGACGAGACGGGCCAATCGAAGCGATTCATCGTAGATGATGGAAGCGAACTCTTTCGTCGCGTCATCACTTTCGGTCATGCCGTCGATAATCGCCTCGGAATACCCTTGAAGCGTCACGAGCGGTGTCCGTAGCTCGTGGCTGACGTTGGCAACAAAATCGGTTCGCATCTTGTCAAGACGATGGCTCTCGGTCGTGTCACGGATGACGACGACCGCGCCTTCAAAATCATCCTCGCCGAGAAGCGGTGTCACCGTCAACGTATAATAATGTTCGTCTTGTTTCACTTCGATCGTCTTCTCCGGTGCCCCGGCAACGACGTCCTCATAGAGAGACAGGACGACTTCATGCGGCTGTTCGTCGATGAGGAGCGGTTGGGCTTGCGGGTTCGTGACAATGACGTTCGCATGACGATCGAGCGTGATGACCCCATCGGCCATCGACCGTAAAATCGAGGCGAGTTGGAGCCGTTCTCGATCGAGCGCATTCACGTATGTCGACAGTTGGCTACTCATCGCATTGAACGACCCGGCCAACTCCCCGATCTCATCGTTCGACTTCTGGACGAGACGGAGGTCGAATTGCCCTTCTCCCGTCTTATTGACCGCGTCACGCATCTCGCGGAGCGGTGCCGTGATCCGGGTCGATAAAAAGAAGGCAAATACGGTCGTGACGATGATCGCCGACGCGACCGTCCAAAAGATGATCGTCCGAGCCCCTTCGTTCGCACTCGAGATCGCGTCGAGCGGTTCGATCAAATAGAGCGTATATTCGCCTGTCTCGAGTGAGAATGTCGTCCGATACGCGAGTGCCGCCTGATCGTCAAATGACGAAAAGTTTCCAATCGCCGTCTCCCCGACCGCCTGATACGTTTCCCAATCCTGACGGCCGAGCTCCGTCATGAGACCGTCGACTTCCGTTCCAAAGTTCGAACGGACCGTCCCGTTCTCTAATATATAGTTCGCACCGTACACTTCAATGATTTGGTCGACCGTCCGTGACGCGTCCCCTTCTTGAAGCAACACCGACTGGACCTGCCCGCCGAGCTTGGCCAAGTGGCCGCGTTCCTGGTCGATATGGAACGAGTTGAAAAACTCGAGCATCAACACAGAGACGATGAACAAGATGAGACTGACCAATACGAGAATCGTCAACCATAGTTTTGTGACGATGCTATTCCGGCGAATCATCACTCACTGATGACTTCGAACTTGTACCCGACACCCCATACCGTCGTGATCATTTGCGCGGCTTCTGGAGAGACCCGGTTCAACTTCTCCCGGAGTCGTTTCACGTGTGTGTCGACCGTTCGAAGGTCTCCAAAGAATTCATAGTTCCAAACTTCTTTCAACAGTTGCTCCCGTGAAAATACTTTGTCGACTTGTTTGGCCAAGAAGAACAAGAGCTCATACTCTTTCGGCGTGAGCGCGATTTCTTCTCCGTCGACCGTGACGCGGTGCGCATCGTTGTCGATCGTCAAATGCGCGAAGACGATCAAGTCTTTTGATTTTTCGGCCGTACGCAAATATTTCGTCGAGCCCGAGCGGCGAAGGAGTGCCTTGACGCGCAAGACGACCTCACGCGGACTGAACGGTTTGACGATATAATCGTCCGCTCCGACTTCGAAACCTTGGACACGATCGACTTCTTCGCCTTTCGCCGTCAGCATGATGACCGGTGTCGCCTTCGATTTCCGAAGCTCGGTACATACTTCGACCCCGTCCATTTTCGGCATCATCAAATCAAGCAGGATGACATCAAAATTGTGCTCAAGGGCGAGCTGAAGCGCCTCTTCCCCGTTCGTCGCTTCGACGATCACATATTGTTCCCGTTCCAAATACATTTTTAATAGGCGGCGAATTCTTTCCTCGTCGTCGACCACTAAAATTTTAGTTTTATTAGCCATCCACTAAACCTCCTAAAGAACCATTACAAGATGTAGCGAATGTTGCACAATTGTGAACATTTCGCTCTCTTTCATAACTATACCACTCTATTATTTGGCTTCACAACGGTCAGTTGACAGCGGCGTAAAAAAAGAAGCCACCGAAGTGACTTCTTTTTTTACGCATATGAGTGCAAACCTGCGATGACGAGGTTGACGAACACCAAGTTGAACATGATGACGGCGAAGCCGCCGACACATAACCAAGCGGCTTTTGTTCCCGTCCAACCACGTTGGATGCGCATATGCAAATAGTAGATATAGATGAGCATCGTGATGAGCGCCCACACTTCTTTCGGGTCCCAGCCCCAGAAACGGTTCCAGGCGATTTGTGCCCAAATCATCGCGAAGATGAGTCCACCGAGGATGAACACCGGCAAGCCGATGGCGATCGACCGGTAACTGATCTCGTCGGCGAGATCAAGGTCGACTTTTTTCGCGAGCGGTTGAAGCGCCTCGGCAATCCGTTTTCGCAAGATGACGAAACGAAGCAGTACATAAATCACGACGCCGGCGATGACCGACCAAATGAGCGTGTTCAACTTCAATGTATTGATGAACGTCGGTAACTCAAGTGACAGTCCGCCCGAACCAGAGAGAAGCTGAGCCCCTTCCGGCACGAACAACATCGGCATGAAGTATTCATACGACTCTTGTGTCCCGCGGTCGTTCGTGAACTCGACCACGCCACCGGCACCGATCGCCTTGAAGAGCATCGAGACGAGAATGAAGCCGAGCGTGCACATGAGGACGAACATCGTAATCTCAAGCCACGTTCGTGACTTCGACTGTTCCCGCATCGACGTCTCATTCAATAAGAAAATGAGACCTGAGGCGAAGCTGATGGCGAGAATTCCTTGGCCGAGCGCGGCCGTCGTGACGTGAATTTTCAACCAGACACTGTTCAAGGCCGGGATAAGCGGTGCCACTTCGCTCGAGAACATCGAAGCGAAAGCGATGACGAGAAGCGCCACCGGCATGGCGAACAAGCCAAGCACGTCATTTTTATAAATCCCGTACACGACGAGGAACCCGAACACCATCATCATGCCGAAGAACGTCGTGTATTCGTACAGGTTCGATACCGGTGCATAACCGACCCCGACCCAACGTAAAATAAAATATGTCATTTGAGCGATGAAGCCGATGACGGCCAAAATGAACGCATATTTGCCGTAGGCGATACGGTTGACGTTTCGGCCTTTGCGCATCCCGCTGACCGCGATCGTGAATAACACGGTCGCGACAGCGTAAAGGATGAACGCGATAAAGAGCAAACGACTGCTCCACTGAATCCACTCCATTATGATTCCCCTCTTTCATTGGTTGAGTTGTCGTCCGTCTTTTTTTCAAACCGTGCCTGATCTTCCCAGATCGGCAGGCCATTTTTCTCTAGGAGCGGTGTGATTTCGCGATTGAGCGAGGACGGGTTCTTGTTGGTGAAACCAGCGACGAGCACGTCCGTCTCATTGTGTCGGCGAATCCAGATACGACGGTGCGGCCAATACATCCCCATGACAATTCCAATCATGAAGATGACTCCACCGACAATCAAAATCGGATACGTCGAGTCACTCTTGACGCGTAGACCACTCGTACTTGCCATCTCCGTACCAGCGAACTGGAACACATAGCGATTATCTTCATCGGCCACGTTTAAACGAATTCCAATCAAATTCGATTCCGTCGTGCCGTCTGGTGTGTCAATCGCCATGAAGAAGGCCGGGTTGAGTGCCCGTGGCGATTTCGTGTTCGGTTGGCCGTCCTTGACCTCAAAGTCAGGATACAGGTCGTTCAGTTTGACCGTGACGTCTCCGAGGTCATACGTCGTCTCCGGGTTCGTCAAATCGACCGTGAACGGTCCATACACATCACCTGTCTCTTTATCGGCAACGTTAAAGGACATCGACAAGAATTCCAGGCGACTCGAATACTGTTCTTGATACACTTCGTACTTTTCAAACTTGAACGGGTGGTTCACTTTCGTCGAACCGGTATCGACTTCCTCGAGTTGCGGCGATCCGTCCTCGTTCGTCCCGGTCTTCTTGAACAGCGTCAATTCCGTCTCATAGTTTTTCGGGACTGCGCCCGCTTTCTCGATCGCCTTGGCAAATTTCGCATCTTCCGCGTTATTTTCCGGATCATACATCTCTAAGATGAACTGATCGTTGCGAAGATAATATTCATCATCCGTCGCTTCGAGCGGAACCGTATCGCCTTCGCGCACCCATTCGAGCGTATCCGTATGGAATGCCGGGAAAACGCGAAGCATCGCCCCGATGAAGAAGATGACGAGCCCAATGTGATTGACGTATGGACCCCAGCGACCGAATCGATATTTCTCGGCGAGTAAGGCATCCCCATCACGCTTCACTTGATAACGCTTGGCTTTTAAAGCCTCTCCGAACGCATCGATTTGCTCGTCCGTCCCTTTTCCCTCACCAATCAAACGTTGTCCGCGCATGAAGCGATCGGTACGTCGGACCGGTTGAAATTTCAACGCTTTATACAGCGGGAAAAATCGATCAATCGATACAACGATGAGCGATAACGTCAGCATCACGATCAACGTGATGTACCACCACGATGTATAGAGGTTGTGGAATCCTAGCGTGTAGTAAATCGTACCCGGTGTCCCGTACTCGTCCGTGTAATACTGGTTCGCCGGCAACTGTTGCGGAATATACATCTCTTGCGGGAAAATCGTTCCGATCGCCGACCCGACGATGATAAGCCCGATGAGCCATAGACCGACCTTGACCGATGCAAAAAAGCTCCACACCCGGTCAATCCATGACCGTGGACGACGCTTCGATCGTAAATCGGCGCCGTCGTATTTCATATCTAGCATTTGTGCGCCCCCCGTTCGCTTACAATGACTTCTCGGCCAACTCCATCAGTTTCTCTTTCGTGAGTTCACCTTCGTACTTTTCAATCACTTTGCCGTCGGCATCGATGACGAACGTGACCGGCAAGTTATAAATCCCGTACGCCTTCTCGACTTCGCTGCGCGTGTCCATCAAAATCGGATAGTCGAGCTTGACGCCGAGGCCGTTCACGAAATTATCGACCCGAAGCGGTGTCTCGCCGACGTTGACCGCCCAAAAATCGACGCCCATGTCTTGGAGTGCGGCATAGTTGTCCTGGACGACCGGCATCTCTTTCTCACACGGTTCACAGAATGTGCCCCAGAAGTTCAAGAGCAACCCTTTACCGTCGTATGTGTCACGCTCGACCATCGTCGTCCCGTCAAGACTGACGAGCTTGAAGTTCGGCGCATCGTCACCGGCCTCGATACGTCCGTCGTTGCCGGCTTGTTCAAACAATTGCATGATAACGACCGCTCCTGCGAACAGGACCATCGTCATAATCATGAGCCGCCAAAATGACCGTTTTTTCTTATGGGCCATCGCCTGGTTCATGCGATCACCCGACTTTGTTTCTTTCGTCATGAGTTCACACCATCCTTTAGTTGTTATTGTACTGAAAAAACACCAAAAACGCACATTAACAGACTTTTTTCATCTTTTTGTCACACAATCTCCACAAAATAAAAAATCATCCTATCTCAGGACGATTTTTTAGTTGTTATTTTTTCTTTTTCTTGCCCCGTTGTACGGGTGGTACGGTCGGGTTGGCAAGCTCACGTAGCTTCGATACTTCCTTGCGTGACAGTTCACGCCATTCGCCCGTCGTGAGACCGTCGAGCGTCAAGAAACCGAACTGTTCGCGTTTCAGTTTGATGACTTCTGAACCGACTGCTTCGAGCATGCGACGGATTTGACGGTTATGGCCTTCCGAGATGACGATTTCTAAGATGGCCGAGTTTTTCTTATGGTCGACCGTCTTCATCTTCACTTGGGCGCTACCCGTCTTGTAGCCGTCATCGAGTTCGACACCCGACTCGAGTTGTTTAATCGCGATATACGAAGGAATGTTCTTCACTTTCGCGACATAACGTTTTGGGATCTTGAACTTCGGATGGGTCATCATATTCGAGAACTCACCGTCATTCGTTAAAATGATGAGTCCCGTCGTGTTATAGTCGAGACGTCCAACCGGGAAGACACGCGATCCAGGCGGTACGAGATCGGTGATGACTTTCCGTCCTTTATCGTCTTCGACCGTCGAGACGTAACCGCTCGGCTTGTAGAGCACATAATAAACATGCTCTTCTTGTTCGATTTTCACACCGTCGACCTCGACTTCAGACTTTGGACCGACTTTCGTACCGAGTTCGCGCACGACTTTCCCGTTGACGCGCACCCGTCCATCTAAAATCATTTCTTCGGCTTTACGCCGTGAGGCGACACCTGCTTGGGCAATCACTTTTTGTAAACGTTCCATTTATTCATTCTCCAATCTATCTTGCGTAATCGCAGACGGCTGGCCGAAGAACAAATCGCCTTCGTCCGAGAGCTCGTCTTCAAACGTTAATGGGGGCAATTCATCGAGTGAATTGAATCCAAAATGGTCCAGGAAATGTTCGGTCGTCCGGTATAACTTGGCCCGGCCGATTGTCTTGGCCCGGCCGGCCGCTTCAATCAATCCTTTAGACAACAGCGTATGGATGACACGTTCGACTTTAACGCCCCGGACTTCCTCGATATCAGCCCGGGTGACCGGTTGCTTGTACGCGATGATGACGAGCGTCTCCATCGCGGCACGTGATAACGCCTGTTCGGCCATCGTGCCGACGTAGCGTTGAATGTACTCCGACACTTCAGGAATCGTCACGAGCTTATACACGCCCGCGGATTCAATCAGTTGGAACGGACGACCCGAATCTTTGAACGATGCTTCTAGTTTGCTCAACTGTTCGCGGGCAGCGGCTTCCGAAATGTCGAGCGTGTCCGCGAGGGCCCGCACTTCCATTCCTTCTTCGCCGACGACGAACAATAGACTCTCAATAATCGTTTCATAAGACAGCAACGGCTTCATCCCTTTCCTTTGACGATTCGACGAACGAGATTTGAATGTCTCGCTCTTCCTGTTTGGTCGTAACAACGCGCAACTTGATCAATTCGAGTAGCGCCATGAACGTGACGACAAGGTCCGACACATCGGGACGTTCCTCAAAAAACGAGAAGAACGATGTTGTCCGCTTTGCCGAGACGTGATCGTGCAACCGTGTCATCTGTTCTTCAAGCGTCCGTTCTTCACGTTTGATCGTCTTTTTGCGACGCTCTTTCCACCGCTTGCGTTCGACCATTTTCGAATAGGCGTGCAATAAGTCCGCAAAGTTGAGTGGACCGTCATACGGCTGGACGAGGTCGGACATGTAGCGCGTCAAATCCTCACCGGGACGGCTATACAGTTCGAGGCGAGACTCTTCTTGCTCGCGCATGAATACGACCGCTTCTTTATACGCCTTATATTCAATCAACTGTCGAATCAACCCTTCTCGGGTCGGTTCTTCCCCAAAGTCGGGAATGTCATCTTCTTCAACTGGAACCGGTGGCAACAGTTGCTTGCTCTTCAATTGGAGCAACGTCGCCGCCATGACCAAATATTCACTGGCCACATCGAGTTCAAATTTTTGCATCGTCCGGATATAGGCGACATACTGATCCGTGACCTCGGAGACAGAGATGTCTGCGATGTCGAGCTCCATTTTTCCGATCAAGTGGAGCAACAGGTCAAGCGGGCCTTCGAACGTATCGATTTTGACGTTGTACGCTTCCATAGAGACACCTGCCATTTACATTTTTGCGCTTTAGTATAACATGTTTTGTAGTACCGTGACCACGAAAGGAGAAATTTGATGTCGACGCCTTTTATCCAGTATACGCTCTTATTTGAATGTCATGCCGATTATTTCGAGTGCCATGAAGTGCTTGAAGAAGCATGGCAGGACGGGGGGCGAGAGGATCTCGGTTACGCCGCCTTGATTCAATACGCCGTTGCCCACTACCATGCCCGTCGCGGTAACACGCCCGGTGCAAAAAAGAGTATCGCAGCGTTACAGCAGAAGCTCACGTTGGCCGTGACCGAACTCGAAGCCCTTGGAATCGATACCGCGACGTTCGCCCGTGACTTGCAACGTTGGCCGCTCCCGGAGGCGCTTCCGCTCAATGAAGCGACACGACAACGCATCGAGCGTTTGAAGCCCGCCTTCGAACCGACCACTTTGACGTTTGACGAGCTCGTCCATAAACATATGTATCGAGACCGGACACCCGTCGTCACCGAACGGCTCCGAGCGCTCGAGGCACGTAAAAAAGCTAGGCGCTGAGCCTAGCTTTTTTTAAATGACGACTTGGTTCCATTTATCGAGCAGGTCACCGGTTTTGCCTTGACCGACAAGCGTCAAGTCGAGCGGCAATAAGTTCCGGGTCTCATCGAGCAATTCGTAAGAACGCTTCTCGCCGCGGAACGACGGAGACAGCGCGATATGATGGATGAACATCGTCGTCTCTTGTTGCTCCATCCCGATGATCCCGACGAAGTCTTCCCCGACTCTCCACAGATAGAGGAATTTGGCAGGGTCTTCTTCGTAGGATCGGACGAGTTCGAGCAAGGCGAGCGGAGATTTGTCGCTACATGAGAACGCGAGCAAGCCCATCGCCGTCTTTTCGTACGATTGTTTGTATTTCACCAGCATTGCTGGTTTCACCACCTTTAGTCATTCATGTTTCACTAAGTGAACACGTGAGAGACATGGCTCATTGTGCCATAACGTTCAGGCAGAAATCAATTCTCGTCCCAAACTTTAACTTCGGCCATCTTCGTGCCTTGACGAAGTTTGACCGCGTGCTCAAGGCCAGACGTCACTTTTCCGAAGACCGTGTGGACACCGTCGAGATGTGGTTGTGGCTCATGGACGATAAAGAACTGTGACGAGCCCGTGTTGCGTCCGGCGTGTGCCATTGAAAGCGAACCCGCTTCATGTTTGTATGGGAACGATGTCGATGTCTCACATGGGATCGTCTTGCCTGAACCACCCATACCTGTCCCGTCTGGGCAACCGCCTTGGCTGACGAAACCTGGGATGACCCGGTGGAACGTCAAACCGTTATAGAAGCCGCTGTTCGCGAGCTCCTCGAAGTTGTCGACCGTGATTGGTGCCGCATCGTGGAACAAGTCGAATTCGATCATTTCGCCGTTCTCTAATTTCATAGATCCTTTTTTCATGAAAAGTTACCCCTTTATGTTCATATTGTCATTCTCACTCACACATTGCCCATTCTATCAAAAAAAACCGTCTGTCTCCACTATTTTGTGGAAACAGACGTTCTGACTTGCCGCTTACTGGATGACGGCGTGGACGAGTGGACGCGCCGTCGGCTCTGTCGCACCGATCGTGTACGCGTGGTCCATCCGCTCGAGCGCAGATGTCATGTCTTCTTTGTTCGAACGGAGCACGGCGATCACGTCACCGGCCTCGACCTTGTCACCGACTTTCTTCTCGAGCGTGATACCGGCCGCGAAGTCGAGCTGATCATCTTTTGTCGCGCGACCTGCGCCGAGGAGCATCGCTGCCACACCGACTTCGTCAGCGATAATCGACTCGACGTAACCTGCTTGTTTCGCGACGAACGTCGTCTCATACTTCGCTTGCGGAAGTTTCGATAAGTCATCGACGAGCGACGCGTCGCCACCTTGTGCCGCTACGAACTGACGGAACACTTCGAGGGCATGACCGTCGGCCATCCGTTTCTCAAGGTCAGCGTACGCTTCCTCGAACGTCTGATAGAACTCGCCGAGTACCGCCATATGGCCGGCAATCGTGAGGGCAATCGTCTTCAAGTCGGTCACGTCTTTGCCCGAGAGGACTTCAATCGCTTCTTTCACTTCATTGGCGTTCCCGATTTCGAAACCGAGCGGCTGGTCCATATCCGTGATGACGGCGACCGTCTTACGGCCGACGTTCTTACCGATGGCGACCATCTCTTCAGCGAGCGCTTTCGCGTCGTCGAACGACTTCATGAACGCGCCTGAACCCGTCTTGACGTCGAGGACGATGCTGTCGGCACCGGCCGCGATCTTCTTCGACATGATCGAGCTCGCGATGAGCGGGATTGAATCGACTGTCGCCGTCACGTCACGGAGTGCGTAAAGACGTTTGTCGGCAGGCGTCAAGTTGCCCGTCTGACCGATGATTGACATCTTGATGTCGTTTACTTGCTTCGTGAATTGTTCTTCCGTCAACTCGACGTTGAAGCCAGGGAACGATTCAAGCTTATCGATCGTCCCACCCGTGTGGCCGAGACCGCGACCACTCATCTTCGCGACCGGAATCCCGATTGACGCGACGAGCGGAGCGACGATTAAGCTGATTTTGTCACCGACGCCGCCAGTCGAGTGTTTATCGACTTTTTTACCTTGGATGTTCGACAAATCGATGACGTCACCAGACTTGACCATCTCCATCGTCAAGGCCGCCGTCTCTTTCTCTGTCATGCCGTTAAAGTAAATCGCCATCGAAAGGGCTGACATCTGATAATCAGGAATCGTCTCGTTCGTGAAGCCTTCGACGATGAAACGAATCTCCTCTTCGTTCAATTCGCCACCGTTACGTTTTTTCAAAATCAAATCGACCATGCGCATAAGTTTCGTCCTCCTAGTTGGGTAGTGGTTACATGCTTTGAATCGTGCCGCGTACGAGTGAAAGGAAGTCTTGGCGGACGCGTTCTGTCGTCTCGATGACTTCTTCATGGTTGAGCGGTTGATCTAAAATCCCGGCTGCCATGTTTGACACGCACGAGATGCCGAGCACTCGCATATCTGAGTGACGGGCCACGATGACTTCAGGCACCGTCGACATGCCGACGACGTCGCCTCCGAGCAGGCGAGCCATCTTGACTTCGGCCGGTGTCTCGTAAGTCGGACCCGTGTTCCCGAAGTAGACGCCTTTTTGAACAGAAAGTCCAAGTTTTGTGGCGACGCCTTCCGTCAATGTGACGAGCTCTTTATCGTACGCTTCTGACATGTCCGGGAAACGTGTTCCGAAGTCGCTCGCGTTCTTACCGATGAGTGGGCTCGTACCGAAGAAGTTGATGTGATCCGTAATGATCATCAAGTCCCCTGGATTGAACGACTCGTTGCAAGCACCGGCCGCATTCGTGACGATGAGCGTCTCGACACCAATCAATTTGAGGACGCGGACCGGGAACGTGACTTGTTCCATTGAGTAGCCTTCATAGAAGTGGAACCGTCCTTGCATCGCGACGACGCGTTTTCCTTCGAGGTCCCCGAAGACGAGTTGGCCGGCGTGACCTTCGACGGTCGATACCGGGAAGTGCGGGATGTCCTCATAAGGGATTTTCACCGCGTTCTCGATTTCATCCGCGAGGACGCCGAGACCTGAGCCAAGAATGAGTCCGATTTCTGGTGTTCCGTTCATGCGTTCCTGTAAAAATGCCTTTGTTTCGTTCCAATTTACCATGAGTAATGCCTCCTCAAATTTCGTTTAAGAAACTCTTTCCATGCGCTGGTGCATCGACGTCGAAGTTATCGGCCACTGTGGCGCCGATATCGGCGAACGTTCCGCGGATGCCGAGGTCGACCGCTGTCGAACCGTGATGATGGACGATGAGCGGCACATATTCACGCGTATGGTCCGTTCCTGGTGCCGTCGGGTCGTTCCCGTGGTCGGCCGTGATGATGAGCAAGTCGTCTTCACGCAACTTCTCCATCACTTCCGGCAGACGGGCGTCGTACTCTTCAAGCGCGATCGCATAGCCTTCTGGGTCACGGCGGTGACCGAAGAGTGCGTCAAAGTCGACGAGGTTCAAGAAGCAGAGTCCTTCGAAGTCTTCATCGAGCGATTCGACGAGTTTGTCCATCCCATCCATATTCGATTTCGTCCGAATCGCTTTCGTGACGCCTTCGCCGTCATAAATGTCGCTGATTTTCCCGAGGGCGATGACATCTTTCCCAGCTGTCTCAAGCGTGTTCATGACCGTCTTGCCGAACGGCTTGAGCGCGTAGTCGTGGCGGTTCGATGTCCGGACCCAAGCGCCAGGTGTTCCGAGGAACGGACGGGCGATAATGCGACCGAGCATGTACGGGTCTTCGCGCGTGATTTCACGGGCGTATTCGCAGATGCGGTACAACTCGTCGAGCGGGACGACTTCTTCGTGCGCCGCGATTTGGAGTACCGAGTCAGCTGATGTATAGACGATCAAGGCACCTGTCTTGACGTGCTCTTCGCCGAGTTCATCCAAGATCTCTGTCCCTGATGCCGGTTTATTGCCGATGATGTCGCGTCCGCTGAACTCTTTGAGTCGGTCGATCAAATCGTCCGGGAATTCTTCGAACACACGGAAAGGCGTATCGATATGAAGGCCCATGATCTCCCAGTGGCCCGTCATCGTGTCTTTCCCAGCCGAGATTTCTTCCATGCGACCGTAGGCGCTCGGTGTCGTCGACACTTCGATGCCGTCGATCGGCTTGATGTTCGACAGCCCGAGGCGGCCCATATTCGGCATGTTCAACCCACCGTGTTCACGAGCGATATGCCCGAGCGTGTCTGAACCGACGTCTCCGAACTGGTCGGCATCTGGGGCTTCCCCAATCCCGACCGAGTCCATGACGACCAAGAAAATACGTTTAAATTTCTTCACAAAAAGTTCCTCCTTTAGTGTCTTTACGCACGCGGATGATGTTTTCGATAGACATCGTGGAGTCGTGCCTTATTGACATGTGTGTAGATTTGAGTCGTGGAGAGGTCAGCATGCCCGAGCATCTGTTGGATGGCCCGAAGATCGGCCCCGTTCTCGAGCAAGTGTGTCGCGAACGAATGACGGAGCACGTGTGGCGTGATCTCTTTTTGGATACCGGCCTCTTTGGCCCGTCGTTTGATCATCTTCCAGAACCCTTGACGGCTGAGCCTTCCGCCGCGCCCGTTCAAGAACAACGCCTCGGTCTCCCGACCGCCGAGCCCGTTGCGGGCCTGTTGGATATAGCGTTCGACAAAACCTTGGGCGACCGATGACACCGGGATGATCCGGGCGCTCTCGCCTTTGCCTTCACACTGTAGATACCCCAATTCGAACTGTAAATCATCCAAATCGAGCCCAAGAAGTTCGCTGACGCGCATCCCCGTGCCGTAGAGCAGTTCGAGCATGGCCCGATCACGGAGCGCGAGCGGGTCTGACGTCGGCACACTGTCGAGCAACCGTTCAACGTCATCTTGAGACCACGTGTCCGGCAGATGACGTTCCGCTTTCGGCGTCTCCAAATAAAGTGCCGGGTCAGTCGTTGCACCACCTGTCATCTTCAAATGATGATGGAACGTCCGAATCGAACTGACGGCCCGTCGGAGTGATGAAGCAGCCCGACCGGCTTGCGATAACTCTTCCATATGTTTGACGATGTGTGCCCGCGTGACTTCATTCCATTCTGTCACCCCGAGTTGGGTGAGTGTCGATAAGTACTGGGTCAAATCGCTCGCATAGGCTTGTCTCGTGTTCGTGGACATTCGTTTTTCAACCGTCATGTACTGCAAAAATGACTCGACTTGCGAACGCATGACATCCCCCTCCTTCCTCGCTACACCTGAATACGCTTACATCATATCACTTATGTAAACCGTTGTGAAGACGTCTGACCTCATTTTTTTTAAAGCTTTTTTGTGACAGGAATTGGTGAGGTTTTCACGCATATATTTCGATTGAGGGCTTACAAATCTCATCATGATTTGGTACACTCAAGTCGACTTATTAAAATGATTTAAAAAGTTTGAAAGGAGTCGTCCATGGACCAGACCATTACTAATCTGACGGTCGCCGTCAGACGTCAACTCGTCTTATCCGGTCATTCGACCATCGCCGCCATCTCAGAAGCGACCCGGCTCAGTTTTCCGACCGTCAAGAAGCAGTTGGAGCAGTTGATGGAGGCCGGTGAAGTGTTTGAACAAGGTTTTGAGGATTCACGCGGTGGTCGCCCAGCCAAACGTTACATCTATAATGAGCGGTTCACGCACGGATTGACGCTATACGTCGAGAAGTCGGTCGTCCGCTATCGTGTCATCGATAGCATCGGTACGATGATCGACGACGGGACGCAGGAGATTCTAAACGGGGACCACCTCGGTGCGCTCGGCTCGGTGCTCGACCGACAGTTGGACCGAACCCCCGATGTGAGCGCGATCTCCATCGGTGTCGCAGCGGCCGTCGCAGATGGGACGGTCATCTTCGCCCCGGACTATCCGACGTTCGCACACCTCGACTTGAAAAGTTGGGTCGAGTCGCGTTCCAATCGCCCTGCCGTCATCGAGAACGATATGAACGCTGCCGTCTATGGATACGGACACACGCACGAACTCGCCGGTGACCAATCTATCGTCTACATCTATTTAGGAAAGAACGGACCCGGTGCCGGGATTCTCATCAACGGACAGCTCATCCGCGGCAAGACGGGATTCAGCGGGGAAATCTCGTTTTTACCCCTTTACGACGACTCGACGTTTCATAATCGGATGGAGAGCGAGCGAGCGGCCCCGCTTTCGGATTCCGCTTTCGAAGCGCTCGGTCGGCTTGTCGCGACGTTCACCGCGACGCTGAATCCGAACGCCATCATTTTTTCGGATGTCGATCTCGTCGATCCTGAGTTGGAGGCAATCAGGCATGCTTGCCAGCGTCACATTCCGGTGGCTCACATGCCAGATCTATTGATTGGCAACTGGGAGGAAGATTATTTTGCAGGCTTGGCTCGACGTTGCGTCGGGTTGATGCTTGAATCAATTTGAAGAGGTGTACCATGACAGGATTTTTATTATTTGCCGTGATTTACATCGCTTTTATCAGTCTCGGTCTGCCCGACGCCTTGCTCGGTGTCGGTTGGCCGTTGATGCACGTCGAGTTCAACGCCCCGATCTCGATGGCCGGATGGATTTTTATGACCATCGCCGCGGGGACGATTTTATCGAGCCTGCTCAGTGGCCGATTGCTCGAACGGTTCGATACGAAACAAGTCACATTCGGCTCCGGGCTCGTGACTGCTCTGTGCCTGCTCGGTTTTTACGCGGCCCCGTCCTTGATTTGGCTGTTTGTCCTATCGATTCCGCTCGGACTTGGCGCCGGCGCGGTCGATGCCGCGCTCAACCATTACGTCGCGGAAAACTATAAGGCGCACCATATGAACTGGCTCCATTGTTTTTGGGGCGTCGGAGCGACGGGCGGACCGCTCGTCATGGCCGGCGTCTTGACGGAGAACGGTTGGCGCGATGGCTATTTGATTGTCGCGTTGATTCAGTTCGCGCTCGCCTTCATCTTGCTCCTGTCGTTCCCGCTCTGGAAGCGCGAAGTCAAAACGGAACCCTCCTCGCTCGAACGACAAGAGACGGCCGTGACCGCGCTCGATCGAAAACTGCCGAAAGGCGTCTCGTATGCACTAGCCACGTTCCTGCTTTATTGCGGCATTGAAGCGCTCATCGGACTGTGGGCCAGCAGTTACCTCGTCCAGATGAAACAGTTTACGGTCGCGACGGCCGCGACGTGGGTATCGATCTATTACGGCAGCATCACGCTCGGGCGTTTCTTGAGCGGGTTCCTGTCATTCCGCTTCACGAATCGACAGATGATCCGACTCGGGCAAACCCTCGCCTTAATCGGTAGCCTCGTGTTTCTCATTCCGACGACTGAAACCATGTTGATCGGCTTAATTTGTATCGGTCTCGGGCTAGCTCCGATTTACCCGAGCATGCTCCATGAGACGCCGCAGCGGTTCGGTGCGGAACGGGCCAAACGCTTGATGGGCTTCCAGATGGCGTTCGCCTACACGGGCAGCACGTTCCTGCCACCGCTATTCGGTCTCGTCGTGTCCAAGACATCGCTCGGTCTATTCCCGCTCGTGGCCGTTTTGTTCATGGTCGGGATGCTCTTGAACACGGAACGCTTGAATGTCATCATGCAGCAACAATCAAAGGAGGAACCCACATGAAGATTGAACACGTCGCCCTCTGGGTGAACGAGCTTGAACAGATGCGCTGTTTTTATGAGACGTATCTCGGGGCAACGGCGAACGACAAGTATACGAACGAACAGAAACAGTTCGAATCGTATTTCCTGACGTTCCCTGATTCGACGTGCCGACTCGAGTTGATGCGCCGTCCGGACATCGAAGACGCTTCGCTTGAGACGCTCGGCTACGCACATATCGCGTTCGCGCTTGGCAGCAAAGCAGCGGTCGACACGTTGACGCGACGGCTCGAGGCCGACGGCTATCCGCTTGTGGATGGTCCGCGGACGACCGGGGACGGCTATTACGAGAGCGTCTTCCTCGATCCGGAACAAAACAAACTCGAATTGACCATATAAGGAGACGACACCATGATCAAAGCCATCTTATTAGACCTCGACGGAACGCTATTGAACGATCAAAAACTCATCTCACCCCAAACGAAACAGACGCTCCTCGATTTGCAGGCGAACGGTGTCAAAGTCGTCCTCGCCTCGGGCCGACCGAAACGGGGCATCGAACCGTTCGCCGACGAGCTCCGGCTCCACGAGTATGGCGGTCTCCTCGTGTCCTCGAACGGGGCATGTGTGACCGATGCCAGAACGAACGAGACGCTGTTCGAACAGGCCATCGATCAGGACGACGCGATTGCCATCTTGGATCATTTGACCGGATTCGACGTCATCCCGATGATCAATGACGAGACGTATATGTACGTCAATGACGTCTTCAGCGGCATGCTCGAGTTAAATGGTAAGCCGTTCAATATCATCGAATATGAGTCGCGCGGCGGACGGTTCCAATTGCGGGAAGAGCCGCGACTCGCCGACGCCATCACCTTCCCGATCTATAAAATCCTCGTCGCCGGACAGCCGGACTATCTACAGGCCCATGCCGACTTGCTCGCCGGACCGTTCAAGGACCGCGTGACGGGCATGTTCACGGCAGCCATGTACTATGAGTTCACGGATCTCGGCATCGACAAGGCCCGGGCACTCGATCACGTGTTCCGGGAGATTGGGATTGACCGCGAGCACGTTATCGCGTTCGGGGACGGCCATAACGACCGCTCCATCATCGAGTATGCCGGCATCGGGGTCGCGATGGACAACGCCGTCAAAGACATCAAGGCTATTGCGAACGAAATCACGCTGTCGAACAATCACGATGGCATCGCCACCGTCTTGTCCCGTTATTTGACGACGTGACGACATACAAAAGACAGGCAGCCTTTAAGAGGCTGCCTGTCTTGCTTTATCCGTTGATGACTGCTTTATGACCCTCAAGCGTGACGCCTTTGGCTTGGCACACTTTACAGATGCCGTGAAACGTCAAGCGATGGTCTTTGATTAAAAATTCGTATTTGCTTTCGACTTTCTTCTCAACGTCGACGAGCAAGTCTTCCATGATTTCTTCGACTGAACCACACTCGACACAGACGAGATGATGGTGCGAATGGTTCGCGCCTTCTGGTCTGAGGTCGAAACGGGCAACGCCGTCACCGAAGTTGACTTTGTCGACGACACCGAGCTCGGTCAAGAGCTCGAGCGTCCGGTAAACCGTCGCGAGCCCGATTTCCGGAGCGATGCTTTTGACGAGCATGAAGACGTTCTCCGCACTCAAATGATCCGTTTCATTCTCAAGTAAGATGCGGACCGTCGATTCTCGTTGCGGTGTCAATTTATATCCTTTGGCGCTCAATTGCTGTTTGATCCGTTCAATTCGCGTTTCCATAAGGCGCCCCCTCTTTGCATAATTCACTATTCAAAGCATACCGAAGTTCGTTCGGTTTTTCAAATTAAAATGATTCCTATGTAAGTGTAACATATGTCACTCTAGTTTAGAATCATTTCAATTTAGATAATTGCCACCATTGAATCGCCATGATCGTCTTCGCGTCGGTGATGCGTCCACTCGCTAACAAGTCGACCGCCTCGTCGAACGTAAAGCGTTGGACTTGTAAAAATTCGTCTTCATCGAGGTTCATCACACCGGCCGTCAAGCCGTGTGCGACATAGACGTCAACCCGTTCGCTACAAAAGCCGGGTGCCCCGTAAAACGAGAAGATTTTTTCAAGGTTCTCGGCCGTATAACCGGTCTCTTCTTCGAGCTCGCGCTTCGCGCTCGCAAGCGGCTCCTCACCGACTTCCAATTTTCCGGCCGGAATTTCGAGCGACATCGATTCGAACGCTTTCCGGTACTGCTCGACGAGGACGATGCGGTCGTCTTCATCGACGACGAGGACGGCGACGGCCCCGTTGTGATAGACGAGTTCGCGGACCGACGTCCCTCCGTTCGGGAGTGACACGACGTGCTTCTCCACGTTAAAGATCTTTCCTTCGTAAATGACTTCCCGTTCAATCGTTTTTTCTTCCATTGTATGTACCCCTCACCTTTTCCTATATACTGTAATTATGATTCATATTGACAGACGGAACAAGGAGGAATTATCAATGGCAGAGTTAGGATTAGGAACTATGTCGATTTTGAAACATGGCGAGGCGGAAGCGCGACAGATTTTAGAGGCCGCCTATGCGGCTGGCATCCGCCACTTTGATACGGCCGACGTCTATGACCACTTCGAAGTCGAAAAACTCGTCGGCTCGACGTTCGCCGGACGTCGGAACGAACTGTTTTTGACCAGTAAAGGCGGGAATCAATGGACAGGGGACGGAATGCGTTGGAATCCAGCCCCCTCCTATTTAGAACAGGCCCTACGCGATTCTCTCGAACGCTTACAGACGGATTACTTGGACTTATATTACGTTCATGGCGGCACGATGGAAGACGACCTGGACGCGACAATCGATTTCATACGTCGACAGAAACAAGCTGGCGCCATCCGCCAAATCGGACTGTCCTCGATTCGCCCGAACGTCATCCGCTACTGGCTCGAACACGGAGAACTCGATGTCTTGATGACCCCGTACTCCCTGCTCGACCGCCGCATCGAAACGCTCGAACTCGACATCCCGATCGTCGGGCGCGGTCCGCTCGCCAAAGGCATACTGACCGACGAATGGTCTGCCCGCTTGTCGGAGAAGGGCTTTGAATCGTGGACTGAAGCGGAGTTGCGCGACTTGATGCCGACGATTCCCGAACCGATTCAAGCGTACGCCCTCGCAGCCGCGGAGCGGACATGTGCCGTCGTCCTACCGGGCGCGTCCTCGGTCGACCAATTGAACGATTTGATCGCCGCTCATCAATGCGGCGTCGATTCGCGCAAACTCGACGATCTGTTGGCCCGGCTGCCGGTCCAACCCTACACAAAACATGCGACCTGAACGTCAGGTCGCATGTTCGTCTCGCTGTTTCATCTGTTCGATGGCCCAATCAGCCCAACCGGCGTAATTTTCCATCATCCGGATGGCGTACTCGCTCGTCAGTAAATAACCGAGCGTGTCAGCCTCGGACTGGTGCGCCGCTTGAAACGCCCGAATCTGATGAGCGACTTGTTCATGATGCGCTTTCGTCTCCTCGACGTAACGGATCGCCTCGTCGAGCGGGAGTAGTTGCAGGAGGCTGACCCGCAGCAAGTTCTCATCTTTCATCTTCGGTTGGTACGAGGTCGGTTGCCGGAGCCAGTCGATTAGCTCTTGACGTCCCGCCTCGGTGATTGAATAAATCTTTTTATCCGGTAAGTCATGTTGAGCGACGTGCTCAGAGGAGACGAGTGACTCGTCTTCCATCTTTAACAGTTCGCGATAAATCTGTGTATGATGGGCGTGCCAAAAATGAATCATTTGTGCTTTGAACGTCGCGTTCAAGGCATAGCCGGTAGCGGGTTGATGGGTCAATAACCCGAGTAGTGCATGACGTAACGCCATAACCATCACCTATCCCTTGCGGTTCTATTTTTATAAGTGTATCACATATTGCCATGCGACCGAGAATGCCAATCGGTTGACGCCCGTTGCGAATACACAGACAATATATGTGAAGGGAGAGATTTTATGAAACCGATCCAATCTGATCAACAATTCCAAGAGGCCATCCAAGATAAAGGTATGGTCATCTTTACGACATCATGGTGTCCCGACTGCCGTCGTCTTGATATGTACGTCGACGAACTCGTCAAAGACTATCCGCAGTTCAACTGGTACGTCGTCGACCGCGACGAGTTGCCTGAACTGTCGGACGCGCAAGAAGTCCGAGGCATCCCCTCACTTCTTTTCTATCAAGAAGGCGTCAAACAAGAACACCTCCACTCGGCGAACGCCAAGACGGAGATGCAAATCCGCTCGTTCCTCGATACGTTGAACGCGTAAACAAAAAGACGGCCGTCGTGGTCGTCTTTTTTTGTTCACTTGAAGCGCTCGAGATAACGCCGGTCGATGCGCCGCTTTAGCCAAAACGGCAGACGACCGTGCCATGTCAGCTTCCCGAACGTCAAGAGTGCCCGTCCTGGGGTCGTCAACAAAATATTGAGCGACGTCCGCGATTTGAACCGGCGTGGCGTACCGAGCAGTTGACGGGCGACATGCCGACCCGAACGGACGGCATCGACACCACCGTTCAATCGGGCCGCCATATCCCCGGTGATATAAATCTCGCGGTAGACCGGGTGTCGCAAATCGTCTTCCGTGTCGATGAACGCCCCATCGTCCGCAAGTCCAGCCTCAGACCAAAAATCATCAGGAACGACACCGGTCGCGTCTAAGACGAGTCCCTCTGTCTGAGTCCCTGGTTGGAACGACGTCAGAATGAGCATCACGCCGCTGCGGACGAGACGCCGCGCCATCTGTCGCCCGACATGATGGGGAAGTTCGGGTAAGATGTCACGAGCATAGAGCGTCACGCGTTGCTTCTGTCTGATGCAAGCGAAGGCGAGTTCGACTCCGGCTTTGCCCCCGCCGACGATCGTGATTGCGTCACTCTGTAAAATCTCGTCCAGCATGTTTGTCGTCATCGGTTTTAACCGGTTCCCGATCCCACGACTCTTCGCACCGGTCGCGAGCACGAGGATGTCATATGCGACGTGGCCGCGATCGGTTTCGACGAGGCGCGCATCCGGATCGAGACCGATCAGGCGCTCGGCGACGGGAGAGACGTCACGACGCAACCGCGTCGTCGCCGATTCCATCTCGCCAGCGATCACTTGAGGGAACGCACCCGTATAAATCGCCTCTCGTCCACCGATATATGACACTTCGTAGTTTTCGTTAAGCGCATCGAGATGTTCGAGAATCTCGAGCTGCCCATGACCGAGCCCGACCAAGACAAGGCGCGGCTTCATCTTAGAATCCGCCTTGCTTCAAACAAACGTTGGAAGATCGTGAACACTTCAAGGACGAGGAAAATCGTCGCGATGACGCCGATCCATGTCGGGAAAAGAATCATGAGCGTGAACAAGATGAAACATTCCGTCCGCTCCAAGATACCAGGCTGATAATAAAATGATTTCTCTGAACGGCGTGAGCTGCTCGCCCCGACTGCGAGGAACAACGTCATCGCCACGACGAACGACCCGAGCAAGAGCAGGAAGATCGGCATATGTTCAGGATGTCGTAGCGCGAGCGCGATGACGACGGCAATCTCGACGATGCGGTCGAAGACGAGGTCGAGCACCGTGCCGAACCCCGTCTTTTGGGAGCGCCGGGCCATCGTCCCATCGAGGACGTCGAAGAGACCCGACACCCATAACAGCAACACGGCCGTCCACAACATATCGTTATAAATGAACAGACCGACCGAGACACCGATGATGCCTCCGAGGATCGTCACTTCGTTCGGGGTAAAGTTCCATTTCAAAAGCCGATCGGCCCCGCGCTCGATGACGGGACGGACGAAGCGGCTACCGTATGTGTCTAACATCAAATTCCTCCTTGTTTCTGTCGCAAATAATACGTCTCGCCGACTTTGAACGATTCGCTCCGCGGTAAGATGACATATTCTCCGGTCGGGCGCCGGTACTCGCCGAAATGATGCCCGAAGCGAATGAACGTCCGGACGAGCACGATCGAATCGGACGTCGGCTCTGTCGACACGTCGATATCGGTCGACGGAAGCAGCGTACCGCTCACTTCGACAAAGTCACCGAACGTCGACTCCGTCTCGGATAAACGTCCCGGCGTACCGGTCACCAGAACCCGGCCCGTCTCGAGCAATGTCACCCGGTCGGCGACGAGCATCGCTTCTTCCCGATCGTGGGTCACAAGGAGCGCCGTCAACTCGAGTTCACGGACGAGGTCACGAATCAGTCGTTGCAACTCGGATTTGAGACCGGGGTCGAGGTTCGTGAACGGCTCATCGAGCAGAATGAGTCGAGGCGCGGCCGCGAGCGCCCGGGCGAAGCTCGCGCGTTGCTGTTCCCCTCCAGACAATTCATGAATTTCAGCGTCGTATCGGCCGGGAAGCTTGACTCGGGTGAGCCACGCTTCCGCTTCTTCCCGTGACCGGTTCGGCGTGGCGAGCGTCACGTTCTCCCCGACTGTCAGATGCGGGAACAAGAGCGGGGATTGGGACAACATCGTAATCCGGCGCAAGTGAGGCGGTACCCCATCGAGCGGCATCTCCTCCCACGTCACCGACCCGGCATCAAGCGTCTCAAGTCCGGCGACGATGCGGAGCAGTGTCGACTTCCCGGAACCGCTCACACCCACGAGGGCATGGATTTCTCCGTTCGGGATGGTGAGATCGATGCCGCACAACACGTCGCGGTCTTTAAAACGTTTTCGTATTCCTGACAATACCAAGCTCATTGCAAACGCCCCTTCACCAATCTAATCCAGATGCCAAACATCGCACCGAGCCCGATATAAAATAAGACCGGCAACGAGACGAGCACCCATGTATTTTGTAACGCCAATGAGACGTCATTGCCTCCGTAGGCCTGATATAGCCTCGTTGTGACCGTCGGGACGAGTCCGGCCCCGATCAATTGGACGAGCACGAATTGACTCAACACGATGACGGTCGAGAACAAGACGATCGTCCGGACCGACTCTTTCATGAGCGGGAATAGGACGAACCCAATCCGGGTGAGCGGCGCGAGCGTCAGTGACTGTTCGAGGAGCGGTCTCCCGATCACGTACATGGCGTTGTATGCCAATCGAATCGAATACGGCAACGTCGTGACGAGCAGGACGAGCCCGACCCCCGTGTACGTCCCGATGAGTCCGACTTGGGCGAGGGCGATATACATGCCGAACATGCTCGCCAAGACGGGGATAAACAATGGCAGAAACGTGAGCCATTCGACCCACGCCTTCCATTTCGACTCGGTGAACAAGAGCCACCAGGCCGTCCCGATGCCGAGCCAAACGTTGATGAGCGCCACGGCGACCACGTAGGCGACCGTATTCAAAATCGCCTCGTCCCACGTGGGCGACGTCGGGAACGTCAAAAACAACCCGGCGAACGGAAAGACGACGAAACAAGCGACGAGAAGTCGACTCATCGTCTCACCCCCCGTTCGATTCGGCGTCTCCGCTTGGCCGTCAAAGCGTAGGATGCGATGACGCCGCTGAAGATGAACAATGTCCAAGCGAGCGCGACCGCATACGACTCGAATGCATTTAAAAACAGACCAGTCGTCAATCGCTCGTAGGCGAGTACCCCGAGCAGCTCGGGGTACGTGACACCTAGCAAAGCCGGCACTTCATAGGCGAACGAGATGAACGCCACGAGCACCCAGAACGAGTCGAGGAGCGGTTTGATGAGAAATGGCCACTCGGCCACTCTGAACTGTTCGAGCGGTTTGAGCTGGAGCGTCTTGGCCATATCCAAATACCCTGGATTCAGTTGGCCGTATGTGCCGACCACCATCAAAAAGACGAACGGCACTTCTTTCCAGACGTACGTCAAGATGACGACGAGATGATGGCGCTCATTTGCCTCAATGAGGCCATATACCGGAAAGCCACCTGAGAACAACAGATAAAACAAATAGGCTGCCGCGACGTGTGGCACGAACATCGGCCATTTGAGGAATGATGCCAGCCACATCGAACGCCTCATATAGATCGTCCGGGCAAGCCACGTCCCAATCACGAGTGAGAGGAACGTCGATGTGAGCGTCACGTACAATGTCACCGTCAGGCTCGCACGCCACGCCGCCTCGTTCAACTCAGACCAGTCAAATCCGACGGTCTCATAGAGCAGGAAGGCGACGCCGGTGAATGGCAATGCCAAAACGATTAAACTAAGCCATAGACTACTTCGCGACACGATCCCACTCCTCACGAATCGCATCAATCACGGCCGGCCCATAGTCAGGGATTGATCGTTCGGCGAGACGTTCCGGATCAGGATAGGTGACACCATCATCGAGCTTCAAGAAGGCGTCACGGTCGGCCGCATCGAGTTTCGTCAAATCGAGCGACGTCCCATCCCCCCAATACGTCGCGTCTTGTTTGGCGAGCTGGGCTTCCGGTGACAGTAACTCATTGATGACGACGAGCGCACCGTTCGGATTTTTGGCGTTAAACGGAACGGCGAGAAAATGCGTCGAGGCGATTGAATGCTCGAGCACGAGTGCCCGTGTCCCCTTCGGGAACACGCCCTCGTTGCGTTCCGCCTCGGCCCGGCGCTCATTGAAGCCCATCGTCATCCAGACGTCACCCGCGGCGTACAACTGGTCGAGTTGGGCGAGTGACTTCGGATATGTTGACCCTTGTTTCCATAGGGTCGGCGACCACGTCGCAAGCTTCTCCCAGAACGCGTCTGGAATCTCTCCGTCACCGGCCGCAGTCCCATACTCGGCGTAGAGCAGATGGCGCACGAACGCGTTGCCCGTGAAGTCTGTCACTTCAGGATACGTGAAACGGCCCGGATTTTCTTCGGTCCAACGATGTAATTCGTCGAACGTCGTCGGCGGATTTTTCACTTTGTCCGCATCATAGTGCATGACGAACTGCACGTTCCCCCAGGCGACCTCGAGCCCGTCGGTCGGGGTGCCCGCATCAGTTGCCTGGGCTTCTTCGTTCAAAAGCGCGGCGTTCGGGATTTTGTCGAGCAGGTCGCCTTGGAGCAACTCCGCCTCGGCGGCGTTACGGAAATTGTCTCCGTTGATCCACATGAGGTCGATTGTCCCTTCTTCTCGATTTGCCCGCTTGTCGAGCGACAATTGGCGCACGAACTCGGCCGTGTCCATCGGGACGCGGTTCAACTCCACGTCATAAGTCTCTTTCAGGCGGGGCGCGACATACTCATCGATGTAGCGATTGATACCGTCATCGCCTCCCCACATATAAAAATTGACCGTCGACTGTTTCGCTTCTTCAGCTGCCTGTTCGAACGTCGGTGCGATTTCGGCGCGCGTCGTCCCGCAGGCAGCGAGGAAGATGAGTGACAGCATCAAGCCAAATTGTTTCAATCGGCGCATCGTGTCTCCCCCTTTTTCTCTATGTTGGCGCATTTACTTTCTGTCAAATCCCCGTTTTGCGAGCCGTTCGAACATGACCGGGCACATTGCGTACAGTTTCGCGCCAAGTTCCATCCACCACGGGGCGTTCACTTCACGTTTCGACGCCTCGCACGCCGCGACGACGCGTTTCGCGAGACGATCGGGATTGAGCATAATCGATTTCACGCTCGCCTCGTAACGTCCGCTCTTGTCGGCTCGGAGAAAAAACGGTGTCGCGATCGGACCCGGATTGACCGTCAACACATGAATCCCTTCCGGCTTCAGTTCCAACCGAAGCGCGTTTGAGAACTGAAGTAACGCCGCCTTTGAACCGGCATAGACGGCCGACTTCGGCGTCGGTACTTTCGCCGCTTGCGAGCAGACGTTGATGATCGTGCTGCCGCGGCGCATCGACCGGGCACAGTCACGTGCGAGCATCATCGGGGCGATCGCGTTCAAGCGCATCGTCTCCTCGATGACGTCGGTCGATTGATCGACGACCCGGTCGAACTCACCGATACCGGCATTGTTCACCCAGACGTCGATCGGCCCGTATGTTCGTTCGACGTTTGCCACGAGCGTCTCGTATTCGGTACAGACGTCGGCGACGAGCCAATCGGCCGATAGTTTCGTGCCGAGTTCACGCAAACGGTCCTCACTTCGTGCAATCAATGTCAAGCGGGCACCCGCCTCATAAAAAGAATGCGCCAGCGCGGCCCCAAAGCCGCTCGACGCACCCGTGATCACAATATGTCTCATTCCACAAATTCCTCCGCTCTCATATAGATCCATTTCCCGTCTGTCAACCGTTTGACGACGCGGCCACGTTCCTCGAGCAACGTCAAGCGCGCGAACACCTCACTGAAGACGAGCGGCATCGCCCGACGCATCTTGCGGCCATAGAGGCGCATCGACCAATCGAACACGCTCAACCCGTCCACCCAGTCGTTCAGGAGCAATTCACTTCGCTCATAACGCTGGGCGATGCGCGCCTCGATCAACGGTCGCGGTTTTTGAATCGGTTCCCCGTGCCCGCTCACGACGAGCTTCAAATCGACGTCTTGAAGTTTTCGGAGCGAATCGAGATACAGGACGACCGGTGAGGCAAACCCTTCCTCCTCGTACGGTTGTTCAATGAGCGGGTTCGGTTCGACCGTATCAATCAAATGATCACCCGCGATCAAAACACCGCCAGGACCAAGGAGACCGAGCTGGTCACTCGCATGACCAGGCAGATGGATCGTCTTCCATGCCCCGTCACTCGTCACATCCTGACCGTCCTCGAACGTCATCGTGACGGTCGTCGGACCGATCCAACGCAACGCTTCCCGATAATCAGGCAGTTTGTTCACAATCGACTCGGGTGTACCAAACCAGTGCGCCAAGTCGTGTAAGAACTGATTGCCCCGTTTGATGAAGTTCGGTGTCTGTTCCAAATAGCGAACGAGCTTCTCGTGTCCATATACAGGAATCGAGGCGTCACGCAAACGCCACGCCTGACCCGCATGGTCGGCATGATGGTGCGTCAAAAATAAAAAATCAATATCCGCGAGATTCAGTTCGAGCTCGGCCAATTGTGTCGTCAATGAAGTCCACGCCTCTTCCGTGTCTGGTCCGCAATCGACCATGAAGAAACGGTTCATATGTTCGACGACATAGACGTTCACGTTGCCGACCTCGAACGGCGTCGGTATATCGAGTCTTGCCAGTTGGCTTGAAATCCAGTTCGCCACGTCCCCACAACCCCTTCCACCTATCTTCACTCATTATACCTGTCGATCAGAACGGATTTCAATCACACAAAAAAAGGAGAGGATTTCTCCTCTCCAATCACTTATAAGTTGATGACGGTAACTTTATCGCGTGTCATCGTCTCGAGGCTGCGTCCAATCCCTTGGACCCCGAGGCCTGATTGCTTCACGCCGATGAACGGGAAGTGGTCAGGGCCGCGTTCTGTGCGACCGTTCACTTGGACTGTACCGACTTCGAGCTTGTCGGCGACCGTGAAGGCGTTGTTCACGTTTTGTGTGAACACGCTCGCTTGGAGACCGAACTCTGATTCGTTCGTGAGTTCAATCATCTCGTCGAGCGACTTGACGCGGATGACCGGCAACACCGGTCCGAACGGCTCTTCCCAAGCGACGCGCATCTCACGCGTGACGTGGTCGAGGAGCGTTGGATGAAGGAGGTTGCCGTCGCGTTCGTTTCCGTGGACGACCGTCGCTTGTTTGTTGACGGCGTCGTCAATCAAACCTTGGACGTAATCTGCCGACTTCTTGTCGATGAGTGGGACGATAAAGCTGTTATCGACCGGTGAGCCGACCGTGAGCTTCTCGACACGTTCTTTCAACATACCGACGAGTTCGTCTGCTTGATGTTCGAGCACGAACACGCGCTTGATCGCCGTACAGCGTTGTCCTGAATACGAGAACGCCCCGCTGATGATTTGATCGGCAGCCAGGGTGAGGTCCGCATCTTCAAGGACGAGGGCCGGATCTTTCCCGCCGAGTTCGAGCACGACAGGTACCATCGATGCCTGTTGTGACAAGTGTTGCCCTGTCCCGGTACCACCTGTGAATGTGATCATGTCGATGCCAGGGTGTGACGTCAAGTAGTCACCGATGACCGATCCGCGTCCTGTTACGAGGTTCAATAGACCGCTCGGAAGACCTGCATCTTGAAGCGCCTCGACCATTTTCACACCGCTGATAGCGCCTTGTGTCGCTGGTTTAAACACGACCGCGTTACCAGTGATAAGAGCCGGTGCGATTTTGGCTGCTGCCAAGTTGACCGGATAGTTGAACGGCGAGATCGCGAGGACGACACCGAGTGCTTCTTTCTTGATGATTGCCATCTTGTTCTTCGAACCGCCCGGGAATGAGTCGCCTTGCATGAATCCGCCTGTGAAGCGAAGTCCTTCTTCCGCCGTATAGCGAATGATTTCTGCTGTCCGGACGACTTCTTTCTTCGCATCGCTCAAGTTTTTCCCGACTTCGCGCATGATGATTTGACCGATCTCATCTACGCGCTCTTCGAGTTTGTCCGCCCAAGCGTACAACAGTTCGGCACGCTTGTTGACCGGAAGCGCCGCCCATTCCTGTTGTGCACTTTTCGCGCCGTGAATTGCCTCATCGACTTCATCACGAGACATCGCCTGGACATGTCCGACGACTTCTTCTGTATAAGGTGAAACGAGTTCGATTGTTTCGTTCGTTGTTGATTCCTGCCATTGTCCATTAATTAAATATGGATACGTGTTCATACTCATAATCTCTATCTGCCTCCTGAGTAAGCTTTGATATCTCGTTGCCACCCCCATTGTATGCAAAATCAAATCGGTAGAACAACTATAAAGATTCAGTTTATGTAATGTAAACGGTTACTCGTCAATTTTTTGTCAATTCCGCCTCGACTTTGCCACTTTCAACTGTAGATGTTCATCAAATCGACCGATAGAAAGGAAGAGAGTACGTGAACTAGGAGGGACCACCAGTGAGCATGGATCATAATATTTTACTTGAGGCAGGCACGAACGAATTAGAAATCGTCATTTTCCAATCTGGCCCGTTCATTTTCGGGATCAACGTCATGAAAGTACGTGAAATCATCACGATGCTTCCCCTCACCCCGCTACCGGGTACCCCGGAAGCGATCATGGGGCTCATCGAGCTTCGCGGCGAGGTCATGACCGTCATCGATTTACCAATGGTCATCGGTCACCCGCGTGACGTTGGAGAGAACGACCGCTTGATCGTCTGTGAGTTCAACGGAGAGAAGTCGGTGCTCCGCGTCGACCAAGTGACCGAAATTAAACGAATCTCATGGGAACAGATTGACACGCCGTCCGATCTCGCGCGCGGCATGCAAGGCATCACGAACGGGGTCGTCAAAACGGGAGACCAGATGATTATCCTTCTCGATTACGAGCGGATTGCGCTCGAATTGTCACGAAAGGATATCATGGCCCGCGAATCGGTCAAACGGCTCGGTGCCCGGGAACGGTCGAACAAACAAGTGTGGATCGCGGAAGATTCAGAGATGTTACGGACGCTCATCATTGACACGCTCGACGATGCCGGCTACTTCAACACGACGATCTTCAACAACGGAAAGGAAGCGCTCGATGCGTTCGAACAGAGCGACGTTCATTGCGACCTGCTCATCACCGACATCGAGATGCCGCAAATGGACGGCTTGCATTTGACGAAACGACTCCGTGAGATGGACCAATTCGCCGACCTGCCGATCGTCATCTTCTCTTCACTCATCTCGGATGATTTGAAGCATAAAGGCGACGCGGTCGGGGCGAACGCCCAGATCACAAAACCAGAGATTGGCATGCTGATCGCCACACTCGACGAATTTTTAGCTTGATTTGAAAAACGGGATTTCGCCTCGCAGCGGAATCCCGTTTTTCCTATGGCAACTCGTTCAAGTGGGCGTCCCATTCTTGATCGAAGCGATGCATATCGGCTTCAATCTCATCGAGAATCGGTTCGAGGTTCGACGTCTCGTTCGTCTCCCCAGCCATTTCAAGCTGATGGAATCGAGCGGCCGTCTCGTCGAGCCCGACAGAATAAGAGGCCCCTTTCAACAAGTGGGCAAGTTGTTCGATTTGTTCGTGATTTCGTTCATGCACCATCTGTTTCAATTCAGGGAACTTCGCCTCGAATTGACGCACGTACGTATCGGCAATCTTTTTCAAGAATTCTTTATTTCCGCTAGCGATTTGATGGAGCTCCGCCAACTTTTCTTCGTTAAACAGAGCATTTTGGGGCGTTTGTGACAACTCCATCCCTCCTTTGACTCAATCCTACTGCCATTCTTTCCCACTGTAGCATGTTTTCGAGAAAAAACAAAAAAACTCCTCCTTTTCCGATTGCACTCTCTCAATCGCCTACCTATAATTAGGTTGAGCTAAGGTAGGAGGAACATTATGCTAACGATTTACCGTACCGACGCATCTGGGCGTGTCGACGAAATCGACGACTTTGATAAAGGAAGCTGGATCCAACTCGTCAATCCGACGAAAGACGAGGCTGATCAAGTCATCGCCGCCTCCGGCATTCCTGAAGACTTCGTCTACGACCCGCTTGATATTGAAGAAAAACCACGATTTGAAAAAGATGATGAGGGGCTCCTCATGATCATCGACGTCCCGTACGTGGAAGAAGATGATACGGGACGCGCCTACAACACGATTCCACTCGGTATCATCGTCACCGGCCGCCATTTCATCACCGTCTGCTCACGAGACCTCGACGTGCTCAACCTGTTCGCCAACGGAAAAGCCCGGCTGTTCCGAACGAACTATCGGAGCCGGTTCGTCTTCCAGATTTTGCACCGAGTCAGCATGACGTACTTGCGTTTCCTTCGCCAAATCGACCGGCGCATGGACGAGCTCGAGCAAGAGTTGCAACGTTCGATGCGAAATCAGGAAATCTTTCAATTGATGAACTTACAGAAGTCGCTCGTCTATTTCATGACCTCACTTAAAGCGAACGACAGCGTCCTCGACCGCATCGTCAAGACACCGAGCCTCGAGAAGCACGAGGAAGACGAGGAATTGCTCGAAGACGTGTTCGTCGAGCACCGCCAGGCGATGGAGATGGCGTCGATCTATAACGACATCATCAGCATTAAAATGGACGCCTTCGGTTCGATCATCTCGAACAACGTCAACTTCGTCATGAAATTCTTGGCCTCGATCACAATCGTGCTGAGCATCCCGACGATGATCTCTGGGATATTCGGGATGAACGTTCAAGTCCCATGGGAAGGCCAATCGATCGGTTTCGTGTTCGCGCTCGCGATGATGGTCGGCTTCTCAAGCCTCGCCTTTTATATTTTGTGGCGTAAGCGTTATTTCTAAAGAAAAGGAGGGTGTCGCCGGCTACGGTGACACCCTCTTATTTACATCAATTTGACCGTGACGAGACAAAGGTCATCGTCGATCTCGATTTTAGGAACGAGCTGTTCGGCGACATGGCGTGCGTAGTCGAGCCCGTAGGACGCGATGTCCTTCTCGAGCCAACGGATGCCGTCATCGATGTCTTTGCTATAACATTCCATCAGCCCATCCGTATACATATGCATCGTCATACCCGGCTCGATGTCAATCACGTTCGACTCATAGTTCGGCTCCTCGAACATACCGACCGGCACTCCGGTCGTCTCGAGGCGAGTGACGCCTGTATCAGACGTCACGATGACCGGCGGATGTCCGGCGTTGACGTACTCGATTTGACGCTTCGTCGTATCGATATAGCAGTATACGGCCGTGAAGTAGCTCTGCATGTCCTCTCCCGAGAACAAGAACGTCATTTGGCGGTTCAACTCGCTCATCACATCGACCGGATATTGGACGTTGCCGACGAGGCCCGGTAAAATCGAACGAATGCCCATCGTAATCAACGCCGACGACACGCCATGCCCCATCACATCAAAGATGATGACGCCGTAGCGATCAGGTGCGACCTGGAACCAGGCATACATGTCACCGGCCAGTTTTTTAGACGGCAAATACAAGGCCCGGACGTCAATCTCATCGTTACTGATCGGTGGGGTCAAGGCACTTTGTTGAATCTTTTGCGCGAGATCGAGGTCATATTGAAGACGTGCCTCATATTTCTTCCGTTCATCCACGGCTGCTTTATAGCGAAGCGCCGAACGGATTCGTGCGAGCAGTTCCGTGATTTTAATCGGTTTCGTCGTATAATCGGACGCCTCAGCGTCAAGTCCTTCCGCAATCTGCTTTTCTTCGGTGCGGCCCGAGACCATGATCACGGGCAATTCCTCGTAACCGGTCATCTGTCGAATCCGTTTGCATGTCTCAATCCCAGAAATCCCTGGCATCTCGACATCAAGCAGGACAAGGTCGTATAGCGACGGGGCTTGCGGATCCATCAGGAGCGCGAGCGCATCTTCACCACTTGAGACCGAAATCGTCTCATAATCATGTTGATGCAATAATTGTTCGAGAACCATCGTATTGACCGGTTCGTCGTCCACAATCAAAATCGCCATAGTCATCCCTACTTTCTCTGTCAGTGTTCTTCTGCATATTATTGTATCATATCTAATCGCCTCATTAGGTATTTCAATGCTGTGACAGTTCGAAGTACCCGAAAGATGGAGAATCTCTTTCGTTTTTGGCATACTAGAAGTACGAAAGTGAGGAATGGCCCATGGGATGGATTTTTGCAGTGAGCGGTTTGATTATCTTGCTCGTCTTGATTGCCTCGATCGTCGTCATTCAAAAAGGATACGCCTACAAGGACAACAAAGATGACATCGTGCTCGATTACGAGGAGATTAACCGCCGCATCACCGAAGATGAGCAGCAGAAAAAATAAGAGCCATCCACGACGGATGGCTCTTATTTTTTATTTAAATTCGAATCGGAGCGCCCCTTTTTCAAGATAGAGCGCAGCGTCGAACGTCTTGTCCCCTTTTTTGAACGTATGCACGTTCGACTGGCCGCCGTTGATCATCTGTTTCAGCTCATCCTTGGCAATCCCGACGCCGAGCACTTGTTTCGACATCGTGAACTTGCACCCTTCGCGATAACCGCTGCAGCCGATAAACTTCGGATGCTCGACGAGCCCTTTGCCGCAGCTCGGACAGATGCCGAACGACGCTTTTGGCCGTGCCGCAGATTTTTTCCCGAAACGTCTTGCTTCGATCGTGTAGCCTTCCGGGTTTGCCGACTCGACACGCGCTTTCGCCTCTTCGACGAGATGAATCGACATCTTTTTCGCCTGTTCGATAAACTCGGCGGCGGATGCCGATGCCTGTCCAATCTCATGGAGCCGCTTCTCCCACTTCGCTGTCATGGCCGGCGAGGCGAGGATGCTGTCGCCGAGCACATCGATCAAGAGACGGCCCTTGTCGGTCGGGACGAGCTCTTTCTTTTGCAGGTCGACATAACCCCGTTTTTTCAATCCGTCGATAATATTGGCCCGCGTGGCCTCGGTGCCGAGCCCTTCGACTTCTTTCATGATGTGAATCAGTTCCTCATCATCGAGTTGCTTGCCGGCCACTTTCATCGCCATGATCAGTGCCCCTTCCGTATACCGTTTCGGTGGCTCCGTCTGTTTCGATAATACTTCGACTTTTTTTTCGGTCAACGGTTCACCGACCGTAAGTGCCGGGAGCTCCACGTCCTTGGACTTCATCTCGACGACTTGCCGGTACCCGGGGCTGACGACGACCGTCCCTTTCGCCCGGTATAGGTCGTCCCCGTCCATGAGGTCGACCGTCGTCTTCTCAAGCTTCGCCGGAGGGGCGAACGCCGCAAGAAAGCGACGGTTAATCAAATCGTATAGTTTTGCCTCGTCCCCGCTGAGCCGAGCCACATCGCCACACGCCTCCGTCGGGATGATCGCATAGTGATCACTGACCTTTTTCGCATTGACGTAGCGACTGTTTCGCGACGGATTCTCGGTCAACACGTCCTGAAGTCCGGCATAGGCCGCGGACTTCAACAGCCGGGCTTTCGTCTGCGGGAACAGTGTCGCTTCGTCCGGTGTGACGAAGCTCGAGTCGGTTCGTGGATAACTGATCCACCCTTTTGTATACAACTTTTGAGCGATATCGAGCGTCTTCTTCGCCCCAAAGCCGAACCGCTTGCCGGCCTCGGCCTGCAAACCCGATAAACTGAACCAAAACGGCGGGTATTCCGTCTTGTCCTCTTTGTCAATCGAACGGACAATCGCCGTCCCGGTCGCCCGGTTGACGACGGCGTCGGCTTGATCGCGTGTCTTCAGTTTCGTCGTCTTCCCGAGCATGTATTTCGCTTTGAACGTGCCACGTCCTTTTTGAAGTGTCGCCTCGACCTCGAAATACGGCTCTGGGACGAACTGTTTAATCTCTCGTTCGCGATTGACGATCAAAGCGAGCGTCGGCGTCTGGACACGACCGAGCGAAAACACGTCCTCGATGCCGATCGTCTTCAACAGCGTCGTATACGCCCTTGAGGCGTTCATGCCGACGAGCCAGTCGGCACAAGCACGACTCATCGCCTCATGATAATAAGGGACGGTCTGGTCGCCGGGCAGCAGTTCGGCGAAACCACGGTCGACCGCCTGTTCGGTCAAACTTGAGATCCAAAGGCGTGACAGCGGTTTTTTATTGCCAGCGAGTCGTAAAATGAGCCGGACAATCGCTTCTCCTTCTCGCTCGGCATCGGACGCGATGATGATATCGGTGATGGAGCGATCGTGCAGCCATTTTTTGATCGTCTGAAACGGTTTCGATTTACCTTTCGAGATGCGATAGTCGAATCGGTCCGGCACAATCGGGAGCGACTCATATTTCCACGACTTCCATTCCGGTTTATAGTGGGACGGTTCTTGAAGCTCGCATAAGTGACCGACCGCCCAAACGACGATGGCACCTTCCGGGAAACGGGCGCAAGAAGCGATCTCAATCTCGTCTTTTTTCTTTTTTGATGGATACGGCGCAGCCAGTTTTTGAGCCTGCGACGGTTTCTCCGCGATGATTAGTCTCATAGGATCCCTACTTTCAAAGTCATCCGAAATATCTCGTCGGAACGACACTTTCGAGAAAGAATGTATTTTCTTATCTATTCTATAATATCATTAGAAGAGTATGTACAACATAAAGGGGGATGTCGATTGTCTTATCTCATTTTATTCGCCGCTGTATTTTTCTTGTCGACGAGCGTATTATTCGTCAAATGGACGTCCGCGCCGGCCGAAACGGCCGCGTTTTACCGAATGCTGATCACGTGTCTGATGTTGTTGCCATTTGTCGACTTCAAATCACTCATCGGGACGCGTCTCATGACGAGATATGCCTTGTTGCTCAGCGGGACGTTGCTGGCGTTCCACTTTTGGCTCTGGTTTTTGTCACTCGATTATACGACCGTCGCGAGTTCAACGTTATTCGTGACGTCGAGTCCGATTTTCGTTTTAATCGGGAACGCCTTGATCTTTAAAAAGAATCCGACCCGAAAAGGTTTAGCCTTCGCACTCATCGCCGTCCTTGGGGGCATGCTTGTCGCGGCGGGTGACATCCAACTTGGACGCGAAGCGCTCTTCGGGGACCTGCTCGCCTTAATCGCCGCCCTTCTTATCGCCGGCTATTGGCTCGTCGGTCAACACGTCCGGACCGAGATGAACACGAATACTTACTCGTTCAGCGTCTATCTCGTCGCGACGGTCGTCCTCTGCTTCATGCTCCTCGTGCGGGGGACGACGTTCACCGCGTTCGAATCGGTCAACTGGTGGTATTTCCTCGCCCTCGCCTTCTTCCCGACGATTTTGGGGCATAACTTGTTCAACTATGCGCTCGCCCGGGTCAGTGCCACCGTCGTCAGCATCACCATCCTTGGCGAGGCACTGTGGGGCATGCTGTTCGGGTTCTTCTTCTTCGACGAACGTCTCGGCGTGATGCAATGGATCGGCGCGGCCGTCCTGCTCGGCGGAATCTATTTGTTCCTAAAAGAAGACGCCCGTTCCACCAGAACGGACGTCGCTTCATAAATTGGTCGCTTTCGCTTCGACTTCTTCCTCAGACGGGCGGAACAATAACTTGCGGTCCCACACCGCCATGCCGACCGCCGTCAAGAAGGTCATGGCATCGGCGATTGGAAACGCGAGCCATACCCCAAACACGCCGAAGAAGTTCGGCAAGATGAAGACGAGCGGAATCGTATAGAGCGTTTGTCGCGACAGTGACAAGAACATCGCGACACGGGCCTTTCCGAGTGATTGATAAATGCCGTTGATGAGCATTTGCACGCTCGGGAGAAACGAGACGGCGAACAGCACATGGATGGCCGTCACCCCGCCGACAATCAAGTTCGCGTCGGTCGTGAACATGCGCATGAGCTGTTCCGGAATCAACTGGAGCGTCAGCCAGATGATGACCGCGATGGCAATCCCGACCCGCAACGCCGTCCAGATCGTCTCGCGCATCCGGTCGAATTGTCTGGCCCCGAAATTGTACCCGACGATCGGCTGCATGCCTTGGACGATGCCCATGATTGGCATCCCGACGAGCGCCATGAATTTATTGATGATTGCGAAGATGGCAAGCTCCTCGGTGCCACCATACGTTCCGAGCATGACGTTGACGCCGACGAATAGAATCGATTGCGACACCATCATGATGAATGAGGATGACCCAATCGCCATAATCTCTTTTAATTCGCCGAACCGTAGTCGAAACTTCCGCCATTGGAAGTCGAGCTCGGTCCGGCGATTTTTTTTCGCGAAGAAGAACCGAAGCATGAGGACCGATCCGACGACTTGGGCGAGCGCCGTCGACCAGGCCGCACCGTAAATGCCCCAGTCGAACGTGAAGATGAATAGCGGTGTCGTCACCAAATTGACGACGACGGTCGTGAGCATCACTTTCATCTGATAGGGCGCTTGTCCTTCAGCCCGTACCATCGCGCTCGCCGCGAGTGTGAACATGAAGAACGGCGAGCTGATCAGCACGACGGATAAGTATTGACGGCTCAGTTCCATGATGGCCGACGTCGCTCCAAACACTGTCAAAATGTCATCTAACATGAAAAAGGCGGAACTGACTGCGAAGGCCGCAAACACCCCGACGAGGACGAGCACGTTCAAAAACGTGACGGCGGCACCGGCATCGTCGCCTTTGCCTAGTTTCCGTGAACTGATCGATGCGCCGCCTAACCCGACCGCGCTCGAGACGGCCATGAGAATCATCTGGATCGGGAAAGCGATCCCGATGGCGGCCACGGCGGTCGCCCCGATGCCGCGGGCGACGAAGATCGTATCGATGATATTGTAGAGCGCCGTCACCAGCATGCCGATCATCGCAGGTAGCGACAGCTTGAATAGCAGGCGTCCGATCGGGTCGGTCCGGAGCTGCTCCGTATTTTGATTCATGCTTCCATCCCCTTTTTCGTCTATGTTAATAGGGTAGCAAGATTGGATGGAACGGTCGACTATGTTGTCTTACCGGATGTGTCAGACCGGGCTCGGCACTGGAGGGCTCACGACGCCGGCTTTTCGTTTGCGCATAATGAAATCGGTCACGACCGGCTGCTCGACTTTGACGCGCACCGTCATCATCGCCTGGTTCGCCGTCTCAAGTCTTTCTCCCGACTCATCGTACAGCTCATCGATTCGCTGGGAGAAACGGACGAAGCCGGGGCCGAAGAACTCGACTTCTTCTCCGCGTCGGAAATGGTTCCGCTGCTCGAGTGTTGCCATTTGTGTCGTCGGATCATACGAGATGACGCGTGCCGCAAATGCATATTGCGGGATGGCGCGCGGCTTGCCGAACAGTTGCTCGTTCTCGGTCGGGACGCCGTAATAGAATCCGGTCGCGAGTTCTCGTTGTGCCGCTTTCCAAATTTCTTCTTCCCACGCCGGGTCGAACTCGAACCCTTCAGGATCGGCGCAGTAGGCGTCGATGACTTGACGGTAGACGTTACAGACGGTTGCCACATAGTGAATCGATTTCATCCGTCCCTCAATTTTCAAGCTGTCGACGCCAGCATCGACCAAGTCCGGGATGTGGCGTACCATCGCCAAATCGACCGAGCTCATCGAGAACGGTTCCTCGTCGCGTGCCGCCATCTCGTCGGTCAACAGCTCGTCCGCCTCGAAGAAACCATATTTCCAACGACAAGATTGGGCACAGCCACCCCGGTTCGCATCGCGGAGCGCCATATGATTCGATAACGTGCAACGGCCCGAGTACGAGATGCACATCGCCCCATGGACGAACGTCTCGATTTCGACATCGACTTGCCGTTTCATTTCTTTGATTTCTTCCATCGAAACTTCGCGGGCGAGGACGATTCGCTCCAACCCTTCCTCTTGCCAGAAACGGAGTGTCTCATAGTTCGTTGCTGACGCCTGCGTCGACAAATGGACCGGAAGTCCCGGTGCATCCGTGAGGCACACCTCGATCATGGCCGGATCGGACACGATGACGGCATCGATGCCGATATCGCGAAGCTTGCAAAAGAACTCGCCAGCACCGTCGATATCCCCTTCATGCGTCACCATGTTGGCCGCGACATACACTTTTGCGCCACGCGCATGGGCAAACGCGACTCCTTCGGCTATCTCTTCGTAACCGAAGTTACCCGCCCGGGAACGGAGCCCGAACTGTTGCCCCCCGATAAAGACCGCATCGGCCCCGTACAAAATCGCCATCTTCAATTTTTCTAAGTTCCCAGCTGGTGCTAATAGTTCTGGACGTTTTTTCATCTCGGTTCCCTCACTTGATCTCTTCTGGATTTCGTAACAACAGTCCGGTCCCGAGCCGGAATTGTTCAGGTTGGAGTTCGGCGAGACGCCGTTCCATACCATGACGGTCGAACCGCCCGTTCAATAGATCCGACCGGGCTTTATCGAACAGACGGACGATGTCGACGAACGCATCGCCCGCATGCCAGCCTTCGAGTTTCCACGTGTGCAATCCGCCCTTCAAGAGCGTGGGCAATTGTCCCATGAGTGTCAAATCTTCAGAGAAGACGTGCGTACCGTTGTCGTCTTGATAGACGGGATAGCGACTTTCCGCATCCGACGGTTCGCTCACATAATACTCTCGTGCTTCTGCCAATGCGTTCGACCGGCCGATCTCGTTGAAGTAGTTCGTCAAGAGCGGACGTTTCGAATGATGGATGCACGTCGGGCCATACACTTGCACTTCGACCGGCAAACCGATCTGTTGTTGAATCATCCCGAGTTCGGTCAACGTCACTTCACGGGCTGCGATCGCCCCGATGGCGTCACGCTTCCCCCAAAACTGAATGTGTCTCGCCGACGTGACGAGCGTTTGAGCATCATACCAATAGGGGATATTGGCATTACGGATCAGGCGGATGGCGCCAGGGTCGCCTGCCGTCACACTGTCGATCCCGATCGCTTTGAGTTCCTGCAAATATTCAGGGAGCGTCTCGATCTGCTCGTTATGCATCAAGTTATTGACGGCGACCGTCACTTCTTTGCCGTATCGGTGGGCGACTGCTGTGACTTCTCGCACAGCCGGAAGTGACCAGTCACCTTTGTGGCGTAACCCGTATTTTGAATCTCCGATATAGATGCGGTCGGAGCCCGCCATGATTAGCGCCTCTGCTTGCTCGACGCTTTGTGCCGTAGTCACTAGCTGAATCATCATTTGCTTTCTTCTCCTCACTTTGTGAGTCTAATCACATATTCTTGCTATACTCTAGCACACGTTTTGATGTGGTGGCCGTGCAGGAATTTAACAACTCGTGAAGAAATCAGTAACAATGTATGACTTTTTACATCGAAGGAGTGGACGATTTTGACAAAAACCGCCTTAATTACTGGAGCCTCGACCGGAATTGGCCTCGATCTTGCCGTTTTAGCGGCCCGGGACGGGTATGACTGTATCCTCGTGTCTCGCAACGAGCCCCGTTTGCACGAATTGAAAAAAGTACTTGAGAAGCGGTACCGTGTCCACGTGCACGTATTCGCCCTCGACTTGTCTGAACATCAGGCCGCAAAACGGCTGACAAACGCGATTGAAGACGCCGGACTGACGGTCGACTTTTTAATCAACAATGCCGGTTTCGGGACGGCCGGCGAGTTCATCGACCTCGACGCCGAGATCGAGGCCGAAGAGGTCCGCTTGAACGTCAACGCCTTGACTGAACTGACGAAAGCCTACTTACCTGGCATGGTCGAGCGAAATCATGGTTATGTCTTAAATGTCGCCTCGGTCGCCGCCTTCCAACCCGGCCCTTACATGGCGGTCTATTATGCGACGAAAGCGTACGTGTTGTCACTCACCGAGGCGCTCCATGCCGAAGTGAAAGGGACAGGTGTGAACGTGAGCGTCCTGTGCCCGGGACCGACCGATACCGGTTTCTTCAATCGTGCCGGCAGCGAAATGATGGTGTCGAAAATGCCGTCCCACCTCGTCGCCTTTTTCGGCTATAAAGGCGTCATGAACAACAAACGCGTGGTCGTTCCCGGCGTCTCGAACCAGTTGCTCGTGGCCGCGGCCAAACTCATGCCTAGGGCGGTCAGCCTCGAGATCTTGCGCCGGTTCCAAAAACCGTCAGATGCCGGAACGGAAGATGTGCCGATGACCTGACAATCATAATCAATCAAAAGGAGGAGGTTCCCGTTGTGGGACCTCCTCCTTTTACGTATAGTGATTGTTCAATGTCGAGCCAACTGCACCATGCGCCGAATCAGTGAAACACCTGGAATGCACACCATCAGAGCGGTCGCCACGACGACTGCCCAGGCCAACACGCTCTCGAGCGTGACCGCTCGCTCGGCCAGTCCGTCAAGGACGCGTCCCCCTTGTACAGACAGGACGATCATTAGTGCAGGCCATACACTCGCGCCGAGAATACTGAGCATCCCATAGCGCGTTCGAATGAGACGACGAGACATCAACAATAAATTGAGTCCCATAAACAACAGTCCAATGAAAAGAAACCAACCGATTTCAACTAGATTGACGTATCCGCTCATGCACGCGTCACCTCACTCGGTGTGATATCTACTTGTTACCCGTCTTCTCGTACAAATATGCGAACGAACAGATCGTGCAATAAGATGAGAAAGACGGCATTCCCGATGCCATGGGCCATATCGAACGGCAAACTGAGCACGAGCAATTTGACGAAGTCGACCCCGATCACCTCGGCGAAGGACAGGTTGGCCGTCCATCCGAATAAAAAGCCGGCCCCGAGACCGACGGCGGCAAGGAACAACCGGGAGCGACGGAGCAATGGCTTCAAGAACGAGACGACGGCGACGACAAGGAGCCACCCTAAAAATTGAAACAGAACGAACGGACCGATCCCGAGCAACAGGCCTGATAAAATCGGAACGAACAATGCCAACATGGCCCCACTCGTGAATCCAAAATAAAGGGTCGTCAGCATGAGCAGCGCTGTCGAAGGTTGGACATTCGGGATGGCCACGAACAGCCAACGTCCGATGACCGCGAGAGCGAGAATTTGCGTCAAGACGGCAATCGGGGCGTCACTCCGTTCGAACCTCGACATGACCCCCGCTGCAATCAAGAGGATGAGGACATATGTGACCATAGCGCACTCCGTTTCATATAGTCGCTGCGATCCCCATCAAAGACGAGCATCCCGTTCGACAGGCAAATGATTCGGTCTGCCGCCTGAATCAGTTGCTCGTCATGGGTGGCACACATGATGTGCGCCGTCCCGGCCTTCTCGATTAACGCCCGTTCAAACTGAGAGCGCTCCTGCTCGGTCAAGCCCACGCTTGGCTCGTCCAACAAGAACAGAGATGCCTCAGAATCGAATATGGCTTGCAGTTGAGCGAGGCGACGATTCGTCGCATGCGGGAACGGACCAAACTCTTGCTCGGCCGGTAAATAAACCGGCCGCTCGGTCCATTTGACCTTCCCATACAACGGACGCACGCTTTTGGCAATCAATTCGAGCAACGTCGACTTCCCGCTGCCATTCGTACCGATACAGACGGTCAGACCCGGGCCCTTCATTTCGTAAGACACATGCTCGACCGCATAGGACGCCTGTAACGGGTGGCGATAGGACACGTCCGTAACGACAAGTTGAGGCTGATTCATGGTCGGATTGACGTGTAACGCGCCGGACGGACTATGTTCGCGCGCCCTATCCGTGTAAGCAATCCGAACCCCGAGCCCGGTCAGCCTGCTGAGCAACATCGTTAAATGCTCGACCCGAAACCGATCCAAATGTCGAAACGGCTCAATCAAGACGAGCGCCTCGGCTGAATCGGCGAGGGCGTGAGCGATGCGGACGAGTTGCCGTTCTCCGCTTGAGCACTCATCGAATCGCTTATGAAATAGATGATCGATTTGAAGAATGGCAGCCAGTTCGGCTCCTCGCAGGGCGTCACTCCCAGAAATGAGCGATGAAACCTTCCCGGCAAGCGGGGTATCAAGGCGGATGACTCGCGCTCGTTCTTCCCTCACCCACTCATCGAATTCATCATGTCCGTCTGCCAAGGATAACCAACGCATCGCGCAACCCTCCTTTCGTCAAATATGGATACAGTAACCACACGACCGGCACTCCCATCGAGGCGATCGCCACGAAACCGAGCAAGACGAGGCATTGGACGGTGTCATGCCGTTCGAAACGTCGCATTCGATTCGTCACATACACCGGTTCAAGACGTTGACTGTCGATACCGACCACGATCGCCTCTTGCCACTCGCGCCTCGGATGGCTCGCAATGGATAATCGCACCGCCCGCTCCATCGACGGGACGAGGGCCCATCCCCCATAGAGCAACCGGGTCGAACGCGGCCATCTGTTCAAGAACGGAAGCAATCGTTCGAGTCGCATGAACCGGTTCACCCAGATCATACCGAACAAAAATGTGGCTAATGGAATCAATTGATTCGTGATGCCCATGAGAGAGACGTTCCACCCAAAAACAATCGGTGCAAACGAGATCAGCATGAACGCGGCCAAAACACCGAGCATCGCCAGCGGAAATCGTCGTTCGAGGAGCAACAGGCCGACAAGTCCAAGAAGGAACCAGACCGAATCATTTAAATAAGTCAGGATGAACAAATGGGCCACTAAGAAGAAAAGGAGCGTGACCGGATGTCTGCGCTCCCAATCTGCCTCATTCGAAGAAAGAAATCGCATCTTCTTCGAAACGCCATTGAATAATATCGGTCGATTCGACTTCTTTGGCCCCAGCGCCTTCGTCGCCCGGGCTTCCATTAAAGGCGTAGACCCAGCCCGACGATTGACCGGCCGACTTCTCTTGAATGCCGTCGATCGCCGTCACGTATGTCATCTCTCCGCTACCGACCGATTCGATGTCGAGTTCAGTCGCTTCAAGGGCATCGAGCACTGTCGCCCCGTCCTCTAAACAGACGCTCTTCTCATGGAACAACGTCTCCTCGGTCGCAGCATCATAAACGGAAATCGTCGGTTCGACGTCACAGGCCGCATCTCCGTTCGTCGTTTCTTCCCCGCCGCATGCGGTCAAAAGTGGGACGAGTAAACTCATCAGGAGCAGTTTTTTCATTGGTCGGTCAAATCCTCTCGTTGATGGATAGAATAATTGTATAGAATCGTATATTTTTCACCAGTCGTCCGGCCTTCTTGACTGAGCCCAGACAATTGGATGCTGTTGGCGAGCACAGGTTCTCGTTGCAACCAGAACTTGACGAGCCGGCGATCACGATTGATCATGAGCATCGACTCGTTCTCGAACGTGTACATGTCGTACAGGCCGTCAAACGAGAACTGGAGAAGCGGCGCGTCGACTCGGTCCGCAAATTCAGACCAAGGCGTGTCGCGTACGGCATCGAGCATATGTTCAAAGTCGACGAGCTTCTCGAAAAACGCACTTCCCGAATCCATGTTCAGTTCGTCGACTTGGCGATACGACAACTCACCGGACTCGTCATAGTTGATTCGAATCTGTTGAAACGAGTTCGAGCGCTCGACCATGAGCAAATATTCGAGCGAGCGGAGTTCCCCGTCCTCGGTGAACACCATCTTGCTTCGGTCGAGTTTAATCGAGTCACTATTGATGCGACGTAAGATATTGTCCGTCATCCGGTCAAATGTCTCGTCTTGAATCGACACCGCCCCGATTTGTTGCGACTCGGCCCGGAACTCAGATTGATCAAACAACGGGACGAACAACAAGACGATGAAGAAAAAGAAGCCGACGAGCGCACCGTACCATTTATAGCGGCTATTTCGTTTCGGAAAAAACAAGAATGACATGAGAAAACCGATGGGGATATGGAACCCGCCAATCGGGAACGACACGATTCCGAGCAAAGAGAAAAATAAAAATTTAAAGAAAAAGTTCGGTTCGGGTTCTTTCAGTTGATTCAAGCGTAAACCTAGCAACGTACTGATGACAAAAAATCCAAGCCATACGTATAGTTGTACTGTCACGTTAATCCCCCACTGTAAACTCGAAGAAGTCGCTGGCGACAAAACTGTCTTTGAAGACGGCTCGGACTTCGTCTAAAAATTCATCATCTCGACCTTGATAGCGGGCCGAGATATGGGTGACAATCAAGCGTCCGGCTTGAACCGTCTTCGCGAGCGTCGCCGCCTCGACCGTCGTCGAGTGACCATATTGACGGGCGAGCTTTGCCTCTTCGTCCATGAACGTCGCCTCGTGGACGAGCACATCGACGCCTTCGGCGAGGACGACCGCGTTCGGACAAGGAATCGTATCCCCCAGAATCGCCACGATCGGTCCACGGACCGCGTCAGTGACGTATTCTTTAGAGAGATAGGTTTCTCCTTCAAACTCGAACGTCTCCTCTTGCTTGATCGTCCGATAGATCGGTCCGCTCGGAATCCCGAGCGCCTTCACTTTATCGACGAGAAGCGCACCCGGCCGTGCCGGTGCCTCGATCCGGAATCCGTACGATGGAAAACGATGGTCCAATCGTTTGACCTTGACGAGATGACCGTCCTGTTCGAACGTATCGCCGTCCTCATACTCGACGATCGACAAGTCATAACCGAGATACGACCCGGTCACTTTCATCGTCAACTCGAGCCACTTCTTGATGCCTTTCGGTCCGTAAAGCGTGAGCGGGCTCGACCCATCGAGCGCTGAACGCGTCGACAAGAAACCGGGCAGGCCGAACACGTGGTCACCGTGGAGGTGGGTCACCCAAACGGCCGAGACTTTGCGCGGTTTGACTTTTGTGTGGAGCATTTGGTGCTGGGTCGCTTCCCCGCAATCGATGAGCCACGTCTGTTTCGAAAGCGTGAGCGCCAGACCGGAAACGTTCCGCTGTTTCGAGGGCATGCCAGATCCGGTTCCTAAAAATTGTAACTTCATAAATAATTTTGTCCTTTCTTCTAGTGCATTCCATGCTATACTGTAGGCAATCGTTGATAAAGGATGTGATCCGTGATGAATAAAGTTGAACATTCCGACTCGATCTATGAACTGATCCGGGAACGGGCGACTTCAATGAATCGCAAACACCAACAAGAACTAGGCACCTCAATCCACATTCACGACATAGCGATGGAACTTCACTGTTCAGACGAACTCGTCTTGGAATCATTGGAATTCGCCGCATAATCACTCGAACACATAGGAAGAGCCGACATCGCGTCGGCTCTTTTTCACTTCGTTTTCGGTGTCGCGACGTGCTCGACAATTTGAACGACATATTCAACCAACTTGTATAGCTCGACGAGCGGCATGCGCTCGTTCGTCGTATGAATCTCTTCATAACCGACAGCGAGGTTAACGGTCGGAATCCCGCCCCCAGCGATGACGTTCGCATCTGACCCTCCACCTGAATGTAAGATTCGTGTCGGGCGTCCGATGGCCGCTGCCGCCGCTTTCGCGACTTCGACGACTTCGTCGCCTTCTTCGAACTTGAAGCCCGGGTACATGATGTCGATGTCGACTTCGGCTCGGCCACCATGTGCCGCTGCCGCCTCGACGTAAGCTTGTTTCATCGACTCGGCTTGGGCTTCCATCTTCTCGTGGATGAGCGAGCGCGCTTCGGCGAGCACCTCGACGTAATCGCAGACGATGTTCGTGGCACGTCCGCCTTCGAACCGTCCGATATTCGCTGTCGTCTCGTCATCGATTCGTCCAAGCTTCATCTTCGCGATCGCTTTCGCCGCGATTTGAATGGCCGAGACCCCTTTCTCAGGCGCGACACCGGCATGCGCCGTCTTACCGTAAATTCTAGCGTTCACTTTCGCTTGTGTCGGGGCAGCGACGATGATATCGCCGACCGGGCCGTCCGAGTCGAGCGCGAAACCGAACTTCGCATCAATTTTCGACAAGTCGAGTACTTTCGCCCCGACGAGACCTGACTCTTCGCCGACCGTGATGACGAATTGGATTTGACCGTGCGGAATCGCTTGTTCCGTCAAAACACGGACCAGCTCAATCATCGCCGTCAAACCAGTTTTATCATCAGCGCCGAGGATGGTCGTCCCATCCGTCACGACGTAGCCATCTTGAATACTCGTCTTGATCGCTTTACCTGGTGTGACCGTATCCATATGCGCCGTGAAATAAATCGGGTCGACGCCTTGTTTCGTAGCAGGTAGCGTGATGATGAGGTTGTTACCTGAATGAGCCGTTTTCGTCGATGCGTCGTCCTCGTAGACGTCACATCCGAGCTCAGTGAAGACCGCCTTTAAATGCTCACAGATGACTGCCTCTTCTTTCGTCTCCGAATCGATGCCGACCAACTGTAAAAATGTGTCAAGCACCCGTTTCTCGTTTACCATGAAAACATCCCTCCATCCAAACATTTCTAGGTTATTATAACAAACTCGTGCCGTTTGCACGAACCTTTTCCATTCTGTACAATGAGGACAAACACATTTGGAGGAACGTCATGAGTAAGAAACAGAAAAAGCGACAACGCATCATTCAAATCGGTGTCGTCGTCATCGTATCCATCTTTTTATTGAGCACGTTTTTGTCGGGGATGGCCATGTTCCTGTAACAATAGGATATAGCGCTCTTTCAAAATCAAGTAGCTCTTCACATCAGACAAAATATTGAGCAACGATGAACGTACCTCAAATTCCTCACGTGACGTGGGGAGGGGTACGTTTTTTCGATAATGCTCAATCGTCTCCTCGAGCTCCCGCAAGAACGTCGAGGCGTCGGCTTGTTGGTTGACGTTGTCGCCGACGAGTCGAAGGAACGTCGCGACCGGTTTGGCTTCATTGACGACGAGTGTGATTTCCCGTGAGTTCTCAGCGATGCGTTTCAAGATGTCATATTGCCGCTCCCGCATTCGGAAGTACAAGTAATCCATGTCCTCGTTCCGCTTCCCGATCGAATTCCCCATCCGGCGGAGCGCAAGATCTTTTCCTTGCTTCAAATAATCGCGTGTCTTCAACAGCATCATCGAATGGTCGTTATAGACGCCGGTCTCGACACATGCGGCCACATCATAAAAATGTACGGCGAGCGCCCGGTCGATATTGTCCTTGATGCGTTCGATCTCTTTATCGAGCGTCGGCATATACATGTTGACGACGAGCCCGACCCCGACCCCGATGGCGATCAACAACAACTCGTTCACGAACAAATCGAGTGAGAACTGTCCTTCCGTATACAGATGGGTCAGGATGACGACACTTGTGATCATGCCATCTTGCAGTTTGAGCTGTTGTACGAGCGGGATGAACATGACAAAATAAAGTGTGAGCGTCGCTGGCGAATAGCCGAGCAAGGTGAACATCAACGCACCCATGCCGATGGCAATCAAGCTGGCCATGACCCGTTCATAGGAGGCCCGAAACGACTTTTTCCGCGTCTCCTGAATACTGAGGATGGCGATGATGGCCGCGAAGACGTAATAGTCGAGATGGATCGTCTCCGAGATAAGCATGGCAATCCCGGCGGCTGCCGCCGTCTTGAGCGTACGTGATCCGATTTTCATAATATCTCCTCCTCTCTCACAAAATTGTTCACTAGTTTCTTCCGTTTGGCAATCCATATGTTTGGAAGTGATCGTATTGAAAAGAAAGAAACGCGGCGTGATCCCGACGATTCTCACGCTCGCTCTCGCCATATCCGGTTTCCTTTGGCTCCAAGATCGTCCGAGCGGGTCGTATACCGTTCAGACCTATGACAACGGGGACGTCTCGACCCGGTCGTTCGAGTCGCTCGATGAGGCGCGCGCCTACATGGAACGCGGGGGCAATCGCGCCCTACTCGATGCGTCGGGAGACGTCATCGATTTCACGGGTACTGGAATCGCGGTCACCCCGACCGACCGAATCACAAACCTATATCAGGACGCCGAGTTTAAGAAACGGCAGTCCTATGTCGCCGGTGGAACACGTCTCCGTCTCATGCAAACGGGCGACAAGCATTTGTTGGTAAATATCTCTGGGGCCGATGTCTACGTGAAGCCGGCCGACATGACGCTTTACCCGGACGCTGTCGTCGAGCGGCGCGGCTTCTATCAGATACAGGACGGACAAGTGTTCCATACCGTCGAGGCGAACGGCAATTTGGCCGGGACGTTTCTCGTCGGACCGGCACCGCAACAGTCGTCCGACCGATATTACACGGAGGACGTACGCGACGTGTTCGATTCGCCATACCAATTCGCTTCAATCGCGTCGAAGGCACCGTATTCGGCTCGCGAGCTCGACGCATTCCTCGAATCACTCGACGATAGCCCGCTCGCTGGGAAAGGCGACGCCTTCAAGGACGCCGAGGCCGAATTCGGCATCAACGCCTTGTTCCTCATGGCTGTAGCCGGACACGAGTCCGGTTTCGGTACGTCTGCCATCGCCCGTGAAAAAAATAACTTGTTCGGCTTCCAAGCGACCGACAACGATCCGAGCGGAAATGCGGCCTCTTATCCATCCGTCGAGGCGAGCATCGATGCGGCGGCTCGTTTATTCGCCGAGAAGTACGTGACCGGAGATTACGACCGCGGTCCGTTTCCGGGCAATAAACAAGAAGGCGTCAACGTCTTTTACGCCTCGGACCCATATTGGGGCGAGAAAGTCGCCGGGACGATGTATCGCATCGATCGTGAACTCGGATTGACCTATTTCAAACAGCTAAAATGACGGCCACGGCGGCCGTCATTTTTTTTGCAGGAATCCCCCCTTCGCTGAGCGAATACCTAAATGAACGACCATTCATTCCAAAGGGGGATTTGTATGAAAACGATTTGGATCACAGGTGGCTCATCGGGGATGGGCAAGGCGATGGCGCTAAAATTCAAAACCGAGGGTTGGAACGTCGCCATCAGCGGCCGCAACGAAGAGCGGCTACAAGAAGCGATGGGCGAACTGGAGGCCATCGGGGCCGGAGCAGCGATGGCCGTGCAACACGATGTGCGTGACTACGAGGCGTGTTCACAAGCACTCGATCAAATCAGCCAACGGTTCGGACCGGTGCATGCGCTCGTCAATAACGCAGCCGGCAACTTCGTCTGTCCGACGCTCGACTTGACGCCGAACGGCTGGACGAGCGTCATCGACATCGTCTTGAACGGGACGTTCAATTGTACCCACGTCCTCGGCAAACATTGGGAACGGGAGCAACTGCGGGACGGCTCCATCATCAACATGGTCGCCTCCTACGCCTGGCAAGCGGGCGCCGGTGTCGCCCCGAGCGCCGCCGCCAAGGCCGGGGTGCTCAATTTGACGCGGACGCTCGCCGTCGAATGGGGGTATCAGTTCGGGGCACGCGTGAACGCGATCAGCCCGGGCCCAATCGAGCGGACCGGTGGTGCCGACAAACTCGCCGTCCACGTCATAGAAGTCGAGCGCATCCGTCGTAACGTGCCGCTCGGACGGTTCGGCACACCCGAAGAGATTGCCGACCTCACCTATTGGATGGCGTCGGACGAGATGCGCTATTTGAACGGAGAATGTATCTCGCTCGACGGCGGCCATTGGCTCAATAAACATCCGTTCTAACCGAAAACGGCCGAGGAGATTCCTCGGCCGTTTCATATGTCTTGTCCCGTCCATTCCGCTTCGAACCTGTCCAAAAATGAGACCATGAATGCGTGGCGTTCCCGAGCAATCTGTCGTGCCCGTTCCGTATGCATCCCATCCGCGAGCCGGAGCAACTTATCATCGAAGTGGGCGACCGCACTTGTCGCATCGTTCGGGTCATATAAAGCCGTTCCGCGTGACCCCGCGAATTGGAACGTGCGGGCGATGCCGATCGCCCCAATCGCGTCGAGTCGATCCGCATCTTGCAGGATGGCACTTTCCAACGTCGATGGACTTCTATGTTTCGAGAACGATGTCTCGCCGATGATCGTCAGGACGTGCGCCCGTCGATTCGGGTCGAGCGCTAACGTGTCCAAGTGACGCGCGACGAGCCCCGCCTCGCGACCGAGCTTCTCATCCTCGACGTCGTGCAAGAGCGCCGCAAGCGTCAAGACAAGCCGATCGACGTCTCCCCCTTCGGCGAGATGCATGGCTAAGCGGCGCACCCGCTCGAGGTGGGCCATGTCATGACCGGTATAGTCCCCGGCATGCAGCGCCGCCACGTACCGTTCGGTCTCGAGCACCGCTGGATGACTCATCAAATCTCGATCGTCGTGTTCGGCTCGATCAAGAGGCCGCGTTGGTGCAGTTGATCGCAGAAAGCCTGTGCGTCTTGTTTGATGGGTGGGAACGTGTCGAAGTGAATCGGTACGACCCGTTTCGCTTGGAGCCAGTGCGCGGCATCGAGTGCGTCGACCGGTCCCATCGTGAAGTTGTCACCGATCGGGAGGAACGCGACGTCGATATCGAACCGCTCCCCGTACAGTTTCATGTCCGAGAACAGGGCCGTGTCCCCGGCGTGATACACCGTGAGCGCCTCTGTCTCGATGATGAACCCGCCCGGCATACCCATGTAGATCGGGACGTCCCCCATATCAAGACTCGAGCTATGGAACGCCTGCGTCATCGTGACGCGACCGAACGAAAACGAATGTCCGCCCCCGATGTTCATGCCGTGGACCGAATAGCCTTTTTTCTCATAATATGTCGCCAGTTCGTGCGTCGCGACGATTGTCGCACCCGTCTGTTTCGCAATCAGTTCCACGTCTTCGATATGGTCGAAATGAGCGTGGGTGAGCAGGATATAGTCTGCTTTGACGCTCGCCGGATCGACGTCCGTGTGCGGATTGCTCGTCAGGAACGGGTCAATCAAAACGGACGTCCCGTCGATATCGAGTTGTACGGTTGCATGGCCATAGTATGTGATCTTCATAGAAATCCTCCCTTTCTGTTATCAGATGGAATCTTTCACTTATAATACTTTTTCTAAGAAGCGTTTTGCGCGGTCGGTCTGCGGATTGAGGAGCAGGTCGGCCGGTTTGCCTTCTTCCATCAAGATACCTTCGTCGAGGAAGAGGACGCGGTCCGCCACTTCGCGGGCAAAGCCCATCTCGTGCGTGACGACGACCATCGTCATCCCTGAATCGGCGAGTCCTTTCATGACGTCGAGCACTTCGTTGACCATCTCTGGGTCGAGCGCCGACGTCGGCTCATCGAACAACATGACGTTCGGCTCCATGGCGAGCGCCCGGGCGATCGCGACCCGTTGCTTCTGTCCACCCGACAGTTGGCTCGGGTAAGCGTCAATCTTCTCCGATAATCCGACGCGTTCGAGGAGCTTTTTAGCTCGTTCGATCGCTTCGGCCTTGCTCACTTTCAAGACGTTAATCGGCGCGTACGTCAAGTTGTCGAGTACGTTCATATGCGGGAACAAGTTGAACTGTTGGAACACCATGCCGATGTTTTGACGAGCCTTCGAGACGTTCGCCCCTTTTTTCGTGAGCTCATAGCCGGCGACGCTGACCGTGCCGGACGTCGGCACTTCAAGCATGTTCAAGCAACGGAGGAACGTCGATTTCCCGGAACCGGACGGACCGATGACGGCGACGACTTCCCCTTTCTCAATCGATGTCGTAATTCCTTTGAGGACCTCGAGGTCACCAAATTGTTTGTATAAATCCTTTACTTGTATCATCTGCCATCACTCTTTCTAAGCCGTTTTTCTAGACGTTGACCAAGATACGTCAACACCATCACTATTGTAAAGTATATCACACCGGCAAACAGGAGCGGTTCAAAGTAGATCGCCTTTTGCCCACCGACGATTTGCGCCCGACGCATGATGTCGAGCACACCGACCGTCGAGACGAGCGCCGATTCTTTCGTGAGCGTGATCATCTCGTTGACGAGGGCCGGCAAGATATTTTTGAACGCCTGCGGCAAGATGATTGACCGCAGTTGTTTGACGTACGGGACGCCGAGGGCATCCGACGCTTCCCACTGTCCTTTATCGACCGCTTGAATCCCGGCCCGAATGATTTCCGAGATATACGCCGCCGAGTTGAGTGAGAAGGCGATGACGGCCGATTGGTACGGCGTCGTGATATAACCGGTCAATTGCGGCAACCCGAAGTGGATGATCGCGAGTTGCAAGATGAGCGGTGTCCCGCGGAACACGGCCGTGTAGGCGTGCCCGATGAAGTTGACGAGACGGTTTGGGACGATCTTGAATGTGGCGACGACGACCCCGAGCGTGATCCCGAGCAAGGCCGAGACGAGCACGACTTGAAACATGACCGGGATCCCTTCGAGAATATACGGTATAGAATCATAAATCCGACTAAAATCCATTGTGAGTTCCTCCTAAAAAAAGGCTGACTGATATTTTCAGTCAGCCTTCTTCAATCTTTATTCAGCTGGTGCTGCTTCTTGTTCGAACCATTTTTGTGCCAACTTCTCGATGTCTCCTGAATCGATCATCTTGTTCAATTCTTCATTGAATTGATCGCGAAGCTCATCGTCCTTACGGAAGGCGGCGGCAGAACCGGCCTCTTCTTCATCGACGATTTCAAACGTTGAAAGTTCGCTGTCTTGGTCGAGGTATTTCTTCGCGACCGTGTCCTCGATGACCATTGCATCGATGCGACCAGTCTTGATTTCCTGGATGATCTCCGGGATCTTGTTCAAGGCGACAATTTCAGCGCCCGGGATTTGTTCTTTAGCGATCCCTTCTTGAATCGAACCAAGTTGGACCCCGACTTGTTTCCCGTCTAAATCTTCAAGCGACTGGACGGCATCCCCTTTTGACAAGATCAAGTTTTTCGCAGTGAAGTAGATGTCTGAGAAATCAGCGTTCTCTTTTCGTTCTTCTGTCGGTGTCATACCTGCCATGACGAAATCGACACGGCCAGCGTTCAGCGCCCCGAGTAGGCTACCGAAATCCATGTCTTCAATTTTCAATTCATAGCCCATATTCTCGGCCACTTGCTTGGCGATGTCGATATCGAAACCGACGATCTCGTCGCCGTTCGCCGTATCGACGAACTCATATGGGAAGTAGTCCGCACTCGTCCCCATGACGATGACTTTATCCTCCTCATCGGTCGACGTCGAACCTCCTTCGTTCACGTCTGCCCCACAAGCTACCGTGAAAGCGGCAAGACTTGCGATACATAATGCTAAAAAACCTTTTTTCATGTTCATCGTCCCTTTCTTCTATATAGGATAAAATTATCAGAACTTTAACAAAATTATGACATATATGTGAATAGTGCTCAACTGTTCTTCGACTCATCATATGTCCGACTTGTTCTTCAACCACTATATACACATAATTATTACTTGTAAAGTATATTCATGCATAAAATATAAAAAAATACGGTCACATTCGCTCGTAAGCAAAATAAGTGACCGTACCGTTGTCGCGAGAGCCGTAGGGCTGCACCCGTTTGACCGACGCGATCGGGATGGCGCTATACACGTGGGGATAGCGTTCCCCGTCCTCGTCAAACTCGTAGTGGAGCAGGCTGCCGAGACGTCCGACATGGAACGAGACGAGCACGACTCGCTCCCCATGATAATGTCGACGCACGAATTTGCCGATCTGTTGCGGGGTGCAACAACGAATATAACCTTCCGTCTGGAGGGTTGGTTCATTGATCTCGCCGCGCGACAAAGCAATCGTATATTCGGCCTCGCTCATGATTTTGACGACTGGTTCCATCTCATCGATCCCTTCTTAAGGAAAAGCGCAAAGGCAAGGCCTCTGCGCTCACTTCTTAGGCGTAGTAAATATCGAACAACGTCTGTAACTGCTCGACGAGCTCTTCGGCCGTCGATGACTCGATCGTGCTCCGTTCGACCATCGTGACGATATTGCCGTCTTCTAACAGCGCGATCGATGGTGACGACGGGGCGTAACCTTCGAAGTATTCACGGGCCCGGTCCGTCGCTTCACGGTCTTGACCCGCGAACACAGTCACGAACTGGTCCGGTTTGACGCCTTCCATCTTGTTCACGTACGCTGCTGCCGGACGAGCGATGCCACCAGCACAGCCACATACCGAGTTGACGAGCACGAGCGTTTTGCCTTCTTTTGTTAACGCCGCGTCGACTTCTTCCGGTGTCGTGAGTTCTGTGTACCCTGCAGCGCGTACCTCATTGCGAGCTTGTTCGACTACATCTTGAAAGTATAATTGAAAATCCATATTGTTTCCCCTTTCGACTTGCGTCTGTTCTTTCTTATTTTACGTCTAGTGGATCGGTTAGGACAAGTCTATCGCTCAATTGTCCTTCGAGGAACGGTGTCGCGTTCAACAGCGTCTTGAAGGCCACATAACGGGCCCGCGCTTCAGCGGTCGCTTCCCGGTTCGTCAAATAGGCCCGGATGAGGATGTTCTTCGGCGTGTGCTCCATATCGATGAACTCGAGCAGTTGCGCCTCATAGCCGACGAGTCCAAGTAATTCGGCCCGAATCGAATCGGTGGCGAGCGCCGCGAACCGTTCTTTGATGAGCCCATGCTGCAACATGACGTCGAGGCTCGGCGCCTCGAGTTGACGATTCAATTCTTTTTGACAACAAGGGACGCTCAAGATGACTTTAGCTCCCCAGCGAACGGCCCGGGCGAGCGCCATGTCCGTCGCGACGTCACAGGCATGAAGCGTGACGACCATATCGACCGCCGTCTCGCCTTCGAACTCGTTGATGTCCCCGACGAGAAACTCGAGGCGCTCATAGCCGAGGTCACGGGCAATCCCGGCACATTCTTCGATGACTTCTTTCTTCAAATCGAGCCCTGTGATATGGACGTCATAGCCTTTCATTTCATGCAAGAAGTGATAGAGGGCGAACGTCAAATATGACTTCCCTGAGCCGAAATCGAGAATCCGGACGGTCCGGTCGGTCGGTAAATGTTTGATTGAGTCTTCGATAAATTCGAGGAAGCGGTTGATTTGTTTGAACTTGTCGTATTTTTGACGCTTCACTTTTCCGTCCTCGGACTGGACGCCGAGGCGGATGAGGAACGGTACCGGTTCATCGAGCGGTAACAAATACTGCTTCTCGCGGTTATGGCTCAGCTTCACTTGTTTGACGGCAGTCTCACGTTCTTTGAACGTTACTTTGAACTTTTTAGACAGTTGAAAGTGGACCTCGGACGCCGTCAACTGGAACTGACCTTGGCGGAACGTCTCGAGCAATTCATCGAGCTCGATGACCGCCTCGTCCGGTGTGAGATTTTTATGTTTCATCACCCGTTCAAATTGGTATTCGAACTGTATATGGTACTCGCCTTTCAACAGGACCGGCTTCAATTTGACCCGGCGCAAATCGTTCGACTTTTGACGCGGTTGGCTGACTGTCGCCGTCACGAGCTCGTTCTGGCGAATCACATCAGCGAGTCGCTGTTTTAACTCTGTATATTCCACTGCGTTCATCCTTTTTTCAATAGTTTCGAAACTTTTAGTCACGTGTATTCGTACATACTATTACACGAACACGTGCAAACGTCAAAGGAGGATTATTGTATGTTCAAAAAGTTATTATCATCGATTGGGATCGGTGCCGCGACGGTCGATACACGGCTCGCGGAGAACGCCTGTGTGCCAGGCGGGACGCTCGATGGTGTCGTCCATATCAAGGGCGGCAGCACCGAGCAATCGGTCGACCGGATTTACATCTTCTTCAACACGCTCTATAAGCATGAGGTGAACGACAAGACAACGTACTCGACGTTCACGATTGAGAAGATTTTGTTGAACGAGGCGCCGTTCATGATTGGTCCCGAAGAAGTGAAAGAAATCCCGTTCACGATCGACGTGCCGTTCAACACGCCGATTTCGGTCAGCCAATCGAAATCGTGGATTGAGACCGGTCTCGATATCGCCCAGGCCGTCGACCCGAAAGACGAGGACTCGATTCTCGTCAAACCGAACCACGCTCAACAGGTCGTCCTCGACGTGCTCGATGACATCGGTTTCCGCTTGAAAAAAGCTGATACGGAGATGCTCCCGGCCCGCCATCGTTCCGGCCGTCTCCCGATTGCCCAAGAACTCGAATATTCACCGAACGGCACGAGCTATGGACGCAAACTCGATGAGCTTGAAGTCGTCATGCTCCAAACGGAGTCGTCTCTAGACTTATTGATTCAAGTCGACAAGAGCGTCCATAATCTCGGCAGCCTGTTCGCCGACTTGACGGGGACCGACGAGTCGACGCACCGACTCAGCTATACGAACACCGAGCTCGCCTCGCCCGAACGGATTCGCCGCGATCTCGAGGCATTGATTGAACGTTCCATCTGAACCATGTTGCCACGGACAATTCCCGTGGCTTTTTTTATTTTTCATATAAAAAGTCCTGCCTTCGACTGAAGGCAGGACGTGAATCAATAGAGCGTATACGTGTCTGGATCGATCGATTCGAGCGATTGCTTGATCGCCTGCAAGAATTGACCGGCGACGAGACCGTCGAGGACACGGTGGTCGACCGACATACACAAGTTGACCATGTCACGCGCCGCGAACATCCCATTCACCCAAACCGGACGTTTCACGATCGACTCGACCGACAGGATGGCCGCTTGCGGATAGTTCAAGATCGGTGCCGATTGAATCGAACCGAACGCACCCGTGTTGTTGATCGTGAACGTGCCGCCGCGCATCTCGTCCGCTTTCAAACGGTTGCCGCGGGCACGGGCCGCCACGTCTTGAAGGGCGACAGCGAGCCCTTTGATGTTCTTCTCGTCCGCATGTTTGATGACCGGGACGTAGAGGGCGTCGTTCGCTGCGACGGCGACCGACAGATGGATATCTTGATGGACTTTGATGTGATCGCCCGCCCATTCCGAGTTCATCATCGGATGTTTTTTCAACGCCTCGATCGCCGCCTTCATGAAGAACGGCATGAATGTCAGTTTGACACCTTCCCGCTTGAAGAACTCGTCTTTCAACTTGGCCCGCGCTGAGACGAGGTTCGTCACATCGACCTCGATCATGAGCCACGCATGCGGGGCCTCATGTTTCGAGCGGACCATGTTGTTGGCGATCGCTTGACGGACACCGGCTGTCGGAATCAATTCGACGCGGTCCGTTGAGACGTCAGCAGAAGTCGTAGCAGCTGGCGTTACAGCCGGGGCAGCAACTGTTTCAGGCACTTCGAGCTTCACTTGGGTCATCGTCTCTTGGACTGGCGCCTGCGTCGCCGCTTCCGGTTTGACCGGACGGCCTTCTGACAAGTAGCGGAGGACATCTTTGCGCGTGATGCGACCACCGAGGCCGCTGCCGTCGAGCTCGTTCAAGTCAATCGCGTTCTCATTGGCGAGTCGGATGACGGCCGGCGAGAAACGGCCGTTATTCTGTTTTCGTGGTGCGGCCGACGCTACAGTGACCGCTTGCTTCGTCTCGACCGGGGCCGCTTCGACTTGTGCCGGTTCTGCTACCACTTCTGCTTTCGCTGGCGCCGAATCGGCACCTTCGACTTCCATGACGAGGACCGGTGTGCCGACGGCGACCGTGTCCCCTTCACTGATTAAAATCTGTTTCACGACACCGGCACTCGTCGCCGGAATCTCAGCGGTTACTTTATCGGTCATGACCTCGGCGAGCGGCTCATACTCCTCAACGCGGTCACCTGGTTTGACGAGAAACGTTGTGATCGTCCCCTCAGTGACACTTTCCCCGAGCTGTGGCATTTTAATTGTCTGTTCCATATGACCCCTCCTTAAAAGGCGGCGAGCTGACGTGCCCGCTCCGCAATTTTTTCAGGGGATACGATGAAGAACTTCTCCATCGGTGGTGCATACGGCATCGACGGAACGTCCGGTCCCGCCAGACGTTCGATCGGCGCATCGAGTTCAAATAGTGCTTTCTCAGCGATGATGGCCGCGACTTCCCCGATGATGCTGCCTTCTTTATTGTCCTCGGTGACGAGGAGCACTTTCCCGGTTTTCTTGACGGCTTCAACGATGGCGTCTTGGTCGAGCGGATAAATTGTGCGCAAATCGAGGATGTGCGTGCTGACCCCTTCGGTTTCAAGCATCTTCGCCGCTTCCTGGGCCATGTGGACGCACAGACCGTACGTGATGATCGTGATATCGTCACCTTCCCGCTTGACGGCGGCCTTGCCGATCTCGACCGTATACTCTTCGGTCGGGAGTTCCGACTTCAATAGACGATACGCCCGTTTGTGCTCAAAGAAGAGGACCGGGTCATTCGAACGAATGGCTGCCTTGAGCAATCCTTTCGCATCGACCGGATCGGACGGGATGACGACTTTGAGTCCAGGCGTCGAGTTGAACATCGCCTCGACCGATTGAGAGTGATAGAGCGCACCATGGATCCCGCCGCCGAACGGTGCACGGATGACCATCGGGCACGTCCAATCGTTATTTGAACGATAGCGGATTTTCGCCGCTTCCGAGACGATTTGGTTGACCGCCGGCATGATGAAGTCGGCAAATTGCATTTCGGCAATCGGACGCATGCCATACATGGCCGCCCCGATCCCGACACCTGCGATTGCGCTCTCGGCGAGCGGCGCATCGATGACGCGGTCCTCGCCGTACTTCTCAATCAAGCCTTGGGTCGCGCGGAACACACCGCCTCGGACACCGACATCTTCCCCGAGCACGAAGACGTTCTCATCGCGTTCCATCTCTTCATGGATCGCTTCATTGATCGCTTCAATAAACGTTTTCATCACATTTCCTCCTCGTACACATGGTCCATCGTCGATTCAGGAGACGCATATGGTGCCTTGTCGGCGTACGCAGTCGCCTCATTGACTTCACGATCGACGTTCGCCTCGATCTCTGCGAGTTCTTCCTCGGTCATGACGCCATCCTCAATCAAACGCTTCCGGAACAATTGATTCCCGTCGCGATTTTTAAGGTCAGCCAACTCTTCGACCGAGCGGTACGCTTTGTCATCGTCATCCGACGAGTGCGGTACGAGACGTTCGACTTCGGCTTCGATGAGCGTCGGGCCTTCGCCGCGAAGAGCGCGGGCGCGGGCTTCTTTCACGGCGACATAGACGGCAATCGGATCCGTCCCATCGACCGTGACGCCCGGCATCCCGTAACCTTTGGCGCGGTCCGATACGCGCTCACAAGCGAGTTGCTTCGAGAGCGGTACCGAGATGGCGTATTTGTTGTTCTCACAGAACAAGATGACCGGTAGCTTGTGGACACCGGCGAAGTTCGCACCTTCGTGGAAGTCACCTTGGTTCGATGAGCCTTCTCCGAACGAAACAAACGTGACGAGTTCTTCTTTTTTCAGTTTGGCGGCGAGCGCCACACCGACCGCATGCGGTACTTGCGTCGTCACCGGAGACGAGCCCGTCACGATGCGGTGCTGTTTTGAACCGAAATGCCCTGGCATCTGACGACCGCCCGAGTTCGGGTCTTCCGCCTTGGCGAACGCCGACAACATCAAGTCGCGAGCCGTCTGTCCGAAGTGGAGGACAACGGCGACATCGCGGTAATACGGGAGAATATAATCCGTCCCTTTTTCGAGCGCGAACGCTGCCCCGACTTGGGCCGCCTCTTGTCCTTGACACGAGACGACGAACGGGATTTTTCCGGCACGGTTCAATTTCCACATGCGCTCATCGATTTTACGGGCGCGGACCATCGTCTCGTACATCGCACCGAGGTCTTGTTTTGTCAATCCTAGTTCCTCATATGAATTCACAGTCATCTGTTCCATTCTGTTTCCTCCTTAGGCGTGAATCGGTAATCCGTCAACGGCCAGTGCCGCTTCTTGGAACGCTTCGCTCAGCGCCGGGTGAGGATGGACGAGTTGGCCCATTTCCCATGCCGTGGCGTTCAAGACGAGAGCGAGTCCGCCTTCTGTGATCAATTCTGTCGCTTTTGGCCCGACGATATGCACACCGAGCAGGTCGTCCGTCGTCTTGTCGGACACGAGCTTGACGAATCCGTCCGCCTGTCCTTCGATGCGGGCCTTGCCGAGACCGTTGAAACGATACGTGCCCGTCTTCACTTCATGACCGGCCGCTTTGGCCGCTTCCTCGGTCATGCCGACTGATGCGACTTCCGGCACCCCGTAGACGCAACGCGGGATCAACGCATAATCGAGCGGAGTCGGCTCGTGACCGAGAATCGTCTCGACCGCCTTCACACCTTCCGCTGAGGCGACATGGGCGAGTTGAAGCTTGCCGATGCAGTCCCCGATGGCGAAGATGTGACGTTCTTTCGTCCGATACTGCTCATCGACTTGGATGACACCGTTCTCGACGACAATCGATGTGTTCTGTAACCCGAGATGTTCCGTATTGGCGACCCGTCCGACCGAGACGAGCACACACTCGACCGAGAGCGTCTCTTCGCCGACCGCGAGCGAGACGGCATCGGTTGCTACTTCTGTACGCTCCGGATCGACCGTCACGTTCTTTTTCACTTTGACGCCGCGCTTTTTGAGCAGCCGTTCGACTTCCCGTGACACCGCCTTGTCTTCGAGCGGCAACAGTCGCTCTCCGACTTCGATCAAGGTGACGTCAACGTCGAGGTCGATGAGCATCGAGGCCCATTCGACACCGATGACCCCACCGCCAACGATGGCGATCGATGCCGGCAACTGTTCGAACTGGAGCAGGTCGTCCGAGTTTAAAATCCGTGTATGGTCAAACGGCAGACCAGGCAGTTCGCGCGGAATCGACCCCGTCGCGATGATGAGCTGGTTCGGCAAGATGAGCTCAGACTCGCCCGAGCTGTCCTCGACCGCGACCGTTCCCGGCTGCGGCGAGAAGATGCTCGGCCCTAAAATCGAGGCCTTGCCGCGGAATACCTCGATCTTGCCTTGTTTCATCAAGTGCTCGATGCCTTTCTCAAGCCCTGCGACCAAATCGCGTTTGAACGACTGGGCGCGTTCCATGTTGAACGTGACCGTTCCCGTCTCGACGCCGTAGGCGCTCCCATGTTTCGCCGTCTGATAGACGTGGGCCGCTTTCAACAACGCCTTCGTCGGGATGCAGCCTTTATGTAGACATGTCCCGCCGAGTTTCTCGGCCTCCACGATTGCGACAGTTTTACCGGCTTGGGCCGCCTTGATGGCCGCGACATATCCGCCAGGACCGCCGCCGATGACGACGATCTCAAATTCTCGTGCCATGTGTATCCCCCTCATATTCTCGAACTGCTTCTTCTTGTCGGATGGCCCGGAGTGCGCCTTCGGCGAGTGCCTTCAACTCATCTTCACCAGGATAGATGTGGACCGGCGCCAAATAGCCGACGCGCGCACTGATTTGCTCGGTCAGCCAAGTCGAATAGGCGATGCCGCCCGTCAACAGAATCGCGTCGACGTCACCAAATAAGGTGGCGCCATGTTTGGCGATCTCTTGGGCGACCCGGTACGCCATCGTCTCGTAAAGGAGTGCGGCTTGCTCATCACCGTCTGCCATCCGCTGTTCGATCTCGATCGCGTCGAACGTCCCGAGGTGGGCAAACAGACCTCCGTGTCCGACGATTTTCTGTTTCATTTCCGACTCTTTATACCTGGTACTATAACATAGTTCTACTACCTGTCCAACAGGAATCGAACCGGCTCGTTCCGGCGCGAGCGGTCCGTCGCCATCGAGTCCGTTGTTCACATCGATGACCGTCCCTTTGGCATGGGCGCCAACCGTGATGCCGCCTCCGAGGTGAGCGATGATCAGGTTAAGCTCTGTGTAATCGCTTCCATTTTCGGCTGCAAAACGCTTCGCGACCGCCTTTTGGTTCAAGGCGTGGAAGATGCTGCGTCGGTTGATTTCAGGCATTCCCGTTGGTCGCGCGAGCGGTCCTAGCTCGTCGACGACTACTGGATCAACGATAAAATTTGGTACTTGAAATAACTCGCCGAGCTTGTGGGCGAGCAAACCGCCTAAGTTCGAGGCGTGCATGCCGAAACGTCCGCTCGCCAAGTCTTCCCGCATGAGCGGATTGACGGCGTACGTCCCCGACGTCATCGGGGCAAGCAAGCCACCGCGACCGACGATCGCGGACAAGTCCTCGCCCGCGATGCCCGTCTCGGCCAACAAGGCCCGTACTTCCCGTTCCCGATGCGAAAGTTGCTCCGGAATTGACAATCCTGTGACGTCGGCCCCATGACGGACGGTCCGAGACATGATCTCGACCGCTCCGTCAAACAAGCCGACCTTCGTCGAAGTCGAACCAGGGTTGATGGCAAGAATGAGCTGTCTTGTCATTTTAGCGACCACCTAACAGACTCTTTTCGACTTTCAAGAACTGGCTGCGTGAACGTGCCATCATCTGAATGCGCTCTTCAGCCATCTTCTCGGCCGCGACGTGGGTCGGTACACCGTCCCGTTCGGCAATCTCGAAGACGCGCTGCATGTTGTCGTAAATGAGCTCGACTTTCTTCATCGCCCGCTCGCGGTTATAGCCTTCGAGCTCGTCGGCCACGTTGATGACACCGCCCGCGTTGATGACGAAGTCTGGGGCGTAAAGGATACCGCGCTCCTCGAGCACGTCCCCGTGACGATCCTCAGCGAGCTGGTTGTTCGCCGCTCCGGCGACGATTTGGGCTTTGAGCATCGGAATCGTCTTGTCATTGATGACCGCACCGAGCGCACACGGGGCGAAGATGTCACAATCGACCGCATAAATCTCGTCCGGCTTGACGACCGTCGCGCCGAAGTCCGTCTCGGCCCGTTTGAGCGCCTCTTCGTTGATGTCGGTGACGACCAAGTGTGCCCCTTCTTCATGTAAGTGGCGGCACAAGTTATAGGCGACGTTCCCGACCCCTTGGACGGCGACCGTCTTGCCAGCAAGTGAGTCCGAGCCGAATTTCCATTTGGCTGCCGCCTTCATGCCGCGGTATACGCCATACGCCGTCACCGGTGACGGGTTGCCGCTCGATCCGAACGCCGGGCTGACACCGGTCACGTAATCAGTCTCCATGTGAATGAAGTCCATATCGGCGACCGTCGTATTGACGTCCTCGGCCGTTATATAACGGCCGCTGAGCGATTGGACGTAACGGCCGAACGCCCGGAACAGCGCCTCGGACTTGTCCGTCTTCGCATTCCCGATGATGACGGCCTTGCCGCCACCAAGGTTAAGTCCCGCTGCCGCGTTCTTATACGTCATCCCTTTGGCGAGACGGAGAACGTCCGTGAGCGCTTCTTCTTCTGAAGCGTAGTTCCACATCCGCAGCCCCCCGAGAGCCGGTCCGAGCGTCGTATCATGAATCGCGATAATCGCCTTCAATCCCGACGCCTGATCTTGACAGAAGACGATTTGCTCATAGTCTTCAGCCTGTAAGACGTCGAAAATGCGAAAGCGTGGTTCCATGTTAGTTTCCATCATTGATGATTCCTCCATATGCGTAGTTTATTTTTTGGCGTGCAGTAATGCGAACGCGAGTGAGTACAGCTTGGCCTCGGCCGTATCGGCCCGACTCGTCAAGACGACCGGGGCGGCCGCGCCGACGACGATGGCCGCCACACTTGCTCCGGCAAAGTACATCATCGACTTATAAAGGACGTTGCCGACCTCTATGTATGGGACGAGCAATAGGTCGGCTTGTCCGGCGACGTCGCTGGCGATGCCTTTTTGTTTGGCCGCGACCATGTCGACGGCGTTATCGAGCGCGAGCGGCCCGTCGACGATACAACCTTTGATTTGTCCGCGCCGGTTCATCTGACTGAGCAGTGCGGCGTCCAGTGTCGCCGTCATCTGCGGATTGACGACTTCGACCGCCGCGATGGCGGCCACTTTCGGCGACGCGTAACCGATGTCATGCATCGCCGCCACGGCGTTATGAATGATGTCGACTTTTTCATCGAGTGTCGGCGCGATATGGATCGCCGCGTCGGTCACCCCGATCAGCCGGTCCCGATTCGGGATTTGGAACAAGGCGATATGGCTGAGCGTCCGGTTCGTCCTCAGCCCCGTCTCCCGGCTGAGCACGGCTTTCATGAACGTCGACGTCGCGACCATTCCTTTCATGAGCACATCGGCTTCCCCCGTTTTGACGGCGAGTGTGGCCCGTTTGGCAATCTCTTTGTCGCCTTTGACGTGGATGATGTCGACCGCGTCCTCGTCGATGCCGTGATCATCACACAATCGTTTAATCTCTCGGGCCTCCCCGATCAGTTTGAACCGAGATAATCCGTGATCGGTCGCGAGCTTGACGGCGCGGATGACTTCTACGTCGGCCGCCCCGGCGATCGAGACGGTGCGCCCGTTCAGTTGTTTCGCTTGTTCGAGCATCCGTTCAAAATTCATGCGTGTCCCCCCTTGCCTGTCTTCACTTACTATCATGCAAGATTGTTTCCATTTTTGAAAGCGCTTTAATCGGTTGCGTATTACGCACATTATTGCATGGTATGAAAAAAAGTGCAGGTAATTTATTGCAGACGTTCAAGTTTATTATACAGCGTTCGGATCGAGATGTGTAATCGACGAGCCGCTTCCGACTTGTTGCCGTCCGCTTCCTCGATCGCCCGTTCAATCAAATCTCGTTCGTAACGTGCGACGGCGTCTTGCAAGGAGAGCGCGTCGGTCGGTCGTGTCGACGGGACACGGGCCGAGAGTTGAAGATGGTGCGGGGCGATCCACTGTTCGCTGCTCGCCATATAGATCATCGCCCGACCGAGCACGTTCTCGAGTTCTCGGACGTTGCCTTTCCAGTATTGGCTCTTCAACAGTTCGGTCGCCTCACGGTTCACACCGCGCACACTGCGGCCGTACTCTTGATTCAATTTACGGACGATGCGCTCACAGAGCGGCTCGACTTCTTCAAGCCGGTCCCGGAGCGGCGGGATATGGATCGGCATCCGATTGATCCGATAGTACAAATCTTCACGGAACGTCCCATCGGCCACTTTTTGTTCGAGGTCGGCATTCGTCGCCGCGATGATGCGTACGTCGACCGGGATCGCACTCGTGCCTCCGACCCGGACGATCTCATGCTCCTGAAGGACGCGGAGCAACTTGACTTGGACGTCGACCGGCAACTCACCGATCTCATCGAGGAAGAGTGAACCGCCATCGGCCTCTTCGAAATAACCGACCTTGCCGCCTCGTTTCGCCCCGCTGAAGGCACCGTCCTCATAACCGAACAGTTCGCTCTCGAGGAGCGTCGGTGAGATGGCGGCGCAGTTGACGCGGACGAACTTTTTATATTTCCGCGGAGACTCTCCGTGGATCGCATGGGCGAACAACTCCTTACCTGTTCCCGACTCACCTCGGATCAGGACGGTGACAGGTGTGACAGCGGCGAGACGGGCCTGGTCGATGACGAACCGCATCGTATCGCTCGTCGCGATGATATCGGCGAACTGATATTTCGCCTCGAGGTTTCGGATTCGTGTCTTTGCTTCTTGCAACTCGTCCCGGAGCGCCCGAATTTGGGACACGTCGCGAATGACGCCGACCGAGCCGCGCAGTTTCCCTTCAACGATGATCGGTTCGGCGTTGACGAGAATGTCGCGCCGCGTCGCACCGATTTGCATCCGGATGTCACGGACACCTTGGCCTGTCGAGAGCACTTTCAAATGGACGCTCTCCTGCATGCCGATATCGGCCGTCGCCGGCTTATCGACCACGTCTTCTTTTTTGAATCCCGTCAATCGGGTATAAGAAGGGTTGATTAAAATCGTATTCCCGTTATGGTCGGCGACGGAGATTGCCTCACTCGTACAGTCGATGATTGCCTCGAGCATCTGTTGGTTCTGTTTCAGGCGTTCGACGACGATACGGATGAACTCCCCGGGCAAGACGACCGCGTCCGCAAAATGTTCTTTCAACTCATCAAACGTCTCAGAGCGTCCGGTCGTCTCAATCACGAAATCGAGACGTGTTGCAGCACATACCCGCCAATCCCCCGCCGTCATAATCCCGTGGTTGCGCGCGAGCTGCACGCCTTCGGCCATCGCTTCCGGGTCGATGACGGCGACGACGGTGACGAGCGGCGAGTCGAGCAACATCTTCAACACCTCGGTCCCGCCTTTCCCCGCACCGACAATCATCAATCGTTTATTCATTCTAATATCCCCCATTTTACCGTTCTGCATCCATGCTACTGAACCTGAACTGATTTCGCAACCTCACAAAAAAGGCCGTGTCGAGCTATGTATTTTCTGTTAAAATAATGAGTGTTAAGGAGGAGATCCTATGCGTATCATCGCACTGCTGATCTTAATCATCCCTGGCCTACTTGGTGTCTATGGCATCAAGTTGCTTCGCGACAGTTTCTTCCTCAAAACGAGCGTCCCATTCTCTTGGATCGAGTCGGTGGCAGCCGCCTCCATGCTCCAAGGAACGTTCGGGCTGTTGATCGCGATGGGCGGGATTGGTTTTGTGGCAGGTTATATCTTCAATCGTGACAAGAAAACAGGCAAAGTCCCGCGAATAGATTCTTGAACACAAAAAAAGGTTCCCTAACTTGACTTCATTTCAAGTGCGGAACCTTTTTATTCGTATTGAATTGTGATCACTACGGATGATCTCCTCTCCTACTTGCTACAATCTTGTGACATGAGGTCCAATGGTCTTCTTAATGAAGAAGTTTGAAAGAAATTAGTAACTGCCGTCTTGCGTGAACGGAAACGTACCCATTCGAGTTACTAACAAATAGTCATCGGGTCATGTCGAACCATCCATCGTGAAGTCGAACGCTTGCCATAAACTGTTCAACGGTTGACAACACTCCTTTTGGTCAACTGAACGATTCGTTTTCCCCGAACACGGTCCCTAGCTTCGAACCGATGCCGGAATCGCCTCGCGAATGAGCGTACGTCGCGACCTCTCGTCGGGACGATGACGATTTGAGATGTCGTTCCCACCTCTGAGCTATTGACGGATAGCGGTCCGAGATGATTTCTTGCTCTAACCTGTTCCGGAACACGTTAGAAAGCGTTCATCTGACGCTCGTCCAAGTAACTTGGTACACCTTTATTATAACAAGTTCCGGTAATTTTGCAAGCGCTTTCTTTCACAATATTAAAGAAAATCAGGAGGAGAACCCCCTGATCGGTCATTGCTGTTTAAACGATTGATACGTGACGAAATATGAAATGAATTCAGAGTTTTTCGGACTGCGCTCGCGCTCAGGCCGGCCATCGAACATCTCATGGTCGCGCATCCCGTTCTCCCAGGCCGTCTTGATGGCATGGCGCATCGCTCGCTCGACACGGGACGACGTCGTCTCATGCTCTTTCGCGATCATCGGATACAGTTCCTTCGTGATCAATCCGAGCAGCTCTTGACGCTCTCGGACGTAGACGACGGCTTGACGAATATATTTGAACCCTTTGATGCGCGGTGAAATCCCGAGTTGTTGCAACAACAGCGAGATATCGAGTTCTTCTGGCGACATCGGCTCGAACCAGCGGCGAGTTCGCGGATTTTCGTGATCAATTGTTGAATGTTGAACGGCTTGACCAAAAAGTAAGAAGCGCCGAGTTGAACGGCCTGTTTCGTCACTTCATCTTTCCCGAACGCACTGAGCATGATCACTTCCGGTTTGGCGTGAGCCAATTCCGTCTGTAACCGTTCGAGGACGCCGATGCCGTCCAGGTGCGGCATGATGATGTCGAGCAGCAGCACGTCCGGCTGGTGTGTCTTGACGACGTCTAAGCATGCCTCGCCGTCGTAGGCGGTCCCGACGACTTTTAAGTCGTCCTCGGACTCGAGTTGGCGGGTCAACAAGTCGACGATTTCTCGATTGTCGTCCGCGATGCATAATGTGATCAATTAAGACACCCCTTCGATAAACTTCCGTTTTAATTGGAGAGACATAGTAAGCAGTTCCTCCACATGTTGTTTCGTCAAATCCGTCATCTGCGCCCCGGCGATCATGCGCCCGAGCTCATCGACTCGTTCGGCATGACCGAGCGTGGAGACGTTCGTCTTCGTGCGGTCATCCGTCTCCGTCTTCGTGATGTACAAGTGCTGATCCGCCATGGCGGCCACTTGAGCCAAATGGGTGATACAGAGCACTTGTGAGCCGACCGACAGACGGAAGATCTTCTCACCCATCGCTTGGGCGACCCGTCCTGAGACACCCGTGTCCACTTCATCGAAAATGATCGACGCGACGCCGACCGTTCGCGAGAAAATCGACTTCAAGGCGAGCATGACGCGGGACAATTCTCCACCGGAGGCCACTTTGGCGAGCGGCTTGAAAGGCTCCCCGACGTTCGTCATCATATAGAATTCGACTTGATCGAGCCCGTCCGCCTTGAACGGCCCTTCTTTGAACCGAACTTCGAACTGGGTCTTCTCCATATACAATTCTTTCAATTCACGCTGAATCGCCTTCTCGAGCTCGGTAGCCGCTTGTTTACGGGCCGCCGATAGTGCCAGCCCGGACGTACGTACTTTTTGTTCGAGCTGGGCGAGCCGGTCCGATAGTTCTTGCAAATGTTCTTCCCGATTCGTCATCGATTTTAACTCATCAGCAATTTTTTCCCCGTACGTGATGACCTCGTCGATCGTGGCCCCGTATTTCCGCTTCAACTGTTGGAACAAAGCGAGCCTCGTCTCGATCTCATCGAGCCGGATCGGGTCGAATTCGAGCGAGTCGAGCTGGTCACGCAACTGAAATTTCGCTTCTTCGAGCAAGAAGTAAGCATTCGAGATCGTCTCGGCCATCGGCGCGAGCGATGTCGACAATGCGGAGGCTTCCTCCATCTCGCGCATGGCGATGCCGATCTGGTCGAGCCCTTTCGCCTCATCCGCGACCGCCTCATACGATAACCGGACGTGCTGATGAATCCGTTCAAAATTGGCGAGCTCGTTCCGTTCCTCCGTGAGCGCCTGTTCTTCACCGACTTTCAACTCGGCCGCCTCGATCTCATTCGTCTGGAACGCGAGCAAGTCCATGCGTTGGGCCAACTCTTGTTCACTTTGACTCAACCGTTTCAACTCATCGGCGACGTTTTTCCAATCGACGTAAGCCTCGCGATATCGCTCGAGGAGCGGGGCGAGCTCGGCTTCGGCAAAGCTGTCCAAAATACCGAGATGGTACTCGGCATCCATCAAGTGCTGATGCTCGTGCTGGCCATGGATATCGACGAGCAGTCGGCCGAGTTCGCGTAGCGTCGACAACGGCATCATCTTGCCGTTGACACGGCAAACGCTCTTTCCGCTGCTATGTAAGTCGCGGCGTAAAATGACGGTCCCTTCTTCGATCTCGATCCCGTATTGGGTCGCCGCCTCGAGGATCGGGTGGTCCGGTTCGACGATGAACAGCCCTTCGATCTCCGCCTTGTCTTGACCGTAACGGACGAACTCGCTCGAGCCGCGTCCCCCGACGAGCAAACCGATGGCGTCGAGCAAGATTGACTTCCCGGCCCCGGTCTCCCCTGTCAATACGGTCATCCCACGTTTGAACGTGATATTCAGTTCATCGATGATCGCAAATTGTTTGATCGATAGTTCTGCTAACATACGATAATTCACCTCATAACATTCCGAGTAGTCGTTCGATGATTCGTTTCGCCTGGTCTTCGTCACGGGCGATCATCAAAATCGTGTCGTCTCCACATACCGTTCCGATCAGCTCGTCCCATGACAAATGATCGATCAAGACACCGATCGCATCCGCATTGCCCGGCAACACTTTCATGACGACCAAGTTTTGAGCCGAGTCGACCGAGACGAAGCTGTCACCGAGGATCCGCTTCATCTTGCCGTACGGATTGAAGCGTTGATCGGCCGGGAGACTATACTTATAGCGACCGTCGTTGAGCGGCACTTTCACGAGATGAAGTTCTTTGATATCCCGCGAAACTGTCGCTTGCGTCACCGGATAGCCGGAGCGGTGGAGCTCATCGACGAGCTCGTCTTGTGTCTCGATTTCACGATTGGTCACGATTTCTCGAATTTTAATCAAGCGCTGTCCTTTGTTCATACTCGCTGACACCTCATTTTATGTTTCGCATACTCAGTATCATTCTAAAGTATTGTCGAAAAAAGGTCTAGCTTTCGCGGGATGAATTCCCTGGATCGGCGAGCGGACACAAAAAAACTGCAGACAAGACGTCTGCAGCTCAAGCGTTCTTCTTCAATTGCGCGTGGGCGGCGTCGATGACCGCGTCCACATCGATGGCTGGGTCGACACTGCCGACACCGGTGAAACGGGCGAACAATAAGAACTCGATATTCCCATCCCCACCGGTGATCGGCGAGAAGTCGAGTCCCGCAACTTCGAACCCTTCCGAGGCGAAGTAACGGACCATGTCGTCGACGACCCGTTCATGGATGGCACGGTCCCGGACGATGCCTTTCTTGCCGACATCGGCCTTCCCGGCCTCAAATTGCGGTTTGACGAGCGCCATGACGATGCCGTTAGGCTTCAAAATCGTCTTCAACGGCGGAATCATGAGCCGAAGCGAGATAAATGAGACGTCAATCGTCGCAAAGTCCGGCGCCACCGGAAACTGGTCCGCGGTCGCATGGCGGAAGTTCATCCGCTCCATGACGACGACACGGTCATCGCTCCGCAGTTTCCACGCCAACTGGTTATAGCCGACGTCGACGGCATACATTTGCGTGGCCCCGTTTTGGAGCGCACAATCGGTGAAACCGCCTGTCGATGAACCGATATCGATGCCGATGTTACCAGCCACATCGAACGGGAAGACTTGGAGCGCTTTTTCAAGCTTCAGACCCCCCCGTCCGACGTATGGCAACACTTGGCCTTTCACTTCGAGCGGGATGTCGTCAAACACTTTGTCCCCCGCCTTATCGAGCCGTTCGGTCCCACTATAGACGAGCCCGGCCATGACAGACCGCTTCGCCTTCTCTCTCGTCTCCGCTAACCCGCGGTCGACGAGGAGTACATCTAATCTAGTTTTCTTTCGTTTTTCCATAGTTCCTCACACATTCTGTCGATTTGTCACTTGAACGAACTGCTGAACCGAGTCAGCGATTTGCGTCGGACGGAGCCCGATTTCTTCGAGCAATTGATTGACGCCGCCGTGTTCGATATACCGGTCCGGAATGCCAAGTCGGAGCACACGCGGGAACTGCCCGGCATCGCTCGCATGTTCGAGCACACTGCTGCCGAAACCTCCGGCGAGCGCCGCTTCCTCTAACGTGACGAGCGGGATGCCTTCCGCGTATAAAGCGGAGAGCATGACGTCGTCGAGCGGTTTGATCGTCCGAGCGTTGATGACACGGACGCTCACTTGTCCTTCAAGCAGTGCACGCACTTCAAGCGCGTCTTGCACTTGTGGACCGAACGTCAAGATGGCGACATCCGTTCCGTCCGCGACCGTCTCCCAGACGTCGAGCGGCAATTCGCGGAGCGTCTCGCTCATCGGTGTCCCGATTCCTTCGCCGCGCGGGAAACGGACGGCGATTGGACCGTCATCATACTTCAGCGCCGAATAGACGAGATGTTGCAATTCCTCTTCGTCTTTCGCCATCAAGATGCGAATGTTCGGCACGTGGCGCATAAAGGCGATATCGAACACGCCTTGGTGCGTCTCCCCGTCCGCTCCGACGAGACCAGAACGATCGATCGTGAAGACGACGTTCAAGTTTTGACGGCAAATGTCGTGCACGAGCTGATCATAGGCGCGTTGGAAGAACGTCGAATAGATCGAGACGACCGGCTTCAAGCCTTGTGTCGCCTGTCCTCCGGCCAATGTGACCGCATGTTGCTCGGCGATGCCGACGTCAAACATCCGCTCCGGGAATTGCTTGTTGAAGCAATCAAGTTTCGAGCCGACGCTCATCGCTGGTGTGATGAGTGTCACGCGCTCGTCCGTCTCGGCGACTTTCGTGATCGTCTCAGCGACGACCTTCGAATAGCTCGGTCCTTTGACCTTGCCTTTGATGACTTCTCCCGACTCGATTTTATACGGTCCGAGACCGTGCCACGTGCCGACACCATCGAGTTCGGCCGGACGATAGCCCTTGCCTTTTTTCGTGATGACGTGAACGATGACCGGTCCATCGATTTTCTTGGCGTACTCGAGCGTCTCGAGCAGGTCGCGTAAATCGTGACCGTCCGTCGGTCCGAAGTACGTGAATCCGAGCTCTTCGAAGAACGTCCCTGGGATGAGCGCTGATTTCAGCATATCCTTCACGCGTTCCCCGCTCCGTTCGAGCGAGTTGCCGACGATCGGGATATGTTTGATGAGCGTCTCGACTTCCTCACGGGCGTGTTTCAGTTTACGTGACGACCGCATCCGGCCGAGCATATTGTGCATCGCACCGACGTTCGGCGCGATCGACATCTCGTTATCGTTCAAGATGACGATGACGTTTTGTTTCTCGGCGCCAATATGGTTGAGCGCTTCGAGCGCCATTCCCCCAGTGAGCGCCCCGTCCCCGATGATGGCGATGGCCCGGTCGTTCGAGCGTCCTTTCAACTCGTTCGCGATGGCGATTCCCATCGCGGCCGATAAGGACGTCGAGCTGTGCCCCGTCTCCCAGACGTCATGATCGCTCTCACAACGCTTCGGGAAGCCGCATAAGCCGTTGTATTGACGGAGCGTATCGAACTGACTCGTTCGTCCTGTCAAGATTTTGTGGACGTACGCTTGATGCCCCACGTCCCATACGAGTTGGTCTTTCGGACTGTCAAATACACGGTGCAAGGCAAGCGTCAATTCGACAACCCCTAGGTTTGGTCCCAAGTGCCCTCCCGTTTCAGCCAATTTTTCAATCAAAAACCGTCTGATGTCTGCGCCGAGCGCTTCTAACTCGGGTACCGACATCTTTTTTAAGAATGACGGGTCTTGAATGGATGTCAAGTCCATGATGACCATCCTTTCTCCTGTCTTATTACTGATTCGTACCTTACATTTTACAAGAATGTGTCCATAGATGCTATACATTCACAAAAACAAAGGTGACACGATGTGCTCATCGTGTCACCGAGATTAATGATTGCGTCGTACGACGAAGTCGAGAAGCTCCCGTAAAAGCGGGGCCTCGACCGAAAGTTCGGCCAGTGCGGCCTCACTTTCCGTGACTTCTTGTTCCAGCGCTTTTTTCGCTCCATCGAGACCGAGCAGTTTCGGATACGTCGCTTTATCGTTTCCTTCGTCCGAACCGACCCGCTTCCCGATGAGCGCCTCGTCTCCTTCGACGTCTAAAATATCATCTTGGATTTGGAAGGCGACCCCGAGGTGTTTTCCGAACCGTGCGAGCGCCTGACGATCCGTCTCGGAAGCGTCCGAAAGGATGGCCCCCGCTTCAAGGGCATACACGAGAAGCGCCCCAGTCTTCCGTTCATGGATCGATTGCAGAGTCGACAGTGTCACACCGCTCCGTTTTTCAGCGAGCATGTCATCGAGCTGACCGCCGACCATGCCGGCGCTGCCTGCCGCTTCACTGAACCGTGTCATGAGGGCGACGACTTTCGTCGCTTCCAAATCGGCCCGTGCGATGAGATGAAACGCATCCGTCAGCAAGGCGTCGCCTGCGAGAATCGCCGTCGCCTCATCGAACTGACGATGGTTCGTCGGACGCCCGCGACGGACGTCATCGTCATCCATCGCCGGAAGGTCATCATGGATGAGCGAGTAGGTGTGGACCATCTCGAGGGCGACGGCCGCTTCATGCCCGAGCGCCCGCGGACGGCCATATGTATCGAGGACGGCATAAAGAAGGGCCGGACGAATCCGTTTCCCCCCCGCCTCGAGGGAGTATGTCATCGATTGAAACAAGCGCTCCGGCATCAGAGACGAATCGAGCAAGCGACGCGTCGCCTGTTCGACCTCTTCTTTCCATGCCTGTAGATGGACCTGCACGCTCATACGGTCCCTCCTTTTTCACGGAGCGTCCCGTCGAGTTCAAGAATTTCGTCCATTTTTTGTTCCGCCGCCGTCAATTTGGTCTGACAGAGGGCAGACAATCGTACGCCTTCCTCGTAAAGGGTCATCGCTTCTTCAAGGGCGACTTCTCCCGTCTCGAGTTGTGTCACGATTTCCTCGAGCCGGGCGAGCGCCGCTTCAAACGTCAGTTCTTCTTGTTTCTTCGCCATCGTGTCTCTCCTTCACTTCCGCGACGGCATGGCCATCCCGAAATCGGATCGTCACCAGGCCGTCATGTAGTTGTTTGACATCTTTCACGTACGTCCCGTCCTGTTCGACGAACGTGTATCCTCTCGCGAGCACGGCGAGCGGGCTGACAGATTGCAATCGTCCTGCCAACTGTGCGAATTGACCCGCCGGTCTCTCGAGAGGTCGAATGCGTTCTAACCGTCCTTCATATTGCCGGAAACGGTCGTCTTGCGTTCGGAACACTTGCATCAGATTGCGGACGTCGAGGCGTTGGGACGACGCTGCGAAACGGTGCCGCGCGTGCGTCACTTGTTTCGTGGCACTCTGTTCGAGCCGAATCTCGGCCTGGGCGAACCGCTCTCGCTTTTGAATGATCGTATAGCGGGGCGACTTGAGGCCGTAACTGTTTTTCATGCGCTCGACACGTTCGCGAAGCGAGGCCATTTGCGTCGTCACGACCCGCGTGAGTGCGCGACTTAAACGCTCCACATCTTTTCGTTGCGCTTCGATCGTTGCCGTCGCGAGCTCCGCCGCTGCTGTCGGAGTGGCAGCCCGTACGTCGGCGACGAAATCAGCCAACGTAAAATCTGTCTCGTGACCGACGGCCGAAATGACAGGAATCTCGGAGTGGTAAATCGCTTCAACCACGACATCCTCGTTGAACGCCCACAATTCCTCGATCGATCCACCTCCGCGTCCGACAATCAATACATCGCAGTCGGTGCGTTCATTCATCCACCGAATCGCACTCGCCACTTGTGGAGCGGCTTGTTCACCTTGGACTGCGACAGGAGCGAACGTGATGGCCACGTGCGGTGCCCGCCGTCTAAGCGTCGTCGCGATATCGTGCAAGGCTGCGCCTTTCGGAGACGTGATGATCCCGATGCGCTCAGGGAAAGCCGGTAGCAGACGTTTCCGTTCCGCCGCGAACCAGCCTTTCGCCTCGAGCTCACGTTTCCTTGCCTCATAGCGTTCGAACAAGATGCCGATGCCGTCTTGCCGCATGAGCTCGACGTACAATTGAACATCACCGGTCGACTCATACATCGTCACTCGAGCGACGACGACCACGTTCATCCCGTCCGTAGGTTCAAAGTTGAGCGTGCGGGCATCTCGTGAGAACATGACCGCCTTCATGCGGGACGATTCGTCTTTCAGTGTGAAATAGCAGTGCCCTGAGGCGTACCGTTTAAAGTTCGAGATTTCGCCGATGACGGCGACTTGTTGCAACACCGGGTCACCGTCGAGTTGACGTTTCACATAACGGACGACTTCAGAGACTTGAATCGGATTAGCCACGTGAGGCGACCTCGACCGTATTGTGCATGAGCATCGTGATCGTCATCGGACCGACACCACCCGGAACCGGGGTGATGGCACCAGCGACGTCGCGGACACCATCAAAGTCAACATCTCCGACGAGACGGCTGTCGACGCGGTTGACACCGACATCGATGACGATCGCTCCCGGTTTGACCATCTCGTTCGTGACGAGACCGGCCCGACCGACGGCGACGATCAAAATGTCGGCTTGACGCGTCATCGCACCGAGGTCGACCGTTTTCGAGTGACAGTATGTCACCGTGGCCGACTCGTTCAAAAACAGCATCCCGACAGGTTTCCCGACGATTTGGCTGCGACCGACGACGACGACGTGTTTACCGACGAGGTCAGTCTGTGTCTTGACGAGATGGAGAATTCCGTGCGGCGTGCACGGCAACAGTGTCTCGAGACCGAGCATCATCTTCCCGACGTTGGTCGGATGGAACCCATCCACATCCTTGTCTGGCGAGATGCGCATGATGACACGGTTCTCATCGATATGCTTCGGTAGCGGCAATTGAACGAGGATGCCATGGAGCTCGTCGTCCTCGTTCATCGAATCAATCAGTTCGAGCACTTCACGTTCCGAGATCGTCTCATCGAAACGAATCACTTGTGAATCGATCCCGATCTCAGCTGCTGCCCGTTCTTTACCCCGGACGTAGCTGTGGCTCGCCGGATCATCCCCGATTAAAATGACTTTCAGTTTCGGAACGATGCCGCGCGCACGAAGCGCACTGACCCGTTCTTTCAACGTTTCCCGATATGATGCTGCGATTTGTTTCCCGTCGATCACTACTGCCATCTCTCTCATCCCCCGTTGTTTTAGGTTTCTCTGTAGTTGGTGTGGTGTCTTCTCTATTTGTATGACGCGTTTCTCTCTCTTCGTTTACGCTTTGATAATGTTGCCGAGGACGCCGTTGACGAGCTTGGCCGCTTCTTCGTCGGCGAACGACTTGGCGAGTTCGACCGCCTCGTTGATCGTCACTTTGTCCGGAATCGTCTCGACATAGAGCAACTCGTACGTCGCCATGCGGAGAATCGTCCGCTCGACGTTGCCGAGGCGATCGAGTCTCCAGTTTTTCAAGTTTTCGACGAGCAGTTCGTCAATTTCGTCTTTCTTTTCTAACGTCTCAACGACGAGTTGTTCGTAGAATGGATCCGAATCCATACCGTCGAGGGCGAATTCGATGGCCTCGTCCACCTCAAGTTTTGATACTTCGATTTGAAAAAGCGTTTGAATCGCTTTCTCTCGTGCTTCATGACGTTTCATTCAGATACTCTCCTTTTGCATGCTTTCATTGTGATAGTTTAGCATAAAGCCTCCATAAATTCAGTACAAAAAACCAGGAAGCCCAAATAATGTTCGGGCTTCCTGGTACGGTTCATTTTGTGAGCGTCATTTCTTTTTCGACAAATTTCGTGTCGAACGCGCCCGCTCGGAAACGTTCGTGCGCCATGACTTGTTGATGGAATGGAATCGTCGTATGAATGCCCGATACCGTGAACTCATCGAGCGCGCGAAGCATCTTCGCGATCGCCTCTTCTCGCGTCGGGGCATGGACGATCAACTTCGCCACCATCGAATCATAGAACGGCGGGATGACCGCACCTGCGAACAGACCGCTGTCGACCCGGACACCCATACCGCCCGGCACGATGTACTGATCAATTTTCCCAGCCATCGGACGGAAGTCAGCAAACGGGTCCTCGGCGTTGATGCGGCACTCGATCGAGTGTCCGCTGAACGTGATGTCGGCTTGACTGATCGCGAGCGGATGACCGAGCGCGACCTCGAGTTGTGCTTGGACGAGGTCGAAGCCGGTGATCATCTCGGTGACCGGATGTTCGACTTGGATTCGCGTGTTCATTTCCATGAAATAGAACTCGTTCGACTCCGGGACGTAGATGAACTCGATCGTACCGGCACCAGAATAACGGATCGCTTTGGCCGCTTTCACGGCCGCATCTCCCATCGCTTGGCGCGTCGCCTCATCGATCGCCGGCGACGGTGCCTCCTCGATCAGCTTCTGCATCCGGCGCTGAATCGTGCAGTCACGTTCTCCGAGATGGATGACGTTGCCGTACTGGTCGGCGAGCACTTGCACCTCGACGTGGCGGAACGACTCAATGTACTTCTCGAGATAGACGTCGCCGTTGCCGAACGCCTGCTTCGCTTCTTTACGAGTATCCGTGAGCCCTTTGACAAGCTCTGTCTCATCATAGGCGACACGGATTCCGCGTCCACCGCCTCCGGCCGTCGCTTTGATGATGACCGGATAACCGATTTCACGGGCGAGTTCGACCGCTTCCTCATCGGTCACGACACCGCTCGATCCCGGGACGACCGGAACGCCCGACTCGATCATCGTTCGCTTCGCTTCGTCTTTAATGCCCATCTTCCGAATCGCATAACTGCTCGGTCCAACGAATTGGATGCCGCACGCCTCGCTCATCTCGGCGAATTCGGCGTTTTCGGCCAAGAAGCCGTACCCCGGATGAATCATCGTCGCATCGACCGCACAAGCGACCGATAGGATGTTCGGGATATTCAAGTATGAGTCTTTGGACGGGTTCGGTCCGATGCAGTACGCCTCGTCGGCGAGACGGACGTGCAACGCTTCACGGTCGGCCTCGGAGAAGACGGCGACCGTCGGAATGTTCAACTCTTTCGCGGCCCGGATGATCCGGACCGCAATTTCTCCACGGTTTGCAATGAGTAGTTTCATAGACACCTCACTTCACGCTGAAGAGCGCTTGACCATATTCGACTAAATCGCCGTCAGCGACGAGCATCTCGACGATTTCTCCGCTGATTTCCGCCTCGACGTCATTGAACAGCTTCATCGCTTCTAAAATACAGACCACTTGTCCAGCTTCGACGCGATCGCCGACTTGGACGTAGGCCTCCTTGTCCGGTGCCGGGCGCGAATAGAACGTCCCGACCATCGGCGACGTGATCGTCCGTAGGTTGCTCGGGGCCGCTTCCGGTGTGACTGCTTGCTCCGTCTGAGCGGCCGGTGTAGGTGCAGCGACCGGCGCCGCTTGGGCGGCTGGTGTATGATGGGCGGCGAGTTGCGGGGCCGCTTCTTTTTTCAATGATAGTTTAAATTCTGACGTCTCAAGCTCCAGCTCGTGGACGGACGTCTGATCGAGCATTGTGATCAGCTCTTTAATATGTTCGATTTGCATGAAATAACCCCCTGTTTATACCTGGTACTAATCTCTACTCTACTATAACTGGTCAGACCAGTGAATGCAACGACAAAAAAAGGGCCCCTTCCGAAGAATGGACACCCTTTGTCTTACCCGTTATAGCGGCCCGTGAACTCGCCTGTGCGCGTGTCGACCGTTACTTTTTCGCCTGGCTCGATGAAGAGCGGCACTTGAATGATGTGGCCCGTTTCGACCGTCGCATTTTTCTTCACGTTCGATGCCGTGTCACCTTTGACGCCTGGATCGGCCTCGACAATCGTCAAGACGACCGTCGTCGGGAGCTCGATGCCGAGAATCTCGCCATCGTAGTCAGCGATGCTCACTTCCATGTTTTCAAGCATGTACGGGAGCGCCGCTTTCACTTGCTCGCCCGTGAGTTCGAGCTGCTCATACGACTCGGTGTCCATGAACACGTACGTGTCGCCCATCGGGTAGAGGTACTGCATACGCTTACGTTCGATGTGGGCACGCTCGATGCGCTCGCCGCCACGGAACGTCGTCTCTTGAATCGCCCCCGTGCGCAAGTTACGCATCTTCGTACGAACGAAAGCCGCGCCTTTACCCGGCTTGACGTGTTGGAATTCGATGACTTGCCAAATCGATCCGTCCGACGTTTTGACCGTTAAGCCTGTTTTTAAATCGTTAACTGATACCATGTTGATTTCCTCCTAAGATGAGCTGAGACTCAAGCCTCAATCGTAATTAACTCTTTTGGCGACTGCGTGAGACGGAAATTGCCAGTCTCAGTGATGACGATATCGTCCTCGATGCGACATCCGCCGATTCCGGCGATGTAGATGCCTGGTTCGACCGTGACGACCATCCCCGGTTCGAGCACCGTCTCCGAACGGAATGACAACCCTGGCGCCTCATGGACTTCCATGCCGAGACCGTGTCCCGTCGAATGCCCAAAGTACTCACCATAACCGGCTTCTTTGATCACATCACGCGTCAACGCGTCCGCCTCGATTCCCGTGATCCCGGCTTTCGTGCCTTCGACACCCGCGAGTTGTGCGCGGAGTACCGTATCATAGATGTTGCGCAACTCGTCTGAGATCTCTCCGACGGCGAGCGTGCGCGTGATGTCCGAGCAGTACCCCTGATAGTAAGCCCCGAAGTCGAGTGTCACGAGTTCGCCTGCCTCGATGACCTTATCACTGGCCACACCGTGCGGCAATGCCGAGCGATGGCCCGATGCAACGATCATATCAAACGACGACGAGTCGGCTCCTTGAGCACGCATGAACATCTCGAGTTCATTCGCGACCTCTTTCTCTGTCCGGCCCGGGCGGATAAACGACTGGATATGGGTGAACGCCGCATCCGCAATCGCCGCAGCTTCCTTCATTATCTTAATCTCTGACTCATCCTTAATCAAGCGTAGCTTTTCGACGATGCCTGATGTCTCGACGAGTTCGGCGTTGACGTCTTTTTCATACGTCCGGAATTGCCCGACCGTCATGTCATCTTGCTCGATACCGAGGCGTGCGACCGCTTCCCGGTCCACGACTTCTGCGACCGACTTGATGAGCGATGTCTTGTGTTCAATGATGTCGAACCCTTTCACTTGGCTCGCGGCCTGTTCCGTGTAGCGGAAGTCGGTGATGAAGCTCGCCGACTTTGGCGTGATCACAAGGACGCCACTCGACCCGGTGAACCCCGACAAGTAGCGGATGTTCTCCCGTTTCGTCACGAGCAATCCGTCAATTCCGTTCGCTTCTAGCTGAGCTTGCAGTTTGTTGACCCGTTCAATCATGTCGATTCCTCCAATGTTCGATCAGCGCCTGCAACGCGAGCGTGTAACTCGTCAACCCGAAGCCGCTGATGACGCCGAGACAGACGCCGGCGAGCTTGGATTCATGACGAAACGACTCTCGTGCATGCACGTTCGAGATATGTACTTCGACGACCGGGGCCTTGATGGCGGCGATGGCATCTCGAAGCGCGATTGACGTATGTGTATACGCCCCGGCGTTGAAGATGACCCCCGCATAATCGTACGCTTCGTGTAGCGCGTCGATCAGTTCGCCTTCATGGTTGGATTGGACGAACGTCAACTCGACGTCATCTGGCGCGGCGAGCAACAGCTCCGCCGTCAGTCCCTTCAACGAGACGTCACCATATACGTCCGGTTCACGTCTCCCGAGTAGATTCAAATTCGGCCCATTCAAGACGAGTATGTGCACAAGTCTTCCCCCCTGTTCGTCAAGTCGCCTCTATTGTAACAAATTTAACGGTTGTAGCGACAATTGACGTTCATGTGGTTTCGTTTTTTAGGTGAATCACGGTATAATTCAACTATATAACTGTAGGAATCGAGGAAATGCCATGAAAACTAAACCACTGATCCCCGTTGGAGGGCAAGCGCTTGTGGAAGGCGTCATGTTTCAAGGACGCGCCGAGAGTGCCTCGGCAATCCGCCGGAAGGACGGATCCATCGAGACGTTCGAGCAACCTCGCATCCTCGTCCCCTGGGTCCAATCGTTAAAGAAAGTCCCGTTCCTGCGCGGCGTGGTCGCCTTATACGAATCGCTCAAAAACGGTTCCGCCCACATGAACTTCGCCAGTGATCGCTATGACGTCGACCCGAGCGAGGACGAGGCGACGAAACCGGATGAGAAGAAACAGAACATCTTGATGGTCATCATGATCGCGGTCGTCGGGATCATCTCGTACGTGTTCGGCAAGCTGATTTTTAACGTCACACCGGCCCTGCTCGCCGCCATGTTCCAAAGCGTGCCCGCATTGTCCGGTCACGTGATTCAAAACCTCCTCGAAGGGGGAATAAAATTAGTATTGCTGCTCAGTTACCTCTATTTGATTTCCTTGACACCGCTCATTCGACGCGTGTTTCAATATCACGGCGCTGAACACAAGGTCATCAACTGTTATGAGTCCGGACGACCGATCACCGTCGACAACGTCCGCTCGAGCTCACGCCTCCACTATCGCTGTGGGTCAAGCTTCATCCTGTTCACCGTTTTCGTTGGCATCGGCGTCTATATGGTCGTCCCGATCGATCCGCTCTGGGTCCGACTCGTCAGCCGCATCGCCTTGTTACCGGTGGTCATCGGCATCTCGTTCGAGGTGCTCCAATTCACAAACCGTTTTCGTGAACATCGCTTCCTATCCGTCCTCGGCAAGCCGGGACTATCGCTACAGCTGTTGACGACGCGTGAACCAAACGATGAGCAAATCCGCGTCGCCATCGAGGCTTTCGAAACATGGGAACGTTCAGAACTAGGTCAACCGGCCGCGCAAAGAGAGGGATAAAGAGGAGGAAAGCACCATGATCAGACAAAGAATCGGTACGACCGCTGCCACGATCGTGTTCATCTTAGGCTTCATCGGAGTCGGACATATGCTCGCGACCGACCCCGGTCGCTTGTTCAGACAGTTGCTCTTCATCGGTATTTTCGGGTTAATCTTCTATGTGATTTACCGTGTGTTCATGGCTCCTAAAATCTCAGCCGAGGATATGCGGTACCGGAAGACCGCTCAGGCTTCCAAAAAACGGATGCAACGTCCCGGTGCGAACCCTAAAGTGAAACCGTCCGCGACGACGAAAAAGAAAGCGAAACCTGGTTCAAACGTGACGAAACTCTCGAAGCGCCCGGCTCGTTCGACGCATCGTAGCGACGCCCCTCACCTCACCGTCATCGAGGGGAAGAAAGGCAAGAAGAAAAAGAAAGCGAACATGTGAAAACGAACCAGATCGCCACGGGCGACCTGGTTCGTTTTTTATCGTGATTCGGAAGTCAGTCCGTTTCAACGAAACCGATATACGGTAGATTGCGATACTGTTCGGCGTAGTCGATACCGTACCCGATGACGAACTCATCCGGGATCTCGAAGCCGACGTAATCGGCGTCGAGCGTGACGAGTCGGCGGGCCGGCTTGTCGAGAAGTGTACAAATCTTCAATTGCCCCGGTTGATGTAACGTCATATGCTGACACAAGAATTTAAGCGTCTGTCCCGTGTCGATGATGTCTTCGATGATGACGACGTACTTCCCTTCGACATCGAGGTCTAAATCTTTCCGGAGTTGGACGTTCCCGCTCGAAGTCGATTTCTTCCCATAAGAAGACGTCGCCACCGTATCAAGTTGGACACTGCCCGTCATCTGTCTCATCAAATCAGCCGCAAAGACGAGCGACCCTTTCAAGACGGCCACGAGGACGATTGGTGTCCCGGCCGCATCCCGTTCGATTTGTTCAGCGAGTTCCGCCACGCGCTGTTTGATTTGTGCTTCGTCAAACAGTTTCCCTTTGATTTGAATATCCATCATGTCGGCGATTGTTCGCCGTCACCCCCTTATCATTCTTACCAGCACCCATTCTATCACAAAAACAACTCAAAAACAGACTAAAATTCAATTAAAACGTTTTATCGTTCGGTTCTAGAGGCGTTTTGATAAAAAAAGACCGCTCCCGAATCGATTCATCGGTCGCGGTCATCTAGACTCACTCATCGTCGTTCGTATTCAGTTCTTGAAACGCGCGAAACTGGGCCATCAGTTCGGGCTTATCTTCAAAAAATTCGACGAACTGGGTCATGCAGTCAAGCGTGTTCGAGCTCAAATGGTGCTCGATCCCTTCGACGTCCTCGTAGACATGGGCCTCGTCGACACCGATCAAACGTAAAAATGATTCGAGCATCGCATGACGCTCGACGAGTCGTTTCCCGATTTTTTGACCTTTTTTCGTCAACATGAGTCCTCTATATTTCTCATAAATCAAATAGTCTTCCCGGTCGAGCTTTTGCACCATTTTCGTGACAGAGGAGGGATGCACCCCTAAATGTTCGGCGATATCGGACACGCGGGCGTATCCTTTCTCGACCATTAGCAAATAAATTCGTTCTAAGTAATCTTCCATACTCGGTGTCGGCATGGGCGTAGCCTCCCCTTATGTTCCGTTCTGCAACCTCTATTTTAACGCAACCACCTAGAAACCGAAAGCAGAACAGGTAAATCCATCAGTCAATCATTGTCTCATGACCTTAAATTCTTTATAATGGATGTTGGTGAAACTTAATAGAGAAAGGGAGAACATCAATGGGAATCGAAACTATCCTCGTCATCATCCTATGGGCTGCGCTCATCGCATACATCGTCTGGCGTTTCTTGCCGGCACGCGGTTTGAAGAAAATGAAACAAGAAGAGTTTCGTGCGTCGCTCCGTAAAGGACAATTGATCGACGTCCGTGAACCGAACGAGTATAAGGGAGGCCACATCGTCGGCGCCCGTAACATCCCGGTCGGCCAATTGAAACTACGCATGAAAGAACTTCGCAAAGATCAGCCGATCCTCATGTATTGCCAAGGCAAGTCGCGTTCGAACCAGGCGGCCAAATTGCTTATGAAAAATGGTTATACCGACATTTACATGCTCGATGGCGGCTTCAAAAACTGGAAAGGGAAAGTCAAAAAAGGCTGACCCGGACCCATACGTCCACTCCTCACTCCGAGGAGGGACGTTTTTTTATTTCCAGAAAAATACCCGCTCACGAATAGTGAGCGGGTTCGGATTCAATTGATTGACGACGGTTGGCGTCGTTCGTATTTGAGCACTGGTTTCCGAGCCGCAAGCGTCTCGTCCAGGCGTTTGACGACCGTCGTATGCGGGGCCGTCTGAACGATTTCCGGATTCTCTTCCGCCTCTTTGACGATTTGGAGCATCGCATCGCAGAAGGCATCGAGCGTCTCTTTCGACTCCGTCTCCGTCGGTTCGACCATGATGCACTCCTCGACGTTGAGCGGGAAGTAAATCGTCGGTGGGTGATAACCGAAATCGAGCAAGCGTTTAGCGATATCGAGCGTCCGAACGCCGAGTGCTTTCTGACGTTTTCCAGACAAGACGAACTCATGCTTGCAGAACGTGTCATACGGCACATCGAACGCATCTTTCAAGCGGGCGAACATATAGTTGGCGTTCAATACCGCTTCGCGTGAGACGCGCGTCAACCCTTCCGCACCCATCGTCTTGATGTAGCTATAAGCCCGGACGTTGATCCCGAAGTTGCCATAGAACGGTTTGATGCGACCGATCGATTGCGGACGATCATAATCGAGCGTGAAGCCAGACTCAGAGCGGCGCGCGATCGGCGTCGGCAAGTACGGAATCAAATCGCGTTTCACCCCGACCGGACCAGAACCCGGACCGCCACCGCCGTGCGGCCCTGTGAACGTTTTGTGCAAGTTCAAGTGGACGACGTCGAAGCCCATATCCCCAGGACGGGCGATGCCTAGAATCGCGTTCGAGTTAGCGCCGTCGTAATACAGTTTGCCGCCGGCCTCGTGCACGACTTTGGCAATCTCTAAAATATCAGCCTCGAACAAACCGAGCGTGTTCGGGTTCGTCAGCATGAGCGCTGCCGTATCCGTCCCGACTTTCGCTTTCAAATCCTCCAAATCGACGAGCCCGCGCTCATCCGACTTGACCGTCACCGTCTCGAAACCGGCGACGACGGCCGAGGCCGGGTTCGTTCCGTGTGCCGAATCAGGCACGAGTACTTTCGTCCGTTCCATATCACCGTTGTGATGGTGGAACGCCTTGATGAGCATGAGACCGGTCCATTCCCCATGGGCCCCGGCTGCAGGTTGCAGGGTCACTTCATCCATGCCAGTGATCTCAGCAAGTTGTTCTTGCAGATCGACCATGAGCTCGAGCGCCCCTTGAATCGACTCGACCGGCTGCAACGGGTGAATATGGGCGAAGCCAGGAAGTCGGGCCATGTCTTCATTCACTTTCGGGTTATATTTCATCGTGCACGAACCGAGCGGATAGAAACCGGAGTCGACTCCGTGGTTACGTGTCGAGAGCGACGTGTAATGGCGTACGACATCGAGTTCAGACACTTCTGGCAGTTCGGCCGCCTCTTGTCGAACCATCGAAGCCGGCAAGAGCGTCTCCAAATCGACTTCCGGTACCGTCGGCGTCGGCAAATTGTAGCCAGTCCGCCCCTCACGTGACACCTCAAAGATAAGCGTTTGTTCGTGTTGCATCAGTTCATCCCCCCAACCACTTCAACAAATAAATCGATTTCTTCTTTCGTCCGAAGCTCCGTCGCACAGAGCAACATCTGGGTCTGACGGTCCGTTTCATACGTCCCGAGCGGCAAACCGCCGATGATACCATTGTCGAGCAGGTGACGCGATACTTGCTCCGCATCGATTCCGAAGTCGACAACGAACTCGTTGAACATCGGTCCCTCATCGATAACCGTATAGCCGGCCGCTTTGAGCGTTTCTTTCATGTAATGGGCCGTTTGAATGTTACGGACGGCCATGTCACGAATCCCGTACTTCCCGAGTGCGGACATCGTGATCGATGCTGCGAGCGCATTGAGCGCTTGGTTCGAGCAAATGTTCGACGTTGCCTTGTCACGACGGATGTGCTGCTCTCGGGCCTGAAGCGTCAAGACGAAGCCGCGCTTGCCATCCTCATCGACCGTCTGTCCGACGAGACGACCCGGAAGTTTGCGCATGAGCGCTTTTTTGACGGCGAAGTATCCACATGACGGGCCGCCGAAGCTTTGCGGAATCCCGAACGGTTGGGCGTCACCGACCGTGATGTCGGCCCCGAGCGCACCCGGCGACTCCAAAATCCCGAGCGCGAGCGGATTGCTCGAGACGACGAACAAGGCGCCGGCGTCGTGCGCTGCTTTCGCGAGGGCTGACAAGTCCTCGACGCGTCCATAAAAGTTCGGATATTGGACGACGAGACACGAGGCGTCCGTCAAATCGATGTCTGACACGTCGGTCAATCCAGCGTTAACGTTCGTATATTCGACCGCGAGCCCTGGCCCACCGGCATACGTCCGGATGACATCTTTCGCTTCCGGATGGACCGCTCCTGAGACGACGACACGTTTTTTCTTCGTATGGGCACTCGCGAGATACGTTGCTTCAGCGAGGGCTGTGATGCCGTCGTACATCGACGAGTTGGCCACGTCCATGCCCGTCAATTCGCAAATCATCGTTTGGAACTCGAACATCGCTTGGAGTTCACCTTGCGAGATTTCCGGCTGATACGGCGTATAGGCTGTATAGAACTCGGAACGGAGAAGCATGTGGTTCATGACGCTCGGAGAGAGGTGATCGTACATTCCGGCCCCGAGGAAACTCGGAGTCGATTTCGTGTGCACGTTCTTCTCGGCGAGCTTCGTCATATGACGAACGAGGTCAACTTCCGGAAGCGGCGCACCGATGGCCGCTAAAGAAGCCGTCTCCCGGAGCGATGCTGGAATATCTTCGAGTAGGTTTTCAATCGACTCGACGCCGATCGTCTGCAACATGTCACGCTCATCTTGCTCTGTCATCGGTAAATAACGAAACTCCATTCTGTTCATTCTGAATCCCCCTGTATCATTTACGTTTATAGAACGGTGTTGGCACTCGTTCGGCTTCTATTTTTTTCCCCCGAACTTCTACGATAAAGTGTGTCGTCTCCGCGAAACGGCGGTCGACACGCGCCCAGGCGATCGATTCGTTCACCGTCGGCGGCATCGTGCCGGTCGTGACGACACCAATCGTCTCCCCGTCAACTTCGACCGTTGCCCCTTGACGGGCGATGCCGCGCCCGAGCAAGCGTAAGCCGATCAAGCGGCGCGGGATGTCTTCTTTTTGCTTCACGAGGGCATCCTTACCGACGAAATCGGTATCGAGTTTGACGGCAAAGTTCAAGTTCGCCTCGAACGGCGTGACCGTCTCATCGAGCTCGTGCCCGTATAATGGCAAGCATGCCTCAAAACGGAGCGTATCGCGGGCCCCGAGCCCGCATGGAGTGACGTTTTCTGTTTCTAACGCCGACCAGATTGTGGCCACGTCCTCGGCCCGGGCGTATAGTTCAAACCCGTCCTCTCCCGTATAGCCACTGCGTGAGACGATGGTCGACACGCCGGCCACGTCGCCGGTCATGAACCGGAAAAATTTGATGTCTGCTAGCGGCAAGTCCGTCAAGCGAGCCAGCACGTGTTCGGCCATCGGTCCTTGAATCGCGATTTGACCATAGGCGTCAGACTCATCGGTCACCGTGACGTCACCCGTCACATACTGACGAACGTGGGCCACGTCTTTTTCGATGTTCGAGGCGTTGACGACGAGCCAAAACGCATCTTCATCGAGTCGATAGACGAGCAAATCATCGACGACACCGCCGTTAGGCAAACAGAACAAGTTGTATTGGGCCTGACCAATCTGTAATTTCGAGACGTCATTCGTGACGAGACGTTGCACGCTCTCGAGCGCATCCGGACCTTCGACCCGAATCTCCCCCATATGCGACACATCGAACATGCCGACCTCGTTACGCACCGCCTGATGTTCTTCTTTAATCGATGAGAACATGATCGGCATCTCAAACCCCGCAAAATCCACCATCTTCGCCTTTACGGAAATCAAATCATACAAAGGCGTACGTTTTAACGATACTTTCTCCATATTATCCCCCAATCCCGAACGTAAATAATGTAATGCGTGAAATATTTCGTTTTCTATTCCACTTTATCAATTTTTTATGGCTATGCCTAGCTAAAATGGGCAAAAATAAAGAGGATGGAAAACGAAAACGTTTTCATCCTCATTATTTCATATTTTGGTCTCAGTGGAAACGTCTGGGCGTTCGATTCCAGCTGTCCGCTTAATTTCTTTTGTCAGTCCGATCGTCGCTTGCTTAAGCTCCATCGTCTCGTCTTTCACGTTAACGGAATAGGCCTTCATCTGCTTCACAGAGGCGTTGACCGTATCGACGTGTTGCTTGATTTCATTGACGAGACCTTGGATGACGTTCGCACGAATCTGGAAACGTTCCGTCAAACGGGTGACCCGCCGCACGTCCGTCTTCATCTTGTTACGGTACAATAAGAACCCATACAAACCGAGCCCGACTAGTGCGAGCACAATGATGCCGAGATTGATCCAAATCATGTATCTTCCTCCTTCAACCGATATAAGGTATGCGCGATTGCTTCTGTGCTGAGCGAGGCGTCAAGCACGTGATCGGCACGCGCGTAGAGCGGCCGCCGACGTTCGTACAACGCTTCGACGGCCGCCTTGCCGTGGCGCACGAGAGGCCGGTCCGAGTCTTTGATTCGGTCCCAACACATCTCATACGGTAGATCAAGTGCGATGACGACACCGTTTTCGCGCATCCAATCGAGATTTTCGTCTCGTTCGACGATTCCGCCGCCTGTCACGATATAGGCAGCGCTCGCCTGTCGCAAAATCTCACTTTCTTGCAGGCGAAACGCTTCCTCCCCGTAACGGTCAAAATATGCGGGGATGTCCATTTGGACGTCCATTTCGAACAGCTCATCCAAATCGACGACGTAATTCGATTTTTCAAGATATCGTTTTAAGCTTGATTTACCTGTACCCATAAACCCGATGATGTAAAACGGTTTAGTCATCGAAATAAATCACCTCTTTATGTCGTTCTCCGGTCTCAAGGCGAATCTCGACCTCGACCGTCCCGCTGCCGAGCGGTCGACAGTTAATCGTCCCGGTCGGTTTTGTCACCATGACGGCGGACGGACCACAGGACCGTTTGGCGACCATAACGTGTGATTCGAAGCGGATCGCCAAAATATCGAGCGCCAGTCGGTCGGTCGTTCGTTCCATATCAGTATACCAAAACATCGCTCCGCCGAGTAACCACGTCAACACGATTAACGTCGACATCACAAAGTATCCGCGCGCATGCACATCACGCTCTTCTCGCGGGGGCCGGTCGCGTCGGTCCACCGGATGCGAAAACCCTCTCCTACCGGTTCGACCTGATACGTCTCGATTCCTCTTAAAAATAGTAAATTCCCTCCCTCGTCTCCGACCATGACCAAATTGCGATTGATCTGTTTGAGCGTCCACGACCACGTTGTGTCGTCCGGGCGCACGTATGTGCCGACAAGACGTCCCGATTCGACAACGCAATCCCGGCTATCGAAAAGTTTTCGCACGATCAGTTGGGGCGTCGTCGGCACCATGTCACGTGGTTGCTCATAAAACGCCTGGCCGAGTGCCAACAAGTGAACCGTGAGTCCAACGAACAGCGGGATCAACAGCAACGTGAAGCTCACTTCAAGTAACGTGAACCCCCGCTCAAAGCGTCGGGAGACATAGGTCACCATCACAGATTTCTGTGCGTCCGCTCGGTTCGACCGCATCGTGCAACACCTCCCCTTGAAGCCGCTCATAACGCCGAACGGTCGTTTCGAGACGGTCGACCCGGTCCGTCGCGCCCTCGACAAAAGGTGCCACGACCCCGACCCACGCCAGGAGGAGCGCCAGGCTAAGGCAGATTTCCCAAAACGTGATACCTTGCTCATCTCCCTTCAACGCGAAGCACCTCCGGCTCATACGTCCCCATTCTAAACTTCAACGTCACCATCGTCGGTCCCGTATAAAACTTCCACTGCCCTGCATACGTCGCCGCTGTACGTGAGAAGACGATCTCACTCGTGGCCGGGAGACTCATCTCGACCCCATCGGGTACAACACGCGATGCGATCGGCGTCATCCCACAGGCGATTTGATAGCGCCGTTCTTTTATGTACCACCGTAGACGCGGCACACATGATTCATCGGCGGCGACGTATGGATATTGGCCAACCTCGTTGATATCGCTCACAAGTGCCTCGGTGAAATCAAACAAGGCCAATCGATCCATCGAACGGACGACCGGGGTCGTCATTAACAGCAGGAGCGACAAGATGACGAGGACGGATGCCATCTCGACGAACGTATATCCGTCTTGCCTCATTGTTTTGTCAACGTACCGGTCGTCGGGGCGTACGTGTAGACCATCGATTGACAACTATACTCGAGCGGACTCTCCGTCGAGGCCCGTTCGATGACCGCCAACGTCTCCGGATAGGATTTGTGTTCCGCATAATACAAGTTGATTTCCGACTCGACAATGCGCACACTCCCTTCACAACTGACACTGTCTGCCCGGGATTTCCCGTCTGACATCGAGGGAACGAGCAGTAACAGTAAAACCGAGATGATGAGTAAGACGGCAGCCATTTCAACGAGCGTGAACCCTTGTTCTGATTTGAATCGTGTCATGTTGTTGTTCCTCCTTGTTATAGTTGGGCCATGATCAATTTGACCGGCAAATAAATCGTGTAAAAAATCATTGTCACCATCATTGTCAAAAATCCGTATAATACCGGCTCGGCCTTGGTGATTAGTTGTTTCCAATACAATTCCATCTCTTCAAACACGAGATCACGATGCAACGTCATGATCGATCCCAGCTCACCACTCACCGTACCGACGCCGAAGAGACTGACGACCTCATGCTCGAGCAACCGTTCTTGCCGGGCCGCCTCTTCGAGTTCAAGACCGTCCGACATACGCTCATGGATCCGTCTCGCGATGGCCGCGACTTCCCCGTCACCCCGAGACAAACGCTCGATGATATGACGGACCGAACCTTGCCCTTCACTTAAGAGCGAGAGCTCACTGACGAACAAATACGTGACGTACAGCCGCCTGCCTCGTTCGACGACACGTAGCGGCACGAGCCGGCCGCGTCTCCCGTTCCAGTAGAGGGCCGCTCCGGTCACGAGCAAGCCGATGAATAGACCCGGGAAAAACCAACGGGACAACAGAATTGCGTTTACCCCATCTAGCGCCTCGACGTCCACCATCGACAGCAATTTCGGGAAAATATAGAGCGCATAAATCGCCCCGAGTCCGAGCAGCATCGTCAAAATCACGAGCGGATATCGCGCTAGCTGCTTGAGCTCTTGTTGCAGGTTTCGGCGCATCGTCGACAAGACGAGCACTTGCTCAAGCCCTTCTAAAAAGTGATGGCCCCGCTCCGCCGTGACGAGCATCTCGCGCATTCTTGGGTCGGTGACGAGTCCCGAGAACACCTCGGCGAGCGGCCGACCTTGCTCGAGTTGAAGCCGCATGTCCCGAATCACTTGTTTTGCTCTCCCTCGTTCATGAAGCTCAAGTGTTTCGAACGTCTTTTTCAATCCAACACCCCGGGCCTGCAGCCTGAGAAAGCGACGGATCGTGAACAAGTCTTTACTCATCTGGTCTCGGACCATGAACAGCTCACCTCCTCTTCGCGGTGCAGGATGCACCAATGACGGGCGACCTCCATCTTGCCGACGAGCTGTTCGAGCCGATGTTCGCCGTCCTCGACACTTGCCGTATGGAACGTCGCGATCGTCAAATGGCCACTGAGCGCCGCGTCGTGTGCCACCCGCAACTCCTCGCTCGTCCGGATCTCTCCGATGACGATGACGTCTGGGTCGGCCCGAAGTGTCTCTTTCAATAAACTGCGATGGTCAAGTCCCGCTTTCGGGTTGACCTCGAGTTGAATCACTCCCGGCACCTGCTTCTCCGGAGGGTTCTCGATCGTCACGATTCGGCGGCCGCCCAAACTTTGCAAAAATGCGTAGAGGACCGTCGTCTTACCTGCCCCCGTCGCGCCGCCAATCAATAACAATCCTTGCCGGAGCATAGCCAACTTCAAAAAGCGGTTCACATCCTCATCGTCTAGCAACTCGGACAACTGAAACGAGGCGTTCGGGAGTCGCCACGACATAAGCGTATGGTCGAATGAAGGTAAAAACGTGACCCGGATCGCGTCCTCCGTCCCGACGTACATACCAGACTGAGGCACGCGATGATCCGTTTCCGTTAGCGAGCACCAATATTTCATATGTAACGTCAACCGTTCGTAGTCAAACCGTGTCATCGACTCCAGTCGATGCAAGAGCGTCCCGTGGCGAACTTGAATCATCACCTCGTCTCCGTATGGCATAAAATGGACATCGCTCGCATTCAAATTTCGCGCCGCTCCCACGACACGCTCGATCACTCGTTTCATCTCCACCACCTCAATAAGAGCATAAAAAAAAGCCCACTCCTTGGAAAGTGGACTTGTGTCAGGATACGTTTGCAGTTGTTGATTCGAAACGGCGGGCATACGCCTCGATTGTCGCTTTGTCATAGCCGACAATGACTTCGTTGCCATCCGTCAAGATTGGACGTTTCAATAGTTTCGGGTTGTCGCTCATCAATTTGAGCAATTCACTTAGCTTCAAATCTTCGACGTCGATGTCGAGTTGTTTGAACGCCTGACTTCTCGTCGCGAGAAGCGAGTCGACACCGTTTTCACTGAGTGCTAACAGCGTCATCAACTCATCTACCGTCGGGGCGTTCCGGAAGATATGGCGCTCGCTCACCTCGAGGTGTTGCTCTTGTAAAAACGCTTTCGTCTTACGGCATGAGGTACAGCTCGGATACGTATAGAACATCAATTCATTTGCCATTTTAATACCTCCTTTGAAGTTGAGAACCAATTCGTTCGATGTGTGTAAATCGATTATACAACCTTATACCCGTTTTGTACATAGTTTGTACAAGTTTTTTTATTTTTTTGTACAAGTTTGTACAACCTAATTATTTCACATATTTTTCACGATTATTTTGCTCAATTCACACGTTTCCATAGCATTTTTCTGAATGTGTTGGTAAAATAGTGAATGAGAATGGAATAATGCACGTATGGGGGGATTAACATGGCGAGAATGTTCCGTGTCCTAGGCTTTTGGACTGGGTTGATCGCGGCGCTTGCTTTCGTAGGCGCACTCGGTGGAGATCAAAGCAGTAGCGAACATAGTGGTGACTTCGTCGTAATGGGTCTTGTCTTTTTAGCTCAAACTATTTTCTTCGTCGCACTAGGCTACTTGAAACTCACTGAAAAAACGTATGTATACGTGTTCGGCGCGTATTTGACTGTCTTCTTCGTCGTCTTCACGTATTGGAGTAACTTCCAAATGTAAAAAAAGATTGTCTCCTCGTGAGACAATCTTTTTTTGATTCATCGCTCGAAAAATGGATTCGTCCGAATTTCGGCCTCGAGCGTCGTCTTCGGCCCATGTCCAGAATAGAGCACGGTCTCGCCTGGTAACAGCTGTCGCATCCGATCGATCGATCCGAGCAAAGTGGCCTGGTCGCCACCGTATAAATCAGTCCGTCCGACCGACTGTTTGAAAATCAAATCCCCACAGAAGGCGATGCGTTCAGTCGGGATGTGGAGCGTGACGCTGCCCGGCGAATGACCAGGCGTGTGATGCAACTCAATCGTGAAGGCACCGATTTCGAGCGTTTTACCTTGATAGACCCGTTCGGCTGGACGCATCGATGCGCTCGGCAGATGGAACTTCGCCGCCCCGTTCTTCTCGTCGTCCATCAGCCACGTCCGTTCCGCTTCATGGACGTACACCGGTACGGCGTAACGATCACGCAGGGCATCGATGCCACCGATATGATCGAAATGGGCGTGTGTCAACAAGATGGCGTTCAAGCCACCGAAGCGTTCGACCGCCTCAAAGAATTTCGGATCGTCCGTACCTGGGTCGACGATGAGGACCGTCCCGTCTTTCTCGAGCACGTATCCGTTCTCTTGGGCCAAGCCCGATGTGATTTTTACAATATTCATTCAGAACACCTCCACATCCCATTCTAATCGATATTGTGGCAAAATTGTAGCGGAGGCTTTCTTTGCTCGACAGCGTGTACATTATCGGATAAAATAATAATGATATTTCAGTGAAATTTTTATGAATTTCATGACGTATAATAAAGGGGGAACTCGTCATGCATTTGTATGAACCATTTGGATGGATCTCGCTCATCGTTGCACTCGTTGCAATCTGGGGAATGGCCCGTTCGTTTAAGAAACGCCAATTCTTTCCACTGGCTTTCGCCGCGGTCACTGTACTCGTATTTGGATTCTTCGGCGTCGCGACATTGATTTACGGTGGAATCCCAGGCTAATGAGCATGAAGACGACCTCGGTCGTCTTTTTTTGTATAACAAACAGCGCCATCCCGGCTTAGCCGGGACGGCGCTGTTTGTTACTGTTCGGTCTGTTCTTTGAAACGAAGCAGATCCGAATAAATCAAGTCATCATTCATTTGGAGAATCTTCTCTGCTTCTTCACTATCCGGTCCACAAAGTGAAACGTCCTCAACGACTTCACCACTCGAGGCGTCATAGCATGTCGATTGCGTCCAGACATACTCCTCAGTGATAACGGTGCCGTCACGGAAGATGGCGCGGCTCGTCCGGTCTTCCGATAACAAGTCGCTACCGAATCCGACCGTGTCCGACGTGTCGATTCCGAGCAAGTGAAGAATCGTCGGTTTCATGTCGACATGACTGCCGATCGTGTCATGTACTTCGCCCTTGGCTTGTCCCGGTAAGTGGACCGCGAACGGGACCGCTTGGAGCTTGGCGACGTCGTATGGCGTCAACTCGTCTTTCCCGAGCAGGTCGGCCATCGCGTCGTTATGGTTCGTCGAGATGCCGTAATGGTCACCGTAGACGACGAAGATCGTGTCATCCCACATGCCGTTCGCCTTCAACTCATCGATGAACAACCCGAGCGCGTAATCCTGATACGCGAGCGCCTGCGGGAAGTTGTTGAGCGTCGTCGAGTTCGTCTCGAATTTCGGGACGAGCTCATAGTCTTCGCTCGGCATCGTGTACGGGAAGTGGTTCGTGAGCGTGATGAACTTCGCGTAGAACGGTTCTGGCAACTCTTCAAGCATCGGGATCGACTGTTCGAAGAAACTGTCGTCGAGAAGTCCCCACTCCGTCATATCCTCGGGGTTACCGAGGTCATAACTCTTCTCGTCGAAGAATTGATCAACGCCGATATTTTTATACATCAAGTCCCGGTTCCAGAACGACTTGTTGTTGGCGTGGAACACGGCCGAATAATAGTTGTCTTCCTTGATCAATTCAGGAAGCGCCTGATACTCGTTGTCGGCGTTCGTGAAGTAGACGGCACCACGCGGGAGGCCATAGAGCGAGTTATCGAGCGCGAACTCGGCATCTGACGTCTTCCCTTGTCCGACCGTATGGTAATAGTTCGGCCAGTAGTGGGACTCTTCGATCAATTTGTTCAAGTTCGGCGTGATGTATTCGCCGTTCGAGGCCTTCATGTTGTGCGTGAAGTTTTGGGCCGACTCGAAAGAGACGACGATCACGTTTTTGCCTTTATATTTCCCGAAGTAGTCCGGGTTCGGTGCCGCGTAATGTTGACGGGTGTACTGTTCAATCTTTGCAAGCTCCGACCCATCGGCCATCGCTTTTTGAGCCGATGTCTTCGTTTGAAGCATGGCGTCATAGACGTGGAAGTTGAACGTCCCGATATTCTTGACCAACAGCTCCCGGTCGAACGAACGCGTCAACAGTTCAGGACGTTCCGTTTCAGCGAGCGACAAGTTGAACAAGAAGACGACGACCGCCGTCGCGAACGTCACGAGCGCTCTGCGATGGGAAGCAGCCGTTGCTGTCGCATTAATGCGCCAGAGGATGAACGGCAAGATAAGGACGTCCCCAAGGATGATCAAATCTTTCCACTCCAACAGTGACGTGAACGACGTCGATAACGTCTCCATGTTCGACGGTTGCAAAATGACCGGCATCGTCAAGTAGTCGGTGAACTCGCGGTAATAGACGGCGTCTGCGAATAAGATGAATGACGCCGCGGCATAGAGCATGTACAATACCCATTTCTGCTTGTTTCCTTTAAAGAAGAAACTGAAGGCGAATAGGAATAAAGTGGAGCTGATCGGGCTGATCAGCAAGATGAATGCCTGGGCGGTGTTTTCAATCGGGATATTGAAGAAAAATTGGTAAACTACGTACGTCTTCGTCCAAAGTAATAGCGAAAAGATCCAAAATAACCGATATTCTTGAAACGAAGCGCGGACCGTATCATTCAGTCGCATAGTAAGCTTCGAAAAGCTCTGAGATGACTTCATCTGACGGCCTCCTCCTCTGTTCAACGGGTGACGAGCTCAAACGGAGTCCGTCCCCCTATTTTTTTTATAAGTCCAGTAAGCTTGTTATCCATTTCACGTACGATAACAGTCCGGTATCAAGTCCAAATCTTACCCCTTTTTTAACAAAAAATCAACTCTGTCATTACAAATTTTACATTATCCCATACCCGTTCCATATGAAAAACACGCCTGCGTCAAGACGCAGGCGTGCATGGACAATTATTAGACACGGGTTGGCAAGAAATGTTTGCGGGCGAGCCAAGCACACCCGATGACACCGGCGTCGTTCTCGAGTTCCGCAATTTTGAACGTGGTCGAGGCGTAGACGCGTTCAAGCGCGAACCGTTTGAACTGCTCATCGAGCGGTTCAAGGAGCGCTTCACGCGCTTTCGAGACCCCTCCACCGATGACAATCATCTTTGGATTCAACGTGTTGGCGATATTTGAGATCGTTAGGCCGAGATATTCGGTCATCTCTTCGACGACTTCTGTGGCGACGGGATCGTTCGCCTTGAACGCTTCAAACACGTCACGTGCCGTCACTTCTTTCAACTCGTTCAACGACGTCGTCCGATTTTTTCGTTTTTGGAGCGCCAAGCGGGCGACACCTGTCGCCGAAGCGATCGTCTCGATGCAACCTTTGCGTCCGCAACCGCACATGACGGCTTTCGACTCGTCACGTTCAACAGTGATGTGACCAATCTCTCCAGCCATCCCTGCTGCCCCGTGGACGATGTTTCCATTCGTGATGACACCGCCACCGACGCCCGTGCCGAGTGTAATGGCAAGGAGTTCTGACGCGCCTTCACCGGCACCTTTCCACATCTCACCGAGTGCGGCGGCGTTCGCGTCGTTCTCTAGGACGGCCGGCAATCCCACGGCTTTCTCAAACTCGCTGACGAGCGCAAAGTTTTTCCAACCGATGTTCGGCGAGTATTCGACGACACCCTCGGAGAAGTTGATGAATCCAGGTGCCCCGATTCCCGCACCGGCGAACTCCTCTTTCGCTTTGCCCGATTTTTCTAGATAAGCCTCGAATGAAGCAGCGATATCAGTCGGAATATGTACCCCGTTTTCTCGAATGTCCGTCGTGATCTCCCATTTGTCAGAAATGATCCCGTTCATATCTAAGACGGCCATTTTCACCGTCGTCCCACCAATGTCGATTCCTAATAACCACTTCATCTGTTCCACTCCTCATCTCGATTAAATCGCTTTCATCCCATAGTTTACACTATTAAACCCCTAGTGCAAACCTTTGCACTAGGGGTTTTTCTGTCAATCTATTGAATTTTTCAATTCATGCGTCAAAATGATCTTGGCCGTGTCATACTCTCGTTGTTCAATCATCCCGCCGGCATGCAACTCGTCGAGTTCCATCATCATGAGGCCAATCTCGGCATCGCGTTCGCCGATATAAATGATCGTCCCGAATGATTTCAAGAATTGTTGGACATCATAAAAATTTCTCATCGTCCGTCTCCCATCGTCGTGAGCACGTAACGATAGAGCAGTTCCCGTGTCGCCTCGAGCGATTTTGTATGCGTCCGCTCATAGCTATGGCTCGACTCGATGCCTGGTCCGAGGAGTGCATGGCGTACATCGTAGCCGGCACTGATTGCTGCCGAGGCGTCGGATCCATAATACGGATAAATATCGACTTTATGGGCGATACCGTGTTCCCGGCACAACGCGGTGAACTGACGGCGTAATCCGAGATCGTACGGACCTGATGAATCTTTCGCGCAGATTGAAACCGTATATTCGTCCGAGTGCTGGCCGTCCCCGAGCGCCCCCATATCGACGGCGATATATTCGGTCACCGCCTCCGGGATCCCGGCGTTGCCCCCGAACCCGACCTCTTCATAGTTGGAGATCAAGTAATGGACCGGATGTGGCAAGTCGGCGCCGACGAGGTCTTTTGCCAAGTCGAGCAAAATGGCGACGGACGCCTTGTCGTCGAGGTGTCGAGATTTGATATAACCCGCGTTCGTCTGGCGAAAGCGTGGATCGAACGAGACAAAGTCCCCGACCTCGATGCCCAGGGCACGCACGTCTTCAGCCGAATGAACGTCAGCGTCCAGTCGTACCTCGATATTTGATGCCGTCCGTTCGGCACTGTTCGTGTCTTTATACACATGGACGCTTGATTGATGGATAAGAATCGTTCCTTCGACAGGTTCACCCGCCTCCGCATGGACCAAACAGTTCTCCCCTTCAATGGCGGTCCAGGCGTAGCCGCCGACTTGTGTCAACCGTAGACGGCCACTCGGCAAAATCTCTTTCACCATCGCCCCGAGCGTGTCGACGTGAGCCGTCAACAGGCGCGCCCGATCCGATTTCCCGTCAAACGTCGCCAGGAGCGCTCCTTTATTCAAGCGTTTCGTGGCGACGCCGAGATTCGTGAGTTCTTGCTCCACGAAGCCGATCGCCTCATCCGTCATGCCGGACGGACTCGGAATTTCAACCAGTTGCTTCAACGTATTAATCATATCCTTACTCCTTTGTCATCGATTATAGCCGAACCAGAATAACGCTCCAGATGCCACGAGTACGATCACCGCAAACAACAGGCGGCGCTTCTTCGTATGCTCATCCGGCAAGCCGACCACTCCCGCCATCAGAAAACCCCCGACCAGCCCCCCCGCATGTGCGGAATGGTCCAAACTAGCGCCAAGGACGAAAGCGAGTCCTACGTTTAATCCTAACATAATAAACAGCGGCGGACCGAGCGTCTTCATAAATAAGGAACGGTCTCGGAGGCCAAAATAGAGGAGTGCCCCGACGAGCCCGAACAGCGCCCCCGATGCCCCGGCCGATATGGCTTCGCTGAACGCGTAAGAGGCGACTGTGGCGATGACGCCGGCTAACAAATAAATGGTGACGAAGCGTGACGAACCGTACATCCGTTCAACGAGCGGACCGAGCGACCAAAGCGCGAACATATTGATTGCGAAATGGAACCAGCCGATATGGAGAAACATCGGTGTGACCAGGCGCCACCACTCCCCTTCGTCGATGAGTGGATTCACTTTCGCCCCGAAGCGGATGAGCGTATTCGGGTCGAGCGTCGACCCGATCGATTCGGCGAACCACATGACAAGAAACGTCACGAACATGAGTCCATAGACGAATTGTGGTTTCCCGAAGGAGAACCGTTGCTTTAGTTCGTTCTTCCGTTGTTGATCGAGCGCGACGGCCCGTGGTCGGTACGACTCTTCTGTTTGCCCACACGGTCTCATGCCGAGCTTCACTTTCGCCGCAATCGGGAACGTGAGGGACGATAGGCGCTCCTCATCGACAAGCGGATCGCCGTAAATGTGGACGTGTAACTTCTCACGACCGATGCGGGCCAATCGAAACGAGTTCATGACCGCCTCGACGTCCATGCCGACATGGTTCGCCCAGGCTTTGTCCGTCCGTATGTAGAGGTGATAGACGTCCCCCGCTTTCGTGTCGAACAATAAAAGTGCCCGCGACGGCTCTAAGATGCCCTCGATGCGCCCTCCCGATTCGACCGCACGATATACGTCTTCCCAAAAACAAGCTGGCTCTGACATCGATGGTCACCTCCTTCTATACTTTTATTTTAAAGGAAATTATAGCTGGCGACAAAAGAGAGCCTCTATGCAACGTGTCGAGAAGAGCGGATGACAAAAAAACCGTAGCGGCGTTAGGCGGCTACGGTGATGAGCGAAGGATTGCTCGGTTTTATAAGACAGGTTGCATCGTTTTCAAGAGCACTTCTGCCGAATGATGCATCTTTTGTTTTTCTTCTTCTGATAACTCGATTTCCACGACTTGACGGACACCTTGACGGTTGATGATCGCTGGTACCCCGATGTGGATGTCGTTCAAACCGTACTCACCGTCCAAGTGCGCGCCGACCGTCAATAACGTGTTCTCGTTGCGAAGCACGGCTTTGACAAGACGAAGGAGACCAAGACCGATGGCGTAGTACGTCGCCCCTTTACGTTCGATGATATGGTAGGCTGCGTCACGAACGTTGACGTAGATATCTTCGAGGTCTTCCCATGTGTACTCGTCATTCTCTTCAAGCAACTGTTCGACCGATTTTCCGTAAATACGGGCGTTGCTCCATGCCGCGAACTCTGTGTCGCCATGCTCGCCCATAATGTAAGCGTGGCAGTTACGTGGATCGACGTTGAAGTAATCACCGAGCATGTAGCGAAGACGTGACGTATCGAGTACCGTTCCTGAACCGAACACCCGATGCTTCGGTAATCCTGAATATTTCCAAGCCAAGTGGGTCATGATGTCGACCGGGTTTGAGGCGATGATGATGATGCCATCAAAACCAGATGCCATGATGTCCCCAATCATCGACTTCATGATTTTGGCGTTCTTTTCGACGAGGTCGAGACGTGTTTCACCTGGTTTTTGCGGTGCGCCGGCAGTGATGACGACGATATCTGCTGCACCACAGTCTGTGTAGTCTCCTGCCCAGACGCGCATCGGTGAAGAGGCGAACGAGACACCGTGATTCAAGTCCATTGCTTCCCCTTCAGCTTTCGATTTGTTGATATCGATGATCACAAGTTCCTCACAGAGACTAGCTGTCGTCAATTGGTAAGCAAAGCTGGCACCGACCGCTCCGGCCCCGACGAGCGCGACGCGTGTTACTTTAGCATGATTTAATGTTTCCATATTGATTCTCCACCCTTCGAACAATCTGTTTCATGTTTTTGTTTTGTCTGTTACATAAAGATTGTAACATCATTCACAAACACTCACTACAAGGGAAACCGTTTTCAGTTTGGCAATATTGTGACAATATTCACATTCATTTGAAACATCTTCACTGACTGTACTACCCTCATCGCAGCAAGAGGAAACTAATCGCCGCCGCCGAGGCGATCGCCAAAAAGTTGACGGCGTCATTGCCGAGAAAGCGCCAGCCTGAAACGTAAGTCGTCGGCTCGTGATGATGGACTTTCTTCTCGGTCAGCTTACCGCATACACGACAACGAAACTTGCGTTGAACCGTCGCCCCAAGGAGAGTGTCGACAACGCTTCCGGTCAACCCGAGAGCAATCAACAAGCCGGCGAACCGTAAGCTGATATCGATAAATGGCAACGAAGCGACGATAATGACCGTTGCCCCCGCGACCGACATGAACGTCCCGAACGGAGACACCCCGCCACTCGTTCCCGGTTCCACTTCGCGGAACGTCAAAATGGAGCGCGGTTTTTGTTTGGCGAGCACCCCGAACTCAGAGCCCCAAGTGTCGCTCGTCGCCGCCGCAATCGAAGCGATGTACGCGAATAACCAGGCATCGTTCGGTGTAAGCAACATACCGAGCGCCGTCGCCATCCCGATACCACCGTTGGCGAGCACTTGAACGAAGTCACGAGGTCCCGATTTTTCAACGATTTCATCGACAGGCTCTTTGTCGCGGGAACGGTATTTCGAGGCGAGCGATGACGTCGAAAAGAAGACACCGAGCAAATAGAGCCCGAACCAACCAAATCCGTACCCAATGACTGTACCCGTCACGACCGTCAAGACAGCCCCAGAACGGGTCAGTGAGCGCAGACGATAGCCGGCGAAGGCTACCAGACAAGTTACGAGAAAGATGGCGAGCATAGAATCGTTTCCCTTTCCGTCACGATAAATTCGACAGGAATGTCGTGTGGCTCGACCGGGATTTCATCGAGCAGTTGGACGTCATAGGCCAACGAGATGGTGACACCTTCATACGTCGCTAAAAAACGGTCGTAATACCCCCCACCCCAGCCGATCCGATACCCGGATCGGTCAAAGACACGTCCCGGCACGATACAGACGTCAATCGTCCGCGTCGTCGCGACCGTCGTCGGCTCTAAAATACCCATGACGCCCGGCTCAAGGTCTTCGAATGAATGAATTTCATGGAACGTAAGTCCCTGTTTTGTAACTTTCGGCACGAACACCGATTTTCCTGCCTGCCAAGCTAAGCGAATGAGTGGCAACGTATCAATCTCTAAATCGAGGGCGAGCGTGACGGCCACCGTATCCGCCTCTCGCCACGCCTTCAGTTCGGTCAATGTATGTATGATGACGCGGTCCCGGTCCGGTCGGTCGTCGAGTTCACGGATTTGACGATGTACATTTTGCCGGAGTAGTTTCTTTTCAATCACTTCAATTCCCCCTTGTTCAAAAAAAAGGCCGCCACATGAGTGACGGCCAGTCTCATTATTTCACTTCGCGGTAAAGCGTGTGACGACGGAGACGTGGGTTGTATTTGCGCAATTCGAGGCGCTCTGGGTTGTTACGTTTGTTTTTCTTCGTGATGTACGTGCGATCGCCTGTTTCTGTGCAAGCTAGTGTGATTTTAACGCGCATTTCTTTCACTCCCATCTTACTGATGTTGTATCAAGTGCTTTTGCTTTACAGTCTAAGCATACTCAATTATCCTACCAAGTTTTATTTGAAAAAGCAAGGTTATTTCGTGTTCTTTTTCAAACGTTTCTGCCCGTATGGCGAAGCATCGAGCGGCAGGCAGGTTTTTACGTTATCGCCAATCGGATAGCGCATTCCGACTTCCTCGGTCGACAGTTGTTCGCAAATAAAGACCGTATCGGCTTCAGCGAGGATGCTGCTCTCGATTCGATGGATTGCGTCGAACAGTCCGCCGTGTCCATGCGGATTGCGAGTCGTTTCAAATGACAACATAGTTGAGTATAACGGAACTTGTAGTGCTTTCGCAAGTGAACGTGCCGCTGTAATCGTCATCCAATCGAATTGATGGATCGCTTTGAAGGTGACTTTCGAGACAAGCTCATGTGCAAGTTTGACGTAGGCCACGTTTTGAGCCGCAACTTGGTTCATCACATGCTCCAAGAACGGGCTCGTCAGGCGAACGCGGTACACGTGAACACGGTTGTGGCGTTCATATTCCGGCAACCCTTCTTTGAACGGTGTCAAGACGTACACTGTCTCCCCGTCCGCTGCTCGTGCCTCGACCTCGTCGATGACGCGACGACCGAGGTCCCCGACGACGTTGCCTGTATATTCAGGCGTCAAGACGAGGATCGCCTCGTCCTCTTGGCCACGCTCCGTAGTCACATAATAGTCGTGTGGCGACAAGAACGTGTCGATGTCGATGTCCACATCGTCAAGGAACGGATACGCGCGATAATGTTCAGCGAGCAACTCGTCCGATAGCTTGTCTTGATAAAGTGCCGTCTCGAGTTCGGCGAACAATCGCGTATGCTCGCGGAACCGTTCTGCCGCATATTGGGCCGTGGTCTGCCCGTCGAGGATAAACGCCCAGTCACTCGACACAGCGAGTACGTAATGGCGAATGAGTTGGATCAGTGTCCGGTCGACGAGTGGCGACTTGTGACGATAGTCGGCCACGTCTTTGACGAGTTGCGTCTCCATCATGTGTAAGTGACGTAGCATCCATTCGTTGCGTTCGTTGATCCAGACGTCGCCGTACCCTTTACGTCCCCACGTGTTCATCGATACGTGGACCGTCTCGAGGTCTTGGAAGTGACGCTCGAGGAACAAGGCTGGCGTGATTGTCTCGATGCCAAACTCTTCGAGCCGTTCGGCGACTTTCCCGAGGAACTCGGGTCCTTCAAACCACCAGTGTCCGAACAGCTCAGCATCGAACGGTGCCGTCACGAGGAACGGCGGGAACATCTGTCCACCGTGGGCCTCGAGATGCCCTTCGAGCGTCTGTGCGAAATCGAGGGCGTGGTTGTCGATTTGATGTTCGGCCCAGGCGCGGACATAATAGTCTTTCTCATCCGAGTCGCCCGTGATGCGGTGCATCTTCAAGCCCGTATCGAAGCGAATTCCTTCCGGATGCATGAACTTTTCAATATACTCCCAGTCGCGATCGTAGGCGAGGTCACGATAAAACTCGCGATAGTCCGGATGGCCCGGATACCCGATCATCGAGCTCCAGATTTTTCCGGAGATGATTTGGTCACGCGGGAACAAGGCGACGCCATGTGGCGAGTAGACCGGAGCGCCAATGCCTTTCTCCGGCGTCGGATCAGCTTCGAGCAAGGCGTGCTCATCGACGAACGTATAGCGAATCCCTTCTTCATAAAGGATACGGTCGACACCTGGTGTGTAGGCGCATTCCGGTAACCAAATGCCGGTCGGACGGAACCCGTAATGACGTTCGAAACAGTTCAGTCCCGTCCGGATTTCAGCGCGAGCCGCCTGCTCAGTGAACAAGTGCGGGTTGAAGCCGTGCGTCGCCGTACACGTGACCATATCGATGAACCCTTGCTCACGATATGTACGGAACGCATGGTTCAAGTTCTTTTCCCAATGCAGGAACGTTGTTTTCAAATCGTTGTAGCGCCCGCGATAAAAATGGAGCGTCTCAACTTCCTGTTCGCTCCGTCCTTCGGCGAGCTCGATCTCAATCAATTCGAGCATCTCATCCAAATGTTCCACGTAACGGTCCTGGACGAGCGGGTCGGCGAGCATCTCGACGACGGGCGGTGAGATGCTGACCGTCCAATGGAGCGGTTTTTGCAGACGGTCGACTTGCCAAAGAATCGGGATATATGTCTCGGAGATGGCTTCATACACCCATCTCTCTTCTAGACGGTGTTTCTCTTCATGTCTTACGTACGGAAGGTGGGCATGAAGGACGAGTGAAAAATAACCTGGTTTCATCTAAAAAATCCTCCTCAGCGCACGAATCGATATGCGGAATATTTTGGTAACGTGTCGAGTAGTTCAGGAGCCTCGACTTCCCCGTACTGCCAGCGTCGCACCGGTTCGGCGAAACGACCGTGCCCGGCCGGCTCTGCCCGTGGCGTATCAATCGGTGAGGATGCGAGCAACGGTAGGAACTCCCCTTCCATCGTCCGAATCCCAAACTCAAATACGTATGTCGTATTCGGGTCGAGCGGACGGACGAACCAACTGTTCGTCATCTCCGGCAATTCGAACGTATACGCCCGGTTCGCATGCCCGCTCGCGTAATCAAGCAATGTGATGTCAAGGATGCGGAACGCTTTCGGCAAGTCTTCCCATGGACGCATAAATTGCATCGAGAGCGTCTCTTTGACGCTGTCCGACACTTCCCAGAAGACGTAAACGGCGTTCGGTGATTGGACGACCGCATGCATCAAATCTTGATCGTAGCGGTCTGGGAGCTTCCAGAACCCTTCTGGACCTTTGTCAAGAAGCGGTGATTGGGCAGGCTCCTCGTGTTGCAGTGTCGAAGCGACCTGCTTCACAGACGAGGCGGGTACTTGCTTCGATTTAGATGTCATTGCTTTCTTCCCTTCAGTCTTTCGTTTTGGTGCGGCTACCGGCTTCGCCGGCTCCCCATGTTGGGAACGCCATTTACGCCAAGCGTATTGGACTTTCCCGATTGGCATATCTAATTGTTCTGCAATCTGTTTTAACGTCAGTCCTTGTTGTTTCAAGGAAACGATTTTCTCTTCCATATATATGTGGCTCCCTTCCTAAAAAAAATCCATGTGTTCTACTATTCGCTCCTTATCCGTGAATTCCTGCACAAAAAAAAGTAAAGAACAACTGGTCTGTTGTTCTTTACCACTCTTGTCACTGATTTAAATCATAATGTTTCCCTTTTTCAAGGAAAATGAGATGTTCTCCGAAATTGGTCACATGATCACCCATCCGTTCTAAATAACGGGCGATGTTCGAAAACTCATACACGTCGTTCGTCCCAACCGTCATGTTCGGAACGAATCCCATGTATTGTTTGATTGTCTGTAAGTTCAAATCATCGATGACTTTATCCATCTCATTCAATTCACGCACCCGGCTGACCTCACCCTTCCGGTAAGCGCGCGTCGCGAGCTCGAGCATGTCGATCAACTGCTCGGCCATCTGTTTGAGCGGTTTGATGTCGAGGACGTACGGGACGTGCTCGATACGGCCGACGGCTTTGGCGATGTTCGTCGCATAGTCCGCAATCCGCTCAAGGTCCGTCGCCGATTTCATCGTCACGATCAAGCGGCGGAGGTCGGTTGCGACCGGTTGCTGTTTCGCGATCAATAGAATGGCCTCGTCGTTGATTTCGAGCTCGAGGTCGTCAAGCTCATTATCGTTGTCGATGACCGTCTGGGCGAGCTCGAGGTCACGTTTCTCGAGCACCTCGATGGCGGTCGCCGTCTGGCGCATCGTCAAGTTCGCCAAGCGAACGACTTTATCTTCTAATTCGTTTAACTTCATATCAAAGAATGTGCGATTTTGTGCCATGATTGTCTCCCCTTCTTAACCGAACCGGCCAGAAATATAATCTTCAGTCCGTTTATCAGTTGGATTCGAGAAGATTTTGTCGGTCGCATCGAACTCGACAACTTCTCCGTTCAAGAAGAACGCCGTCTTATCCGATACACGAGCCGCTTGTTGCATGTTGTGTGTGACGATGATGATCGAGTACTGCTCTTTCAACTCTTGGACGAGCTCTTCGACTTTGAGCGTCGAAATCGGGTCGAGCGCTGACGTCGGTTCATCCATGAGGATGACGTCCGGTTCGATGGCGAGCGTACGAGCGATACAGAGACGTTGTTGTTGACCACCCGAGAGGCCATAGGCGTTCTCGTTCAAACGATCTTTCACTTCATCCCAGATCGCCGCGCCGCGAAGCGAACGTTCGACGATTTCATCGAGCACTTTCTTGTTTTTGATTCCGTGTGTACGCGGCCCGTATGCCACGTTGTCATACACTGATTTCGGGAACGGGTTCGGCTGTTGGAATACCATACCGACCGACGTCCGAAGATCTTCGACCCGATAGTCGCGGTCAAAGATGTTGCGGCCGTGATAAAGAATCTCACCGTTCGTACGCACCGAAGGCACGAGCTCGACCATCCGGTTCAACGTCTTGATGAACGTCGACTTCCCGCAACCCGACGGACCGATGATGGCCGTCACTTCGTTTTGCTTGATGTCGAGATTGACGTCAATCAACGCCTGATCGTCACCATACCATAAGTTCAAGTTGTTCACGACATAGGCACTGTCTTTCTGCATCACCGTTTCGTTCGGTTGGGTCGTCGTTGTATTCACTTCATGATCTCCTTTGAGTTCTTTTTGTTTCATCATCTCGAGAGTCCTCCTCGTTTACTGCTACGACTTAATGTCGGTTCGTATATTTGTTACGGATATAGATGGCGGCCGAGTTCATGATGATCAACATCGTCATCAAAACGATGATACCGGCAGCGGCCAAGTTTTGGAATTCCGCTTGCGGACGGCTCGTCCAGTTATAGATTTGAATCGGGAGCGCTGTGAAGTCCGAGAACACGCTGCTCGGCGTCGTCGAAATAAACGTCGCCGCTCCGACCATGATCAATGGAGCCGTCTCGCCAATCGCACGTGATACGGCCAAGATGATCCCTGTGATAATCCCTGGAATCGCCGACGGCAAGACGACGTTGAACGTCGTCTGCCATTTCGAGGCTCCGAGCGCGAGCGATGCGTGACGCAACTCCATTTTGACCGAGCGGAGCGCTTCTTGCGACGCGACGATGACAATTGGTAGACTCATCAGTCCGAGCGTCAAGGCTCCGGCCATAATCGAATTCCCGAGTTCCATGACACGTACAAAAATGGTCAATCCGAGCAAACCGAACACGATTGACGGCACGCCGGCCAAGTTCGAAATGTTCACTTCGATAAACGACGTGATGCGGTTCTTCGGTGCGTACTCTTCAAGATAAATCGCGGCACCGACACCGATGACAAACACCATCGGGACGATGAGAAGCATCAACCAAAACGTCCCAATCAAGGCAGGGTACAGCCCGGCCTGTTCAGGACGACGGGATGGGAAGTTGCGGAGAAAATCCAAATTCACCCAGCCGCCACCTTTAGAAACGACGTCATAAATCAACGTCGACAAGACGAGCAGGGCGAAAACGAGCCCCGCTAAGAAGATATATTTAAAAATCTCATTCAATTGAAGACGGCGTTTGATTCGTTGTGAAACCGAATCACGATCCATCAAGTTCTTCGTATTCTTGAACTCACTGTTCGGCAATGCCATATTAGTACTCCTCTCTGAAGCGGCGCGTCACCCAGTTCGCGAATAGGTTCATCACAAGGGTGAAGACGAACAATAGCGCACCAACCGCATAGATACTGTAGTATTCGATTGTCCCGTATCCTGCATCACCTTTGGCGATTTGGACAATATACGCCGTCATCGTTTGAATCGCGTTGAGCGGGTTGAACTCGAAGTTCGGCTGCGACCCACCAGCGATCGTTACGATCATCGTCTCACCGATGGCACGGCTCATCCCGAGGACGATCGAGGCGATAATCCCTGAGAGCGCGGCTGGCATGACGACTTTGATGGCGACTTCGAGACGTGTCGCGCCAAGACCGAGGGCTCCATCCCGAATCTTTTTCGGTACGGCGCTCATCGAGTCTTCCGAAATAGAAGCGATCATCGGAATAATCATGATTCCGACAACGATCCCCGGGCTGAGTGCGTTATAGATTTGAAGCCCCGGAATCAACGCTTGCAAAATCGGTGTAACGAACGACAAAGCGAAGAATCCGAAGACAATCGTTGGAACGCCAGCGAGCACTTCAAGAATCGGCTTCAAAATGGTGCGGGCACGCTCAGATGCGTACTCGCTCAAATAAATCGCCGATGCCAAACCGAGCGGGACAGCGACAATCATGGCAATGACGGTGATCTGGAGTGTTCCCATGACGAGGGCCCAGACGCCGAACCGTTGATCGGCACTAAGCGGATACCATTCGGTCGAGCCTAAAAACTCGGCGACCGGTACGCGCTCGAAAAACTTGAACAGTTCAAAACCGAGTGTGAACGCGATGCCGACCGTCGTGACGACCGAAACGAATGCGCTCAAGAATAATAAGAACGGCATGACTTTATCAAACACGTTCGTCGTACTATATTTCTTTTTCTTATTGGCTTCAATCATCTCTCGAATTGACAGCCCTTTGTTTGGTTGATTCATCTCGTGTATCGCTCCCTACCTCTTCATACTAGAAAGCACGGCGAGAAGGCGAGAGCGACTCTCACCTTCTGCCTTCTGCGCTATTACTCGCCAGCGATCTCGTCGATCACTTCAGCGTTCTCATCGTATCGTGCTTGTTCCATTCCGACATATCCGACTTCTTCTGAAAGGGCTGCTGCATTTTCATTCAAGAAGCGCGTGTAGTCAGCGACTTGCGGCTTATCTTTCAACGACGCGTTGTTCACGTATGTGTAGATTTCACGTGAGAGCGGGTATGAAAGATCATTGATTGTGTCAGTCGTCGGTTCAATGCCTTCGACGTTCAATGCGCGAAGCGTATCTTTGTTTTCAATGTAATACGCATATCCGAAGAATCCGATCGCACCTTTCGTACCGGCGACACCTGTTACGAGGACGTTATCGTCTTCTGACAATTGTGCGTCTTCGCGGATGTCTGTATCTTCAAGGACTGCTTCGTTGAAGAAGTCATACGTTCCTGAATCTTTACCAGGTGAGAAGAATGAGATTTCTTCATCCGGCCAGTCTGAACGGACGTCCTTCCATGTCTTCACGTTCGGATCAGTCCACATTTTGTTGAGCTCATCAATTGTGATGTCTTGTGCCCAATCGTTCTCTGGGTTGACGACGAGCGAGAGACCGTCAAGCGCTACAGCGAGTTGTGTGTACTCAACGCCATTCTTCTCGGCTTCAGCCGCTTCTTCTTCTTTGATTTCACGTGATGCGTTCGAGAAGTCTGTCTCACCAGTGACGAAACGTTTGAATCCGCCACCTGTACCTGAAACCCCGACCGTCACTTCAACGTCTGGCTGTTCAGCTGAGTATTCTTCCGCTACAGCTTCCATGATTGGGAATACGGTAGACGAACCATCCATGACGACTTTACCTGAAAGTCCTTCACCTTCGGCTGCGCCGTTTCCTTCTTCATTGTTTCCACACGCGGCACCGATGATGGCCACCGAAGTGAGTGAAGCGACTAAAGCTGATTTTTTCATCCAAGACATTTCTGACGTCCTCCTTGAGTTTGCTTTGATTTGTGTTGTAGCTTCCTTGCTCTGTCCTACAATTAACATCCTAATAAACTACTATTAACGCGAAATAAACGGAACGTAAAAGAATTGTAAAGACAAAAAAAGAAGCCACCGAAGTGACTTCTTTACTGGAGCTGTGCTTGGACGTCTTCTAAATCAAAGTACGCCTTCATGATGTCGTGCGCGACACGGGTGTTGATCCCTTCCGCCTCGAGGCCTGGCATGATGATGGCCCAAGCGATTTCCGGGTCATCATACGGCGCCCAGCCGACGTGGTTCGAGTTGAGTGTCTTGATCGGTTCCCCGTTCGCGTTTCGCTTCGCTTGACCATCCGGCCCTTCTGCGATCGCTTGAGCGGTACCGGTCTTACCGGCCGCCGTGATTCCTGTCTGTTGCAGGATACGAGACGTTCCGCTCTCGACCCCTTGTCGGAAGCCTTGGCGCGCCCGTTGAATGAATTCATCACGGATGTCGACTTTATTGAGCGCATTCGGTTGGAACGTGCTGACGACTTGCTTGTTCGACTCGTCGAGCGAACCCGGTTCGATGATTTCTTTCAATAGGTGCGGTTGAATCCGGTATCCACCGTTCGCGAGCGTCGACGTATACTGCGCCAATTGAATCGGCGTGTACGAGATGAACTGACCGATCGACATGTCCATGAGGAGCGTGACACGGTCCGGTACACTACGGAATCCGATTGATTCATACGGGAGGTCGATCCCTGTCTCGATGCCAAGCCCAAACTGTTTGTAGTAATGTTCCATCGTATTGAACGCCTCGGTCACGTTGTCGCCGACGATTTGGCCGGTCGAGTAATAATCGGCGAGCCGGAGGGCAATTTGGAACATATAAATGTTCGATGACAAAGCGAGGGCATCCAGGTCGTTGATGTTCCCCATGTTTCGGTACGACGACTTGAGCGACGAGCCGATGCGAATCGGCGTGTCATAAATGTATTCACCCGGTTGGATGACTTCTTCTTCAAGGCCGAACGCGACCGTCGCTCCCTTGATCGTCGAGCCGATTTGACTCGCTCGCAGGACCGTCCCGGTCGAGACATCTTTGAATTCGTTCGTTTCATAGTCGAGCTCTTGTCCCGATAGGGCGAGCAATTCACCCGTCTGTGGGTTCATGACGACGGCGAAAGCACGGTCAAAGTGCGGGCTTCCCGAACGGCCGGCTCGAATCGCTTTCTTCAAAATCTCATCGATTTCTTTTTGGAACTCGATGTCCGTCGACAAGATGATATCTTTCCCTGGGTTCCCACTGACACGAGTCGGTTCTCCGACCGGCTCTCCTTTATACGTCGTGAAGACGTCATAGGCCGGGGTTCCGCGTAGCACGTCCTCATACTGCTGTTCGAGATAAGATGTGCCGACGCGGTCATTCAAACCATAGCCTTTCGCTTGATATGAGGCGCGTTGCTCGGCCGGGATTTGACGATAACTTCCGAGGAAACTTTGGAACGTCTCACCGAACGGATAATCCCGCTGATAATACGGTTCGACGCTGACGCCAGGGAGCAGTTCCAAGTTTTCTTCAATCAGCGCCATCTCTTTCGGAGATGCCCCGATTTTGATGACTTGCGGGTCGAGGGCGTAACCCGACTCCATGTTATGTTTGATGGCGATGATTTCCTCGGTCGCATCATCGAACGTGATTTCCGCTTCTGTGATGGAATCGAGCAGCAATTGGTCGACGTCTTGGTTCGACAAGGCGGCCCGCTCTTCTTCCGGGAGATCGGCCAATAGCTTTTGGACGCGTTCTTGCGAGCGCTCAGGATCGATGGCGATCCAATAATCCTTGCGGTCCCGCTCCGTCACTTTGCGGTCTTTCTCTGGGACGTCGACGATGTCAGCGAGCTTGATGGCGACATCGAGCCGCTCTTCCGTCTTTGTCACTTGCGAACGACGGTACATGACCGAATAGTTCGAGATGGTATCGGCGAGCACTTGCCCGTTTCGGTCGTAAATCTTGCCACGCGGCACCTCGTATTTGATTTTACTCGATTCCGTCTTTTGCACTTCACGGGCGATCAACTCGCCGTTGACGATTTGAACGACGCCTAAACGAAAAATGAGCGTCGCGAACAAGATGAACACGATGAAAAACAATAAGTTCAATCGCAAGGGCAAGTGGTTGCGCCGTTTCTTCGGCACTTTCACACGGTGTCTGGCCAATTCAGTTGTCTCCTTCCTGACTCGTTCCTTCTATAAGTATAGGTGACATATATGTCGATGATGTTTCTATTTTTAGACTCGATTTTCACTATATCATAATTTGTTTACAAATTAATGAAATGTAGAAAAAATCCCGAGATTCAATAGAATCCCGGGACAGTGTCATTATTTTGCGTCTGCGTAGAGCTTCGCGACGTAATCCCAGTCGATGACATGGAAGAACGCTTGGATGTAATCCGGACGACGGTTTTGGTAGTTCAAGTAGTACGCATGCTCCCAAACGTCAAGACCGAGGATTGGCTGAACGCCTTCCATGATCGGTGAATCTTGGTTTGGTGTCGATGTGACTTCGAGTTTACCATTTTTCACGACGAGCCAAGCCCAACCAGAGCCGAAGCGAGTTGTTGCTGCTTTCGTGAACTCCTCTTTGAAGGCATCAAAGCTACCGAACGCCTCATCGATGGCAGAAGCGAGTTCGCCTGTCGGTGCGCCGTTCTCGTTTTTCTTCAACAATTTCCAGAAGAATGAGTGGTTCCAGTGACCGCCACCGTTGTTGCGAACAGCTGTCTGAATGTCAGCAGGAAGCGAATCGATTTTTTGGAGCAAGTCTTCGAGCGAAGAGTATTCCACATCTTTTCCTTCGAGTGCATTGTTCACGTTCGTGACGTAAGTGTTGTGGTGTTTCGTGTGGTGGATTTCCATCGTGCGTGCGTCAATGTGTGGTTCAAGTGCATCGTATGCGTAATCAAGTTGTGGTAATTCAAATTTAGCCATAACTAAAATCCCCCTTAAAATTGGTTTGAACAACGTTCGTTTTAAATGTAACAGATTTGTGACGGCTGACTCAATTGTAATGCCTCACTCGACGTCTTGTTCCGGCAACGCCCATACGGAAATCGACCCTGCCGCCACTTTAAATACCCCTTTTCCGTCTTCGTCAATCTCGACGACCTCATCGACGGTCTGCGTCAAATCGACCCATTTCTCACCGGCTCGTTGTTCGCCGACGAACATCTGCTTCTCAGCTGCTTCGCTGTTCGAAATCACAACAGCACATCCTGAGCGCTCGATCTCTTCACTGCCGTGACGGACCCAGCCGATGACGTGCTCGTCATCGAAGTAGTCATCTTGCTGGCCGTATGCCTTTTCACGACGGGCATAAAGAAGCGGATCGATCGCCGGTTTTTTCCCTTCGGCCGGATGCGGACCGTTGATCCCGTAATAGTCACCGTAGAACACACACGGATAACCGTCTTGGCGAAGCAAGATCAACCCGTAAGCAATCTGTTTGAACCAATCCTCGACCCATGACTCGAGCGCCTCTTCTGGCTGTGAATCGTGGTTGTCGACGAACGTCACCGAATGGAGCGGGTGGGACTGGACGAGCGTGTCGTCAAAGATGGTCCGCATATCGAACGATTCTCCTTCGGTCGAGGCGCGTTGCAAGTTGTAATGGAGCGGCACGTCGAATAAGTCGACATGATAGTCAATGTTGTCGAGGAACTCACGGCATGCCTCGAGCTCTGACTTCCAAAACTCACCGACCAAATAGAAGTTCTCACCTTTTTCAGCTTTCATCGTCTGACTGAACTCTTTGACGAAATCATAGTTGATGTGTTTAATCGCGTCGAGTCGGAACCCGTCACACTTCGTCTCTTCGATAAACCATTTGCCCCAGCTGAGTACTTCTTCCTTCACTTCTGGGTGATGATAGTCGATATTGGCGAACATCAAATAGTCATAGACACCAAACTCGTCGTCGACGTTATCGTTCCACTTCTTATTCTCACCCATGATGAAGAAGATGCCGCTCTTGTCGTTCGCAGCGTCATAATCCGTCCCGTTGAAATGATGGAAGTTCCATTTAAATGAAGAATATTTATCTTTGCGGCCTTCAAAATCGAATTTCGTCCATCCTTCGATCTCGAACGGTTCTTCTGAAAGTACGTTCGTACGGTCCTCCGGGTCGACCTCGAGCACATCGAACTTCTCGGTCGCATCGGCACCGGCTTTATGGTTCAAGACGACATCCATATAAATCTGCATGCCGAGCTCTTGCGCGTGTTTTGTCGCCTCGAGCAGTTCTTGTTTCGTCCCGTATTTAGTCGCGACGGTTCCTTTTTGGTCAAACTCTCCTAAATCATACAAATCGTACACGCCATATCCCGTATCCTCGTCGCTCTGGCCTTTCGTGACCGGCGGCAACCATAATGCGGTGATTCCAGCTTCATTCAACTCGGAAGCCCGTTCTTTCAATCGCTTCCAATGCTTCTGGTCAGCCGGGACGTGCCATTCAAAAAATTGCATCATCGTATGATTTCGTTCCATCTCGCTTCGCCTCATTTCATATTTTTCAAAAAACAAAATGCTAACGGATATTTACCCAGGACTTCGGATTTGAAAACTAAAAATGAAAACAAAAAAACAGCTTTCATCTGAAAGCTGTTCACAAATGGACCCTGTAGGACTTGAACCTACGACCGGACGGTTATGAGCCGTCTGCTCTAACCAGCTGAGCTAAGGGTCCTAATTGGTAGCGGCGGAGGGAGTCGAACCCACGACCTCACGGGTATGAACCGTACGCTCTAGCCAGCTGAGCTACACCGCCACGTTGTTATACAGTAATAATATACTGAATGAAGTCCCCACTGTCAATCAAAAGTCACATCTAACCAAAAAGTCCCTCTGGCTCAACCGAGCCAGAGGGACCGTTTGATTAAACGATTCCTTCGTTTGCATCTTCAAGCGTGATTTCTGTGATGTTCATCGCGTGGTCACCGATGCGCTCCAAGTTCGAGAGCATATCGACGAAGAACATCCCGGCTTGGCCGTCGCACTCGCCTGTGTTCAAGCGGACGACGTGATTTTTACGGAATTGACGTTCAAGCATGTCGAGTTTCGCTTCCATCTCGATGACTTGACGAGCTTCGACCATGTCGCCGCTCGCAAGCGTTTGAAGCGACTTCTCAAGCGTGGAACGAGTCAAATCGTACATCTCCGTCAACTCTTTTTGAGCGTCGGCCGAGAGATTGACGCGCGTTGCCGTCTTATAGTCGATCAACTCGATGATGTTCTCGACGTGATCACCGATGCGTTCAATATCATTGATTGCATGCATGAGTGTCTTGTGTTCTTGTGATTCTTGTTCTGTCAAATCGACAGCGGCAAGCTTCACGAGGTAATCCGTGATTTTTGAGTTGAGTGAGTTGAGCGCGTCTTCGATGTGCGCCGACTTCTCAGCATGTTTCTTATCACCAGTTGCCATATATTTGCGTGCTTCATCGAGACCAAGTTTTGCGAAATCGCCCATGCGGATGACTTCATATTTAGCTTGCTCGACAGCAATCGATGGCGACTGTTGGATGAAGATTGGATCCAAGTGCTGTGCTTTCGTATCGACGATTGAATCTTCCCCTGGTACGAATTTCGTCACGATCCATGCGATCGTTCCGATGAACCAGAACTGGATGAACGTGTTGACGACGTTGAACGTCCCGTGAGCGAAAGCGATTTGCATCTTGTCTTCGATTGCTAAGAGATCTGTGACCCAGTAGATATACTGCGTGAACGGAATCAACAAGATCATGAAAATTGTTGTTCCAATCAAGTTAAAGATAACGTGCGCTGCTGCTGCACGACGGGCCGCGACCGAAGCACCAATCGAAGCAAGAATCGCCGTGATTGTCGTACCGATGTTATCCCCGAACAAGACCGGGAGTGCCGCGTCGAGTTGAATCGATCCACCAGAGTACAATTCTTGCAAGATTCCGATCGTCGCTGATGATGATTGGACGATGACCGTGAAGACCGTACCGACGACGACACCGAGGAACGGGTTGTCACTCATCGATTGCGTCAAGTCGATGAAGTATTCGCTCGAACGGAGCGGCTTCATCCCGCTGCCCATGAGTTCAAGACCGTAGAACAGCATCCCGAACCCGAAGAAGATTTGACCTAAGTGTTGCAACTTCTCTTTTTTAAAGAAGAACAGGAGAATCGCACCGATAGCGATAATCGGCAATGCATAGGCGCCGACGTCGAAACCGATGATGAACGCCGTCACCGTCGTTCCGATGTTCGCTCCCATGATGACCCCGATTGCTTGACGGAGTGTCATGAAGCCGGCACTGACAAGACCGACCGTGATGACCGTCGTACCTGACGATGATTGAATTAAGACCGTTACAATGATCCCGGCTAGTACTCCGAGGAACGGATTCGATGTATACTTATCAAGGATGTCGCGCAGGCGGTTACCTGCTGACTTTTGGAGGCCGTCTCCCATCGATTTGATACCGAAGAGGAAGATCCCTAATCCTCCAAAAAACATGAATAACATTTCTTGCAAATTGTATTCCACGATTTTTGTACTCCTTTTGATTGTGAATTAGTTGTGTTTGCTTGGTTTTTATTGCCCTACTCATTATGCCCGCATCACCCATTCGATGTAAACAGCTTTAATGTTAAGGTTTTATTAAACCACTGTATGATTTATGTTTGTTTTACTAGATTTGTACTATAACAGATTGGAGTTAGATTTTATGCTCAAAACGACGTCACAGTTTCTCCGCCACAGCCTCTTCCCGTCCAAGCAGGCGTTACGGTTACGCCTCGCCCCACTCCACGCCTATATGTTGGCGAGTCTCGTCTTGACGGTTGTGGTCACGTTGCTCGATTACATCGTATTACAGCCCGATTTCTTTTGGCCGATGTGGATATTTTTACATGGCTTCGCCATCTTCTTCTTCTATATGGGGTTCGTCGCGCTCAGTGCCCTCCTCGTCCAACTCGCCACGAAATGGCGCACGAAGAAAACGTGGCCGTATCGCCAGGCTTGGCCGTACGCAGTCGCGATGACGATGATTCCAGTCCTCCTCCTGGTTATTTTGTACCATGCCGCGCCTCCATTGACTTGGCTCGGAGTTGTCTTATCCCTCGTCTATTTGATTGTTCCGTTGCGTCATATCCCCGTCAAATCGAAGTCATCAAAAAAGCCGGACAACGCACGTTTGCGTTGAACCGGCTTTCTATCGTTATAACGTCGGTGCCAAATCAGATAATACGGTTTGAAGCCGTTTACTTTGTTTGCCTAAGTCGACCCCTGCGCCTTGTAACGTCTGTTGTACGTCCGACCAACCCTCGACGCCTTCATATAATTCGTCTAATTTGCGTTCGAGTGCCACGCCGACTTCTTTTAATTGCTCATTTGCTTCCGCCATATGTAGTAATTGATGTCCGGTGGCAGTTGTTTGCTCGGTGATGGATTGGAACTGCGTCATTTGTCTTCTCATTTCCTGGTCAATGGTTTCAATCCCGCCTTCAACCCGGCGCAACGTCTCGCCTAAATAAAAGATATCTTCTTCGAAGCGTTTCATCTCCTTGAAAATCTCGTCCCGTTCCAATCGAATGGCTTCGATGGCAGCCACGGCCGACAGTGTCGACTCATTCGTGATCTTCGCCAACTGGCCGACTTCATGGGCGACGACGGAAAATCCTTTGCCGTGTTCTCCAGCCCGTGCCGCTTCAATCGAGGCATTGAGTGCCAACATCTTCGTCGCAGCCGCGACAGACAAAATCTTCTGAAGTGCGTCATCCGCCTGTTCAGACGTCGCTTCACTTTCTAGCAATCGGTTCTGAACCGCACTCGCTTTTCTTGCGAATCGCTCGCTGGCTCCTTTGACAGTCGAGAATGATTCAATCTCTGTCTTAATCGTCTGTTTCAACGCCTCGGCCCGCTGATCAACCGAACCGATCTCTTGTTCGAGCGAACGGACGTGTCCCGCCAAATCTGTAAAACGATGCGTCGATTCGTTCGTGAACGACTGATAAGACTGACTCGTCGACGCGACGGTCGCGGCAACTTGTTTGAACCCCGTCACTTGCTCTTGATTCGCTTCAAGTTGTCGCATAAAGACAGGTAGACTCGATTCAAAAGCGGTCGACGTCTCGAGCATCGTCAACAACGAACGTTTCCATAGTCCGATAAACGTGTTGTACTCTCGTTCCAAACTTCGCATTTCAAACGATTTTGCGTGAAGTTCAACCTCTGAAAACGAACGCGTGGCGACTGATTCGCGAAGCCGGACCGCAAATGCCGTCAACGGCTTGATTTCACGCCGAATCATGAACGAGAATAAGCCAATCATCATAACGAGCATGACCGTGATTGCGACGAAAACAAGTTCTCTTAAATTCCACATCGTGCCGAGCACCGACTGTTTCATGACGACAATCGCATAATGGGCTTTCAACTCGGGAATCGGTGCCGTAACGATAAACACGTCTTTTTGTTCGCTGACACTCACATCGTTCGCCATGCTGTCATCCAGACGGTTCATAAAACGGTCCTCGACTTGTCGACCGCTCAATTGCTCGACTTGTGTGTCGCGCAATAAATATTGACTCGCTTCTAAACCATCCTCCGATAAAATGGAAGCTTGTTGCATATACATCGACTTCAACGCCCGGTTCAGCACTTTCTCATTCGCAACGTACGCCCCATACGTCGCCTTGACCGTTTCGCGGACGACGGTCGCTTCACGATGTAGCCGTTTCTCAACCTCGCTCGTCAACAACTGCTCCGCTTTCAAAGCGAACCAGCCGAACACGGTTAAAAACAGGACGAGCATGACCGGCATCAACGTCCATAGCAAGCGATGGCTCATCGTCTTCTCCGCCTGTCGCTTCCTACCCCATATTTGTTTCAATCGTTCCAACATGATACATTCCACCTTTTCAGACGTCATTTCTTTGAATATATCGGTCCTGAGACGGTGGAAAATTATGAAGCATCTGTTAAGATAACGTTAGCGTTTTGTAAGAGCACACCGATCAAGCGCTTGCCGGGTGCTTTTTCACAAACATTTCGTTATGATAATAAGGAAACCACTCATCTGAAATCGATTGGAACCTTTCCAAAAGAAGGAGATTACGTATATGTCAGAAATTTTGCATCGTTCATTAACCCGTCCGATCCGTGTCGGCAACCTCATCATCGGTGGATCCAATGAAGTCGTCATCCAGTCGATGACGACAACAAAAACTCATGACGTCGAAGCAACCGTCGCTGAGATTTTACGTCTCGAAGAAGCGGGTTGCCAAGTCGTACGCGTCGCTTGTCCTGACGAGCGTGCGGCTGACGCCCTCGCTGAAATCAAGAGCCGCATCAACATCCCGCTCGTCGTCGATATTCACTTTGACTACAAATTGGCGCTCAAAGCCATCGAGAGCGGTGTCGATAAGATCCGCATCAACCCGGGTAACATCGGCCGCCGCGAGAAAGTCGAAGCGGTCGTCAACGCTGCTAAAGCAAAAGGCATCCCGATTCGCATCGGTGTCAACGCCGGCTCACTCGAAAAGCAGTTCCTTGAAAAGTACGGTTATCCGACGGCTCAAGGAATGGTCGAGAGTGCCATGCATCACGTTAAAATCTTAGAAGACCTCGGCTTCTATAACACGATCATCTCGCTTAAGGCATCTGACGTAAACCTCGCCCTCGAAGCATATACGCTCGCAGCCAAGACGTTCGATTACCCGCTCCACGTCGGAATCACGGAATCAGGCCCGCTCTTCTCGGGATCACTCAAGTCTGCTGCCGGCCTCGGGGCAATCCTTTCGCTCGGTATCGGTTCGACGGTCCGTGTCTCACTATCTGACGACCCGGTCGAAGAAATCAAAGTCGCCAAAGAAGTGCTCAAATCGTTCGGTCTCGCGGCTAACGCAGCGACACTCATCTCATGCCCAACATGTGGACGCATTGAGATCGACTTGATTTCGATCGCCAAAGAAGTCGAGGAGTATATCCAAAACATCAACGTCAACATTAAAGTTGCCGTTCTCGGCTGTGCAGTAAACGGACCAGGGGAAGCCCGTGAAGCTGATATCGGGATCGCCGGCGCCCGCAACGAAGGCCTTCTCTTCCGTCACGGGAAAATCATCCGGAAAGTACCCGAAGCCACGATGGTCGAAGAATTGAAAAAAGAAATCGACGCCATCGTCGCTGAAAAATTGGCCGCACGTGAACTCGAAGAGCAAGAGCTCGCCAACCAATCTAACTAATCCTTTGCCCGCTCGGTTGCAACCGAGCGGGCTTTTGGTACAATAAGGGTTATGAGCAAGGAGGGACGAATATGCACATTGGAATTGACCTCGACGGAACCGTCACGGATCCGCAAAGTTGTTTTCATTATATGAACGATGCGCTCGGATACGCCATCGATTATCATCAGGCGACCGAATACGAGCTGCATACTTATACAGATATGACACAAGAAGCGTTTTGGCGCTTCATGATTGAACAAGGTCATGAGGAAGCGATTTATCGTCGCTCACTTCCGCATTCCGAAGTGAACGCCGTCTTATGGAATATGCGCAAGTCGCACCGCCTCCATTACGTCACGGCTCGGAGCGAGGCCGTGCGCGCCGTCACCGAGGAGTGGATTCGACAGCATGAACTCCCACTCGACTCCCTCATCATGACGGGGAGTCATGACAAGGTCGGTGTCGTCAAACAGCTCGACCTCGACTTGTTTATGGAAGACCGCTATGAGAACGCGATCTCCATCCATGAACAGACGTCGATTCCGGTGCTGTTGTTCGACGCCCCGTATAATCGTAAGCCGTTGCCGGCCGGCGTAAAACGGATCTCCACGTGGAGCGAGGCCCAACACATCGTGCGTCACATCGAGACGACGAATTCGATCACCATCTAAACTAAAAAAGAGGAATCCCGAGTGGGTTCCTCTTTTTTAGATGCGTCCGATCGCTTCGATGACATCGGTCGCGAGCACGCTCGCCGGATGAACCTGTTCGCTCGCCTTTCTCGCCGCGAGCGCATGCCAGAGAACCGCTTGCTCATTCGGGGACTTGTCGGTTTGTAAGCGGTCCGTTCTCGCCCATAACGCGAGCAACATCCCCGTCAACACGTCCCCACTCCCACCTTTCGCGAGCGCTGAGGCCTCGACCGTATTGACCGCCCCGCTCCCATCAGGATTGACGATGAGGGTAAACGTTCCTTTCAAGATGAGATGGACCCCGTGCGTCATCGCAAATTCTGAGGCGACCTGAAATCGATTCGCTTCGATCTCGTCGACTGATTTATCGATCAAGCGCGCCAGTTCACCCGGATGCGGAGTCAGTGTGAGCGGGCCAGATGCCTCGAGACGCTCTTTCGTCAGCGCTCCGGCATCGACGATGAGCGGCGCGCTCACATTGCTGATGAGTGGCCACAATCGCTCGAGACGCTCGTCATCGATGAGGCCAGGACCGATCGCCGTGGCAGCGTAGTCCTTGTCCGGCAACTTGTCGATGTCGTAATACATTGCCTCCGGCAAACTCGAGGCGAGCGCGAGCGCCTCATGCGGGATGGCCAAATCGAGCAGACCGACTCCCGTCCGGAGCGCCGACCGTGCCGCCAAGAACGGGGCGCCGATCAAATGACGACTTCCGCCGATCAAGCGACCGTGGCCATACGTATTTTTATGACTATAGGAATCCCGTTCGAGTAGGTTGCGGTCAAAGTCTGATCCGGTCAGCACGCGCCATCTTGACGTATGCGGCAGTCCGATCTCAACGACCTCGACCTTACCGTAATACGGCGCGGTCCGTTTTAAAAACGCGCTTCGCTTATAGCCATGGAGGGAGAAAGTGACTTCTGCCTCGACCGCGTGACCGTCAAACGTCAGTGCGTCGTCACTCGGGACACCGGACGGGACATCGATTGCCACGACGGGGGCTTGTTGCTCGCGTATCCATGTGATCACGTCACGTGCCTTACCCGTGACCGGACCATGGAAGCCGACTCCGAACAACGCATCGATGACGTGATCGGCGTCTCGCGGCTCATCGCTGACCGTGACAAACTGTCGCGCGTACTGTGCATGCCTGCTGCCTTCTGTCGATTTCGGTTCACCGAACGGGGCATAGACAGTGACGGCATGACCTCGTTGCGCCAATTCGCGCGCCACAACCCAACCGTCTCCCCCATTGTTGCCCGCTCCACAGACGACGAGGATGGACGCTCTCGACTTGAAGATAAGACGTGCCGCCAAGGCCGAGGCCGCCCGCTCCATCAAGACGTCAGCCGGCATGCCATGTCGGAGCGCCGTCTCATCGGCCTGCTTGATTTCAGCTGCCGTATAAATCATTCCGACTCCCCCTCTCGTGATTCGACAAAAAAGGGATTGAATGAACAATCCCTTTTGATCACTTACATTGTTTACAATACCCATAAATCTCGAATTTATGATCGACGACTTCAAAATCAGGGTCGAGCGTCTCGACGTAACGCATCGGACAGAGCTCGAGCAACTTCGTCTTGCCACAACCGCGACAAATGAGATGGTGATGGTGGTGATTCGATCCGCAGGTGACACGGAACGCTTTTTCCCCGTTCAACTCGGTCGCCTCGAGCAGACCTTCTTCGGCGAACGATTTCAAGTTGCGGTACACCGTGTCAAAACTCATCGTCGGATGCTTTGAGCGCATATAATCGAGGACGTCTTTCGCACTGACATAGCGTTCTTCCGCTGCGAGAAAGGCAAACATCTCGATCCGTTTCGGCGTCACTTTGAGCGACGAGGACTGCAAGCGGGCCAACTGTTCAGTTTCCTTCATAGCGAACCTCCTTTTTCCGGGCGATCCCGAATCGCTCGGCCAACATGACGACGGCCAAAATCAAGACGGCGAGCAAAACGATGACACCGCCTGGGGCGACATCAAGTTCATAGGCGAGCACGAGCCCACCGATTGTCGCAACCTCACCGAAGACGATCGACCAAAGAATCGTCTGTTTAAAGCTGTTTGTGAACCGGAGTGCAGCCGCGACCGGCAGCGTAATGAGACTCGATACGAGAAGCGTACCGACGATGCGCATGCTGACGGCGATGACGAGTGCGACGACGAACATGAACAACACATGCAACATCGTGCTCGGCAAACCGGACACTTTGGCTTGTTCCTCATCGAACGACAAGAACAACAGCTGTTTATAAAACATGACGATGACGAGCAAGGTGATACCGGCCACCGCCAAAATCAACCAAATATCCGACAGACTGACCGCAGAAATCGATCCGAACAACAGCGTCGATAAATCAATTGAAAATCCACGCGATAGCGAGATGAAGATGGCACTAAGCCCCATCCCTGCCGACATCATGATGGGAATCGACAACTCTTGGAAGTGCACATATTTCCCGCGAAGCCAGTTCAGCCCGAGTGCTGCGAGGACGGATACGAGCGTCCCGAGGTAAAGCGGATTCAACTCGTTGAACAGTAAAACGTACTGTCCGAGAAATAGACTGAACGATATTCCGGCAAGCGTCATGTGGGATAGCGCATCGGCAATCAGGCTCATCCGTCTGACAACGACAAATGAGCCGATGAGCGGTGCGGTGAACCCGATGACGACGGCTGCGATGAACGCATAACGTAAAAAGCTGTACGTAAACAGATCCGCAATCATGACGTACCTTCATGGACGAGCACTTTGACCGGATATGGCTTGATCGCGGTCAATTCGCCGAGTTCACTATATTCTTTCAATCCACAGTTGCACGCCATCCGTCCGTGGTCGAGATGGACGACTTTCGTGACGAGGTCGGTGACGACGTTCAAGTCATGGGTGACCAGAATGAACGTACATGTCGTATGTTCACGCAACAGATGAAGCACTTCGTAGAAGTCGCGCAAATGCTTCTGGTCGACGCCGACCGTCGGCTCATCCAAGATCAGCAGGTCCGGCTGATTGACGATGGCCCGGGCGATAAAGACGCGCTGTTGTTGCCCACCAGACAAGCTACCGATCTTCCGATGCCGGAACTGCCACATGTTGACTGTCTCAAGGGCGTTTTGAATGGCCGCCTTATCCTCGATGTTCAAACGCTTGAACAAACCGAGCCGTCCATAGCGGCCCATGGCAACGACTTCCTCGACCGTCACCGGAAAACCCGAGTTAAACGATGCCGCTTTTTGGGAAACGTAACTGATACGGGACTTGTCTTTGAACTGGCCTTGAGGGCGTCCAAACAGTTCCACTGTCCCGGTTTGTGGGGATAACAGTCCGAGAATCGTTCGAATCAATGTCGATTTCCCGGATCCGTTCTCCCCGACGACAGCAACGAAGTCGCCTTGTTTGATATCGATGGACACGTCCTGTAGCGCGGCGGTCCCATCGTAGTGATAGGAAACATGATTTAATTTTACGACGGATGTCGTCATAAGCTACCCTTCTCTCGTGTTATAAATCGTAATCATTTCTACTTGCTTGGCGTCTGTATTATACAGAATATCAGGCGAGGCTTCAAGTATGAGGCGATGAGAGAGGATGGTCGGTCCGTCCGTATGAAATGCATATGTCTTTTCAGGATCTTCGTTGTACACTAGAGATAACGCAGAGGGGGTTTTTCCGTGGAGAAAAAGCTAGCAGTCATCGATATCGGATCGAACTCGATTCGAAACGTCATCTTTGAAGTGAACGGGCACGGCCAATATTTCGAACGGCTGAACGTAAAAGAAGTGGCCCGGTTATCGAGTCATATTACCGACGACAATGAACTGTCCGATTCCGGCATCGAGGCGCTCATCGAGACGCTCAACCATTTCCGCTGGTTGAACGATCATCATGGAGTGAAAGAAGTACTGCCGGTCGCGACAGCCGCCATCCGTAACGCCAGCAATTCTGAAGCCATCTTAGAGGAAGTGCGACAGGCGACAGGGATGGAGATTCGACTGTTGAGCGATTATGAAGAAGCCTTTTACGGCTATTCAGCCATCGTCAATTCGACGTATATCGAGGATGGCTATTCGGTCGACATCGGCGGCGGTTCGATGGAAGTGACGTACTTCAAAGACCGTGAACTCGTCTTCTATCACAGTTTTCCATTCGGCGCCGTCACGTTGACCGAAGACTTCATGAAAGGTGACACGCTCTCAAAAGACGAGCGCAAGCAACTGACGTCGTTTTTGAAGAAGTCGTTCAAAGACATCGACTGGCTCGTGCCGCATGGCATTCCGCTCGTCGGAGTCGGAGGGACCGCTCGAAACCTCGTCCGGGTCGAACAGTCGCTATCGTTGTTCCCGCTCGAAGGCATCCATCAATACACGATCGGAGCCGACCGCTTGCATGAAGTCGTCGATGAGCTCATCGATATGTCGAGTAAACAGTTGGGCCGGCTTGACGGGTTGTCGAAAGACCGAATCGATATCATCGCCCCGGCTGTGACCGCCATCGATGAACTGGCGAAATATTTGAAAGTGCCCGAGTTCATGATGAGCAACAACGGGTTGCGCGAGGGCTTATTCTACGAATATTACTTAAAAGAAAACAACCGTGTCCGCTTCGGCGACGTCAAAGAGGAAAGTTTCCGTCACTTCGAGAAACAGTATGACGTCGACCCAATCCGGCACAAACATTTGATTCACTTGGCCCGTCAAATTTATACTGGCCTGATTGAGACAAAGACGATCAAACCGAAACCGTTCGAACCCGGCCTGTTAGAAGGGGCCTGTCGCCTCGCCTACGTCGGGGAATACATCGACCATAACAACAAGAGTGACCACACGTTCCACTTGATCACGACGAACGACTTTAAAGGGATGAACAATGAGGACCGGCTCGCACTCGCCTTGGTGACGTCATATAAATCGCGCCGCCTGCTCGAACAACACATCGAGGGCTTCCCGGAATGGTTCGACTCGAAGATGTTGAAGAGCTTAGAGCTGCTCGGCTCGATCGTCAAACTCGTCGATGCGCTCGACTTGACCGAACGTCAAGTCGTCGAGGACATCGACGTCTCTTCGACGGACGAGGGACTCGTCTTCACGCTTCATACGCACAGCTCGCCGCGTTTTGAAGTCCAGCGCGGCATCCGTCATAAAAAACATTTGGAACGTGCCATCGACCAAACGATCGAGTTACGTGTAGAGGAGAGAGATTCATGACCATCTACTTACCCGAACATTTCAATAACCGCGAGCTCAGTTGGCTGAGCTTCAACGAACGCGTCCTCCAAGAAGCGATGGACGAACGCAACCCGCTCATGGAACGGTTGAAGTTTCTCGGCATCTTCAGTTCGAACCTCGACGAGTTTTACATGGTCCGTTTCGGCGGATTGAAAGATGAAGTGCTCGCCGGCTTCAACCGTCCGGAAGACAAGGCCGGATTGACACCGAAACAGCAAATCAAAGCCATCTCCATCAAAGCTCAGGAACTCGTGGAGGTCCAGTACGCGACATATAAGAAAATCGTCAAACAGCTCGCCTCGGAGAACGTCCGCTTCTTACGGCCGAAACATTTGAACAAAGAACAGCTCGACTTCGTCAAGTTATACTTCCGGACCCACGTCTTCCCGGTGTTGACGCCGATTGCCGTCGACGCTTATCGACCGTTCCCGATGCTGTTGTCCAAATCACTCAATATCGCCGTCGAGATTGCCTCGACCGATGAAGGCAAAAAACGGCTCGCCCTCGTCCAGGTACCTGCCGTGTTGCCGCGTTATCTCGAATTGCCGACAGAGGACGAGGACCATACCGATTTGATGTTGCTCGAGGACGTCATCATCCAGTTCATCGACTCGCTGTTCAAAGGTTTTGAAGTCGAGTCGACGATGCCGTTCCGGATCACACGGAACGCGGATATGCCGTTCCATGAGGAAGGAAGCCGCGACGTCCTTAAACAGATTGAAAAAGAGTTGAAGAAACGGCGTTATGGTGTCGCGATACGCCTTGAGGTTCAGCAACGGTCGCTCAGTAAAGAGCTATTGTTCATGCTTCAGGACGTGCTCGACTTGCATGACCGCGACATCTTCCTCGTCGACGGCCCGATCGATTTGACGTTCCTGTTTGGGGTGTATAACAAGATTGGTATCGAATACGATGACATGATCAATGAGACGCTCATCCCGTTCGTCCCAGAAGGACTCGAGCCGGGGAAAGACTTGTTCCAAGCGTTACTCAAACGCGACTATTTGCTCCACCACCCGTACCATTCGTTCGACCCGATCGTCCGCTTCATCGCCCAAGCCGCCAAAGACCCGAACGTGCTCGCCATCAAGCAGACGCTCTATCGTGTCTCTGGTGACTCACCGATTATCAAGGCGTTGACCGACGCCGCCGAGAGCGGGAAACAAGTGACCGTTCTTGTCGAATTGAAGGCCCGGTTCGACGAGGAGAAGAACATCCAATGGGCGAAACAGCTTGAGAAGGCCGGCGCCCACGTCATTTATGGCTATAAGGAGTTGAAGACCCACTCGAAGATCACGCTCGTCGTCCGCATCTTAGAAGGCGGGGTGCTGCAGCGGTTCGTTCATCTCGGTACCGGCAACTATAACGACTCGACCGCCAAACTGTACACAGACATCGGTTTGTTGACGACAAATGAAGAACTCGCCGAAGATGCGACCAACTTCTTCAACTGGCTCTCCGGTTACGGTGAACGCCCGTCATGGCACAAGTTCGAGACGTCACCGGACGACATGCACGACTTCTTCCTTCAAAAGATTGACGAAGAGATTAAACTGCATGAGAAATACGGGAACGGTCGCATCGTCGCCAAGATGAACTCGATCACCGACAAACCAATCATCACAAAACTGTATGACGCCTCACAGGCCGGGGTCAAAATCGATTTGATCATCCGTGGCATCTGTTGTTTACGTCCCGGGATTAAAGGCATCTCGGATAATATCCGCGTCGTGTCCATCATCGACCGGTATTTGGAGCACTCGCGCATCTTCTACTTCTATCAAAACGGGAAAGAAGACTTGTATTGCTCATCGGCCGACTGGATGACGCGCAACATGCGCAAACGGATCGAGATCCTCTTCCCGATTCTTGACGCGGGACACAAGTCATACATCAAAGATATGCTCGCGCTGCAACTCGTCGATAACGTGAAAGCGAGAATCCAGCGTGCTGACGGCAGTTACGTCTATTTGAAACAAGAGGCCGGACAAGAGCGCATCCAATCACAAATCATCATCCATCAATACACGGGCGGACGTTGGAACAACATCCCGAGCGTGTTTGAGCGCGAACCGTCGAACTGGGCCGAACGGGAAGTCCTCCGCTTGCGAGCCGAAAACGAGAAAATGACAGATGACTGATGTTAGACTTCTCAAACGAGAATGAACATTGTATAATGAACTCGGTTACCTGTTAGTTAAGCGTTTTCATTTCGATTATGGAGGAATCATTCATGCAAGAAATCCTATTGTCATTGCTCGCTGGTCTCATTTGTGGCATGATTTTCACGGCCTTGAAGTTGCCGCTCCCTGCCCCGCCGGTCTTACCGGGCGTCATCGGCATCTTCGGTGTGTTTCTTGGGATGAAAGTATATCAATTCGCACTCGCGAACTGGCCCTTTTAATTCAAAAAACGAAGCCCGCGGGCTTCGTTTTTTTTATAGATTATAATGTCTCGCTTTGTGACACGTCGGGCAGAGCCACGTGCCGCTCCCTGCTTCGAGATGATACTCCATCAAACGAATGCCGGTCGGCCCGAAACGGTTCATGTCATCCCCGCACGCTTCACAGATGGCCGTCGGGGCGAGCTGTGACACTGCCTGCTCTTCGGTCAAGTGGGCAGTGAACGTCTCCCGGGTCCACTTGGCAGACGGGACGCGGTACCCTTGCTCCCATTTGGTACGGATGACGGCGTCCGTGTCTTCCTCGTACATACCTGATTGAAGCAACGGATGATGGAAATCAAGACCGACCACGTCGACGAGGCTATACGCCTTCGCCTCTGGTACCGCCTCCGTCCGCCAATAGCGGTCGGCCGGGCGCTTGGTCATCTCGACGAGCATGACTTCGACTTCAGCCACGATACCGTATCCGAGAATCTCAATCCAAGCTGTCCCCTCTTCGAGCCGGCCTTCCACATAGAACGGGCTCGCTTCCTGAAAGTAGATCGGGAGCGCTGACCAGACATCATACTCGTTCGGATCGATTCGGATGATGTTCATCTTACTGGTGCGCGAGCGTGAACTGTTCGCGCCATTCGGCATCGAATCGGTTCGCCCGGAACATCTCGATCTCTTGTTTGTATGGTGCCACTTTCGTCTTCTCACTGATCGGGATATACGGCGTCTCCAAAATTTTTGGCAAGTGGGTGAACGCCTCGTGGTGGATGATCCGGTTCAACGTGTCGAAGCCGATTTCGCCATAGCCGATATTCTCGTGACGATCTTTTTTCGCGCCGCGCACGTTCTTCGAATCGTTGACGTGGATGACGCCGAGACGGTCCAGTCCGACGATTTGGTCGAACTGTTCAATGACACCGTCCAAATCGCCGACGAGGTCATAACCCGCGTCATGAACGTGACATGTGTCGAAACAGACCGAGAGCCGGTCGTTGTGTGTCACCCCGTCGATGATCGTTGCCAGTTCTTCGAACGTCTTGCCGAGTTCGCTGCCTTTTCCAGCCATCGTCTCAAGTGCGATTTTCACGGTCTCGTCACCGGTGAGCACCTCGTTCAAGCCTTCGATGATGCGGGCCAAGCCGACGTCTTCCCCTGCACCGACATGCGCGCCCGGGTGAAGGACGACGTGACGTGCGACTTGGAGGGCTTCGGCCCGTTTGATTTCGGCGGCCAAAAACGAGACGGCGAGTTCGAACGTCTCCGGTTTCGTCGTGTTGCCCAAGTTGATGATATAAGGGGCATGGACGACGATCTCATCGATGTCGTGCGCCGCCATATGGGCGAGCGCCGCCTCGATATTCAAATCCTCGATTGGCTTGCGCCGTGTGTTTTGGGGCGCACCCGTATATACCATCATCGTGTTAGCGCCGTATGAGACGGCTTCTTCACTGCCAGCGAGCAACATTTTCTTACCGGATACAGAAACGTGGGAACCAATTTTTAACATAGTCATTTCTCCTTCATTCTCATCTGTCCTTAGTGTACACAAAAAGAAGAATCGACTCCACGAAGTCGATTCTTCTTTTGCTTAGCGTCGGTTCTTTTTACGAACTTCGCGACGTTCCTTACGTTGGCTCTGCATATGCTCACGTGAGGCCGTCTCTTTCAATTTATACTTGAACTTCTTCTTGTAACCAGGTTTGACCTTTTTCTTCGCCTTCTTGATTTCGCCCGCCATCCGGCTGTGCGCCGTTTGCGAGACTTTCATCTTCCGGTCGGTCGTGCGGCGTTTGCGTGTCTTGATCTCTTGAAGCGATCCGTTCTTCAAATCGACGTGCTTGAACGTGAATCCACGCTCTTCGAGTCGATTGATTGGACCGTTCTCGTGATCTTCATACAGCGTGTACGCTTCGCCAGTCTCACCAGCGCGGCCCGTCCGGCCGACACGGTGCGTATAGAAGTCGAGGTCTTTCGGAATGCCGAAGTTGATGATGTGCGACACACCTTTAATATCGATGCCGCGCGCCGCCAAGTCGGTAGCAATCACGAACTGATATTTCGCGTCGTTGATGTCTTTGATCGCTTGCTTCCGGCGACGGGCTTGCATGTCCCCATGAAGCGTGCCGACGTTGAGTCCCGCCTCGCGGAACGACGTCTCCAACTCATCCGCATCTTGTTTCGTGTTCGTGAACACGAGACAGACGAACGGGTTGATTGCTTTTGCGATGTCGACCGTCAATGCCTTGCGGTCCCGGTGACGGACCGGGATGACGTGATGCTTGATTTTCGGAACGACGCGGTGCTCTTCACTCGCTTCCGCGTAACGCGGGTCATGCAAATATTTCTTCAAGAACGGTTGTAGCTTCTCAGGAATCGTCGCTGAGAAGACCATCGTTTGAAGTTTCTCTGGCAACGCCTGCGCGATGCGGTCGACTTCAGGCAAGAAGCCCATGTCGAGCATTTGGTCGGCTTCATCGACGACGAAATGCGTGACTTTGTGCGGGAATAACGCTTGGACTTTCATCAAGTCGAGTAGACGACCTGGTGTCCCGATGATCAGTTGTGGTGGGTTTTTCATCTTGTCGATTTGTCGTTCCCGGTCAGTTCCTCCGACAATCAGACTTGTTTTAATGTAGTCCGGCTGTTTGACGAGGAGTGTTTTCAACTCTTCGTGAATCTGCCAAGCGAGTTCGCGCGTCGGTGCGACGACGATGGCTTGGACCGATTCTTCTTTCGGATCGATTGCTTCTAAAATAGGTAAGAGGAACGCAAGCGTCTTCCCCGTCCCGGTTTGTGATTTCCCAATGATATCGCGGCCATTCATCGCAGCCGGAATAATCCGGGCTTGAATGTCCGTCGGTACTGTGATGCGCTTTTCTGTCAAGGCATCGACGATAAACGGTAACAATTTGAACTGTTGGAAGCTGTTCAATCGATACACCTCCTGTTTCTTTCCACTTTTCCTAGCATAGCGGAATCTAATCATTTGTCAATTAATCTTTTGCGAGCCCTTCGTACAAATAGCTCGACGAATAGTAGTGTGACGCAATTTTCTTGCCGTTCAAATGATGTTCGAGCGCCTTGAATCCGACCTCGATCATTTCGTTCGGTGATTGGACGACGGTCGCATCGACTTTCCCGCTATGAATCAGCGGATAAATGCCGGTCACACCGTCGACCGATACGAGCGTTTTGTCACTGAGGCCATGGCTTTCGAGGGCCCGGACGACACCGAACGTATTGTCATCATTGTGAGAAAAGACGGCATCGAACGGAATACCGGCATCGAGCCACCGAGACATCTCTATCTCGGCTTGGAACGTGTCGTAATTACCCGTGATCGAGGCGACGACTTGCAGGTTGTCGTTGGCCTTGTCATATTCCGTCAACCCGAGGCTCCGATCGATCGTCGAACGGACTTTGGCGGTCCCTCTCACTTCGACGACACGAATCGGACGGTCGAGCCCGGCGTGTTGGGCGGCGATATGGTTCGCTGCCATCCGGCCGATCTCGACGTTATCGGACATGACCGACGTCAAGACGCTGTCATGGTCGATCATCCGATCGATGGCGATAATCGGAATACCCTCCCGTTCGGCCCGTTCGAGCGATGGCCGGATGAATGCTTCATCGAGCGTCGTCACGAAAATCGCTTCGACCCCGCGGTCGATCAGCGCGTCCAATTTTTCTTTCTCCAGGACACGGGAATCCTCACTCGTCGTCGGGACAGGGATAAAACCTTTTTGATTCGCCGTCCGGACGAACGCGGCCAACAGTTTATTGGCATGCTCATGCTTTTCACTGACGAATACGAAACCGACTTCATTATTTTCTCTCGCCCGTTCCGGTAATTGGATTGACGTAATCAATAGAATCGATAGCGCCCAGACGATCGGCAGCCAAAGCCAGTAATGTTTGAACCCTTTCGTCATGGGTGCGACCGCCTTGGGATTTTAATCATCATGGCCGTACCTTCTCCTTCAACACTTTCAATTTCCATGTGACCGTTCACGGCTTTCAAGTATTCCCGAATCATGTAGAGCCCTAAGCCGTTGCCGTTCTCTTTCGTTGTATAAAACGCGGACCCGACCGACTTGACTTGAGATTTGGTCATCCCGATCCCATTGTCTTCGATCAAGAAGCGGTAGTCCCGTTCCGTGAATTGAATCGTGACCGTCACGACGCCGTCGGCACCTTTCGTATCGACGGCCTCGACCGCGTTTTTGAACAAGTTATAGATGATTTGGACGAGCATGTCGTTCGAACAGTAAAACGGCGGCATGTCGTTCGGGACGTTCAACTCCCAGTTCGTGACCCGCTTATAGCATTCGGCGTCGAGCAAGAATTCGAGACGTTTCGCAAACTCGGTCATGTCGAGCCACTCTTCTTGTAGCTTCGCCTGGTCGGGCTTCGCGAGCGTGAGCATCGTCGTGATCAAATGGTTGGCCCGATCAAGTTCTGAAAGCGCGAGATCGAGCATGTCGCTGCTACTGTGCCCTTCTTTCACCATCTGCAACGTGATTTGGACCGGCGTGAGCGGATTGCGAATCTCGTGGGCAATCCCTGCCGCGAGCTGTCCGAGCGAGGCGAGCTTCTCTTGCTGCAACAATAGTTGCTGTTGACTGAGCTGTTCGCGTCGGGCCGTCTCCATGCGGCGGGAATAATCGTTGTACGTATCGAGCAGCGTCTCGACTTCTTTGGAGCCGGTCCGTTCGAGTTGGATCGGTTCGAGCGACTGTTGTTTCTTGATGTTTTGCACAAGTTCAAGCAGCGGACTTGTCAACGTCTTCGACAACAGTAGACCGACCATGATACTCAAGAAGAATGTCACGAGCGTAATCATCAAGTATTGCCAACGCGTCGCATACACCGCTTCGTAGACCGAATCGGTACTATGCTTTGCAAGGACGCTCCATCCGTTGACACGCGCATCGGGCTCAAACATGAGGACATCGTCTTTCGTACTGAACACCGAACGGACGTCGTAGGCGTCCGTCGCTTCGATGATGGACCGGGACAAACGCCGTTCTGCGTCCGTGACGAGATTGAACGAGGTCGACAATACTTCGCCCCGTTCATTCAACAAGTAGAGAATCATGTCATCATTCGCCGATTCAAGCATCCGACGATATAAATCTGAATTGAGCACGCTGATACTACCGCCGAACATCCCGACCATCCGGTTGTCTTCAAGCACCGGTACGTATAAATACGTCCCGACGTCACCCGAGATCGAAATCGGGTCACTCATAAACAAGTCGTTCCTGCCGCCGGTGAGCACCTCTTTAAATTTCGGATCACTCTTGAGCGTCAGCGCCGGTACTTGGCGTTGCGAGTACCACGTGAACGCATCGCCTTCTAAATCGTAATAAAAAATCGAGGTGAAGCTCGTCCGCTGATTCAAATAACCGGTGCGGATCCGCTCTTCGATATACGTCTCATTCCCGACGTAAGCACCGAGATAGACCAAGTCTTCGTATAGTTTACCGAGCCGCGTCTCCAGGTTTTCAATACTCCCGTCAATCGCGTAGTCGAATTGTTCTTTCGCCAGTTCTTCCGCGCGGGACACCGTCACACGGTCGGCAGAGAAGGCTAATGAAGAGATGACAAGTCCTAGTATAATGAAGATAATAAATGTAATCTGAAAGAAGTACGATTTTCGAACTTCAAGCAATGTTCTTAGGCGTTCCACGGTGTCCCTCCTTTCTAACCTTAAAATTATAGCATGAATACACGGAAATCTTTTCGTATTTTCGAAACAATGTTAGACTAATACGTATGAAAGCATCGCGAAAGGAGCGTTCCTTACAAAATGAAAGTTAAAAAAATTAGTCCACGCGGATATTGCTACGGCGTCGTCGATGCCATGAAGCTCGCCAACGAAGCTGTGGCCAACCCAGATTTACCGCGTCCTATCCATATACTTGGCATGATTGTCCATAACCGTCATGTCACCCAAGCATTCGAGGAACTCGGCGTCAAGACGGTCGACGGTGAGGATCGAATGAAAGCACTCGAGACAATTGATCGTGGAACGGTCGTCTTTACCGCCCACGGCATCTCGCCGCTCGTGCGTAAGCGTGCCATTGAGAAAGGCTTGACGATTGTCGATGCCTCGTGCCCGGATGTACTGGTCACCCACGATTTGATTCGCGAAAAGACGGCTGTCGGTTATGAAGTCATCTACATCGGCAAGCATGGCCACCCGGAACCGGAAGGCGCGATGGGCGTCGCTCCAGGAAAAGTTCATCTCGTCCAATACGAGAGTGACTTCGAGGCGCTCCCGGCTCACCTGTATGATGCAAAAATTCTCGTCACGAACCAGACGACGATGAGCCAATGGGACGTCTCGGCCTTGATTGAGATGATTCAAGAACGGTATCCTCATGTCGAGGTCCACAACGAGATCTGTAACGCGACCCAAGTCCGGCAAGAAGCTGTCGCTGAACAAGCCGGTGACTGTGAACTATTGATCGTCGTCGGTGACCCGAAGTCGAACAACTCGAACCGTTTAGCCCAGGTCTCGAAAGAGATTGCAGGCACGAACGCCTACCGCATCGGCGACTTGAGCGAACTCGACCTGGCTTGGCTCGAAGGTGTCGAAACGGTCGCCGTCACGTCAGGCGCGTCGACCCCGACACCAATCACAAAAAAAGTCATCGACTTCTTGACCCAATATGACCCGCTCGATTTGAGCACGCACGATAAGACGCCATATCTTGAACTGCGCAGCATTCTTCCGAAAGTGAAGGCGCTCCGTAAATGACATGAACCCCCGTCCTCTCCCGAGGACGGGGGTTTTTCGTTTAATCATCAGTAGAAGCGGAACGGGTTTGTATCGGCTTCCGAAACAAACAATTCGACATCGAGTTTCGCACGTTCACACTTCTCGCGCATCACGTCGACGACGCCTTGCTTCATCACGCTCTCCACGTGATGACCCGGGTCGACGACAGAAAGTCCGAGCGCCATTGCATCGTGGGCCACATGGAAGTACAGGTCGCCCGTCACATACGCATCCGCACCTTTGAAATGGGCTGCCGATACGTATTTATTCCCGTCCCCGCCGAGCACCGCCACTTTCTCGATGATCCGGTTCGGATCGCCGACGACACGGACGGCTTCGACGTCAAAGCTCGTCTTGACGTGTTCTGCGAACGCGGCGAGTGTGAGAGGCACCTCGAGACGTCCGATACGACCAAGGCCGAACACGGGCCCGTCAATGTCGTCACGAATCAAATCGTAGGCCACCTCTTCGTATGGATGCGCGTCCGTCATCGCCTTAAGCACTCTTTTCTTTTGGCTCTCCGTGACAATCGTCTCGATTTTCACTTCTTCGACACGCTCCGTCTTGCCATGCTGACCGAGGTACGGGTCGGACCCGGCAAGCGGAGTAAACTGCCCTTCTCCTGAAACAGTGAACTGGCAGTCCCCATAATCCCCAATTCGGCCGGCGCCGGCACGTCCTAGCGCATCCGAGACGGCGGTCCGATGGGTCACCGGAACGAAGACGGACAGCTTATACACCGGTTCTTCATACGTCGGAATGAGTACCGTCGGGTCGACGAGTCCAAGTGCCTGACTCATCCAATCGTTGACCCCGCCCTGACAGACGTCCAAGTTCGTATGGGCGACATAGACGGCAATGTCATGCCGAATGCATTTCATAACGATCCGGCCAGCGGCACTGCGATCGTTCACTTGCGCAAGCGCGCTGAAAATGGGTGGGTGATGGGCGATAATCAAATCGACGTCTCGCTCGATCGCTTCATCGACGACCGATTCGAGCACGTCTAGCGTCACCATGACTCGTCGTACCGGTTTATTCAACGTACCGATTTGAAGACCAATTTTATCGCCCTCGACCGCGAGATGTTTCGGGGCGAACTCCTCAAACAATTGAATGACATGATTTCCGTTCGCCATCAGTTGCTCACCTCTCTCATTTTGTCACGCAGCGTCTTGAACTCCTCCTGTTTGCGGATGAGCGCTTCGGTTTGGGCACCTGCCGCCATCTGACCGAGCACGTAATCGAGCTTGTCCGCCTCGCGGCCCCATTTCATTTTGAACGCCTCTGGGCGTGTCGTGAGCAAGTACGGTCCGAACATGAGCTGCCACGCGCGTTCTGTGTCATCTAGGCTATAGCACGTCTCCGTGCCACGTTCGCCGACGAGAATCTCGTATACTTTGTCATTCTCTTCAACGATTGATTCCGCGACTAGGACGAATCCTGCGTCGAGCAACCATTCGCGGACGTATTGCCCGTCCACGTTCGGTTGCAGGACGAGCCGTTCGACCGCTCCTAACTTGTCACGGCCGCTCTCTAAAATCGACCGAATCAAACTTCCGCCCATCCCGCAAATCGAGATGCATGTCGCCTCATCTGCTTCGAGGACGGCGAGCCCGTCACCGAGACGGACGTCGATGTTTTCGGTCGCCCCGATGAGCTCGACTTGAGCTTTGGCCGCTTCCATCGGTCCACGGTTCACTTCGCCTGCGATGGCGCGGTCGACGATGCCTTGCTGAACGAGATAGCATGGCACGTAGGCGTGGTCAGAGCCGATGTCCGCCACTACACTGCCTTTCGGAATGAAATCGACGACTTGCTTCAGCCGCCGGTCTAACGTCACTTGTTCTTGCATAGGGACAACTCCTTTTTCTACTTCTTCACTATTAGGGTAACGAATATTTATATCCAGGACAATAAAAAACGTACCCCAGAAGGAGTACGTTTCACCCTTATTGTTCGAGCAACCAAGTCGCGAGTACGTCTGCTTCTTCGGCAGTCGCGAGACCAGCTGGCATTGCACCTTTACCGTTGACGATGATGTTTGTGATCTCTTCCGCCGATAAACGTTCGCCGACGCCTGTCAACGCAGGACCGACGCCACCTTCGAGATTTCCACCGTGGCAACCTGTGCAGCCTTTCGCCGCATACAAGTCTTCCGGGTTCATCTCAGTGACCGACGGACCTTCAGCAGCCTGCTGAGCTTGGTTCACGCCAAAATACGATAATGAGACCATGGCAATGATTGCGACGATCGCGATCGCTGCAAACGGTAACAATGGATTACGCATTGTATTTCCCCCTCATGTTCATTCCAAATTTCTACCCATCACTATTTTACTCAAAAAATAATAAAGAAGGAAGGAAAATCACTCATTTTCCTTCCTTTCTTCTAAAACTTCACATTTTATTCAAAAACACAATTAATCAAGGAAGTCTTTCAAGCGTTTCGAACGGCTCGGGTGACGGAGCTTCCGGAGCGCCTTCGCCTCGATTTGACGAATCCGCTCGCGGGTGACGCCGAACACTTTCCCGACTTCTTCGAGCGTGCGCGTACGGCCATCATCGAGACCGAAACGGAGACGGAGCACGTTTTCTTCGCGGTCCGTGAGCGTGTCGAGCACGTCTTCGAGCTGTTCTTTGAGTAGCTCATAGGCAGCGGCGTCTTGCGGTGCCATCGCATCTTGGTCTTCGATGAAGTCGCCGAGGTGCGAATCATCCTCTTCCCCGATCGGTGTCTCGAGCGAGACAGGCTCTTGGGCGATTTTCAAGATCTCACGCACTTTTTCAGGTGTGAGTTCCATCTCTTTGGCGATTTCTTCAGGTGCCGGTTCGCGCCCGAGGTCTTGCAACAGTTGACGTTGAACACGAATCAACTTGTTGATCGTCTCGACCATGTGGACCGGGATCCGGATTGTCCGAGCTTGGTCGGCGATGGCGCGGGTGATAGCTTGACGAATCCACCACGTCGCGTACGTCGAGAACTTGAACCCTTTCATGTAGTCGAACTTCTCGACGGCTTTAATGAGGCCCATGTTTCCTTCTTGAATCAAGTCAAGGAAGAGCATACCGCGCCCGACATAACGTTTCGCGATCGAGACGACGAGACGGAGGTTGGCTTCGGCAAGACGTTTCTTCGCCTCTTCGTCCCCTTGTTCAATCCGTTTCGCGAGTTCGGTCTCATCTTTCGCACTGAGGAGATCGACGCGGCCGATCTCTTTCAAATACATGCGGACCGGGTCGTTGATCTTAATACCTGGCGGGACGGACAAGTCGTTCAAATCGACCTCTTCGTCCTCTTTTTTGGTTGGTGTTTCTTCGGCATCGGCCGCATCTTCTGTGACGCGGATATCTTTACCTTCTAAGTCTTCAATGAAGTTATCGATAAAGTCCGAATCCACCTCGAAATGGCTGAGGCGATCTTGGATTGCTTGCATGGATACGACGCCTTTTTTCTTACCTAATTTCTCGAGTTCGTCTATGGCGTTAAATAAATCCTCTTTTTTCTTCTCTGCCATCTAGCAGTTCAACTCCTTCCAAACTTCCTTCACGTTCATCGTTCACGAAGACGACGACTCCGGGTAATCAATTCTTGTAACTTGGATGCCTGGTCTACTATACTTTCGGCATCTTGTCCGATTTCCCTTTTCGCTCGTTCGATTTGACGCTGTTCCTCATAACTGTTTATGACCTTAATGTATTCATCTAAAACCTCTTCGGTCAGTTCGTCCGGTGCGGACATGAGCCGAATCTCGGCATACCGATTCGCATAGTCCGGACGTTGGTCACAATAGCGCTCCATGAACGGGGGCGCCACTTGTTCGAATTCTTCATGCGTCATGTCCTCCGAGACGATCTCATAGAGGGCCGTCGCCAGCATGCGATGCACTTCGTCCTGATAGGCTAGCCCGAGGCGGTCCCTGACGAAGCGGACCCGCTCCGGACCACTCAGCATGGCCCGAAGTAACAGCTTTTCGGCTTTGACATAACGCGGTTCATTCGTCTTAGATGAACGCCGGCGAACCGGTTCAGCTTCCGGCACTCGTTGGGGTGCGATTTCTTTCGGTCTTGTCGAGGGCATCCGTGACAACAATGTCTCGACTGGAATCTCAAATTCGTCGGCCAGCTTTCTCACATATAAATCACGTCGAATCGAATTGTCCGTTTTACTGATTTCCACAAGCATAGATTCAATAAATCGAATCCGTTCTCCTTCTCGATTCATGTTTTTCCCACGCCGTAGCGTCCGGTTCATGAAGTCGAGGACGGATAAACGCTCCGATTCGACAAGTCTGTGCCACTGCTCCGCCCCGTTCGTCCGAATATAATCATCCGGGTCGGTCTTCTCAGGTAACATCAGCACCTGGACATCGAGCGGGTAGCCCTCGAGCAAGCGGACGACTTTCATCGTCGCTTCTTGTCCGGCCGTATCACCGTCATAACAGATGATCACTTCTTCGACCATGCGAGCTAACGCACGGGCATGCTGCGTCGAAAACGCCGTCCCGAGCGACGCGACGACTTCCTTCGTCCCAGCTTGCGCGACTTGCAAGACGTCGACGTTCCCTTCCACGAGCACGACCCGTTTTTGCTTTCGCATCGTGGCCCGTGCCTGTGAAAAGCCGAAGAGGAGTTCGCTCTTGTTGAACAAGGGCGTATCCGCCGTGTTGACGTACTTTGGCTGTCGCTCATCGATCGCCCGTCCGCTAAATCCGACGATGGTGCCGTCTCGATCCGCAATCGGAAAGACGACTCTGCCTTCAAACCGGTCAAAATATTCACCGGACCTCGACTTAGAAATCAACCCCGCCTCCACCATGACCTCGAGGTCGAAACCTCTTCGTTCCAGTGAATCAACGGTAAAACGGCGATGATCAGGCGCATACCCGATCTTATACTGTCCGATCGTCGTCTCCTGTAGACCGCGCGCTTGCAAATACGTCAATCCGACTTCGCCCGCTTCGGTCTTCATCAACACTTCATGATACAAATCCGCCACGACACGATGGGCATCGCGCATCTGTTTACGAATGACTTGGTCTCGTGACAACTCCTCATCGCCAGACACCCCGCCCTCGATGGCGATGTTCGCCCGCGTCGCGAGACGTTCAATCGTCTCAGGGAACGACAAACCTTCTGTCTCCATGACGAACGTAAATACGTTCCCGCCGGCTCCACATCCAAAACAATGGTACATCCCTTTTTCCGGGGACACGGAGAACGATGGACTGTTCTCCGAGTGGAACGGACAGAGACCGACGAGGCGATGGCCTTGCTTCTTCAATTCAACGCGTTCACTGATTAAATCAACGATATCTGTGGCTTGTTTCACTTCCGCAATGACTTCATCCGGTATTCGCGGCAACTCGACCACTCCCTATCCAAACTCGCAACGAAACGGAACGCTCACCACGTTCCGTTTCACTGTAATGTCAGTACTCTATTATACCGTTAACACCAGTCGATTACTAATCCGAGTACTCAATCGTCTTTCGATTGGTCGAGCATCCGTAAAATGATGCCTGCCGTCTCTTCGACGGCTTTGTTCGTCACGTCGATGACCTCGCAACCGATTCGTTCGTAAATCCCTCGGGCATACTCGAGTTCACGATTGATGCGTTCGAGTTGGGCGTAGTCGGCCTCCGGTTTCAAACCGAGCGACTTCAACCGTTCCATCCGAATCGAAATCAACTTATCCGGCGAGATGATCAACCCGACGCACTTGTCAGGCGGCAAATCGAACAGTTCTTCCGGCGGGCGTGATTCCGGCACGAGCGGTACGTTGGCGACCTTATACCGCTTCAACGCCAAATATTGTGAGAGCGGCGTCTTGGATGTGCGTGATACGCCGACGAGGACGATATCAGCTTTTTTCAAGCCTCTTGGGTCACGTCCGTCGTCGTACTTGACCGCGAACTCCATCGCTTCGATTTTCCGGAAGTAATCCTCATCGAGACGATAGATGAGTCCCGGTTTCTCGCGCGGACTCTCTCCGAGTTGACCGGCGAGCACGTCGAGTAAGTCGCCGAGCAAGTCGACCGTCTTCACGTCATGCTCTCGTCCGAGTTGAACGAGGAGGGCCCGATGCTCTTCGTTGACCAACGTGAAGGCGATGACTGCTCCTTGGGCACGCGCTTGTGTCACGACATCGTGAATCGTCTGTTCATCTTCCACGAACGGAATTCTAAGCGTCTCAATCGCATTCTCGTGGAACTGGATGCTCGCGGCGCGGACGACGAGTTCACATGTCTCCCCGACCGAATCGCTCACGACAAATACGAGTTGTTTTTGTGTCAGTGTCAAACCAGATTCCTCCTCAGAACGACTCATCGTTGGCGAGTGCGATCAATACTTTCGTCATGTTCGTCTTCGTCATGCGACCGAGCACGATCAGCTTGCCGTCTTTCTCTTCGACGACTGGCATGGCATCGATTTGTTTCTCGATCAGCTTCATCCCGGCCCGAATCAACGTCTCACTCTTCTCGCACACCGTGATGTTCGGCATGCGGGTCATGATGACGTTGACCGGCAATTGATCCAAGTCTTGATTGCCGATGGCGGCCCGAAGTAAGTCTTTACGTGACAAGACACCGACGAGCTCGTTGTCCTTGCCGACGACGAACAGCGAACCGACGTCTTCTAAAAACAAGGTCACGACGGCGTCATACACCGTCATCTCGTCACTGACGACTTTCGCGGACGACATGAAGTCGCCGACCGTCAATGAATCCAATTTTTCCCGAAGCAGGGATGAGTTTCGTTTGCCGACGAACGTGTAGCCGACACGTGGCCGGGCTTCTAGTATTCCAGTCATCGTCAAGATGGCCAGGTCCGGGCGGAGCGTGGCGCGAGTGAGCGACAGCTCTTGCGCGATCTGCTCACCCGTGATCGGTCCGTTGACCCTGACGATCTCAACGATCTTCTGTTGGCGTTCATTCAGCTGCATAGCCAACCCCCTCAAGTTTGGTCAGAGTACGAGCGCGCTAAAGTCGGCGACGCTCTCGATCGTCATGGCGAGTCGTTTCATCTCGCGCAGACGGTTCTCGCGAATCGCTTCAACGTCGCTCATGACCATTGTATTTTCGAAATAAGCGCTAATCGGTTGTTCCAATACGCGCAATGACGCGATCGCTTGATGATAATCCCCATCCTCGACGGCTCGCTCCGTTTCCGGTAGCGTCGCTTCGATGGCGACATGGAGTTCGTTCTCTTCTTTGTTTTCGAACAATGCCGGATCGACCTCTCCAGCCTCACCTTTCTTGGCGATATTGACGACACGCGTCAATTGCTCAATGAGTAGTTTCGCATCGTTTGCGAGCATGGCTTGAACCGCGTCCGCTCGGGCATCGAGCCGGTTGATGGCGAGCTCTGTCGTCAATACGGCGTCGATGACGTCATAACGGACTTGCCGTTCTTGGAGACGATACTTCAGGCGAAGCATGAAGAAGTCTTTTAGTTGCGCCTTGACTTGTTCTTTATCGGCATCATAAAGTCCTGCCTGAAGTTGCGAATCGACAACTTGTGAAAGTAATTTGTCGAGTGGGAGCACAATCTTCCAATCCGCTAGAATTTGGACGACCCCTTGGGCTTGACGACGAAGCGCGAACGGGTCTTGCGAACCGCTCGGAATCATGCCGATTCCGAAGAATGCAGCGATCGAATCCAATTTATCGGCTAGTGCGAGAACCGCACCCGTTGGCGTCGATGGTGACGCGTCGCCCGCAAAGCGTGGCATATAGTGTTCACGGATGGCCGCGGCCACTTCTTTGTCCTCACCTTGTTGGAGCGCATACTTCTCACCCATCACCCCTTGGAGTTCTGTGAACTCATACACCATTTGGCTGACGAGGTCGAACTTATGGATGGCACCAGCCCGGGCGACTTTGGCTGCATCCGCATTGAACAATGGCGCCAGCGTTCCGGCGAGTTGTTCTACGCGACGGACCTTGTCTCCCGTCGTGCCCAACTTCTCATGGAAGACGATGCGGTCGAGACGGACGAGTTGATCGTCAATCTTCGTCTTTTGGTCTTCCTCATAGAAGAAGACGGCGTCTGCCAAGCGGGCCCGGATGACCTTCTCGTTCCCTTTGGCCACGTTTTGAAGATGGTCTGCGTTCCCGTTACGGACGGTCACGAAATAGTTTTTAAGCGTTTCACCGATATAGACCGGGAAATAGCGTTGGTGCTCTTTCATCGTCGTGATCAATACTTCTTCCGGAAGTTCGAGATAGCTTGCATCGAATTCACCGAACAGCGCAGTCGGCCATTCGACGAGGTTCGTCACTTCCTCGAGCAATGAGGCGTCGAGCGGAACCGTCCACCCTTGTTCTGAAGCCAACTCGTCGATTTGACGCTCAATGCGGGCCTTACGGTCTTCATATGACGCGACGACGAATTCGCGTTCGAGCGTCTCGGCGTAGCCGGCCGGCTCGGCGATCGTGACGTCACCTTTACTCAAGAAGCGGTGACCACGTGTCACGTTTCCTGTCTTTACGCCTTCGATTTCAAAATCAATTTGCTCGGCACCGAACAACGCGACGAGCCAACGAATCGGACGCATGTAGCGGAGACTGCTCGTGCCCCACTTCATGTTTTTCGGGAACGTCATACCACGGACGACGTCTTCGAGTGCCGGAAGCAGCGTGCTCGTCGCCTGACCTGACTCGTGACGGTCTGCGAACACGTACTCGACACCTTTCTCTTCAGCGAAGTACAAGTCGTCGACCGAGAGACCACGGCCACGGGCAAACCCAGCGGCTGCTTTCGACCAGTTTCCTTCAGCGTCTTGAGCGATCTTTTTCGCCGGTCCGCGAAGCGTCTCCGTCAAGTCTTGTTGCTTCTCTTCGACGTCTTTGACAAGAACGGCGAGACGGCGCGGTGTTGAATAGACGGTCAATGTCCCGAACTGGACACGGGCGTCCGTCAAGAAGGCGGTCACACGCTCTGCCAATTGTTTCTCCGAACGGAGGACGTATTGCGCTGGTAATTCTTCAAGTCCGATTTCTAATAAAAGGTCACGCATCAAGGGCACCTGCTTTCTCTTGGTTCAAAAGTGGGAAACCGAGACGTTCCCGCTCTTCGATAAATTTGGCAGCACACGCACGGGACATGTTGCGGACACGTTGGATGAAACCGGTCCGTTCCGTCACCGAGATGGCGCCTTTCGCATCGAGTAGGTTGAACGTATGCGAACATTTGAGGATATAGTCGTAAGCCGGGAAGACGAGGTTCTCATCAAGGGCACGCTTCGCTTCTTTTTCGTACGTATCGAACAACTTGAACAACATGTCGACGTCTGAAAGTTCGAACGTATATTTTGAGTGTTCATACTCGGGCTGGTAGAAGATGTCCCCATATTTGAATCCGTCCGTCCAGACGAGGTCAAACACGCTCTCGACTTCTTGGATGTACGACGCGAGACGTTCGAGACCGTATGTGATCTCGACGGCGATCGGGTCACACTCGATGCCACCGACTTGTTGGAAATACGTGAACTGGGTGATCTCCATCCCGTTCAACCAAACTTCCCAACCTAGTCCAGCCGCGCCGAACGTCGGGTTTTCCCAGTTGTCTTCGACGAAACGGATATCGTGCTCGAGTGGGTTGATTCCGATCAACTCTAAACTTTCTAAGTAAAGCTCTTGGATGTTGCTCGGTGACGGCTTCATGATGACTTGGAACTGATGATGCTGATACAAACGGTTCGGGTTTTCACCGTACCGTCCATCCGCCGGACGACGTGATGGCTCCGTGTAACAGACGTTCCACGGCTCTGGTCCGAGACTCCGTAAGAACGTCATCGGGTTCATCGTACCGGCCCCTTTCTCAACGTCATACGCTTGCATTGTCAAGCAGCCTTTCGACGCCCAGAAATTTTGTAACGTCAAAATAATTTCTTGCACGGTCATGTGCTTCATATGTGACACCTCCAAAAGTATTGAAACGACAAAAAACGCCCCTATGTGCCATGCACATAGGGACGGGATTACCCGCGGTTCCACCCTACTTGCCTCGAGATGAGGCCACTCTTTGGATTGTGGGCGCTCCGGAATTGCCATTCACTTCCCCCTAGCGTTCGGCTCCCACCTCCCCGAACTCGCTGTACCCATGGCGTAAAAGCTACTCGTTTCCTTCATTGCGCACGCTATTTCATTTGTCTAATCGTAGATTATGGTATCGAATCTTGTCGAAAAAGTCAATCATCGTTCAAGTAAAGGCGCTGCATTTGATCGAGGACACGTTTCGTCTTCAGCCGCAAGCCGCTGTATGATTCCATATAGGCGTCGAACAGCTGCCTGAGCAGAATCCGCGTCTCTTTTGTGAGCGGGACGTTACTGAATTCGGACAGCTCGTGTCGGCTCATCAAATAGAGGAGCTTCGCTAGACGTTCGCTCATGCGGGCCGACCCTTCTTCTTGGTGACGCGAGCAAAGAAAACCACCGGCCGCCACTGAAAAATACATCGGGTCGGTCACATCGTTGCAACGGATGCACCCGGTCAAAACGGGTGCGACCCCGAGCAAGTGCAAAATGCGCAGTTCAAAGTGGTGCGTGATCACATCCGGGTCCATCCCTGAATTGAGCGCCTGCAGGGCGTCGTTCAAGATGCGATAGAGCGGGCGGTTCGGCACCCGGTCCTCGACGGTGCGGTCGACGAGCTCGAGCCAGTACATGGCGTACGCCATGCGCTCGACGTCTTTCCGGATTTCCGGATAAGACGTGATCACATCCGACGACTTCAGTTGACCGAGGCCACGGCTCGCCGGGAAAATATACACCGCCTCGACGAAAGGCTGGCTCGACGCATGCAGGCGACTGCCCGGCTTTTTCGCACCGCGCGCCATGACGGCGACTTTCCCGAGTTCTTCGGTGAACAACGTAACGACTTTGTTCGACTCCCCGTAATTGACCGTCCGAATGACGATTCCCGTGACCTTTTGCAACATGGCTTAATACTCGTCGTCGCGGAAACCGAGGTCGCGGAGTTGGCCCATCTTGTTACGCCAATCTTTTTGTACTTTCACCCATAGGTTCAAATACACTTTTGTCCCGAGGAGCGCCTCGATGTCGTGGCGTGCTTCTGTCCCGATTTCGCGGAGCATCGCACCTTTTTTGCCGATGACGATTCCTTTTTGCGAATCACGCTCGACCATGATCACGGCCTCGACATCAATCATTTCCGAGTTTTCCCGTTTCTTGATCGATTCAATGGCGACCGCGATTGAGTGCGGCACTTCATCACGCGTCTTATGGAGCACTTTCTCGCGAATCAATTCAGAGATGATGAACCGTTCCGGGTGGTCGGTCACTTGGTCGGCCGGGTAATACATCGGTCCTTCCGGGAGCAACTTTTTTATTTCTTTAAGGAGCGGTTCGACGTTATTGCCTTGAAGTGCCGAGATCGGGACGTACGCCGCGAAATCGAGTTGGTTCGTATACTGCTCGATGACAGCCGGAATCTCGTCCGGATGAATCAAATCGATTTTGTTCATGACGAGGATGATTGGCGTATCGAGCCCTTTTAACTTCTCGATGATGAACTCATCGCCGGCGCCGCGCGGTTCCGTGACGTTGACCATGAAGAGGATCGCATCGACTTCACGGAGTGCGTTCGTCGCGACTTTCATCATGAAATCGCCGAGACGGTGTTTCGGCTTATGAATCCCTGGCGTGTCGATAAAGATGATTTGCGAATCATCCGCCGTATATACACCTTGGACCTTGTTGCGCGTCGTCTGCGGCTTGTCTGACATGATGGCAATCTTTTGTCCGATGACCCGGTTCAAGAACGTCGATTTTCCGACGTTCGGACGACCGATGATGGACACAAACCCTGATTTAAAATCTTCTTGATACATAGTGCACCTGCTTTCTAAATTTCCAATACGTTCAATCATATAACGAATTTGTCGATTACATAAGGGCCAAAAATGAAAAGTGCCGTGATGGCGGCCCCGATGGCGGCAACGAGCACTGATCCGGCTGCGACATCTTTCGCTTGCTTCGCTAACGGTTTGATGTCTTTCGTGACGAGGTCGACCGTGCGTTCGACCGCCGTGTTCATCAGCTCGAGCGCGATGACGAGTACAACCCAACCGAACAGAATCAAGTTCTCGAGTTTCGTCGTTGGGAGCCACCAGGCAAATACGACGACGAGCAGGCTCGATGCGAGATGAATCAGCATGTTGCGTTCGGTCCGCACTGCGTGCACGATGCCGTGCACGGCGAACCAGAACGGTTTCACACTTCGCCTCGTTTCAGCTCGAAGTGAGCGAGCACTTGTTCTTGGCGCGCCGTCATCTCCGCTTCTTCCTCAGGCGTCATGTGATCATAGCCGAGGAGATGTAAGAAGCCATGAATGGCCAAAAATCCGAGTTCTCGTTCGAATGAGTGGCCATAGTCGGCCGCCTGTTCGCGGCAACGCTCGACCGAGATGAGTAAATCGCCAAGGAGACGAGGCTCGTCTTCATCGAGCATGAAATCCATCTCTTCTTCGCCCATCTCGTCAAAAGCAAAACTGATCACGTCGGTCGGCGCATCTTTCCCGCGCCATTCCCGATTGATTGCTTGAATCTCGTCGTTCGTCAAAAAGGTGACCGACAGTTCGCTCGGTTCTTCAATGTCCTCTTCGAGCGCTGCGTGCATCAAAATAGATTCGACGAGCTCGACTTGAGCATCGGTCAACAACCCGTGCTCATCGTTCGAAATGATTTGCATGTAATTCGCCTTCTTTCTTCAGTTCTGGGTACTCGATCCGTTCATGGAACAGGCCGGTCAACGTCTCACACGCGCTCTCCCCGACCCGCCATACTTCTTTCGTCGTCAACTCGCAGTCTTCGAACTGTCCGTCTTGCAACTTGTCACGGATGATCGCGCTGACGAGCTGCCGGATCCGTTCTGGTGTCGGCTGCTTCTGTGACCTTACCGCCGCCTCAATCGAATCGACGATCATGACGACCGCCGCCTCGCGCGTCTGCGGTTTCGGTCCCGGGTAACGGAAGCGCGACTCAGTGACATCTCGTGTCTCTTTCGCTTTCACATAAAAGAACTTCAACAATGACGTGCCGTGATGTTGCTCGGCGATATCGATGATTTCTTTCGGTAGCTTGTAGCGGCGCAACAGATCAGCACCGTCATACGGATGGGCCATGATGATGTCGGCCGATTCTTCCGGCGTGAGCCGGTCGTGCGGGTTGACGCCGCTCTGTTGGTTCTCGATGAAGTGGAGCGGCCGCTCGGTCTTCCCAAGATCATGGTAATAACTAGCGACCCGGGCGAGCAGTCCGTCGGCGCCGATCGCCTCGCAAGCCGATTCAGCCAGGTTGGCGACCATCATGCTGTGATGATACGTACCCGGTGCCTCCATCAACAATTTCCGCAACAGCGGGTGCGTCGGGCTCATCAATTCGATTAAGCGACCCGATGATAAGACGCCGAACCACGGCTCGAGAAACGGCAGGAATCCGAACGTGAGCACGATTGATAACAGGGCACTCGTGATCGCGAAGCCTGACAGATATGCGACCATCTCCCATGTCACTACCGTGTTACGCAGGAACAAGAGCGCGAGCACCATAATGATGTTGATGATGCCGAGCAAGACACCTGACAAGAATAACCGTTTCCGCTGAATCTTCGGTTCGACGAGGAAGACAGCCAGGAAACTACCGGTCGCAAAATAGACGACCGTCATGAAGCTCGTGTTTTGCCCGAAACTCGCCACGATCGATCCGGCGATCATCGTAATGAGTGCCGAGGCGAGCGCGACCCGTTCATCGACAAGGATACGGAGCAAGAGGACAACGAACGCCGTCGGTGCGAGCACGTATGCGTACGTCGTAAACTCGATGCCGATATAGCCGACCCCGAAAAAGATGCCGAGTTGAAGCAGTAACAACCCGTACACGGTAATCAAAATTTTAGGACGAAGCAACAACTGTTGAATCTTCGACCGGATCAACATGAACAGAAATCCGGTCGTCAACAGTCCGCTCAGTAAGTAAGCCCCGAACAGCGGTGCGAACGAACGGTTCGGGTCGATCGCACCGGTCAATTCGAGCTTCCGATAAATCTCACGTGTCACGACCTCGCCTTGATTGACGAGCAATTGTCCTTCTTGGATGATGACCGGCTCGACCGCGTCGAGCGCCTGCTGTTCTTTCTCGCGCGTCGCCTCAGAGTCGAACACGTAGTTCGGGACGATCAATTGATCGCTCAGGCTGTTGGCGATGGCCCGGAACTCGAGTGAGAGCGGGGATTGGTCGACGAGCGTCTCGGCCCGGTCTCTCGCTTCTGAAATCGACTGTGAGCTCGTCTCGATGCGGTTGCCCATTACTTCTTGGAGCGCCGTCACGGTGACGTCTTCGACCGTTCGACGCGTGTTCTCACTCGCCTCGAGCAATAGATTCAACTCGTCGTCACCGAGAAAGCCATTCACTTCGGTCGAGTTCAACCGGTTCTTAATATCCGAGAGTTCGGTCTCTTCTTCCGTCTCCTCGAACGCCGCGAACAATTGCTCGACTTTGGCGATTTGTTGATCGGCAAACTCGCGTCGGAGTGAAAATTGACTACCGACGCCATTGACGGCTTCTTGTTGCAACCGTTCCGTCGCCGTTCGGTCCTCGACCGTGATGGGCGAGCGGATATCCTGTTCGGCAATCCCGAGCGGTTCGACGCTAATAATCGATGGGCGCACCGTAAAATAGAGAATCGCGCCTAGAATGAGAAAAAAGAGGACGGAGATTGTCGCGACCGTCCAATGACGTGCTTGCTGCATCAGTGCCCCCCCTTTTTGTTATGTGAGTTCGGTACTATAAGCGTTAATAATTTTCTTGACGAGCGGATGTCGAACGACATCGGACGACGTGAAGTGTTCGAAATGAATCCCTTCGACTCGCTCGAGCAGGTGTAACGCCTCTTGAAGACCTGACGCCTTCCCTTTAGGTAAATCCACTTGCGTCAAGTCGCCGGTGACGACCATTTTCGACCCGAAACCGAGTCGCGTCAAGAACATTTTCATCTGCTCTTTCGTCGTGTTCTGCGCCTCATCTAAAATGACGAACGCATCTTCAAGCGTGCGTCCTCGCATATAGGCGAGCGGGGCGACTTCGATTGTGCCACGTTCGAGCAACCGATTCGTCTGCTCGACGCCATAGACGTCAAACAAGGCGTCATAGAGCGGACGTAAGTATGGATCGACTTTCTCTTTCAAGTCGCCTGGCAAGAAACCCAAATTTTCCCCTGCTTCGACGGCTGGACGCGTCAAAATAATACGTTTGACTTGTCCTTCTTTCAATGCCCGTGCTGCCAAAACAACGGCCAGATAGGTCTTTCCGGTCCCAGCCGGCCCGATTCCGAAGACAAGATCGCGTTTTTCAATGGCACGAACGTAGCGGCTTTGTCCGACTGTCTTCGCCCGGATCGGTTTGCCTTTGTTCGTCGTGAAGACGACCCGCTCATAATGCTCGAGCAGTTCATCGCCTTTGCCGACCTTGATATGTTGAATCACGCTGATGGCATCACTCTCGTTCAAGCGAGCCCCTTTTTTGACAAGCTGTTGTAGCGTCTTGATGACGGTTTTCGTCAATTCAAGTGTGTCAGCAGTATCGGCCTGAATGATCAATTCTTCTCCACGAGGAGTGAGTGCGACCGCGAGTTCTGCCTCGATAGCGTGAAAGACCTCGTCTTTCGGCCCGAGGAGTGCCTGTGCTTCGTTCGCATGTTCCATGACGAACGGTATCTTATCAGTCATAATCAATGGTTGTTTCTCCTCCCCATCAGTAGATTGTTCCTTCTTTACTTTAGCACTATCAAGCCGTTCGTGAAAGAAAGACCGTCCGTTTTGGCCACAAAAAGAAGCAGTGACTCAATGTCACTGCTTCAGGCTTAGCGACGGCGTTTCGACACCGGCGGCTGCAAAATTTCACTCCAAACGACAGCTTGCCGAACTTGCTTCATCGACATGCGCGGTTGCGGTTGCGGCCGCGACTCGGTTGCCTCCGAAATCGGCGGAATCTTGACCGTCTGTTCGAACTGCGCACTCACGTGCGGTAATTCTTCCCGCCGGCGCGGCGGCTGAGACTCTCTTGATTCAGCTGGGGCAGCGACACGACGACGCAGTTTTTGCGGCGTCGGTTTTTCCTTGCCATCGCGCGGCTCGTCAAATGTCGCCTCGACTTCTTTCATCATGTCACCGACCGTATCGAGATAGCGTTTCAAATCCGTACTCGGCGGCCGTTCTCCAGTAGAAGATGATTTCTCCATCCGCTTCATGACCGCCGAAGCGATCCCGAATGCGGCGAGGAGTAGTACCCAAAGTCCATCCATCCCGATCACTCTTTGTCAGATTCGACTGGGTGACCGATCGCTTTACGCATTTCTGTATCGGCTTGGACGTTCAAGTAGTTGACGTAGTCCATGACACCGAGCTTGCCGTGGCGAAGCGCATCTGCCATCGCGAGCGGGACTTCAGCCTCGGCCGCGACAACTTTCGCGCGCATCTCTTCGACTGATGACTTCATCTCTTGCTCGCGGGCGATCGCCATCGCGCGGCGTTCTTCTGCTTTCGCTTGCGCGATTTTCTTATCAGCCTCGGCTTGGTCGGTCTGAAGAACCGCTCCGATGTTTTTACCGATATCAATGTCGGCGATATCGATGGACAAGATTTCAAACGCGGTCCCTGAATCAAGACCTTTCGTCAATACGGTACGTGAAATCATATCCGGATTTTCCAAAACGTGTTTATGGTTATGTTGCGAACCGATCGTCGAGACGACCCCTTCACCGACACGGGCGATAATCGTCTCTTCTCCGGCACCCCCGACAAGACGGTCGATGTTGGCACGAACCGTGATCCGGGCTTTCGCTTTCACTTCAATCCCGTCCATGGCCACACCGGCGATGAACGGCGTTTCGATGACTTTCGGGTTGACGGACATTTGAACAGCCTCTAACACGTTTCGGCCGGCAAGGTCGATTGCTGCGGCACGTTCAAACGACAATTCGATATCGGCACGGTGGGCCGCAATCAAGGCGTTGACGACACGGTCAACGTTACCCCCAGCCAAGAAGTGACTCTCGAGCTGGTTCGTGTTTAAGCCAATACCGGCTTTGACCGCTTTGATGAGCGGGTTCACGATTTTCGATGGGACGACGCGACGGAGTCGCATCCCGATCAATGTGAAAATCGAGACGTGGACGCCAGCGGCGAACGAGCTGATCCACAGCCCGACCGGGACGAACGTGAAGAATACGGCGAGCGCAATCAATCCTCCACCTGAGATGAGTAACGTGGTCAATAGTTCTGGTGTCATTCTGTTACATCCTCCTTCGGCTCTATAAAGCTACGGACGACAACGCGCCCTGAATCGACTTTATACACCTGAATTTTCGTTTGCGAATCGAGATAGCTACCTTCTGTCACGACATCAATCCGTTCTCCGTCAATCTCAGCGGTACCCGCCGGGCGCAGCGGCGTCAATGTGACCCCGACTTTCCCGAGCAACCGTTTGCGGTCATCGTGAGACAGATACCCTTTGTCTGATGACGTCGAATCGGTCAAAATCAACCCTTTATACATGAGCGAACGATTGGACTGCAGGCGACGATATGCCCAAAATCCGAGTCCAGCGACGATGGCCGTGGCTAAACCGAGCGACAACCATAGTTGTCCGATCGTGGCGCCCGCCATAATCAAACTGGCGACGACCGCCCCGATCCCTAGCACGCCGAACAATCCAAAACCGGCAACGAACACTTCAATTCCTAGAAGGACGATCCCGACAAAAAACACCGTCAGAATCACTCCGAGACCAAATGTCATCGTATTGCAACCCCCTTCCGAGTTCACAAGCTACCTCTTATCTCTAGTGTATACGAAACAAGTTTGCTTGTGGTTTCAGAATACGCAAAAAAAGACAGAAACTTTTGGTTTGACCCAAAAGCTCCTGTCTCTTTCATTAATTCGTCAATTGTTGTTTGACAATGCGGTTCACAAGACCACCGTCTGCCTTGCCTTTAACTTGAGGCATGACGACGCCCATCACCTTACCCATATCTGACGGGCCTGTGGCATTCGTTTGAGCAATAGCTGCTTTCACGATCGCCGTGACTTCATCTTCAGAAAGTTGTTCAGGCATATAGGCCTCTAGTACGACAATCTCGTCAGCTACTTTAGATGCAAGGTCTTCACGACCAGCGCTTTCGAATTCTCGGAGGGAGTCTCTGCGCTGTTTCATCTCTCGGTTGAGCACCGTGAGTTCCTCTTCCTCAGTAAGATCTTGTCGACCAAATTTGATGGCCTCATTTTGGAGCGACGCTTTGACCATTCGGATCGTCGTGAGACGATCTTTCTGTTTTGCGCGCATGGCTTGCTTCATGTCGTCCGTCAAGCGTTCTTGAAGACTCATGAGCTAACACCCTCTCTACAAATGAAACTGAAATTAGAATTTCTTACGCTTACGCGCAGCTTCTGATTTCAATTTGCGTTTTACGCTTGGCTTTTCGTAGTGACGACGTTTGCGAACTTCGGCAAGAGTGCCATCTTTCGAAACACCGCGTTTGAAACGACGAAGAGCGTCTTCAAGCGATTCGTTTTTACGGACACGAGTTTCCACTAGTTTTCCCTCCCTCCGAATTACACGACTAAGGAAACGTGTTTCACACGTCATAACATATTATAGTGAAAGTAAGTCGTGCGGTCAACCACTAGTTATTAATAGTCGCTATCTGAACGTCCGCCTGTGACGATGGCGATTCCAGCTGATGCGCCGATGCGCGTCGCGCCGGCATCGATCATCGCTTGTGCGCCTTCGAAATCACGTACGCCGCCTGAAGCTTTGACGCCGAGATCTGGTCCGACCGTCTCACGCATGAGGCGGATATCTTCTACCGTCGCGCCGCCTGTTGAGAAGCCAGTCGACGTTTTCACGAAGTCTGCACCTGCTTTGACTGAAAGTTCAGCCGCTTTTTTGATTTCTTCTTTTGTAAGGAGGCACGTCTCAAAGATGACTTTGACGAGCGTCCCGTTTGCCGCTTCGACGACAGCGCGGATGTCGCGTTCGACGAGATCGAAGTCGCCGTCTTTCATGGCGCCGATGTTGATGACCATGTCAATTTCATCTGCACCGTTGGCAATCGCGTCTTTTGTTTCGAACGCTTTCACTTCTGGCGTGTTGGCTCCGAGTGGGAAACCGATGACCGTACATACTTTGACGTCGTCATCTGATTTGAGTTGTTCCGCCGCGTACTTCACCCATGTCGGGTTGACACAGACGCTTGCGAATTTGTATTCGAGCGCCTCGGCACAAAGTTTCGTGACTTGATCTTTCGTTGTTTCTGCCTTCAAGGCTGTGTGGTCGATATAACGTGCTAATTCCATCGTAAAATTCCTCCTCTGATGTATCGGTCTGACATATAGGTCTGACATCTAACATATTATCATGTTTTCTTGAAATGTAACAGCTTTCAATTCAGACGAGTTGACGACGTTTTCGTGTCTGAATCCAGCTGTTCCAACTAAAGAAGAAAATCGCAATCCAGATGCACGTGAACGCAAAAATGTGATAACCCGTGAACGGCTCATTATAGAGGATGACCCCGATTGCGAGACTGAGCGTCGGTGCGATGAATTGAAGAAACCCGACAAGCGTGAACGGGATGTGTTGCGCCCCGTACCCGAACAAAAGAAGCGGCAACGCCGTCATCACGCCTGTCCCGATCAAGGCGACCCAAATGACCGGTTCGGTCGTCATCGTCAATCCGCCCTGTGACGTCTGCCAACCTAAGAAAATGATAGCGACCGGCACGACCGCGAGCGTCTCAATCCCGAGACTGACCGTCGAGGCAAGCGGTCGGCGTTTCTTCACCATGCCGTAAAATCCGAACGTACTGGCCAGAATGAAGGCGATCCACGGGAACGACCCATACCCGAACGTCAAAACGAGCACACCGATCGCCGCCACCGTCACCGCGAGCCATTGGACTCGGTTTAATGATTCCCGAAAAACAAGCACACCTAACACCATGCTGACGAGCGGATTGATGTAATAGCCAAGTGACGCCTCTATGATATAGCCGTGATTGACCGCCCATATGTACACGAACCAGTTGGCGCTGACGATGAAGCCGTTCAACATGAAGGCGTTCCGCGTCGCCCGGTGCCGGAGCGCGTAGTTGAACTCGGTCCACTGCTTCGTCCATTTCAAGACGAGTAAGATGAAGAGAAACGACCAGACGATTCGATGGGCCAAGATTTGTCCGCTCGGTATCTCCTGTAAAAACTTCCAATAAATCGGTAGGACGCCCCACATGACGTAGGCTCCGACCGTCGGCATGACGCCTTTGTTCACTCCGTTCACCCGCTCTCGTAATCAATTATCGTCAGTGTAGTCGATGCGATTAGGACATTCAAGCGAATTCTTTCGCCATGCCCACGACAAAAGAGGTGCGCTCGCAAGCGCACCTCGCATCACTATGAATGTTAGTTCGGAATCGTCGCCACGGTCGCGAGCGCTTGCTCCAAATCTTCAATCAAATCTTGTACATCTTCGAGACCGACGGAGATGCGGACGAGTCCGTCCGTAATTCCGAGCTCAAGACGACGTTCCGCGGGGATTGACGCATGCGTCATCCGGGCCGGGACACTAATCAAGCTCTCCACCGCACCGAGACTTTCGGCGAGCGTGAAGAACTTCGTCTTCGCGACGACGAGTTCGGCCGCCTCTGCTGAACCGACATCAAAGGCGATCATTCCGCCGAAACCGCGCGCCTGCGACAAGTGGACCCGCTTCGCTTCTTCGCTGCCGACACTCGGATGCAGGACACGGCTGACGGCTTCGTGCTTCGTCAAGTAGTCGACGAGCGCGAGCGCATTTGACTCGATCTCTTCCATACGGACCGCGAGCGTCTTGATCCCACGGACGACAAGGAAACTGTCTTGTGGTCCGAGTACCGCGCCGACAGAGTTTTGAAGGAACGCCAAACGCTCCCCAAGCTCTTCCGTGCGCGCGACGACGAGACCGGCGACGACGTCGCTATGGCCACCCAAATATTTCGTGGCGCTATGAAGCACATAATCGGCCCCGAATTCAATCGGATTTTGGAAGTACGGGGTCATGAACGTGTTGTCGACGACGAACAGGACGTCCGCCTCGTCAGCGATGGCGCGAATCAGGCGCATGTCGGTCACGTTCAACAGCGGGTTCGTCGGTGTCTCAACGTAAATCATTTTTGTGTTCGGTTGGAGCGCTTCACGGACCGCTTGCGCATCGGCCGTATCGACAAAAGATGCCTCCAAGCCAAGTGATTGAAATACTCGATTGAATACACGGTACGTTCCCCCATATACATCAGAACCGACGATGACGTGGTCCCCTGATTTCATTAACATCAAGATCGTTGAGATGGCTGCCATTCCAGAGCCGAACGCAAATCCGCGAGCACCGCCCTCGATATCGGCAATCAGTGTTTCGAGTGCCGTCCGCGTCGGGTTGGCCGTCCGCGAATATTCATACCCTTCCCGGAGATTACCGATTCCGTCTTGCTTGTACGTGCTCGTCTGATAAATCGGTGGCGTGACGGCTCCTGTCAGTGGATCCGTCGTTTTACCGCCATGAATGAGTGCTGTTTTTGTACGCATATTCTGCCTCCTTGACTATTCCTTGACTTAAATACCGTTCGACGCTGTCCGGTAAAATCGTGACGATGACACCTTCCGTCATCTTCGCCGCTTCTTGAACACATGCCGCGATGGCCGCTCCGGATGAACTTCCGACGAGCAAGCCTTCTTGTTTAGCGAGATGAGCGACATAATAAAACGCCTCTTCGTCCGTAATCGTGTAAATCCCGTCGACGAGGTCGTGCGGCAAGAACGCCGGCCACGCCTCGACCCCAATTCCTTCTGTCTTATGGGGGCCAGGAGCTCCCCCGTTCAAAATCGACCCTTCCGGCTCGACGACGATCGCCTTCGTCCCGTTCGGCCGCAACTTGCTCGCGACACCGGTAAACGTCCCCCCTGAGCCGGCTCCGGCGATGAACACATCGATGTTCGGAAGGTCGGCCTGAAGCTCGAGCGCGAGCGTGTCGACGTACGCGTCCGGGTTATCCGGGTTCGAGAACTGTTCCGGCACATAGGCGTCATGTTCGATGGCGAGCTCTTTCGCCCGCGCGATGGCGCCTTTCACCCCAAGTTCGGTCGGCGTGTTGACGACCGTCGCCCCGAGAAGCGTCATGAGCGCCTGCTTCTCTTGACTGAACTTCTCCGGGGTGACGGTCATCAACTTGATGCCGTGTCGTTGACAGGCGAGCGCGAGCCCGATTCCGGTGTTCCCGGCCGTCGGTTCGACGACCGTTCCCCCGCGTTCAAGTTGTCCACGTTCAAGCGCCCGTTCAATCAATTGCAGACCGAGCCGGTCCTTGACGCTACCGCCCGGATTCATCATCTCGAGCTTGCCGTATACTTTGACGCCCGCAGGTACCGGCAACGTCCGTAACTCAAGCAGAGGCGTCTCACCAATCAATTCATAGACGCTTTGGACAATCATTTACGCTTCGTCCTTGAAGATGATGTGCCACTCGTCACGCTTGGCAAGCATATCGGCCGCGAGCTTCTTCGCGCCCTCGAAATCGTGATGGTTCGCGCTTCCGCATTGAATTGGGTTTTGCGCCGGAAGTTCTGTCGCATTTGCTGCGTCGCGGAGTGTCGCTTCGACGAGGTCGAGCATCGCTTCGTAATCCCCATCGTTCAACATCGTCCAATAGAAGCCTGTCTGGCAACCCATCGGCGAGACGTCGATAATTTGATTCGAGTGGCTGCGGCTGTTCTCGGCGATCAAATGCTCGAGCGAGTGGACGGCCCGCATTGGCATGAGCCCTTCGTTCGGTTGAATGAAGCGAATGTCATATTTATAAATCGTATCGGCCGTCCCTTTCTTCACTCCGGCTAAACGGACGTAAGGCGCTTGTACTTTTGTATGGTCTAAATTGAAGCTCTCGACTTTATAACTTTTCATGATTGAGTTCCTCCTGTTTGTTTCGTGGCCACGACGAGCCAGACGAATTTATTTTTTTGCGTAAGGGTGACCGTGTAGCCGTTTGCTTCGAGCATCGCTTGAATCGTCTGGGTATACGGATAAAACTCTCGATTCAAATCCTCGAGTAAATCGGTATAGCCGTTTGCTTCGGCCCAGTCCAAGATGTCCCGTTTCGCTGTTTGCGAGGCGAACATCGTATCGAGCAAGACGAAACGCGGGGCGTCGAGATGTTCGACGTAACTTCGAATCGCCGTCCGTTTCTCGTCATCCGTCAAATGATGGAACGCATACGACGACACGATCGTATCGACGGACTTGTCAGTCGGATAGTTGAGAAAATCACCATCGACGATATCAAGCTGTAACTTCTCGGCCGCGACGGCCCGCATCTCTGGCGACGGTTCGACAGGGATGAGGTCGTGCCTTTCTAGAATTCTTGCGCTTAAGTTCCCTGTCCCAATCCCGAACTCCATGACCCGGCCTTCTAACTGGTCGACGACCTCGCCGAGCATCGTCTCGTACCCGGCGAATACTTCGCGATATTGTTCGTCGTGTCCGGTCACGGCCGCGTCATATTCCGACGCCCACTCCTTAAAAATGTCCATGAACTGTAATCCCATTCTGTCACCCCATCATCTTTATTCCGACTATATCGATAAGTTTTATATGATTTATCTACTACAGACTGTATCAACTTACGCTAGAAATCTCAAGTAAATTGTTCATTTCGTTTTAGAGACTTCATTTTTTTGAGACTTCGAGGCCTACACTGGAAAAAGACCTATATGCCAATTTGAGCACATAGGTCCAAAGTAATTGTCAGAATCTTTTAATTTGTTCAAATTCATTACCCTATCGTTTAAAAAATAGGAAGAATTTTGGTTTGAAATCCGCTATCATTTTCCACAAATGGATTTATTTTTTCAAAAAACGATTGGAGGATACTAAATTGCCACAACCGAAATTTTATTTGAACGTCTCCCTCGCGACTTGCCTCGCGTTGACGCCCGGCCTACTCGGCCTCGGCGCAGAACCTGTCCTAGCCAAACCATCCGTCAAACAAAGCGTGAACACGACGGACAAACACGAGAAGTTACGTGTCGTCGTCGAACTCGTCGGTGCCCCGGCAATCGATCAAGCGAAAAAGAAAGGCAAGAAATTCAATGAATTGACGAAGACCGAGAAAGACGGCGCTCAAAAGCTCGTCAAAGCCGAACAAAAGAAAGCGAAAGCTGCCATCTCGAAAAAAGGCGTCAAAGCCGTGACGCTCGAAGAGTTCACGACCGTCTTCAACGGTTTCAGTACGATGCTCACAGCAACCGACGTCAAAAAGGTCGAGACGTTGCCTGAAGTCGCAAGCGTCCACGTCGTCAACGAGTACGAACGTCCAGAAGTCAAACCGGACATGGTCACGAGTAATGGCATGGTCCAATCACAGCAGACGTGGGGCGATTACGGGTTCACGGGCGAAGGCACGATCGTCGCTGTCATCGATACAGGCGTCGACGCCGACCATCGCGACTTCCGTCTTACGGATGATTCGAAGGCTGAGTTATCTCAAACCGAAGTCGAGACGGCCGTCAGCACGTTCGGCATGCCTGGAGCTTACATAAACGAGAAAGTCCCATACGCTTATAACTATTATGATGAGAACGATGATATCCGTGACGATTCACCTGGCGCCTCGATGCACGGGATGCACGTCTCGGGTACTGTCGCCGCTAACGGGGATGAAGCGGCCGGTGGCTTGAAAGGTGTCGCTCCTGAGGCACAAGTGCTCGGGCTCAAAGTATTCAGTAACGACCCGAACTATGCTTCGACATACGGCGATATTTACATTAAAGCCATCGATGACGCCATCAAACTTGGGGCGGACGTCATCAACATGAGTCTCGGATCAACGGCCGGATTCGTCGACGCCGACTCACCGGAACAACAAGCCGTCCAACGTGCCGTCGACAACGGTGTCTTCATGTCGATTTCGGCTGGGAACTCGGCCTACTTCGGGAACGGTTATGACCTTCCATACGCCAACAACCCGGACACGGGCGTCGTCGGTGCCCCGAGTGTCAGCTCGGCATCGACATCCGTCGCTTCGCTTGAGAACGATCAAATCCAATTGGACGCGTTCTCGGTCAAGTCAGGCGACAACACCGATAAAATCGGTTGGAAAAAACAAGACGGTCCTGCCTTCACGCAAGGCAATTACGACCTCGTTTACGTCGGCGACGGGCAACCGAGCCAATACGTCGGAAAAGATGTCAAAGGGAAAATCGTCCTCGCGGTTCGCGACGGTAGTTACTTCTATTCGAACATTCAGCAGACGGCCGAAGCGAACGGCGCGGCCGGTGTCATCGTCCGCGGTGCTGTCGGTCATGGCGACTACGTGAGCATGGCCTTGTCAAACCCGCAAGTCCCGATGGCCTCGCTCAGCATTAAAGACGGAAACGCCTTGCAACAACGTCTCCTTGCGGGCGAACAGATGACGATCGGCTTTGCCGGCGATCGCCTCAGTGTCACGAACGGTGCGGCCGGTCAGCTCTCGAACTTCACATCATGGGGCATGACGCCAAACCTTGACTTCAAACCAGAGATTTCGGCACCAGGCGGACAGATCTTCTCGACGTTGAACGATAACCAGTACGGCTTGATGAGCGGTACATCGATGGCTGCGCCACACGTTGCCGGTGGAGCCGCCCTCGTCCTCGAACGCGTTGACCGCGACTTCAACTTGACAGGCACGGCACGTGTCACGATGGCGAAGAACTTGCTTATCAACACGTCGAAAGCTGTCACGGATATCGGACCGCTCAACAAACAGTTGCAACAAAACCTTCCGTACACGCCACGTCGTGGTGGAGCAGGTCTCATGCAATTGCATGCTGCCGTTTCGACACCAGCGATCGCGTACGAGAAGAAAACGAAAGAAGCAAAAGTCGCGCTCAAGGAATTGAACCGCAGCAAAGCCACGTTCACACTCGTCGTCGAGAACTTGTCGGATAAGGCCGTGTCGTATAACGTGTCTTCGTCACTCCAGACTGACCTCGCCATCGAGCAGACAGCTGGACTCGTTCAGAACGCGATGGAAGCACAAGCACTCGAGAATGCAAAAGTGACGGTGAATGGCAAAAAAGTTCGCACGGTCAAAGTGAAACCAAATCAAAAAGTTGAATTGAAAATCGCGCTCGACGTCTCGAAAGCGAAAGTGCTCAATCCGAAAACGCTCGACGGCCTCGTACCGGCGAAAGACGTCTTCGAGAACGGTTACTTCGTCGATGGATTCGTCCGCTTGACGGACGTCAACGGTCCTGAGGGCAACCCGTCACTCGTCGTACCGTTCGTCGGTTTCGAAGGAGACTGGGGCAAGGCACCGATCTTCGATGCCTCCATCTATGAAGACGGCTCGTTCTATGAAGTATCAGGCATGGTCGACCAGACAGGAAACTATCTCGGTTCGAACCTCGACAAGTCTGTCGATGCCGACGCGATCGCCTTCTCCCCAGACAAAGATGGCTCAAAAGATGTCGCTGTACCGGTGTTCTCGTTGCTCCGTAACGCCAAAGACGTCAAGTACCGCATCGTCGACGAGTCAGGGAACGTCGTCCGGACGCTGTTCCAAGACGAAGAACTTCGTAAGAACTACTTTGACGGTGGTGCCAACACGCCTTACTACTACTCGGCCGCTTACACGTGGGATGGTCAGTTGAACGGAAAACCAGCTCCTGCCGGTAAGTACTTCTACGAAATCGAAGGAAGCATCGACTACATGAAGAAACAAGCCCAGACGCTTCGCTTCCCGGTCAAAGTCGATTACACGGACCCGACGTTCACGACGAAATGGCAAGGGGACAGCTTGGCCGTCCAAGCGAAAGATGAGTTCTCAGGCATTCATTCGGTCGAATATTTCTTGAACGGAAAATCCGTCGCCAAACAGGCTGACGGAAAAGCGGCTTACACGTTCGCAGGCGTCAGTGACGCCGATCAAGTCAGCGTTCGCGTCGTCGATCACGCCGGCAACAGCACAACGAAGACGGTCGCCTACTCGACAGACGCCGATAAGCCGGGCGTGTTCGTGAACGCCCCGCTCGCATTGACGCCATACGCGACATCGGACATCCCGGTATCTGGAACGATTCAAGATGCATCTGCGATCCAATCGTTCCAAGTTGACGGCGTTGACGTGCCACTCACATGGGATGATGCGAAGAAAGAACACGTCTTCAACACGACCCGCAGTTTCGGGGACGGCGTCCATAAATTACGTTTCGTCGCCGAAGACGCGGCCGGCAACGTGACCAACTTCCAACGTGCGATTTTCGTGGACACGACACCAGCCGTCATCGAAATCGGGAAACTGCCGAAGAAAATCGGTAAAAAACAATCGACGGTCAACGTCGACGTGACCGTGAAAGACAACTTTGATGAAGTGAAGCTTCTCGTCAACGGTGACTTGAAATTCAGCCAGACGCTGAAGGCTCCGTATGAGATGCGTTCGTTCACTAAAACCGAGCGAATCGCGTTACCTGTGACAACAGGTGAGAACACGTTCACGTTCGAGGCGACTGACCTCGCCGGAAACGTGACGACGAAGACGATCACACTCGTCAAAAAATAAGTGGAAGGGCTCGCGTCTTGGATGCGAGCCCTTTATCTTTCCACAAAAATGGCTCTCGCATATGCGAGAGCCATTTTTGTGGTGTATCAATTCAATTCAAGGGCGTAGGAAATAGCTGAGAGCGCATAGAGCGGAGCCGTTTCCGAACGCAAGATACGCGGACCGAACGCACAAGGTACGGCACCCGCCTCGATCCAACCGGCCACTTCCGCTTCATCGAAGCCGCCTTCTGGACCAACGAGAAGCAGGAGCTTCGAGCCCGGTCGAGCGGATGTCAACACCGTCGCAAACGCGGAACCCTCTCCGTGTTTGGCCACCTCTTCGTACGCGAGAACGACCGCATCATATGCATTGAAACGAGCCGTTAGCTCTTTTGGGGTGAGATAAGCACATGTCGGGACGACGGCGCGGTACGACTGTTCGGCCGCCTCCTGCATGATTTTTTGGAGCCGTTCCAGCTTTTTCGGCACCTTCTTGGCGTCCCATTTGGCGACCGAGCGCTTCGACTCGAACACCAACAGATGATGCATACCGAGCTCGGTCCCTTTTTGGGCAACGAGTTCGACTTTATCCCCTTTCGGGAGCGCGTAGGCGAGCGTCACGTCAACCGGCAGTTCGGTCGTCGCTTCCCGCTTCTCGACGACGCGTGCCGTACCGGACTTCTTATCGAGCGTCACCACTTCGGCCACGTATTCAAATCCGGTCCCGTCTAAGAGCACGAGTTGATACCCAGGACCTCCCCGAAGCACTGTGCCGATGTGATGCACGACGTCGGCCGGCAATTCGACGAGATCGCTTCCAAACGCTTCACGTTGTAAAAAGTATCGTTGCATGGCTTACCCTTTCTTCGCGATGATGGCGACCCAATCTTCCATGACACGCGTCTCTTCAATCGTGAATCCAGCCGCTTCGAGCGCAGCTGTCACTTCGGCCCGCTTCTGACCGATGATTCCAGACGTGATGAAGTAACCGCCTGATTTGACGCGCGCATAAGCATCATCGATGAAGAGCATGATGACGTCGGCCAAAATGTTGGCGACGACGAGATCGTACTCGCCCGTCATCCCTTTCAGCAGATCTCCCGTCTTCACGTCGACGACGTCTTGGGCATCATTCGTCTCGACGTTTTGACGCGCCGATTCGACGGCGACCGCATCCAAATCAAGCGCCTCGACACGTTCGGCGCCAAGCTTCGCCGCGGCGATGGCGAGTACACCGGATCCGGTACCGACATCGATCAAGCGGTCACCCGGCTCAATATAATTCTCGATTGCTTGAATACACAGCATCGTCGTCGGATGTGTCCCGGTGCCAAACGCCATGCCCGGGTCAAGCAAGATGACGTTCTCTTCAGGTTGCGGCTCATAATCTTCCCAGAGCGGGACGATCGTGAGATGTTGCGAGATTTTGACGGGCTTGTAGTATTGCTTCCACGAATGGGCCCAGTCCTCTTCGTCCATCTCGACGACCGTCACTTCGCCGCTGCCGATGTCGAGCATATGACGCAACCCGTCCACTTCTTTTTTGAACGCGGCGAGGGTGTCTTGGAAATCACCCGACGCCGGGACGTACGCTTTCACGTAGACGCCGGACGTCGGATACGATTCGCGTCCGGAAACGTCCCAAATCTCTCCGAAATGGTCTTCGGCCATCATCTGGTCGTAGTCCTCGACGTCCTCGATGACGACCCCTTGTGCCCCCACTTCATGTAATAAGTTCGATACGGCTTCGACTGCCTGCTGTGTCGTGTGGACACAAATTTCAGACCATTTCATCGTTTCACACGCTCCTTTTACTGGCTAAAAAACTTCTTCATTTTTTGGAACAGGCCGTGCTGTTCTTCGACGCCTGCTTCCCCGCTAATCTCTTCGAACTCACGAAGCAGTTCTTTTTGACGGTCAGTCATGTTCGTCGGCGTCATGACGACAATATTGACGTACTGGTCGCCGTTGCCGCCGCCGCGGACGCTCGGCATCCCTTTGCCGCGCAAGCGGAATTTCGACCCGGTCTGCGTTCCGGCTGGTACTTTTAGGCTCACCTTGCCGTGGACGGTTGGCACTTCTAGCTCGGCACCGAGTGCTGCTTGTGCGTATGTGACCGGCATCTCCATCGTGATGTGTTGGTCGACCCGTTCAAAGATCTCGTGGGCCCGGACGCGGACGACGATGTATAGGTCACCGGCTGGCCCGCCGTTATAACCTGGGCCGCCTTTACCGGAGAGACGGATTTGTTGGCCGTTGTCAATCCCGGCTGGAATCTTGACTTCGACTTGCTTCTGTTTCTTGACGTGGCCAGAACCATGGCACGTTTCACATTTTTCTTTAATCGTCTTCCCGCTGCCGTGACATTGGCTACACGTCCGCTGGTTGACCATCCGCCCGAGAATCGTGTTCTGTTCAACCGTCTCGACGCCGCTACCGCCACAACGGCCACACGTCTCTGGTTTCGTCCCTGGTTTGGCACCGCTGCCCATGCACGTGTCACATTCCACTTCGATCTCGAGGTCGATTGTTTCCGCCTTACCGGTCACGCTCTCCATGAAATCGAGATCGACGACGTATTGATAATCTTCGCCGCGACGTGGAGCGTTCGGGTCTTGACGACGTCCGCCGCCACCGAAGAACATGTCAAAGATGTCACCGAAGCCACCTTGGAAGTCGCCACCGCCACCGAACTGGCTGGCCCCTTCAAAACCGAAGCGGTCATACTGGGCCCGTTTCTGCTCGTCTGACAGCACTTCATACGCTTCTCCGAGCTCTTTAAATTTATCGGCCGCATCCGGCTCTTGGTTAATGTCTGGGTGATATTGTCGTGCGAGCTTACGATATGCCCGCTTGATGTCTTGTGCCGAGGCCGATTTATCCAGGCCAAGCACTTCATAATAATCTCGTTTCGCCACGTTACTCTCTCCTCTACACTGTCTAAACTAAGATTCTACCGAATCTACCTTAACATGGAAAGAGCCAAAGCAGAAACCTGCTTTGGCGCTCTCCTATCTATCGGTTGCCTTATTTACGATCGTCGAGGTCTTCAAACTCCGCGTCGACGACGTTGTCGTCTTTCGCTTCCGTCTGTGTCTCGGCACCTTCAGCACCTTGCTCTTCAGCCATGTTCGCATATACTTTTTGCGTCAATTCTTGAACGACGTTTGACAATTCGTCTTTCGCCGTACGGATTGCTTCGAGGTCTGTGCCTTCGAGTGCTGACTTGGCTTTTTCTTTCGCCGCTTCAGCACGTTCTTTGTCAGCCGCATCGACTTTGTCGCCAAGGTCTTTGATCGCTTTGTCTGTCGCGAAGACGAGTTGATCCGTTTCGTTGCGGAGTTCGGCTTCTTCTTTACGCTGTTTGTCCGCTTCTGCGTTCGCTTCCGCTTCTTTTACCATGCGCTCGATTTCAGCCTCATCGATACCTGAAGACGATTGGATCGTGATCGACTGCTCTTTGTTCGTACCGAGGTCTTTCGCCGATACGTGAACGATTCCGTTCGCATCGATGTCGAATTTGACTTCGATTTGCGGCACACCGCGTGGTGCCGGCGGGATGTCCGTCAATTGGAAGCGGCCGAGCGTCTTGTTATCCGGCGCCATCGGACGTTCCCCTTGGAGGACGTGGATGTCTACGGCCGGCTGGTTGTCAGCTGCCGTCGAGAAGACTTGTGATTTCGAAGTCGGGATCGTCGTGTTACGGTCAATCAACTTCGTCATCACGCCCCCCATCGTCTCGATACCGAGCGAGAGCGGAGTCACGTCGAGAAGGACGACGTCTTTGACGTCACCAGCGAGGACACCACCTTGGATGGCTGCACCGAGAGCAACAACTTCATCCGGGTTGACACCTTTGAACGGCTCTTTTTTCGTGAAGTCGTGAATTGCTTTTTGGACCGCTGGGATACGTGTCGAACCACCGACGAGGATGATCTTGTCGAGGTCAGATGGTGTGAGCCCAGAGTCTTTCAAGGCACGGCGTGTCGGTTCCATCGTGCGCTCGACGAGGTCGGCTGTCAACTCATCGAATTTCGCACGCGTGAGCGTCGTTTCAAGGTGAAGCGGACCAGCAGCTCCGGCCGTGATGAACGGAAGGCTGATGTGTGCGCTTGTCACGCCTGAAAGGTCTTTCTTCGCTTTTTCAGCTGCATCTTTTAGACGTTGGAGCGCCATCTTGTCTTGCGCGAGGTCGATGCCGTTCTCTTTTTTGAATTCAGATACGAGGTAGTCGATGACTTTTTGGTCAAAGTCGTCACCGCCGAGACGGTTGTCCCCTGCAGTAGCCACAACTTCGAAGACACCATCGCCAAGTTCGAGAATCGACACGTCGAACGTACCGCCGCCGAGGTCATAGATCAAGATTGTGTGGTCTTCACCTTTGTCGAGTCCGTAAGCGAGTGCTGCTGCCGTCGGCTCGTTGATGATCCGTTTGACATCAAGTCCAGCGATTTTCCCTGCGTCTTTCGTCGCTTGACGCTCGGCGTCGTTGAAGTAAGCAGGAACAGTGATGACCGCTTCTGTTACTGACTCACCGAGGTAGTCTTCTGCATCTTTTTTCAATTTCTGTAAGATGATCGCCGAAATTTCTTGCGGCGTGAACTTCTTGCCATCGACTTCTACTGTATGAGCCGTACCCATGTGACGTTTGATCGACTGGATCGTGTTCGGGTTTGTGATCGCTTGACGTTTCGCGACTTCTCCGACTTGACGTTCTTCCCCTTTGAAGGCGACGACAGATGGTGTCGTACGGTTCCCTTCCGCGTTCGAGATGACGACTGCTTCGCCACCTTCCATCACTGCTACACATGAGTTCGTTGTACCTAAGTCAATTCCGATAATTTTACCCATTGTCTATTCCTCCATCTAATTAAGTAATGTTATTCTGAGACTTTTACCATGCTCGGACGAATGACGCGCCCGTGCATCGTGTATCCTTTTTGAAGCTCCATCGTCACGATCCCTGATTCGAACTCATCGCTCGGCTCTTGCATGACCGCTTGATGATAGTTCGGGTCAAACGGTTGTCCGACCGCTTCGATCGCTTCGACGTTCTCACCGTTCAAGACGTCGAGCAACTGGCGGTGAATCATGTCGACACCGGCTTGAATCTGCTTGGCGTCGTCCGAATTCGCTTCAACTTGGAGCGCACGCTCAAAGTTGTCGATGAGCGGAATCAATTTCTCGACGACCGTCTGCGATGCGAATTTGACGCGTTTCGCGTTCTCTTCGTTCGTCCGGCGTCGGAAGTTGTCAAAATCCGCACGGATGCGGAGCTCGCTCGCCTTGAGCGCGTCGATTTCTTTTTGTAAATCCGTCCCCTCAGAAGTTTGTTCCACAAACTCAACATTTGAAACCTCTTCAGCTTCGACTGTTTCCGTCTGTTTCGGATCAAAATCTTTTTCTTCGAGCACTTCTTCTGGCTCTGGCCCATTCTGTTTGTCAGTTGTCATAATGAGGCTCCTTTCCATCACTCTTCTAATTTCGTTCGCCTGAGCGCCTCAATGATTTGTCCCATCATCTGAACCCCGTGTCGATAATCCATCCGGGTCGGTCCGATCATCGCGATCGTCCCGAACGTCTGACCGTCGAGCGTATAGTCGGACGTGATGACGCTACAATTTTGAAGCGCGACGATGCCATTCTCGCTTCCAATGCTCACATAAATCTCGCGGTTTGGCAACGATTCGAGCCAGTCGGTCAACCGCTCCTGCTCGTCGATCCATTCAAGGAACGGACGCAACGTATCAAGCGTCTGGAACTCAGGTTGGTTGAAGATGTTCTTCTTCCCGCCTAAGTAGAGCGAAGCAGGATGTTGGACGCCGACGGTCGATTGAATGAGTTGCATCATGAACTCGAATTGTTCCTGATGCGCGAGTCGAAGCTTGGACACTTCTTCTCCGATCCGGAACTTCAGCTGACCGAGTGGAGTTCCTTTCAGACGATCGTTCAAGAAGCGGATCGTCTGTTCGACCAGGTCCGGCGCCATCGGAGAGTCGAATACGACCGTCCGATGTTCGACGTGGCCTTGATCGGTCACGATCAAGACGACGCCACGCCTTTCGTCGAGCGGCATCAAATCGATTCGGGCCAGCCGATTCATCTGGCTGTTCGGACCGAGCGCCACCGTCGTATAATTGGTCAGGTCAGAGAGTAGGTCGGCGGCTTGACGGATGAGCACTTCCGACTCTTGGGCCGAGGCACGTAGCCGCTCGCCAAGGCGATACGTCTCCCGCTCGTCGATGATTTTCGTCTCGACGAGATGGTCGACATAATACCGATAGCCGACTTCGGACGGGATGCGTCCGGCCGACGTATGCGGCTTTTCAATCAGACCCATATCTTCTAAATCAGCCATGTCGTTCCGAATCGTCGCCGAACTGAATGACAAGTCATCCCGCTTCGATAACGTCCGCGAACCGACTGGTTGGGCCGTTTGAATATAATCATCAATGATGGCTCGTAAAATGAGCAATTGTCTCTCTGTCAGCACAACGTCACTCCTCTCTGAAGATTGGCCTCGCTTTATTAGCACTCATATTTACTGAGTGCTAATCACACTTCAAATATTATCATGTTCTCCATATTTGTCAATTCATTCGCATCATTTTTTCCAGTCCCATAGAGCCTTCCGGTATGCATGTTTCTTCAAGTTTCGGTATGATACGAATTGAGGTGATTAGATGTTTACAACACAACAATTTAACGTATTCACGCAAGACGGACTCGATGCCCGCATGGCAGGCATCCGCTCTGAGATTCAACCGCTGTTCCATCGTATCTATGAAGAGGTCGGTCCCCAACTCGAGGCCGATGTCGGTGTCCCGCTTTACTTGCATGTCGCCAAACATGCCCGTCGGACGGTCAATCCACCGAAAGACACGTGGATGGCGATCGGCCATGACAAACGCGGCTATAAGAAGCATCCCCATTTCCAAGTCGGATTATTCGACGACCGGGTCTTCATCTGGCTCGCGTTCATCTATGAGATGCCGAACAAAGAAGCGATCGGCCGTCGACTCATGACGATCGACTTTAAATCAGAGTTCCCGGACTTCCATATCGCCGGGGATCATATGAAAAAAGACGCGTTCTTAGTCGAGGAGTCGTCAGCTGAATCGATCGAGGCGATCACAGAACGGTTCGCGACGGTGAAGAAAGCGGACTTCTTGATCGGTCGTCAACTTCCGGCCGATGCGTCGATTCTGCAAAACGAAGCCGCGTTCCTGGCGCTCGTCGAGGATACGTTCAGCCGGCTCATGCCGATTTACCGCGATCTTGTCTTATAACCAAAACAAGGGCGAACCCAATCCGGGTTCGCCCTTGTTTGTTATGACATCGATGTCTGTTCCGGTGAGTCGCTCATCCGTGCCTCGCCGATGAAGGCAGCGAACGCCTCGTTGGCGAGCGGGAGCCCAGATTCGGTCAAGCGGACGTGTGTGTCCGTCGTCTCGATCAACCGTTTTGCCTCGAGTTCCGACAAGACATGCCCGAATACCGAACGCATCGACACACCATACTTCGACTCGAACGTCGCAAACGACACGCCTTGACGCATCCGGAGTCCGAGGAACAGTTCCTCTTCCATCTTCTCGACCGTCTCGAGCATCGTCGTATTGCGAACCGGCAGCCCTTCCGCCTTGATATAGTGCGGAATCGGCGCGATGTTCGCTCGACGCTCCCCGTTCAAATAACTGTGCGCCCCGGCCCCGAAGCCATAATACTCTTCGTTGCGCCAGTACACTTGGTTATGACGGCTCTCCCGTCCTTTGAGGCTATAGTTCGAGATCTCATACTGTTTCAAGCCTCGACGTTCGAGCGTCTCCATCACTTTCAAGTACATCTCGACTTCGATGTCCTCGCCCGGGAGGCGCAACTTCCCTTTCCGCTCTTGAATCGCGAACACGGTGTGCGGCTCGAGAATCAACGAATAGGAAGACACGTGTTGGATTGGGAGCTTGAACGCCAAATCGAGGTCGCGCTCGATCTGTTCGAGCGTCTGTTCCGGCAAGCCGAACATCAAGTCGATCGAGATGTTATCGAATCGCTTCGCCGCTTCCGTCACGGTCGCGAACACGTCATCGGCCCGGTGTGTCCGTCCGATTCGTTCGAGTCCACCGTCATCGAACGTCTGGACGCCGAAACTGACGCGGTTGACCCCTCCTTGTTTCATCGTATCGAGCTTCTCGGCGCTCACGAAGTTCGGATTTGCCTCGATAGAGTATTCGAGGTCCGGCGACGCGAGCGGGAGCAAGTGACGCGCGACCATGTCCATGAGTCGTTTCATCTGCGCCTCATTGAGGGCGGTCGGTGTCCCGCCGCCGATAAAAATCGTCTCAATCGTATCGGTCGGGTATTGTTCGAGCGAGAGTTTGATTTCTCGTTCTAATGCATCTAAATAGTCATCAACCGGTTGGTTCTTCAAGAACACCTTGTTGAAATCACAGTAATAACAAATATGTTCACAAAATGGAATGTGAAGATATACGGCTTTAGCCATGGCGGCCACCCCTTTCTTCTCTTCCATTTATAACGCTTTTCACGCCGTGACGCCACTCTGCACGTTCAATCGAACCGATGAATGAACAGACCGCTCTTTAATTTCGGTTCGAACCACGTTGATTTCGGCGGCATTTGACCGCTCTCGTCGGCGACGCGCATCAGCTCTTCCATCGCCGTGGCGTGACACGTCAACACGACGACGTCATCACGTTCAGCCAAGTCGGCGAGGCGCGTCGGGGCATCTTTGCCGCCGATGAAATCGATTCGTTTGTCCGTCCGTACGTCTTTGACATGGAAATACGGCTCGAGCACATCCCGTTGCAACGTCGCGACGTCGAGCGCCGTCGTCGCCTGCCGTTTTTTGAGCATGAAATGCTCGCCCCGGTAAGACAAACCGAACGTGCCCCGTTCGTTCGGGACGTGTAAGGCAGGCACCGATTCAATCTCATACGAGAAAGCTAAACCGTCAAGCAACGCTCTGACTTCTTCTGGCGCCACATCGTTCAAAATGCGATGGTACGGCAAAATCGTCAGCTCATCGCTCGGGAACAAGACGCCGAGGAAGTGGTCCCGCTCTTGTTTCGATTCCGCTTCATGGATCGGGCTCCGGGCGACGACAGCTGCGGCTTTGGCCCGGTGATGTCCATCGGCGATATAGAGGGCTGGGATACTTGCCCCGAGCATGATGACGCGTGCTTGATGCTTGGATGGCACGGCATAGCCTTCATGGATGACACCTTCACTGTCCGTGAAGGCGAACAACGCCTCTCCTGTCGTCGCGTCGTCCAAGATGCGACGCAATCCTTCGTCCGGGACGTGACTCATCAAAATCGGGCCGGTGTGCGCTTTCGTCGCCGATACGTGTTCGACCCGTTCGCGCTCTTTCACCTCACGTGTGTGCTCGTGGATTTTGATTCTCCCCGTCTCATAATCGGTCACCGAGAACGTGGCGACGAGTCCGGTCTGCACATGTCCATGGTCGGTGAGCCGGTAGACGTAAAACCCATGTGTCCGCTCGGTCAATTCTGATTCATAGAGCCGTTCGAGCTCATGACGGGCTCTGCGTCCCCAGGCGTCGAGCGGCATGTCCGCCGTGAACAGTTCTGGTTTATCGACCGAAAGAAAAGAATCGGGACGCTGACCGACGTCTTCACGCGCCTGTTCGACAGTGACGATATCGTACGGGGCGGCAGCGACCGCCTCGGGGTGTTTCGGCATATACGGGGCAAACGGTTTAAATACGACCATGGTCATTCCTCCTTAAAATTCGCGGACGCGCATGACACCCTCGATGTCATATAGGGCATGCACGGATAACGTCTCATGTTTATGGTTGTCGATGTCGATCAATGTATAGGCCACATCGTTGCGGCTCCGGTTGACCATGTTATCGATATTGATTCCGTTTTCGGCGAGCCGGCTCGCGATTTGACCGACCATGTTCGGGACGTTCAAATGAAGTACCGCCAAACGCCGCTTCCCGACATACGGAAGTTCCGCGTTCGGGAAGTTGGCCGAGTTACGAATGTTACCGGTCTCTAAGTACAGTTTGAGCGTATCGACGGCTTGAATCGCACAGTTCACCTCAGACTCGTGCGTCGACGCCCCGAGATGCGGGAAGGCGACGACTTGTGGATGACCGAGCAGCGCCTGTTTCGGGAAGTCAGTGATGTACGTCGCCACGTTCTCATCGAGCGCCTCGAGCAAATCGGAATCGTTCACGAGCTCACCGCGGGCGAAATTCAAGATGGTGGCGCCCGGTTTCATCTGTTTGAACCACGTCGCGTCGATCATGTGACGCGTGTCATCGGTGAGCGGCATATGAATCGACAGGATATCGACATCGGCGAGCAATTCGCTCAACTGCTTCGCCCGCTTCACTTGTTGCGAGATGTTCCACGCCGCGTCGACCGATAAATGCGGGTCGTAGCCGACGACGTCGATGCCGAGGTGGAGCAAGTCGTTGGCGAGCGACGCACCGATCGCACCGAGACCGATGATCCCGACTCGCTTGCCTCTTAGCTCAGACCCGACAAAGCGCCGCTTCTCGTCTTCCATCGCCTGCTCGAGCGACGCCTGATCGGAAAACGTATGACCGTTGACCCAGTTCGTCCCTTCTAAAATCGGTCGGACCGACAACAGCATGCTGGCGAGCACGAGTTCCTTGACGGCGTTCGCATTCGCGCCCGGTGTATGGAACACGACGACCCCTTGACGAGCCAACCGTTCGAGCGGAATGTTGTTCACACCGGCACCGGCCCGGGCGATGGCCAGCAAATAGGGCGGGATGTCCGCCTGATGGACGTCATGACTCCGAATGACCCAGGCGTCGGCTTGCTCCGCATCATTGACGGCGTACTCGCTCGGTTCGAAGCGTCTTAGCCCGTCTTGGGCGATTTGGTTATACGTTTTTATATGAAACATCTTGTCCCTCCTGTTCAAACTCGTGCATCACGTCAATGAGACGCGTCACACCTTCAAGTGGCATCGCATTATAAAGGCTCGCTCGAAGACCCCCGACCGACCGATGACCCCCGAGCTCGATCAACCCGCGCATCTCCGCGAACTGCCGGAACGCTTCATCCGTCGCGTCATTTCCGCTCGTGAACGGGATATTCGTCAGCGACCGTTCCTTGCCGGAGACGAGCGCGCGAAATACCGGTGACGTATCCAAGGCGTCATATAACAGCTTGCTCTTCTTTTCGTTGCGACGTTCCATCTCGTCGACGCCCCCTTCGGACTCGACCCAGGCGAGAACCCGCTCAGCGACATATAAACTGAACGTCGACGGGGTGTTGAGTAGCGTGTCGACATGCTTGCTGTAAGCCAGATACGACGGCAAATCGCGCTCGGTGACCAAGTCACGACGAATGACGACAATCGTCAATCCGGCCGGACCGATATTTTTTTGGGCACCGGCGTACAAGAGACCATAGCGCTGTACATCGATCGCTTCCGCTAAAATGTTCGACGAGATGTCGGCGACGAGCGGGACGTTCGTATCCGGCAACGTCGTGTAGCGCGTACCTTCGATCGTATTGTTCAACGTCACGTGAAGATAATCCACATCCTGAATATGTTCCGGCCACTCCGGGATTGCGTCGTAGTTGGATGACGCTGAACTACCGGCGACGATGACGTCACCGAAGTGTTTTGCGTCATTGATCGCTTTCTTCGACCATGTTCCACTGTCGAGATAGGCGAAGCGACCCGATTCCCGCAGGTTCATCGGCACCATTGAAAATTGAAGCGTCGCCCCACCTTGAAGGAACAGGACGGCGTAATCGTCTGGAATCTGCATCAATCGCCGCAGTCTCGTCTCGAGCTGCTCGACGATTGTCGCGAACGTGTCGGAGCGGTGACTCATCTCGACGATGGACACCCCTTGTTTATAGGAAAGAAACTCGGCTTGCACTTCTCGTAAGACAGGTTCTGGCAATACGCCCGGCCCTGCTGAAAAATTATATATCGACACCGCCACTCCTCCTCTATTTATCTGTAAGTGGGTACTATTCCGTACCTGGCCCACCGAATCCTGCCAAATACGAAAAAAACGCCCTCATCCGTAGATAAGGGCGAACGATTATTCTTCGTCCATCGACAAGACGGACATGAACGCTTCTTGCGGCACTTCGACAGAACCAACCATCTTCATGCGCTTTTTACCTTCTTTTTGTTTCTCGAGCAATTTACGTTTCCGTGAGATATCGCCGCCGTAACATTTGGCGAGGACGTTTTTACGGAGCGCCTTGATCGTCGAACGGGCCACGATCTTCGTTCCGACCGCTGCCTGAATCGGCACTTCGAACTGCATACGCGGAATGAGCGCCTTCAATTTCTCAACGATGACCTTCCCCCGTTCGTAGGCAAAATCGCGGTGCACGATGAAGCTGAGCGCATCGACAAGTTCGTTGTTGAGGAGGATATCCATCTTGACGAGGCGTGACGGGCGGTAACCAATCAAGTCGTAATCAAGCGACGCATATCCTTTCGTGCTCGACTTCAACTGGTCGAAGAAGTCATAGACGATTTCACTGAGCGGGATGTCATACGTGATTTTGACACGCGTCGTATCGATATACTGCATGTCGATGAAACTGCCGCGCTTCTTCTGACAGAGCTCCATGATGGCGCCGACATAGTCATTCGGTGTCATGATGGCCGCTTTGACGTACGGCTCTTCTATCGACTCGACTTTTTGTTGTTCCGGCATTTTCGACGGGTTATCGACATGGATAACGTCGCCCGCCGTCGTCGTGACGTGATAGATTACCGACGGTGCCGTCGTGATCAAGTCGATCCCGAACTCACGCTCGATTCGCTCTTGGATGATCTCCATGTGGAGCATGCCGAGGAATCCGCTACGGAAGCCAAAGCCGAGTGCTTGTGACGTCTCCGGCTCGAATTCGAGTGCCGCATCCGACAACTGGAGTCGTTCGAGCGCTTCGCGCAAGTCGTTATATTTGGCGGCATCGATTGGATACAGACCACAATACACCATTGGGTTCATCTTCCGGTAACCCGGGAGCTGTTCCGTCGATGGATTTTTCGCAAGGGTGATCGTATCACCGACGCGCACATCACCGACCGTTTTAATCGATGCCGATAGCGTACCAACGTCTCCGACGTTCAATTCCTTCACCGAGACCGGTTTCGGTGTTGAGACACCAAGATCCGTTACTTCAAATGATTTACCAGTCGACATCATTTGAACCTTGTCACCGACTTTGACCGAACCGTTGACAATTCGGATCGAAGCGACAACACCACGGTAGGCGTCATAATACGAGTCGAAAATTAACGCTTGAAGTGGTGCTGACGGGTCACCAGTCGGCGGCGGAACGAGTTCAACGACTTGCTCGAGAATCTCTTCAATCCCGATTCCCGCCTTAGCAGAAGCCGGCACAGCGTCACTAGCGTCAAGTCCGATCACATCCTCAATTTCTTGACGGACGCGTTCGACGTCAGCCGATGGCAAGTCGATCTTGTTGATGACCGGGATGATTTCAAGGTCGTTATCAAGCGCGAGATAAACGTTCGCGAGTGTCTGAGCTTCAATCCCTTGAGCCGCATCGACGACAAGGACCGCCCCTTCACAGGCTGCGAGCGAACGCGACACTTCATATGTGAAGTCGACGTGTCCCGGTGTATCGATCAAATGAAGGATGTACTCTTCGCCATCTTTTGCGGTATAGTTCAATTTAACGGCGTTCAATTTGATTGTGATCCCACGTTCCCGTTCGAGATCCATCGCATCAAGCGTCTGTTCTTTCATTTCACGCGCTGTGAGCGCACCAGTTCTCTCGAGAATCCGGTCAGCGAGTGTCGACTTCCCATGGTCGATGTGGGCGATGATGGAAAAGTTCCGTATTCTCTTCTGACGATTCTCTAATTCTTGTTTGTTCATATATGGGTTCACCTATCCTTCTCATGCATACCGTGTCATTATATCAAAATCCTAAGTTAATGTGTACGACCTACTACAACAATACCACATATAGTTTTCAGAATAATCATCAAGTGGTTGCTTTTCGAATAACCGTTTGCTACAATTGTGCTTGTTCTGTTGAATGATTACTTGAAGTAATGAGAACATACACTTTCTTGTTTCAGGAGGTGAAATAACATGGCAAATATCAAATCAGCAATCAAACGTGCAAAAACTTCTGAAAAGCGTCGCGTAGCGAACTCGCAAGAGAAAGCAGCAATGCGTACAGCAGTAAAACGTGTTGATACTCTCGTTGTAGAAGGTAACAAAGAAGCGGCTCAAGAAGCTTTCGTCCTCGCTACGAAGAAAATCGACAAGGCTGCAGCAAAAGGTCTAATCCACCAAAACAAAGCAGGTCGTGACAAATCACGTCTCGCAGCTCGCATCGCAGCTCTCTAATTAGAGACTAAAACGAAACAGCCGCCTCCATTAGGAGCCGGCTGTTTTTTCGTACTTCATCACATAATGGGGTCCAATCCCTGGAATGTCGAACGCGTCACCGACCGTCACCAATCCGTTCCGTTCATAGAACCGGACGGCGATCGCTCGAGCGTTGCACCACCACGAATCACTGACCGCTTCATGCAACGCCTGTAAAAAGGACGAGCCAATTCCTTGGCCAGCAAATGCCGGGTCCGTTGCCATCCCTCTGAGCTGATACGGCACCGTCTGACCGTCGAAGTCACGCCCCACTTCCATCACGGTCGCAATCGACACGACACGACCGTCTTCGACCCAGGCATAGTGGCGTGTCGTCTCGGCGTCATCCCCTTCAAAATAACATGTCTCGACTGCCTGTCCCGGCCGTAACACTTCATGCCGGAGCGGAATCACGTCCACGAGTCTCACTTCCTGTAATCCCATGTCTTCACCTCACAGTAACGTTAATTGGCAGACGAGTGTGTCAAAGACGAGTTGCTTGTCGCCCCGTCCCGTCTTCATCGCCTCGTCCGCATCGGCAATCATCGTCAGCGCCCGGGCGAGCTGGGCCTCTGAGAAATTCCGGCTCGCTTGTGAGGCGAGTTTTACCGTATATGGATGCGCCCCGATTTTCGAGGCGATCTGCTTCTCGCCATAACCTTTCTCGGTCAACTGTTTGGCCAGATACATATTCCGGTACTGCCGGGCGAGGAGCGACAACAGACCGATCAATTCCTGCCCCTGTTTCTCCAAGTCCCGTACAAGCCGAAGCGCAGCATCCGCACGTCGGGCCACTAAAAACTCGGATAGCTGGAATACGTTATCCTCGAGCGTCCGCGGGACCAAGTCGTTGACGATCTCCATCGGGATGTCGGCGCCTTCACTCGCATAGAGTTGTAATTTCTCAAGCTCGCGCACGAGTTTTCCCCAATCGTCCTGACAGAGGAACAACAGACGCTCGACGGTCGCCCGCTCCATCTTTTGACCACGACGATTCAATTCGTCGCCGACGTAACGCATTAATTCGGATTGGCTCGGTTTTTTCGCTTCGAGGACGATGGCCCGTTCTTTCAGGCGTTTGACAACTTTTTTTCGTTCATCGAGTTTTTCCGCTTCAATGACAAAGACGAGCACAGAGTAAGGAGCCGGTTGTAAGACGTAATCCGTCAAGCGCTCGACGTTTTGTTTCTGCTTTTCTTTCGCCCCCGTCAAAAACTGGGCATGTTTGACGATGACGGTCCGATACTCACTGAAAAAAGGTACCGTCTCCGCTTCATCAAGCGCCGTATCGAGTGACGTCTCGTGCAAGTCGAGCTGCATGACATCAAATTGATCACCAGACGGGTTGGCGGCTTTGATGATCGCCCGTTCCCACGTCTCTAGTAAATATTTCTCTGTCCCAAATAGGACATACACGTTCGACAACTTTCCGTTATGCAGCCACGGTTCATTCAAAACACACACCACTTTCACAATTTATTCTTATCTAAACATAGATTATCCTTCACTGATTCGCTATACTTAGGACGGAACCATTTCAAGGAGGGACTCACTATGCATATTAACTCTGTTCGCCCACAAAGCGAAAACCCGTTCGAGAACGACGTACAGTGCAAACGTAACGATGCCATCGATTCAGCTATCGGCTTCATCGTCCCGTTCGGCTTTTTCTTCACCATCTTCGCGATCGGTGTCCTCATCAAGTTCTTGAGCTTATAAGTCAGTCAGAAAGCGATTGCCCCGGGGGAGCAATCGCTTTTTTAGTTTATCATAGATTTCTTGGAGTGACCCCCCTCGTTACGATCCCGCGACAGCGATTTCGTTCACAGACGACCATCCCGTCCTCGTCCGTCCGCAATAACCGTCTTCCTTCGATTCGCTCTAACGTGTCGGGGTGGGGGTGACCGTAGCGATTGTTCGCCCCGACGCTGACGACAATCCATTCCGGATCGACCCGCTCAATCAACTCACGACTCGAGGATGAGTCCGCCCCGTGATGTCCGAGCTTGAATACATCGACGTCGACGGTCGGGATCATCCCTTCCCGTCTGTCCGGTAAGTCTCCGGTCAATAAATAAGTGAGGTCCCCGACTTTCATGAACAGTGACACCGAGTTCGCATTCTCATCCTCTCCTGACTCGTCCGGGGCGACGACCCACATCCACGGGTACGGCCTGTCCCCGCTCGACAGGAGCCGGACCGGGACTTGATAGGCCGCCAGCTCGGCCAGTAACTCGTCTCGTTTGCCTTGATCCGCTACTTCCGCCGAGAGCCACACCTCATCGACTTCGATGGACGAGAGCAAACCGGACAGTCCGCCGACGTGATCATGATCGGCATGGGTAAGCAGCAAGAAATCGAGACGCATCTCCCCTCGCTTCCATATGTACGGGGCGACGACATCCGCTCCCGGATCATACGTGGACCGTTTCAATTCCTTCGGGTCTTGAAACACTCCGCCGACATCGATGACCCCGGTCACATCGCCATACTCGACGACGATGGCATCGCCCTGCCCGACATCTAGAAACGTGACGCGTGGCTGTTCGGTCCATTCCAACGAGACGTGAAGGAAGAAAAGGGAACTGACGGCCAGCGCCCAGCCCGTCCAGCGCTTCCATTCGAGTAAGATCAACCCACCCCACAGCACGGCAGCGAGCGTTACAGCGTGCCAAAACGTGAACTCGTGCAACGGGAGCCACGGCTGCCAGTCATGGTGCAGTTGGAACGTCCCGTTCAACCCGTCGAGGACCGGATAGAGGAGTGGTTCGGCCGTCGGTACGAGGTACGAGAGCAGTGTGATCGGGATGATGAACCAAGAGATCAACAGCCCGACGAGCACGTTATATACCGGTGCCAACATCGATAGAATTGGTTGCACGGGCCATAGGAAGATGAGACCGAACCATTGCGCATAGATGGCCAATCCGAACGGCCCGGTCCAAATCGACCGGGTCACGAGCAAAAATAGCGTCATCGCGACCGTCAATTGAAACCCTAGATTCCAGAACAGATAAGGTTGCACGGCGAGTAGCATCGCGGCACACCAACTCAGTAACCGAATCGGGTCACGGACACGGTAGCCGAACAGCGACAACCCGAGCAACAGATCGGCGACGAGAACGGCCCGTGCGACCGGTGGCGAAAACCCGGTCAGCCAGCCGAACAGCGTGACCGCGGCGATGATGAGTTGCGTCTTCGTCTCCTGACGAAACGGCAAACCGCGCATCAGCCAACGGAACGCCAAAACGAGGAGCGCGATATGTGACCCGGAGATGACGAGCAGATGAAGTAGACCCGTGACCCGGTAAGAGAACGAGGTGTCCTCATCGAGCAATCGGCTCTCCCCAAACAATAACGCCTCCATATATAGCGCCACATCTGGTCGATACGTTGCCTCGATTCTCGCGAGCTGCCGTTCTTTCCAGCGGAGCATCCGCCCAGCTATCCCGTCACTCGGACGACACGCCTCGATGGCGACGTCACTCCCTTTGAACGTCAGACCGGCTCCGAGCGCCCACGCCGACTCATTGAATCCGCCCATATTACGCAGCGGTGCGAACGGGATGTGCGTGAACGTGACGAGGCACGTCTCTCCGGGACGACCGAGTGCGAGGTCACGACCGGTCAACACACCTTCCGTCCCGTCGATTTGTCCATACAGCCGCGCTGATAGTCCGTTGTCCCGCCGGCTCTCGATGGCGAACAGATAGGGCCCGTCCTCCGGCAACGGTTCGGCGTCAGGACGTACGAACACGAACAGGACGAGCAGGACGGCGCCGATATGCGCATAGACGGATTGACCGCGACAGGTGAACGCGATGGCGACAGACAACAGGAGGCAGAGGGCGACCGACCCGTACATCCCGGCAATGAATAGGCTGATCGGCAATAGTGGATACAGCGGCATGTCACGGGACCAATAAATAACCTTCCATGCTTTCTAACGTCTTCTCCCCGAATCCTTTGACGTTGCCAATCTCTTCGTATGACTTGAACGGCCCATGTTGTTTCAAATGATTGAGAATCGCCTCGGCTTTGGCCGGGCCGATGCCCGGTACGGTCATCAGTTCGTCCTTCGTCGCACTGTTGACATGGACCCCGTTCGTCCCCCCGCTCGCTTCTTCAGCGGCCGGCACAACGACCGTCTCTCCTTTTTTCGGGACGCTCACTTTCGTCCCATCGACGAGCAATTGGGCCAAGTTCAATTGTTCGGGGTCGGCCTCATCCGTCAAGACAGCGAGTGACAACACGTCACCGACACGCGCACCTTGTGGCATCGTATACATGTCCGGTGCCTCGACCGCCCCGGTCACATAGACGACGATTTCGGTCGGGACGCTCGGCTCGACTTCCGGTTCGGGTGTCGCAACGAACTGTTCGACCATCGGCGTCTCCGGTTCTTTCGAATAAAACATATAGCCCACCCCGATAAACAGTCCAATCAGCAGCACGACGACATATCGTTTCCACTTCTCCATACGTCCCCTCCTCGAGCGAGTCTTTTCTATAGTATGAAGAAACGTTGTCATCTGTGCCGAGGCCGAACTCGTCGTTTTCCACGCGCCTATCGGACGAAGGCATCCGCTTCCTGTACATAGCGAGACGACAAAAAAGAGACAAGCCGAAACTTGTCTCAGTGCTCTTCAAAATGTTGAACTTGGCTCGCGAGCGCCGCGGCTTGTCCTTCTAACTCTTGCATCAAGGCGAAAATCTGATCGAAGCTCGCTTGCTGCTCTTTCATCGAGGCTGCGACTTCTTCGTTCCCCGCCGCAAGTTCCTCGGTGACACCGCTCACTTCCTCGACCCGTTTCAAGACGTTCGTCACTTCCGAACTCGACGCGACCATCTCGCGTTCAATCGTACTGACAAACGAGGCGACGTGGTCCGTGCGGTCATGGATTCGGTTGAACGCCTGCTTCGTCATTCCGAACGCCTCGAGCTGTGCCGTCTGTTCCCGACTCGACTCTTCGACCATGTCCGTCAAGCGGACGACCTCGTCCCGGATCGTCTGGACGACACCAAAGATGGAACGTGTCGCCACGTTGCTCTCCTCGGCCAATTTCTTCACTTCGCTGGCGACGACTGCAAAACCTCGTCCTGCCTCCCCTGCCCGTGCAGCCTCGATGGCCGCATTCAAGGCGAGCAAGTTCGTCTGGGCGGCGACATCTTCCACGAGCTTCGCCATTTTTTCGATTTCTTCTGTTTTCCGGGCGAAATCATCCATCCGGTTGACGAGCGATGCGTTACGTTCGCTCGAACGTGCTAAAATCGCTTCCTGGTCCGTCAACGTCTCGATGCCGGCCGCGACTTCGCGTGTCATCTCAGACGTCTGTTCGGTCGTCTGCTTCGTCTGGTTCAAACTTGTCTCGAACGAGGTCGCCATGATGCCGACCGATTCAAGTGTCTCTTGCAGTTCGGTCGCAATCGACTGGGCCCCGTTCGCCATCTCATCGACGGCATTCGTGATGTTCGATGTCGTACTGACCACGGCCTCGTTCTCAGCAGCCGCCGTCTCTGTCATATCGTTCACTTTCATCGACGTGACACGGATGGAACCGATGACCGTCTGGAGCGACATCGTCATTTCCCGCATCGCTCGTTCTAAGCGTCCGATTTCATCACGTCGCGTCGAATCCGGCAGCGTGATCAATCGTCCGGCCGCGATCGCTTCCGCCGCCTCGACGTTACGTTCGAGCGGGTGGGTGATCGAGCGGGCGAAGAAGAAGTTGTATACACTGAGCGCGACGATGACAAAGACCGTCAACAATACGGACACGAGCAGGAGACGTTTCGTCTCACTCGCCGCCTCGGCTTGTAACGCCTCGTAGAATGTTCCATTTTTCAAGAGGAGCGTATTCACATCGTTCAATACCCCTTCAAGCTTCGCCGCTTGAATCCGGGCGGCGATTCCGCCGGCCTCGGCCGCCTCGACCTCGGCTCCGATTCGCTCATACTTCATCGTCGCACGTTCAAGGTGGTTCGCAAATTCAGGAATAAGATACGTCTGTTTCAATGTCGTAAACGTCTCCGTGTTTGTCGTCCGAATCCGCTCGAGCTGCGTGAGCGTCGATTGGCTCATCTGCTCACCGAGCGAGGTCCAAAGGGACTGCTCCTGCAAGAGCGACGTCTCGAGTTGGGACAACTCAATCATCTGGGTGCCGTACTGCTCGTTATAAGTTTGCAGACGATTCAACGTCGACAAGACATAACTCATCATCAAGACAATCAATAAGACCGTGAACACGGTCGAAAAGATGAACCGTTTCCGTAAGCTCATTTCAGCGTCCCCTCCATCAACTGTTTCTGAAACGCCTCGAACCGTTTTGTCTCGTCGTCATCCCACTGGACACGACGAAGAGCGGCCAAACCGACACCGCCTTGATCGATCCCGAGTTCGACGTGAGCGTTGAACGCCTTCGCTTCGACCCGATCCGCGATTTCGACGATGGCCAAATCGACTTGTTTCAACATCGACGTGATGACCGCGTCCGGTGCGATCATCGATTGGTCGCTATCGACGCCAATCGCTTTCACGCCGTTCCGTTCCGCTGCTTCTAAGACACCGACCCCTGTCAGTCCTGCAGCGGCGTACAGCACGTCCGCTCCGGCTTCAATCTGTTTCTCTGCCAACTTACGTCCGATTTCAGGCGAGGCAAAATCGTTGGCGTAATCGACGAGCATCGTTACGTCTTCATTCACGCCTTTTGCACCGAGCTCGAAGCCGGTCCCGAATTTTTGAATCAGCTCGTTGTCGACACCCCCGATGAAACCGATTTTATTCGATTCCGTCTCGAGCCCCGCGACTGCCCCGGCGAGTGCACTGCCTTCCGTCTCTTGGAACGTCACCGAGATGACGTTCGGTAACGTCGATACGGCATCAATCAACGCGAACTGTTGCTCTGGATGTTCGGCCGCCACCGCTTCAAGATCCGTCTGACATGCGAAACCAAGACCGATGATAACATCATGTCCGTCCGCGACGAGCTGTTCGAACCCCGCTTTATATGTCTCCGTCTCGGCAAGCTCGCGATAGTCGACGAACCATTTCCCTGTCTCCCGGAGTTGCCCCATGCCGCGCATCGCCGCGTCGCTGAACGATTGGTCCCCGAGACCAACATCGGACAAGACGACGCCCATCGATTGACGTGTTTCCACGGTTTGTTCCGGTTGGTCGATGACAGACTGACAACCGGGCAACCAAGTCACACATGCGGCCAACAAGCCGATGATGAGTGATTTCTTCATAATAGCTACTTCCTCTCTCTAATGGTCTGACATCTCCCTTATCGTCAGAAACCGATCGAGTTTGAAGTCTTTCCTATCAAATTTAGAGGAATCCGCACGAAACAAAAAAGCCACAGACGATTGTCTGTGGCTCTCGGCTCACTCTTCGGTCGCGGCGAACGTCGATTCGCTCAATTCGCGATTCGCGCTCGGCTGGACGTTGCCTTTCCCGGCAAAATTGTCGAGTAAATCTTTCATGTCGATTCCTGACGACGCTTTGAGCGTCTGTTGGAGCGATGCCATCAAGTCTGTAGCGTAGCCTGTGACTTTGCCGGCACCCCCATCTTTGCCGCTGCCCGTATCGACGACCGTGATCTTGTCGATATTGCCAAGCGGTGCTGCAATCTGTTTCGCGTAGTCCGGAAGCATCTTGACGACCATGTCGAGAATGGCAGCCTGTCCATACTGTTCGAACGCTTCGGCGATTTTTTGTTTCGCTTCGGCTTCGGCGAGACCCGTCAAGCGGATAATCTCGGCTTCGGCTTCCCCTTTGGCCCGTTCCGAGTCCGCTTCGGCCACACCGGCGAGTCGAACGCGTTCGGCGTCAGCTTTCGCTTCCGCTTCGATACGATATTTCTCGGCATCGGCCGAGGCGATTTGACGCGCCTTGTCGGCTTCCGCTGACTGTTCGATCGCATAGCGGTCGGCGTCGGCCTTTTTCTTCACTTCTGAATCGTATTGTTTCTCACGACGCATGATTTCTTTCTCTTCGAGCTCGATTTGCTTTTGACGCTCGATGATTTGGACTTGCATCTGTTGCTCGGTGACTTCTTGTTTGGCGCGGGCTTCTTCAAGTTCATACGCTTGGTCGGCCCGGGCCTTGGCGACGTCTTGCTCACGACGATAGGCGGCGATGCGGAGCTGGTTCTCTTTCTCGGCTTCTGCGATTTCCGAAGCCCGTTCGAGTTCAGCTTTCTTCGCGTCTTTCATCGCTTCTGCTTGTTTGATGCGTGTCTCTTTGTCCGCTTCGGCCGTTGCAATATCAGCATCGCGTTTCACTTGCGCGATTCGTGGTTTCCCGAGTGATTCGAGATAGCCGTTCTTGTCACGAACATCTTTAATCGTGAACGACACGATGACGAGCCCCATTTTCGCCAAGTCTTGTGAGGCGACGCGTTGGACTTCTTGTGAGAACTTATCGCGGTTCTTATAAATCTCTTCAACTGTCATCGAACCGAGGATGGAACGGAGGTGACCTTCGAGCACTTCTTTCGCCTCGTTCTCGCGTTCGATTTTCGGTTTGCCGAGGAACTGCTCGGCCGCCGTGGCGATCTCGCTGATCGAGCCACCGATTTTGATGATGGCCGTACCGTCCGCCATGACCGGTACGCCTTGCTCGGTGTACACTTCCGGCGTCGTCACTTCAAGTTTGCTCGAAAGAAGGCTGAGCGGTTCCGCTTGCTGGAACACCGGCAAGACGAACGTTCCGCCCCCGCGGATAATCTTTACACGGTTGCCCGACGCGTCGCTATGGACATTCTTTTTCCCTAAGTAGCTGCCGGTGACGATGAGCGCCTCATCTGGTCCGACCGTGCGATACTTCAACACGAAGACGAAAATCAAGGCGAGCAAAATCACCCCGACGATAATACTGGCTAATATGGCTGTGCTCATAAGTTAAAACTCCTTTCGGATTGTCGGCTCGTCATATTCCATGACGACCGCAATGTTTCGTTCGACTTCGATGATGATGACCCGTCGATCACTCGGAATCGCTTTGCCGTCCACACTTTGAGCCGTCTTTAAAATCGAACCGATGACCGATTCGACGAGTACTTCCCCGTAACCGCCTTCCGGAACGGGGACGGTTAACCGTCCGACAAGTCCGATGAGCGATTCATCGGTCATCCCGATCGATTCTTCCGCGTTCGATAACGGCAAGAGGACGAATAAGTACAGGAGCGTCGTGAGCGCGAACGATCCGACGAGTGCGACGGCGAGCCCGATCATCGGGGACACATGGGCGAGCGCGTTCAAAATGAGGCCGATGCCCGCACCGAGTGCTAAAAATGACAGGATGACCGCTGGATTGAACCAACCATCGAATAAATCAAACGCATCTGAAAATAACATGTACAAAAATGTACCGAGACCGGCGATGATGAGTACCCACCAATACAGCTGATCTAACGATTCCATTACCACTCCTCCTCGGCGCGACGCTGTCGTTCATAGGAAAGAACACGACGCAAATGTTCGACTTCGAGTGCGAGTGCTTGCTCGATCGTGTCCCATTCGGACAAAGGCCGGGTCGGTTGATCGACCACCTGCCGCACACGTCCTAACGTCTGTTCGAGACGCAAGCGGTCGTAGCGATCGACCGCTTCCGCTCGCTCTTGTCGCAATAGCGATAAAAAATGATCGACCTCCGCTTGCAGCGCAATGATTTGTTCGGTCGCCGCGGCCGACGATTCTTGCATCAGCAGGCGACGCACCCTGACTTGATGGGCGATCAGCTTCGCAATCCTAGCCTCTAGCTCGAGAATATGTTTATAGAGAGATCCCGCCTCATCTTCATCCGTGTCATCGCGCCACCACATCTCCGACTCACCTCACTTCTTTCTTTACTCACTTGTCTATACGTTTAGAGCGAAACTTTGGTTTCAAAATATCTAAAAAAAATGTAAGATTGATTTGCTAGAGTTAGAAAGGAAGTGCTCACGTTGGGCAATCAAGTCATCAAATTGTCGACCGCGGCCCAAGAAGAACTTATCGCGAGTTATCGGGCCCACGCGGTCAATCCACCGCCCCATGCACGATTCAGTGCCAAAACACCTCAGTGTGTGATTACGGTCTACAATTCGGGTAAAGTCATGTTCCAAGGACGCGATGCCGACAGCGAGGCCGCAAAATGGGGAACGAGTATAAAGAAAGAACCAAGTGTGCCTAAAACCGTTCTACCGGAAGGCTTTTCGGACTGGTCTGTCATCGGGAGCGATGAAGTCGGAAAAGGAGATTATTTCGGACCGCTCGTCGTCGTCGCCGCCTATGTGCCGAAAGAGAAAATCGCCCTTGTCAAAGAGCTCGGGGTCAAAGACTCAAAACTGTTGTCCGATACAGAGATCGTCCGCATCGCCAAAGATTTACATGTTACCATCACCTATCAGAAAGCGACGTTGCACAATCCGGCGTATAATAAGATGCAGCGGACGATGACACAAGGTAAAATGACGGCCATCGCTCATAATGCCGCCTTGTCGGCCTTATTACAGAAGCTCGATGCGACACCGGACGCGATTTTAATCGATCAGTTCGCTGAAAAGAACGTCTATTACAACCATTTGCGATCTGAAAAGGCGGTCGTCAAAGACGACGTCTATTTCTCGACGAAAGCGGAAGGACTGCACGTCGCCGTGGCCGCTGCCTCGATTCTCGCCCGGGCCTTGTTCTTAAAAGAAATGGACAAGTTAAGCGCGACACTCGGGGTCACGTTACCGAAAGGGGCCGGTGCCAAAGTCGATCAAGTCGCTGCCGAGTTGATCATCCGTTACGGTCAAGAACGTTTAAACGAAGTGGCGAAAGTCCACTTCGCCAACACGAAGAAAGCGATCCGTTTGAGTGAGCTGAAACGATAGTCCTCACTTCGAAGATATGGTATATTAATTTTAGGGTTTAATGAACTTAAAAATTTTTGGAGGATAGCGTTCATGTTGCATTATAAAACGTACACTTTAAGCGACGACCATCCTTGGGTCATCTTCATCCATGGCGCCGGTGGAAGTCTGTCGCATTGGTATCGTCAAATTCGGCCGTTCAAAAAAAAATATAACGTGCTCTTGCTCGATCTCCGTGGACACGGCGGCTCGTACAACGAAGAACAGTCGTTGAACCAACCGCTGAACGCATATACGCTCGACGTCGTCGTCGAAGACGTCGTCGAAGTCATGGATCATTTGAAGATTGAAAAAGGACATATGGTCGGCCTGTCGCTCGGGACAATCGTCATCCAGGCGATGTTCGAGCACCATCCGGAACGAATCGCTTCCGTCGTGCTCGGTGGGGCCATCGTCAAGTTCAACGTCCGCTCGACGTTGTTGATTCGACTTGGCAGTCTCGTGCAGAGCTTCGTGCCGTACATGTGGCTGTATCAGTTGTTCGCGTGGATCTTGTTACCGAAAAAACGTCATAAAAAATCACGGATGATGTTCGTCCGCGACGCGGCCAACCTATGCCAGCGCGAGTTCATCCGCTGGTTCAAGATGACCGAGAATATGAATCCGTTGCTTCGTCACTTCTCATCAATCGAGACGAACGTACCGATTCTCTATATTATGGGTGATGAGGACTACATGTTCCTTGAAGCTGTCGAACGGACCGCGAAACATCAACCGACGGCTCGCGTCCAGGTCGTCTCGGACTCGGGTCACGTCGTCAACGTCGACCAACCCGATCACTTCAATTCGATCTCGATGGCGTTCATCGATCAACAAGTCGGCTCACTCGCCGCCAGCACATCTTAAAGAAAGACGGTCCTGCACGGGGCCGTCTTTCTTTTTGAGCGGTTTTCAATTTTTTTCAAATAAATTTTCAGAAAATATTGATTATTGAAAAATATCGTGTTACTCTTAGACAAATCTTAACAAACGGAGGAGCTGGCACTGATGAAAACCCATGCACAACACGGCCTACTGATTATTATTCGACTGAGGGACTGAAAATCGACTCGATGACCGAGACGAATTTTTGGGCCCTTGTTTCGATGGTTTCGGACGAGGCGCTCATGGTTTGACCGACGCGCCTATCCAATCTGGATAGGTTTTTTTATTGGAACGATACACATAGAGGAGATGATGGAAGTGAAACAGTACGCAATGGATCGGATGATCAAAATATCAGCAGGAATGGCAAGCGCCGTCCTCGTCACGCTCGGGGTCGGACTCTTGATTGAAACGATTGGGAAGATGGCCGGAATCGAGACACTCGTCTTGATCGGGCAAGTCGCGAAATCGTTGCTCGCCCCGGCACTCGGTGCCGGTGTCGCCTACCAGCTCGGCGGCAATACCCTCGTTTTGTTCAGTGCGATGATTGCGGCAACCGTCGGTGGTGCGGCGCTCCAACCGACCGAGAGCGGGCTCGTGCTCGTACCTGGTCAACCGATCAGTGCTTTAATCGCTGCCGCGGCTGCAGTTTGGCTTGGTAAACGTGTTCTTGGCAAGACGAAGTTCGACATGATGGTCGTCCCGGTCACAGCCGTCCTAGGCGGCGGGATCGTCGGGGTCGGGGCAGCCGCCGTCACGACACCGCTCATCAACTCGATCAGTGCGAGCATCACCGCATCGGTCAATACGTCTCCAATCGCGACATCGCTCGTCATCGCGCTCGTGTTTAGCGTCATGCTCATGTCGCCTGCTTCATCGGCCGCACTCGCCATCGCGCTCCAGCTCGACCCGGTCGCCAGCGCCGCTGCGTTGATCGGATGTACGGCCCAGTTCGTCGGCTTCACCCTCATGGCGTATCGTCAAACGGATCCGGGCGGTTTGGTCGCCTCGTTCTTCGTCACACCGAAAGTGCAGTTCCCGAACGTCGTCAAAAATCCTCGCGTCGTCATGCCACCATTTATCGCAGCGATGATCAGCGCTCCGATCGCGACGCTCGTCTTCTCGCTCGAGGTCCCATACGAGATCGCAGGGCTCGGCCTCAACTCGTTGATCGCCCCGCTCAACATCCTTGCCGCGCAAGGAATGGACGCGTTCCTCATCTTCGTCGGAACGGGTGTCGTCCTCCCGGCCGTCATCACGCTCCTGTTGTATAAAGTGACATGCCTCGTCGGTTGGACGAAGTTCGGCGACTTGGCTCTCGAGGTCCAGTAAACTCAAAAAAGGTGTCCACACGTGGTGGACACCTTTTTTAGGTTAGGCGCGAACTTCTGCGCCGTGGGCCGCTTGAACGGCTGCAAGGATTGCTTCATACGACGCCGTCACTTCTTCATCCTGAAGCGTGCGCGTCGGGTCTTGATATTTGAGTGAGAAGGCGATTGATTTTTCATCGTCTCCTACGTTCTCTCCGACATAGACATCGAACAAGGCGAGGTCGATCAAGAGCGGTCCGGCAGCCTGTTTGATCGTTGCTTCGACTTGACCCGCCGGGATATCCCGCTTCAAGACGAGTGCCAAGTCGCGTGAAATCGATGGGAAACGTGGCACGTCTTCGTAGACGAGTTGTGCCGTCTGATGCAACACATCCAAGTCGAGCTCGAATACGTACACTTCTTTCAAACCGTACGCTTCTTTTGACACGCCCGGATGGACTTGTCCGACATAGCCGATGACACGTCCGTCCACGAGGACGTTCGCAGTCCGGCCCGGATGCATATCCGCAATCGTCGCCGCCTCATACGTCGCGTCGATGCGAAGTGTATGCAACAGCGTATCGACGATGCCTTTGGCGACAAAATAGTCGACCGGGACACGTGTGCCTTGCGAGCGATGGTCGTACCAAAGCCCCGTCAATACACCGGCGACGCGTTCCGTTTCGCGTGGTAACGTCTCGCCTTCTTCCACGTAGACGCGTCCTGTTTCATACAAGCGCACGTTCGCTTGTTGGCGTGACGTGTTGTATCGCGCCGCTTCGAGGAGACCTGGGACGAGTGAGGTCCGGAGCACTGAGCGCTCTTCGCTCATCGGCATCGCCAAGTTAACTTTGTCCGAGCCTTCCCCACTGAAGCGTGCGGCGTGTCCGACGCTCGTGAGCGAGTACGTGATCGCTTGCGACAATCCTGTCCCTTGAAGGACACGACGAACTCGGCGACGTAACACGTTTTCTTGCGGGAGGTACCCTTTTGAACGCGACGCCGGGAGTGTCGACGGCAGACTGTCATACCCATAGAGGCGCGCCACTTCTTCCGTGATGTCGGCCGGTAGTTCCAAGTCAGGCCGGCGTGACGGTACGTGGACCGTCAACGTCTCGTCTCCGGTCACGTCGAGACCGAGCCGCTCCAAGATGCGGACGATTGTCGCTTGTTCGAGGTCCATCCCGAGGCGATGGTTGATATAGGCGACCGAGACATCGATCGTCCGGGCCGCTGAAGCTTTGTCCCCAGCGACGACGATGTCGCTGATCGTGCCACCGCTCACTTCAACGATGAGCTCGGCGGCACGGTCGAGGGCCAGTTGCAACCGTTCCGGGTCGACTCCTTTTTCAAAGCGGGCACTCGAATCCGAACGCAATCCGAGCGTACGGCTCGTCTTCCGGACCGATGCCGGTACGAAGTAGGCCGACTCGAGGATGATACTCGACGTCGTCGCATCGACTTCTGTGTTCGCACCGCCCATGACGCCGGCAATGGCGACAGGACGTTCACCGTCCGTGATGACCATCATCGAGGCATCGAGCGTGCGCGTCACGTCATCGAGCGTGACGATTTCTTCGCCGTCATGCGCTTGACGGACAGCAATCGTCGTCCCGAGTTTTGCCGTATCGAACGCATGTAGCGGCTGGCCGAGCTCGAGCATGACATAGTTCGTCACATCGACGACGTTGTTGATCGGCCGGACACCTTCGGCAATCAAGACGTTCTTCAGCCATTGTGGCGAATCTCCGATTGTGACACCATCGACGCGACGTGTCGCGTAGTACGGGCAGTTGTCTGTCTCAAGACGGACACTGACCGCGTTTGGTGCGTCAGTCGTCACATCTGCCGACGGAAGCGTGTAAGGACGCTCGAGAATGGCCGCGACTTCATGGATGATTCCGTATAGGCTCAAGCAATCCGAGCGGTTCGGTGTCAACCCGAGCTCGATCACTTCGTCGTCAAGGTCGAGTAAGCTGATGACGTCCGCACCGACATCAACCGATTCACGGAACGTATGGATGCCGTCCTGTTCATCTTCACGAATCTGCTTCTTCTCAAAACCGAGTTCCTCGAGGGAGCAAATCATCCCTTGTGACTCGACACCACGCAGTTTCGCTTTCTTAATTTTGAGTCCCGGGAGACGAGCTCCGACCGTCGCCACGATGACGTGCTGTCCGGTCGCGACGTTCGGTGCGCCGCAGACGATTTGCACCGGGCTGTCCGCACCGATATCGACCGTCGTCACGTTCAACTTGTCCGCTTCGGGATGTTTCTCGCACGAGAGGACGTGACCGACGACGAGTCCTGACAATCCTTCAGCGCGGCTGATGACGCTCTCGACTTCGATTCCGTTCTTCGTGATCAAGTCTCCGAGTTCTTGCCCGCTCAAGTCTGATACATCAATATATTGATTCAACCATTTTTTCGATAATAACATATGTGTTCCCCCTTAGAATTGCTCGATGAAACGTAGATCGTTTGTATAGAAGTGACGGATATCGTCTACTCCATGTTTTAACATCGCCATCCGTTCGACGCCGATCCCGAATGCGAATCCAGACATCTTCGTGGCGTCATAGCCAGCCATCTCGAGAACGCGTGGATGGACCATGCCGCCTCCGAGAATCTCGATCCAGCCTGTTCCCTTACAGACGTTGCAGCCTTTGCCTCCGCATTTGAAGCAAGAGATATCAACTTCGACTGATGGTTCCGTGAACGGGAAGAAGCTCGGGCGAAGACGAATTTCACGCGTCTCACCGAACAATTGCTTGACGAACACTTCGAGTGTGCCTTTCAAATCAGCCATCGAGATGTGCTCATCGACGACAAGCCCCTCGATTTGCATGAACTGGTGTGAGTGTGTCGCGTCGTCTTCGTCGCGGCGGTACACTTTCCCCGGGCAGATGATTCGAATCGGTTTCCCGTCGGCTTGGAGCATCGTCCGGGCCTGAACTGGTGACGTGTGTGTCCGGAGAAGCGTCTCATCCGTGATATAGAACGAGTCTTGCATATCACGTGCCGGATGGTCTTTCGGCAAGTTGAGCATCTCAAAGTTGTACAGGTCTGTCTCGACTTCCGGGCCTTCGGCGATTGTATAGCCGAGCCCGACGAACAAGTCTTCCATCTCATCGACGATTTGTTGAAGTAAATGGGTATGGCCCGGCAGCGCCGTCCGACCCGGTAGTGTGACGTCGATTGTCTCAGCCGCGAGTTTCGCTTCAAGTTCGACCGCCTTCACTTCCTCGATCCGCGCCTCTAACGTGTCTTGGATCGTCGTCCGAACCGTGTTGACCAACTCTCCGACGACCGGACGTTCTTCAGGAGACAGTTTCCCCATCCCACGAAGCACCTCGGTCATCGGACCTTTCTTCCCTAAATACTTAATGCGGACATCATTCAATTCTTTTTGCGACGAAGCCGCTTGAATCTCATGCAATGCCTCTTGCTGTAATTGTTCTAACTGTTCTTTCATCCTTATTTCCTCCTCTACAAAAAAAGTCCCTCCAGTCGATGACTGAAGGGACGAATAATCGCGGTACCACCCTACTTGGCCGAAATCGGCCCACTTGAGAGCATCGGTATCGGGATGCTACCCCGGTGTTGTCTCCAACACGACTCGAGAGTGAATTCGGCGCCGACCAAGGCATCGGCTCGCAGTCTCGGCCCATGCTCCCTGTACTCGTTCGGTAGTTCGCGTACTATGCTCTTTCAACGTCTATTCGGTATGTTGTTCGATGTTATAAACCTATCACGATTTTTCAGTGCTGACAAGATTATTGTAATGCGATCCGGTACATGAGGATGCCCGCCGCAACAGCCGCGTTCAATGATTCGGCATCGCCGAGAACCGGGATATGAACGCGCGTGTCACATAAATCAAGCACGTCGTTATGGACGCCTTGCGCCTCATTGCCGATGACGAGCGCGACTTTGTCCTTGAAGTCGACTTGTTCGTAAGACGTCGCTTTCGCGAGTGCGGTCCCATACACATGGAAGCCTTCGCTCTTCAGTTCTGGCAGCATCTCGAGCAAATCGACCGAGCGCACGTTCACGTGGAACAACGAACCTTGCGTTGCCCGGACGACCTTGGCGTTGAACGGGTCGACCGTCCCTTTGCCGAGGAGGACCGTGTCAAATCCGGCCGCATCGGCCGTGCGAATCATCGTCCCGAGGTTACCTGGGTCTTGAATCCGGTCGAGGACGAGGACGTGCTTCATCTTCCGTTCGACCGGGGCCATCTTGACGACGGCGAACACACCTTGCGTCTTCTCCGTTTCAGATAACAGGTCGGCCACATGGTCCGATAGTTCGAGGACCGGCATCTCATCGAGGCGCCACGATCCTTTCGGGGTATACGATTCCCCCATGATCAGCTGAACGAGTCGTCCGGCACGAATCGCCTCGTCGACCAAATGCTCGCCTTCGACTAAAAATTGCCCGGACTCTTGTCTGCCTTTTTTCGTCATCAATCGCTTTAAGCGTTTGATCGTCTCACTTTTCGTAGACGTGATTTTCGTCATATTATCCCTCTTTCAACCATTGAACCGTTTCTTGGTCGAGTCGTTTCGTGAGCGCTACGACCAAATCGACGGCTGCTTCATAATCTGCTTTGTGAATGATCGAGACATTCGTATGCAAATAACGGACCGGCACCGTGAGCGCGACGGCCGGCATTCCGACTCCAGACAAATGGAACCGACCTGCGTCTGTCCCGCCGCCCGGCGTCAAATCCAATTGGTACTTGATGTCGTTCTCTTTGGCCACGTCGACAATCAAATCGATGAGGCGTGGGTTCGTGACGGTCGTCGCATCAAAGAAGATGACTTGGACCCCTTCCCCGAGTTTCGACAATCCTTCTGCCGGCGTCATTCCTGGCGTATCTCCAGGAATGCCTGTATCGACGGCGATGGCGACGTCTGGTTTGACCAAGTTGGCGGCCGTGACGGCACCACGCAACCCGACTTCTTCTTGGACCGTCGCTCCGGTATAGACGACACCTGGCACTTGTTCGTTCTTCAAACGTTTCGCCGCCTCGATCGCGATGGCACAACCGATTCGGTTATCCCATGCTTTTGCCATCAAGAAATCTTCGTTCTTCATGACCGTGAACTCACAATGCGGGACGACCGTATCGCCCGGACGAATGCCCCACTCGGCCACTTGTTCTTTCGACGTTGCACCGATATCAAGGAACATGTCTTTGATTTCAACCGGCTTCTTGCGTGCCTCGACCGGAAGGACGTGAGGTGGTTTGGCACCGATGACGCCTGGGATCTTCTCTCCCGAGCGTGTGACGACGTCCATGCGCTGTGCGAGGAGAACTTGGTTCCACCAGCCGCCGAGTGCTTGGAAGCGGAGGAAACCGCCCTCTTCAACGCGCGTGACCATGAACCCGACTTCGTCCATATGACCGGCAATCATGACACGCGGACCTTCCGCATCGCCCGTCACTCGACCAAACAGACTGCCTAGCCCATCCTGTTCGAACGTTTCGACGTGAGGTTCTAAATACTCACGCATGAGTGAGCGGACTTCGCCTTCATTTCCAGGGACACCTGTGGCATCCGTCAAGCGTTTCAACATATGTAATGATTCGTTCATGGGGCATCGCTCCTTCGATTTTTGATTAGTAACCTTGATTTTGTCGCTCATGGTTCTTTTCATTTTTCGCCATATACGCCATCACCATCAACTCTTCATTGATACCGAGCGTATAGCCAAGTTCGAGATAAGCCGCCATCAGCGTCTCGTACATCGGTTCCGTCTTCGACAAACCAAAGTTCGTCACTTTGCGGAACACGTCTAAAAAAGCGTCAGTCGCGTCAAGATACGAGCTACCTGCCGGGAACGAATCACGTTCATACCCGAGGGCAAGTCCGAGCGACAATAAGAAATGAATGCCGTCGACATACTCTTCTAAGATCACGTCTTGAGGCGACGGGCCCTTCGTTGACCAAAATTTAAAACTACGGGTCTCATTGGCGAGTTCACCAAGCTCGACGAGCAAAGCAAGCAAACGCTCATCAAATTGGTTCCCGGATAATTGATGTTCTTCTTTGATCCGCTCATCTAATTCACGCTGCCGATCAAACAATGTTGTCCAGTTCACCGGTTGCTCCTCCTATTCTCCATTCAAAGCAGTACTAAAATCATTAAAGACCAGCCGACTGCCAAAATCAATACTTGTATTTGAACACGTTTTGGGGCATGAACCGCCTTTTTACGCGTCAAATGAAGTCCGAACAGAGCACCGATCGCACCACCTGCGTACGCGTACAAGACGTTGAAATCACCTTCTCCGAGCGTGTAACGTTTCGCCTGCAAATAGGTGTAGACGTTCAAGACGATGAGCGCCAATGCGACGATGGCTAAGACTGATTGATCCATGGGACGTCCTCCTTATCTTAAGTTTAAGGAAAAAATCTGAAAAAAGAAAGCGCCGAGATAAGGTCTCGGCGCTGTCGATTGAACGATTACGCGTTCAATTTTGATTTAGCTGTATCAGCAAGTGACGCGAATGCTTGTGCATCTGTCACAGCAAGCTCAGCAAGCATCTTACGGTTGATGTCGATCCCTGCGAGCTTGAGTCCGTGCATCATACGGCTGTATGAGAGGCCGTTTGTGCGTGCTGCCGCATTGATACGTGTGATCCAAAGACGACGGAAATCACGTTTCTTTTGACGACGGTCACGGTAAGCGTACATGAGTGACTTCATGACTTGTTGTTTTGCTACTTTAAATAGAATGTGTTTCGAGCCAAAATAACCTTTGGCAAGCTTGATTTGCTTTTTACGACGTTGACGAGTCGTATAACCGCCTTTTACGCGTGGCATATGGTTTCCCTCCTAAATTCTTTCTGTATTACTTCGCGATCATGTTGCGAATGCGTTTGAAGTCTCCAGCTGATACGATAGCACCTTTACGGAGCTTACGTTTCGCTTTAGTCGATTTGTTACCAAACAAGTGACTTGTGTAAGCGTGTGAACGCTTGAGTTTACCTGATGCAGTACGTTTGAAACGTTTAGAAGCACCACGGTGCGATTTCATTTTCGGCATGAGTATTTCCTCCCCACTATGACTCGATGATTAATCTTCTTTCTTCGGAGCCAGCACTAAGAACATGCTGCGTCCTTCCATCTTCGGCTTTTGCTCAACTGTTGCCAAGTCGGCACATTCCGCCGCCAATTTTTCCATAACGCGTCGGCCGATTTCCGAGTGTGTGATGGCGCGTCCGCGGAAACGGATCGACGCTTTCACTTTGTTACCATTTTCAAGGAATTTGCGAGCGTTACGCAATTTCGTTTGGAAATCGTTTTCCTCGATTGTCGGGCTGAGGCGTACTTCTTTCAATTGGATGACTTTTTGGTTTTTACGCGCTTCTTTCTCCTTTTTCTGGAGTTCGAAACGGTATTTCCCATAGTCCATGATTTTAGCGACCGGTGGGTTAGCTTTATCGGCGACCAAGACGAGATCGAGTTCAGCCTCTTCTGCTAAACGTAATGCTTCATTACGCGATTGCACACCGAGTTGTGCACCGTCCGCTCCAATTAAGCGAACTTCACGGGCACGAATGTTTTCGTTGATAAAGAGCTCTTTGCTAATGGTTAGCACCTCCATCGTGCGATTGCACGAGTTTTAGATTGATAAGACAACATGGCAATAAAAAAAGCGTCGGCAGTTTCCCGCCCACACATCATTTCGGAGTCAGCAGAGACCAAGGCTCGACTGCTTCACGTACATGATGGACCTGACCGAAGCTGTTCGGACGAGGTGAGAAGCGGGCGCTTCTGCTTTGTTGTATTTAATCACTATGTCATCTTAACACCAATAGGATTAAGATGTCAAGAATTCGCGCATGAATAATTGGTAGCTCACACTTTTATGATGATAACAGTCATTTCGTTGTTTCGCAATACCTTTTCCGAGGGAATAAAATAAAAAAGGAGGGATGGGCCGTGTCTTGGAGACAGCAAGTGAAAGGTGACCATGATTATCACGACCAAATCAAACACATCGTACAAGAGACGATGCGCCACCATGACGTGAGTGATGCCAAGCTCGAAGCGGTATTGACAGACCTTTTAGAAGAGATGAACCGAATCACGTTGAAGATTGTGGACGACCACGAGTCTGCTCGCGACTATATCCATAAACGATGGTATTGAAAAAGGGCCGAGGCCCTTTTTTCAATACCATTTGTCATGTACTCAAAGCCCGTTCAATTCGTCAACGACTTGAAGAAGTTGCTGAGCGCTTCGAACAAACGGGCGAAGAAGCCTTGGACTTCCTCGGTCTCGAGAAACGCCTGAACGTCTTGACCGGCCCCTTGTAACCCATTGCTGATTGCACCCCAGTCGAGGTTCGCCTGCTGCATGTTCTCGAACAACGTCGTCAATTGCGTCAACTGCGTATCAGACAGTTGGACGTTGTTTTGATTCAACACTTGGATGACGATATCTCGAATCTCGATGTTCGTCTCCGGTGCCTTATTCGCAATTTCCGCTTTAATCTCGTTCATGAGTCCGGCCACGTCCTCTTGCCCGACCGTCTTCCCGATCTCAGACGTGACCGCGAGCTCTTCTTGCGCCAAGTCTTTCCGTTCCTCGCTCAATTGAATGCCTGTCTCCGCGGCCGTCTGATCATAGGCTTTCATGATGCCCGTCAACGCCGACGTCCCGGTGACGCGAATCGGCGACGTGATATAAATATCGGCATCCGTGACGCCTGCCGTCACGAGAGCGTTCGCATACATATCTTCGGTAACCCATGTCACGTTTTCCGTTTTGATATCGAGCCCGGTCCCGTCGGTCAGTTTGATGCGGGCTGATGAATACATCCCCCCGCCGCGCTGCGCTTGCGGGACGGCATCCCCTAAGTATTTATCTTCATCGGCTGAGGTCGTGATGATCGGCTCAATCCCCGCCGGTGCCTCAACCCGTTCGAGCACCCAGTCCCGTTGGCTCGCCGATAACGACTCCCCGAGTGTGACAATCGTATCATCGACGATGGCTTCTGCGTTTACTTTTGGAATCATGCTTGTCGCGACGACCGAACCGATCGTCAACGCCACTAATGGTTTCATATAATTCAAAATGAATCACTCCTTTCTTCTACCATACGTGTTTGGTGAAGTCTTCCGCATCCGTCTCAAGACCGAAAAAACGACCACCCTTCCAATGAAGGATGGTCGACATATTAACGTGAACGGTTGGCGATCTCTGCTGTAAGTGACGACAAGAATTCATCGAGCGTGGCCGATACTTGTTCTTGTTGTCCATAACGACGGATGTTGACTGCACGCTCATCACGTTCTTTATCTCCGAGGACGAGCGTCATCGGGATTTTCTTCATCTGTGCTTCCCGAATCTTGTAGCCGAGTTTCTCATCACGAAGGTCCGTTTCGACGCGGACACCGCGCTTGACGAGCTCTGCTTTCACTTCCGCGACGTATTCGTCGTGGACGTGTGAGACCGGGATCAATTTGACTTGGACCGGGGCGAGCCATGTCGGGAACGCGCCTTTATACTCTTCAATCAAGTAGGCGACGAAACGTTCCATCGTCGAGACGACACCACGGTGAAGGACGATTGGGCGATGGTCTTTGCCGTCTGGTCCTGTGTACGTCAAGTCGAACCGCTCAGGGAGCAAGAAGTCGAGTTGGACCGTCGACAACGTCTCTTCTTTGCCGAGCGCCGTGCGGACTTGGACGTCGAGTTTCGGTCCGTAAAATGCCGCTTCGCCTTCGGCTTCGAAATACGGGAGACCGAGCTCATCCATCGTCTCTTTCAATTGACGTTGGGCTGTTTCCCAAATTGCGTCGTTGTCGAAGTATTTCTCTTTGTCGGCCGGGTCACGGTAAGACAAGCGGAAACGATAGTCTTTGATGCCGAAGTCAGCGTACACTTCTTGAATCAAGTGGACGATATCTTTGAATTCTTGCTTCATCTGTTCCGGCGTGACGAATGTGTGCCCGTCGTTCAACACCATGTAACGGACGCGTTGGAGGCCTGTGAGCGCACCTGACATCTCGTAACGGTGCATACCGCCGAGCTCGGCGATGCGAAGCGGGAGTTCGCGATATGAGCGCGGCTCATGTTTATAAATCGTCATGTGGTGCGGACAGTTCATCGGACGAAGGACGAGTTCCTCGTTGTCCATCTCCATTTTCGGGAACATATCGTCTTGATAGTGATCCCAGTGACCAGACGTCTTATACAAGTCGACCGAACCGAGGACCGGTGTGTAGACGTGCTGATACCCGAGCTCGAGCTCTTTGTCGACGATATAACGTTCGACCGTCCGACGGATCGAGGCACCTTTCGGGAGCCACATCGGCAAACCTTGGCCGACTTCTTGCGACACGAAGAAGAGATCGAGCTCTTTCCCGAGCTTGCGATGGTCGCGCTCTTTCGCTTCTTCCAATAGACGCAAGTGTTCCGCGAGTTGTTCTTTCGTCGCGAACGCCGTTCCGTAAATGCGTTGGAGCATCTTATTGTCCGAGTCGCCGCGCCAGTATGCACCGGCCACGCTCATCAACTTGAACACTTTCAACTTCGATGTCGACGGGACGTGCGGTCCGCGGCACAAGTCGAAAAATTCGCCTTGATGGTAAATCGTGAGCGTCTCGCTCGCCGGGATATCTTCAATCAATTCGATTTTGAGCGGGTCTCCGAGCGCCTTGTAGCGTTCGAGCGCCTCGTCGCGCGACACGACTTCACGTGTGATGTCCAAGTTCTCGTCGACGATCCGCTTCATCATTTTCTCGATTTCCGGGAGATCTTCTTCGTTGATGCGGCGATCCATCTCGATATCATAATAAAAACCGTTCTCGATCGTCGGTCCGATGCCGAGGTAGATACTGCCTTCTTCGCCGTATAACCGTTTGATGGCTTGGGCCATCAAGTGGGCTGACGAGTGGCGCATCAAATCGATGCCCTCTTCCGAATCCGGCATGACGAGCTCGATTTTACCGTCCTGTTCAATCGGACGACGATAATCGATCATCTCACCATCGATTTTGGCGGCGATTGCTTTTTTTCGGAGTCCTGGACTAATCGAACCTGCTACTTCTTCTGCTGTGATGCCGGCCTCAAACTCTTTGACGGCCCCATCTGGAAATGTCAATTGAATCATGTGTCAACTTCCCCTCTCTACATTTAAAAATAAATAAAAAAAGCCCATCCCTATGAAAGGGACGAGCTTTGATTCTCGTGGTACCACCCTCGTTCCCAAGCGTAACGCTTGGCTCGAACACACGATAACGAGTGTGAATCGCCGCACGATTGGCCCGTACGGTGCTCTGAGGGAGTAAGGCGATCGGCGTGTTTAGGAAGCTCTCACCAGTCTTCCCTCGCTTTGAAACCCGTGACGACGTCTCATGTCCTCTTCGATGCATCGGTTATATGATTATTAGTATAGTCAACTCGTTCAAGAAATACAATCCCTTTACCGACGTCGGTTCTCACCTTTTAATTCGATTTGTGTCGTCGTCGTTGAGATGCGCTGCATGAGCCGCTGGGCTTTCATTTTGTTCTGCGGCGAACCGTCGATCGAGAAGTGCGTCTCGAGCTCTTCACCGCTGAAGTTCGAACTGTAAAGCGTCGGTAAGCGATGCATCATGCGATATTGCAAGATGATCCCGAACAGCTCGTCGCGTACCCACGGACTGATCGCCTCGGCACCGATGTCATCGATCAATAACACCGGTACGTGTTGGAACGACGTCAAAAATGAGTCGAACGAATCGGTCCGGATCTTTCGTTTCGCTTCCGAGACGAATCCCGGGGCGTGGACGAGAATCGTCTCGATGTCCGCCACTTTCAGTTCGTTGGCAATCGCCGCAAGCAAATACGTCTTCCCGACCCCGAAGCTGCCGTGTAAGTACAGGCCGTTCACTTTTTGGCGGGTCTTCATGCCCGAGACGAACCGCATCGATTCACGGAGTGCGATTTTACGGGCGTCATCCGACCAGTCGAACGATTCAAAGCTCGCCTCTCGCACTTCTTCCGGCAAGAATAAGCTCTTAAACTTCCGGTCCATCTCTTTTTGGCGCCGTGCTTGACGATGCTTGACCGTCTCTTCATAACGGATCGCGATTTGACCGAGGTCGACATAGAGCACCGGCTGATGGCCCGGGATGACGGCTTGCTCCTCGACGAGCTTCTTGCCGTCCATCTGTTCTGCATATTCACTGAGCTTCGTAAAGCCGACCTCGACCGCCGTCTCGTCTAACTCCGGATGCGCCTTTAAAAAAGCGACGACTTCTGGATGTTCGAGGGTGCGCCGGCGAATCGATTCGTACGCTTCCCGCACTTCTTTCCGGTTCATCATTTGGGCGAGCGTTTGATTGATGCGTTCCATGTCCCTCATCCTTTCTCTTTCAATTCATTTAACAACTTGACGAGTTCCGCGTCGTCTGGAACCGATGCCTCGAGCTCTTGTTTTCGTTTTTGATCGTACGTCCGTTGCTCTTTCGCCTCGTCCTCGAGCCATTTTGGCATCTCGGTCTTGTCTTTGCGTCTCGAGCCGACGGTCGTCCGCTGTTGCACGTTCTCCCGCTTCTGCTGTTTCTTCTCGATGAGCGCGTCTTGCGTCGCTTCTTGTTCCAACGCGTCTTTGGCGTTCAAATAGCCTGCCGTCTTCCAACTCGTCGCGATTCGCATGACGTAGTTCTCACTGAGCCGAGTCTGCTTCTTCACTTCGATACAGTAATAGAACAACGCGTTGATGACACTTGGCGCGAGTCCGAGCGTATCGACGAGGTCGATGATGAGTTGCTCGTCGCTCTTCGACAACTGTGGCGTCTTCCGTAACGTCGACACGTACTGATGCGGATGCGCTTCTTCCATGACAGTCACGTCATGCAGATCACCGATTTCTGCCTTCTCCGTCTCATCCGACTTCACTTTCCGATGGCGCGTCTGTTTTTTCTTCAACTGCAACACCATCTGACGACAGCCGTCGCGCTTCTCTTGCTCGCTGAGCGGTAGATACGCCTCGTGGACGAAGTACTCCTTCAACATCTCGGCCATCGTCTCTTCATCGATTTGGGAGACGTAGGCAAGCTTCGTGATCGTCTCATCGAGCTTCTTCGTGAAGAAGCCGACGGGAAAGTTCGTCAACTTTTTGACGATTTCCATATCGAACGTATAGTTGATCTCGATTTTGGCGCGGTCAGGTTTCTCGTAGTTCTTTTGTGTGAACGCCATATGATTGACCCCTTTGACGTCGAACACTTCATTAAAGTCTTTCGTCACTTCAATGATTCCGGCCGGCAATGGATCGATCGTGAATCGACCTTGTAACTGTTTAAAGCGGACTTCCCCGACTTTATAGAAGAGGAAACTCGACAACAGCCCGTCATTCAAGAACGTATGGGGTGCGAGTGGGACCCGCAGTTGATACACGTACTGGGTCAAGCGCTCGTCTTTCGTCTTATACGTCCGGACGAGACCGATCGCTTCGAGCCGGAACAGACAGTCTGTCAGCTCGTTGATCGAGTAATCGAGCATCTCACAAAGCGCGCTATGTGACATATAGTTCGATTTCATTTTTCCGGGCTTCAGCTCGCTCCAAAGCGTCTGATACATCGCGAGCGCCTTCACTCCGATGACCGGCTGATATAAATGGTACAGCGACTGATACGACTCGCGATCGATGAGTCCGGTGCTCATGATCAACAGTTCGTCAGTTCCGTACAGGATTCGTTCTTTTTCCATGGTAGGTCTCCCTTGAAAAAAGGCGACCAGCAGGCCGCCCGTTTAGTTGGTCGATTTTTCTTGCTTCATTAAATCTTCTAGTTCTTTAAAGAACACAGAGATATCTTTGAACTGGCGATAGACGGACGCGAAGCGGACGTATGCCACTTCGTCGACCCGCGCGAGCTCGTTCATGACGAGCTCCCCAACCTGTTCACTCGGAATCTCGGACTGGCCGAGGGCGCGTAACTGTTGTTCGACTTTCGTGACCACACCTTCAAGTTGCTCCAGCGTGACCGGACGTTTCTCGCACGCCCGAATAATCCCGCGAAGCACTTTCTCACGGCTGAACTCTTCCCGATTCCCGTCTTTTTTGACGATGATGAGCGGTGTCTGTTCGACCGTTTCAAACGTGGTAAAGCGATAGCCGCACTCCTCGCATTCGCGACGGCGACGAATCGAATAGAAATCTTGTACTGGCCGGGAGTCGAGCACTCTCGTTCCATTATGATCGCATTTAGGACAACGCATGCTCAGCCCTCCTTATCGTTCGACAGATTGATTCCCGATGGCGCGGAGCGGGAACTTCACGGATAGCGCCTCATAATATGTGGTGACGATTTGACCGAGGTCCGGTCCGAGCATCTGGTCACGGTTCAATGTAAAATCGACGGCCGTGCGTCCGCCGTCCACTTGGACGATGGTCGCCAATGCGTCCCATCCGTCTCCATGAAACGCCACTTCGCCCCGGTCTGCATCGACCCGGCGAACCGTTTGACCTTCTGCTTGAATCCGTTCGCGGAGCCATGTGAGCACGGCGCTTGGCGATGCCGCCACGTAACGCGTCCGTAACGCCTCATTTTTATGCGAATCGTCCGTTTGGACATGTGTTTGAAACTTATCAAATAATCCCATTATCCACCTCGACACCTTATTTATATAGGTTAAGCATATCAAAATTAAGCGGTTAACAAAACAATTAAAAGGGCTGACCGAAAATCGGCCAGCCTCATAAGGTCAATCTGATTATTTGCTGATTGCCACTTGCGCTTCAGGAACACGAATCGGTCCCATCCCACGGTCAAGTTTCACATCTTCACGAACTTTTGCTTCCAAGCCTTCTGCAATGTATTGCGAGGCTGTAGCTGGATCGATTCGATCCCCACATGTGAACACATCGACTGATGCGTAGCCATGCTCTGGGAAACTGTGAATCGTTAAGTGTGATTCTGAAATGATAACGACTCCACTTACACCGTGCGGCGCAAATTTGTGGAAAGCGACTTCGCGGACTTCAGCGCCCGAACGAAGTGCTGCATCGACGAACAAGCGCTCGATGTAGTCGATATCGTTTAATTTGTCGGGATTGCACTCCCAAAGTTCTGTAATAATGTGACGTCCCATAGTATCCATATTAGTGGATCCCCCTTTACATCAATGGTCTCAAAGTAGTTGATGATCACTCACTTTGTGCCTGAATCGCCCACAACCACGGGGGCAAGTTAGTCCTAAGAGGTCCTAACCCTTTAAGTTGCGTTTGTCAGACCAATTGAAGTTCACGAGTTAGAGTGTATCTTGTTTAGGACGTCGTTACAAGACATTTGTTTCAATTCTTTAAAAATATTTTTAGATAAATATATTTTTTCAGACGTGGGTTTCTTGTTGTCCGATTTGCAGGTAGCTCGCGACCATGTCCAACAAGTCGACGACGCGGCACGAATAGCCCCATTCGTTGTCGTACCAAGCGAGCACTTTGACATGGTTGCCCCCGAGCACCATCGTCGAATCGGCATCGATGATTGACGAACGCTCATCTCCATTGAAGTCGATCGAGACGAGCGGTTCGTTCGAGACGCCGAGCACGCCTGTCATTTCCCCGTGTGCAGCACGCTCGAACGCCTGATTCACTTCATCGACCGTCACATCTCGACGCAACTCGACGACGAGATCGACGAGCGAGACGTTCGGCGTCGGCACTCGTAGCGCCATCCCGTTCAATTTGCCCTGAAGTTCCGGCAAGACGAGCCCGATGGCTTTCGCAGCACCAGTCGAAGTCGGTATAATGGAACTGCCACAAGCACGGGCACGACGCAAATCTTTATGCGGATTGTCGATATTGTTTTGATCGTTTGTATAGGCATGCACCGTCGTCACGAGCCCCGTTTCAATCCCGAACGTCGAATCCAATACTTTGACGACCGGGCCGAGACAGTTCGTCGTACACGAGGCGTTCGAAATGACGTGATCGTGCTCCGGTAAATAATCCCGATCGTTCACCCCCATGACAATCGTCCGCAACTCGCCTTTTCCTGGTGCCGTCAAAATGACTTTTTTCGCACCGGCCGTCAAATGTTTTTTCGCCCCGACATCTGAATTGAATTTCCCCGTCGCCTCGATGACAATCTCGACACCGAGTTCAGCCCACGGCAATCGCTCCGGGTCTCGCTCGGATACGAGCATGATCCGTTTCCCATCGACTTCGAGCGCATCCCCATGCGCTCGGACCGTCAGTGCGAACGGTCCGTGGACCGTGTCGTGTTTGATCAAGTGCGCGAGCGTTTCCGCCGGATAACTCGCATTGATGGCGACCACGTCGTGACGCCCTTCGAGCATCAACTTCCGAAATACCATTCTGCCGATTCGACCAAATCCATTGATTGCAACTTTCGTCCCCATTCTGAATCCCCCTTTTTTCTGCGTTACGACACCATTATAACGGAAAATTGGAAGCGTTTTCACTATGAATCGTCACATTTTTTTCACTTTTTTACAGTTTCAGATTTGAAAAAGAGGGAAATTTGGTGTAGAGCTTGGAAAGGAGCTAAGACTATATGTTTGATTGGACAGACCTAGATAAATTTGTCATCTCATTTTTCATCATCTTACCGATTGTGACGATTATCCATCAATTCGGTCATTTCTTCTTCGCGAAACTATTTGGGGGGTCGCTCGACATGGAGATTGGGACCGGGAAAAAATTGTTTAAAATCGGACGCCTTCAATTTAACCGCGTTTATTTTTATGACGCCTGGTGCCAATTCAGTGACTTGAAGTACAGCAATCGCCTGACGCGGAGTCTCGTCTACGCGGGCGGTTCAATTTTTAACTTATCGAGTATTTTGATTGTGAACGCCTTCATCTTGACGCGAGAGATCGAGCCGACAATTTACACGTACCAGTTCGCATACTTCTCGTTCTATTATGTCTTCTTCTCACTCTATCCGATTTACTATTCGAACGGCCATCCGAGCGACGGACGCGCCATCTTCGACACGTGGAAAAAAGGGAAGCCTGACTCAGACCCACTCAACTGAACAAAAAAAGAAGGCGTCGTCAGTCGCCTTCTTTTTTCATGTCTTCAAATTGTTCGACGAGGCGGACCACTTGGGCCGACAAGTCGCCTAACGCACCGTTGTTGTTGATTAAAAAATCAGCCTGTTGTTTCTTCTCCTCGATTGGCATTTGCGCATGAATCCGAGCGAGCGCTTCTTCTTTCGTCAACCCGTTGCGCTCCATGAGACGCATCAGCTGAATCTCTTCACGGCAATAGACGACGACCGTATAATCGACGAGGTCCCGCATCGTTCCCTCGAACAAGAGCGGGATATCGAATATGACGACCGTCTCCCCTGCAGCCTCGTATCCGTGCATCTCCTCGAGCATCTCTTCTCGGATGGCCGGATGCATGAGCTGATTCAGTAACTGACGTTTTGTGTCATCATGAAAGATTTCTCGTCCGAGCGCCTGCCGGTTCAACTCGTCGCCCGTGAAACATTGCGGGAACGCCTCGCGGACGCCCGCGAACGCTTTGCCGCCAGGCTCGATGACGATCCGTGCCATCTTGTCGGCGTCGATGATCGGGATGCCCTGCTTTCGAAACAGTCTGGATACGGTCGACTTCCCTGTCGCAATCCCACCTGTCAAACCAATTTTCAACATCATGTCCACCTCTTACTGTTGGCAGTGCGGACAGTAATGTGTGCCCCGTCCGCCTAATTTCATCTTTTCAATCGGTCGGCCGCATCGCTTACACGGCTCCCCGGTCTGTCCATATACGTACAGTGTCTCTTGATACGTCCCGCTCGCCCCATCCGGATTCGTATAGCTCCGAATCGTGCTTCCGCCTCGTTCAATCGCTTCCGTCAATACGGCCACAGCCTCTTGATGCACCCGACGGACCTCGTCAAGCGAGAGTGTCGCTGCCGGACGGGTCGGATGGACACCGGACCGATATAACGTCTCATCGACATAAATATTGCCGAGCCCGACGAAAATCGATTGATCGAGCAGCGCCGTCTTGATTGCACGAACGTTCATCCGCTTCAGACGGCTGTGAAGCGTCTCCGCTGTCACTTCAGGATCGAACGGTTCGAGGGCGAGCAGCGACAATGGCGGTGTCACAAACAACTCTTCATTCGTCTTCAACTCCATCGTCCCGAACTTCCTGACATCGTTATAATGAAGCGTCGTCCCGTCCGTGAAGGTGAAGACGACATGCGTATGCTTGACCGGACTGACCATTTCGTCATGTGGGAAGAATTTTCCTTCCATTCGCAGATGCGAAACGAGATAGCCGTTCGTCAATTTGAACAAAATGAACTTGCCGCGTCGCTCCACGTCTTGAATCGTCTCGTCGAGCAACTGTTGTTTCAAAATCTCCGGTTCGTGACCTCGAATGATTTTTGCGTCGAGCACCTCGACATTTGCAATTGTTTTTCCCGAGACGAATGGCCGCAATCGGCGACAGACCGTCTCCACTTCTGGTAATTCTGGCATATCAAGTTCCTTTCTCGTCTTTATTTCGTATCAAACCATGTCTCACCGAACGAACCGTCCGCGCGAAGCGGCACGTCCAAGGTGACCGTGTGTTCCATCGCTTGTTTGACGATCGTCTCGAGCGAGTCCATTTCTTCTTTAGGTCCTTCAAAGATAAGTTCGTCGTGGACTTGAAGCAATAACTTCGACTGAAGTCCTGACTCACGGAGTGCCACGTCGACATCAATCATCGCTTTTTTGATAATATCGGCGGCCGTCCCTTGAATCGGCGTGTTGATCGCTGTGCGTTCCGCAAAACCGCGCAAGTTGAAGTTTCGAGAATGGATGTCCGGGATATTGCGGCGACGCTTCAGCATCGTTTCAACATAGCCGTGTTCCCGCGCTCGTTCGATCGCGGCATCCATGAACCGTTTCACACCCGGGAACTGCTCGAAATACGTATCGATGAACGTCTGTGCTTCTTTTCGGCTAATGCCGAGGTTTTGCGACAGCCCATAGTCGCTAATGCCGTAAATGATGCCGAAGTTGACGGCTTTGGCCTGGCGACGCATGAGCGATGTCACTTCTTCTTTCGCGACTCGGAACACGTTGGCAGCCGTCGACGTATGGATATCCTCATCATGGAGGAACGCCTCGAGCATCTTCTCATCTTGCGACATGTGGGCCATGATCCGAAGCTCGATTTGCGAATAGTCGACCGCATACAGCATCCAGTCGGCCTCACTCGCGGTGAACGCCTTGCGAATGCGCCGCCCTTCTTCCAAGCGGATCGGGATGTTCTGTAAGTTCGGGTTGACCGAGGACAACCGTCCGGTCTGCGTCAACGTCTGCGTATAGCGGGTATGGATCTTCCCGTCGTCTTTGATGACTTTTTGCAAGCCTTCGACATATGTCGATTGCAACTTGCCGAGCTCACGGTAATGCATAATATGTTCGACGATCGGATGGAGCGGCGCGAGTTTCTCGAGCACGTCCGCTGCCGTCGAGTAACCGGTCTTCGTCTTTTTGACCGGTGGCAACGCCAACTTCTCGAACAGGATGACGCCGAGCTGTTTCGGCGAGTTGATATTGAACGCCTCACCGGCGAGACTGTGAATCTCCGCCTCGAGTTGAAGCAACCGTTCCCGCAAATCGTCTTCCATCACTTTCAGCGTCGCCACGTCGACGTGAATCCCGGCCCACTCCATCTCTGCAAGCACCGAGGCGAGCGGACGTTCCAAATCTTCATACAGCGACGTCTGTTCGTTTTGGTCGAGTTCTTTGCCGACGTTTACGAACAGCGTCAAGATCGCCATCGCCTTCTCGCCGAGATGTTGCTCGAGCACGTCCTGTTCCGGGACGTGCAGCTTCGCACCCTTGCCATAAACCGCCTCGTCTTCCGGTAACGTGTAATCGAAATGAGCGGCAATCGAATCGAGTGTCGTCCCGCCCGACAGGTTCAGCAAATATCCGGCGACGAGCAAATCGTCATAGCCTCGGAGCGTCACACCATGTCGCTTCAATTGAATGATCGTCTGTTTCGCATCGAGACAAATCGTGGCTCGGTTCTCGTCGGCCAACCAGTCTCGTACTGCCGGGACGTCTAAAAGCGACACATCGCCGACCGTCACGCCGGCTTTCGAGGCGATGGCCACACCGATGACCGGTTCTTCGAAATAGTCGTCACGGAGTTGCTCGAGGATGAGGACCGCTTCTGTCAAATCTTGCTTGTCGATCGCGATATGATTCACCTCACGCGCTTCGACCGCTTCCTCGCTCGACGCTTCAAGGTTCAGTTTGCTCAGAAGCGATTTGAACTGAAGGCTCATGAACAACGGCTTCACTTTTCCGGCGTCATACGGATGGAACGTAAGGTCGTCCGTGCTTATATCGATTGGGACGTCCGTATAGATCGTCGCCAATTGTTTCGACATGAGTGCTTCCCGCTCGTTCGCCTCGACTTTCTCTTTTTGTTTCCCTTTTAATTCATGTGTATGTTCATATAGTCCTTCGACAGATCCGTAAGCCGTGAGCAGTTTAAGCGCCGTCTTCTCACCAACCCCCGGGATTCCGGGGATATTATCGGACTTATCCCCCATTAAGCCTTTCAAATCGATCATTTGGAGCGGGGTGAGACCGTCATAGCGCTCTTTGAACGCCTTCGCGTCCATCGTCTCCACATCGGTGATCCCACGTTTCGTCAAATAGACGGTGACGCGATCGTCAATCAGTTGCAGTAAATCTTTATCCCCAGTGACGACCGTCACTTGATCGAACGCCTCATTTTTTGAGAGCGTCCCGATAATATCGTCGGCCTCGTACTGGTCGAGTTCGAGCACTTTGATCCCGAACGCCTCACAAATCTCGCGGACAATCGGGAATTGCTCGCGGAGTTCCCCTGGGGTCTTCTGCCGTCCCCCCTTATAGTCAGCATACGTGTCGTGCCGGAACGTCTTCTTCGACGCATCAAATGCGACCGCGAAATGCGTCGGTTGCTCGTCTTCCATCAGTTTTAACAACATCATGGTGAACCCGTACACGGCGTTCGTATTTCGACCGCTCGCATCCGTCATCGGAGGCAGCGCGAAAAACGCACGATATGTGAGTGAGTTTCCATCAAGAAGTAGTAGTTTATTCATTGGTCAACCTCCATTCTATCTGATTCCATCATATCATACGGGCACATGCGTTCGAAAAAAAAGACCCTTTTCTAGTAGCTAGAAAAGGGTCAATCTTCCTGACCGAGTGGAGATGAGCACCGGCCGGGACACGAGATGATGAAGAGGTCTCATCTATAGAGTAGCATCGCTTTGTAAAGCCGGTATGAACCCGACATGAATTCCATGTTAAGCGATTGGGAATTTGATTGTGAACGTTGTCCCAGCACCTTCGACACTATCCACGTGAATCGTCGCGTGATGAAGGTCGATGATATGTTTGACGATGGCAAGGCCGAGACCTGTCCCGCCGGAGTTCCGGCTCCGCGCTTTATCGACCCGGTAGAATCGTTCAAAGATTCGGCTCACTTCTTTCGGCGCGATGCCAATTCCGTTGTCTTTGACAATCAAATATGATCCGTCCGTTCTCTTTTCGACCGCGATTTCGACACGGCTGCCTTCCGGCGAGTAGTTGATGGCGTTGGCGACAAGGTTCAAGATGACTTGCTTGATTCGGTTCATGTCCGCCTGCAAGACGACTTCCCCGTCGTGGCGCGACTCCAAGTGAATCGATTTGCCTTCCGCTTTCTGGCTCAACACGAGACACACTTCCTCAACGAGCTGATTGAGCTGGACCGGTGTGAAGTCCAAATGGAAATCTTCACGTTCAAGCCGTGACAGCTCGAGTAAGTCCTCAACGAGCATCTGCATGCGCGTCGCTTCTTTTTGAATGATATCCAAAAATTGATCGCGCAACTCGGGCACTTCTTTTGCCCCGTCAAGGAGTGTCTCACTGAAACCTCGGATCGATGTGAGCGGCGTCTTCAACTCATGGCTGACGTTCGCGACGAAGTCTTTCCGCATCTTCTCGAGTCGTTTCAATTCGGAAATATCGTTAAACAGGAGCGTCGTCCCGCGCAACATGCCTGTATCACTGAAGATCGGTGCGGCCGACACCATATACGTCTTTTGGTTGAATCCAGTTCGAATCGACAATTGACGGCGGTGGGGCTCTTCGGTCAAATAGACGTCCTCGATCAACGTCTCGACGTCTGGACTCGGTAAAATGCCGTGATAAAATTGACCAATCATCAAGTCGTCGTATTGGAACATGTCACGATACGAGCGGTTGACGAGCGTCACGATGCCACGTTCGTCGACCAAAAGCAACCCTGCCCCCATGTATTCGATGAGTGACTCGAGCCTTGCCCGTTGCACGGATTCGCCAAGTGAGATCGTCTCCAAGTTACGGGCGAGAACGTTGATCGACCCGGCCAGACTGCCCGTTTCTTCATCATTGCGCAATTCGTAGACGCGGGCCCGATAGTTTCCGTCGGCAAGTTCACGTAACACGATTGTCGCCTCATCGATCGGTCGGATAAACTGATTCGTCAAATTGTGCAACACGAACAAAATCAAGAAGAATGAGAAAATCAAGGCCAAGGCAATCGTCAGCCAAATCCGGTCATACACCCCTTCTAGATCAGAGACGTAGCGGATGAAACTGAGATACACCGTATCACCCGAGGAGAGTTCGATCGGTTTTGTGAACTGAATCAAATCCTCACGCGTCTCGTTCCCAAACGTCCCGTCGTCTGGGATTGAAGCAGCGTCCATCCGAAAATCGAACGAACCGACCCGAAACGGTGTCCCGGCGATCACTTCCATCCGGCGATTGAGGAGCAGAATGTCGAAACTACTCTCGTCATCGATTTGCCGGACATAGTCTTGAATCGCCTCGAGGTCGCCCCCTTCTAAATATAAGGCGGCGAGCTCCGTGTCCTCTTTCAAACGATCGCGTTCGGAGTCCAAATAGAAGTCTTTGAACAATTGACCAAGCACAATCCCGAGGGTCAACAAGACGCCCGTCACGAGCAGGATGAGCGTCGTCAAAAAACGCGAGCGGTACGTCTTCATTCGGGCATCGGCTCTTCCATCTTATAGCCGAGACCGCGAATCGTTTTGATATATGTCGGTTTTTTCGTCATCGGTTCAATCTTTTCCCGAAGGTGGCTAATATGGACATCAACGATGCGCGTATCGCCGACGAAGTCGTAATTCCAAATAGCCGATAAGAGTTGATCACGCGTCAAGACACGGCCTTTGTTTTTAGCAAGATAAGCCAACAGTTCGAACTCTTTTGGGGTCAACTCAAGCCGCTCCCCGTTTTTGAACACTTCATAGTTCGAAGCGATAATTTTCACGTCGCCGATTTCAATGACGTCCGCGTCCACCGCCGGCACCTCTTGTGGAGCCGAACGCCGTAAGATTGCTTTGACCCGGGCCACGACTTCACGCGGACTGAACGGTTTCGTCAAATAATCATCTGCCCCTAGTTCGAGTCCGAGCACTTTATCGAACTCATCGTCTTTTGCCGTCAACATCAGGATCGGCGTGTTCACTTTCTGTTGGCGGAGTCGCTTACAAACTTCGAGACCATCCATCTCGGGCAACATCAAATCGAGGACGATCAATACCGCATCCTGCTTCTCGGCGAGTTCGAGACCGGTCTTCCCATCATGGGCCGTCTCAACCTCAAAACCGGCTTGCTCTAAATTGAATTTCAATAACGTCGCAATCGACACCTCGTCATCGACAACAATCACTTTTTCGGCCACGCTTAGTTCCTCCTCTAATCTATCTGTTCTGTCACGTACACTACCTATTTTACAAATCAATGCCACGTCCGACCAACCTCAAAGCAAATCTTTACAAAAACAAAACAAATCCACGTTCTTCTTTCAGTGTAGCACGCGACCCTCAAAAACCAAGCGTACAAAAAACCTCGCCTGCTCAGCAGACGAGGTGACGAATCAGTTAAGGACGTTCAAGACGGAGCGGACCGATTCAGCCGAGCGCTCAAGCGCGGCCGTCTCCTCTTCCGTCAATTCAAGTTCGAGCACACGTTCAATCCCGTTCGCGCCAAGTATCGTCGGGACACCGAGATACAAGTCGTGGAAGCCGTACTCACCGTCGAGATATGCGATGGCCGGTAAAATACGTCGTTGATCTTTCAAGATCGCTTCAACCATCTCGACGATGGCCGCTGCCGGCGCATAGTAGGCCGATCCGTTACCGAGCAGTTGGACGATTTCGCCGCCGCCTTTACGGGTCCGGTTGACGATCGCATCGATTCGGTCGCTCGGCAATAGCTTCTCGAGTGGGATGCCTCCCGCGTACGAGTAACGGATGAGCGGGACCATGTCATCCCCGTGCCCGCCGAGCACGAATCCAGAGACGTCCTTCACGGAAATATTCAACTCCGCAGCGACGAACGTCCGGAACCGGGCCGTATCGAGCACACCGGATTGACCGATCACTCGCTCTTTCGGGAACCCAGATTCTTTAAAGGCGGCATATGTCATCGCATCGACCGGGTTCGTCAAGACGATTAAAATCGCATCGGGTGAATAGCGGGCCACTTCTTTCGTGACGGCCCGCATCACTTTGGCGTTCGTCGAGACGAGGTCGTCCCGGCTCATGCCAAGTTTCCGGGCAATCCCGGCCGTGATGACGACGATATCCGAATCCGCCGTGTCGGCGTAATCCGACGTCCCCGTGATCCACGAGTCAAACCCTTGAATCGGCGCCGTCTCTTGCATATCGAGCGCTTTTCCTTTCGTCGGGTTCTCGTTCTCTTTGATATCGAGCAGGACGACGTTACCGAGCTCTTTTTGAGCCAGATAAAGTGCAGTCGTGGCTCCCGTGAATCCGCTACCGATCACCGAAATTTTATTGCGACGAATCATTGTGCTCTCCCCCTTGGTTTAACTGATGAATTACATGTTTTTGATTAGTTCATCTGCAAACTCTGAACACTTCACTTCTGTCGCGCCGTCCATAAGGCGGGCGAAATCGTATGTGACGACTTTCGAGGCGATTGTCTTCTCCATCGAGTTGATGATGAGGTCAGCCGCTTCGTTCCAGTTCATATGACGAAGCATCATCTCACCTGACAAGATGACTGATGACGGGTTGACCTTGTCAAGACCTGCATATTTCGGTGCCGTACCGTGTGTCGCTTCAAAGATTGCATGGCCCGTCACGTAGTTGATGTTCGCTCCTGGCGCGATCCCGATTCCGCCGACTTGGGCAGCGAGTGCATCCGAGATGTAGTCCCCGTTCAAGTTCATCGTTGCCACGACATCGAATTCACGTGGACGTGTCAAAATCTGTTGCAAGAAGATATCGGCGATCGAATCTTTTACGATGATTTTGCCTTCCGCTTCTGCTTTCGATTGAGCTTCGTTTGCAGCCGCTTCGCCTGACTCTTCTTTAATGCGGTCGTACTGTGCCCATGTGAAGACTTTGTCGCCGTATTCTTCTTCTGCGAGCTCATAGCCCCAGTTTTTGAAGGCGCCTTCTGTGAACTTCATGATGTTCCCTTTATGGACGAGCGTGAGCGATTTACGGTTGTTCGCGATCGCGTACTCGAGAGCCGCGCGAACAAGGCGTTTTGTTCCTTCAGACGAGATTGGTTTGATGCCGATTCCAGACGTTTCTGGGAAACGGATTTTGTTGACGTTCATCTCTTCTTTTAAGAATGAGATCAATTTTTTCACTTCGTCGCTGCCTGACGCGTACTCAATCCCAGCGTAGATATCTTCTGTGTTCTCACGGAAAATGACCATGTCTGTATCTTCTGGGCGCTTGACCGGTGATGGGACGCCTGTGAAGTAACGGACCGGACGCAAGCACGTGTACAAGTCAAGTTCTTGACGGAGTGCTACGTTGAGTGAACGGATTCCGCCGCCGACCGGTGTCGTCAATGGACCTTTGATGGCAATCAAATATTCACGGATTTGATCGAGCGTCTCGTTTGGAAGCCATTCGCCTTTTTGGTTGAAGGCCTTCTCCCCAGCGTACACTTCCATCCATTCGATTTTCTTCTCGCCGCCGTATGCTTTTTCGACAGCCGCATCAAAGACGCGCACCGATGCGTTCCAGATGTCTGGTCCTGTGCCGTCACCGATGATAAATGGAATCGTCGGTACGTTCGGTACGTTTAATACACCGTTTTCAACTGTGATTTTTTCGTTTTGTGTCAACATAATGAATCCCCCTAAGTACATTTATGTAGGCCGACGCGAACGCCGACCTACGTCAATTGTTAGTTTACCAAAGTTTATGTCTAAATTGTGACTCGATCTTCTCGTGTCGCGTCAATTAACGCTCATTCACCGGGACGTATGACCGGTTCGTCTCGCCAACGTACTCAGCACGTGGACGAATCAAGCGGTTGTCCGCATACTGTTCGAGAATGTGGGCGATCCAGCCCGACATGCGTGAGACGGCGAAGATCGGTGTGAACAATTCTTCATCGAGACCGAGCGCATAATAAGTCGATGCTGAATAGAAATCAACGTTCGGCTTCAAGCCTTTTTCTGTCTCGACGAGGTGATCGATCTTCTCAGACATCTCGTACCATTCCGGCTCGCCGATTTGGGCCGTCAATTGGCGGCTCATCTCTTTCAAATGTTTCGCACGCGGGTCGCCGTCCTTATAGACACGGTGACCGAAGCCCATGATTTTCTCACGACGCTCGAACTTGCCGCGAACGTAGTCTTCGACTTTGTCGACCGAACCAATCTCGTGGAGCATTTTCATGACCGCCTCATTCGCACCGCCGTGAAGCGGGCCTTTGAGCGCGCCCATCGCTGCCGTCACGCCTGAGTAAATATCAGACAACGTCGCAACGCAGACGCGGGCCGTGAACGTCGAAGCGTTCAATTCATGGTCGGCGTGGAGGATGAGTGCCTTATCAATCGTCTTCTCGGCTACCTCACTTGGTTCTTCTCCGTTCAACATGTATAGGAAATTGGCCGCATACGACAAGCCAGGTTTCGGCGCAACCGGTTGTTCGCCTTTACGAAGACGAGCGAACGCCGTTACAATCGTCGCAATTTGAGCTTGGAGACGAATCGCTTTGCGCATGTTCGCTTCTGTACTCATATCTTCAGCCTCTTCATCATAAAGCGCGAGCTGTGAAAGGGCCGTCCGAATCGTCGCCATCGCATTGGCCGATTTCGGCGCCCGTTCGAGCGTCGCGATGACTTCTTCTGGTAATTTGGCTTCTTTCACGAGCGCTTCAGAGAGCTCAGTTAATTCATCTGCTTTTGGAAGACGGTCGTTCCATAATAGGAAAACAACCTCTTCAAAAGTGGCGTGGTCCGCCAAATCGTCGATTGTGTATCCTCCGTAAGTCAATTGTCCGTCGATGATCGAACTGACTTTTGAGGCCGCTGCCACAATTCCTTCTAATCCTTTTGTCGTTGACATCAATAACTCCCCCTCAGTCTTTAAAAGTGATCGACCGCATCATACAGTCTGTTGTGTAGGGAATAAGGGCGGGAAGTCGAACACTTTCCCCAATCCGTTTCGAGCTCGCTCCACCCTGTCCTTTATCTAGTATAAACAATTTACTGAAAAAAAGAAATGTAAGCGTATCCAGCCGTCAAAAAATGTCAGAACCATTTTTCTAACAGGCTAAATCCACCTAAAATCAAAGCGGCGATCCCGGCTCCAATCAGCGGTCCAACCGGCACACCTTTCATGAAACCGACGGCTAGAATGGTGCCCGCGAGGAGTGCCGTCGTCACGACGGGTTCGACTCGCATCAATTGAACGCCTTGGGCCGCGGCGAGCGCGACGAAGATTCCTGAGCCGAAAGCGATGATGCCGACCGGCCCTTTAATACTATTCCACAATTCCCTAAATCCGATGTCACCGGTCGCAATCGGGACGAGCACGGCAATCGTGATAATCGTCACGCCCCAATGGATGCCTTTTGAGGCGAGCGTCGGGAACAGTTGATCACCGAATCCGATTGCTTTAATAATCAATAGGACGCTGCTGGCGATGATGATCGATTGGTTATGGGCAATGACACCGATCAACACGAGCAGCAATAAGAATAAATACGCACTCATTATAGACTCTCTTTCTGAATGGAAAAAGAACCGACTCATGAGAGAGTCGGTTCGATTGACATTCGATTACGCGTTGTAGATTTTACCAGTAAGTGGGTCGATCGAAATCATCTGTCCGTCACGGAACGTTGATGTCGCTGATTCGACACCGACGATGACCGGTTTACGGAGTGATGGTCCGACGATACCAGCATGGCTCGTCAATCCGCCGTCTTCAGTGATGATTCCAGCTGCTTTTTCAATCGCTGGCATCATTTCTTTGTCTGTGAATGGTGCGACGAGGATCATGCCGTCTTTCGCTTTCGCATTCGCTTCGTCTGCATTGTTCGCAATGACGACTTCACCGACGAGACCGCGCTCACCGATCCCGCGGCCGTTTGCGAGGGCGTGACCGACGATATGAACTTTCATCATGTTCGTCGTACCCGCAGTCGCAGCCGGGATACCAGCCGAGATGACGACGAGGTCACCGTCTGTGACGAATCCAGCGTGACGAGCCGCTTCTGAAGCTTGTACCAACATCTCATCCGTGTTGTTCGGCATTGTGTCAGCAATGATCGGGTACACGCCCCAAACGAGGTTCAATTGACGTGCCACACGCTCTGACTCTGTGACCGCGATGATGTTCGCCTCTGGACGATACTTCGCTGTACGAGCAGCCGTGTAACCTGATTGTGTCGGTGTCAAGATCGCTTTCGCGTTCAAGTTGATTGCCGTGTGGGCAACCGCTTGTGAGATTGCATCCGTGACCGTGTGCTCACTGCGTTTCTGACGATCTTTAAGCAAGTTTTTGTAGTCGAGCATTTGCTCAGTACGTACAGCGATTGCTGCTTGCATTTGAACTGACTCGATTGGGTAGTCCCCTGCTGCCGTCTCACCTGAAAGCATGACCGCATCCGTACCATCGAGGATGGCGTTGGCAACGTCAGATGCTTCCGCACGTGTTGGACGCGGGTTGCGTTGCATTGAATCAAGCATTTGTGTAGCCGTGATGACCGGTTTCCCGAGGTCGTTACACTTCTTGATCAATTCTTTTTGAACTGGTGTGACTTCTTCCGTTGGGATCTCGATTCCGAGGTCACCACGAGCGACCATCAAACCGTCAGAAATCGCCAAGATTTCGTCGATATTGTCGACACCTTCTTGGTTCTCGATTTTCGGATAGATTTTGATGTGTGACGCGTTGTTGCGTTCAAGAAGTTGACGAATCTCAACGACGTCAGACGCACGGCGGACGAACGATGCCGCGATGACATCGATGTCTTGTGAAATCCCGAACTCGATGTCGGCGATATCTTTGTCTGTAAGGGCAGGAAGGTTTACCTTGACGTTAGGCAAGTTGACACCTTTCTTCGTCTTGATGACGCCTTCGTTTTCGATGACGCAGCGAAGGTCACGGTTCGGGAGCTTCTCAACGACAAGGAGACCGATGAGTCCGTCGTCGAGCATGATGCGTGAACCGACTTCAACGTCTTCGTAGAGACCTTCGTATGTGACCGAGAAACGATCTTTCGTTCCGACGATTTCTTCTGTTGAGACGATGATGACTTCTTTGCCTTTTTCGAGGAGTGCTTTTCCGTCTTCAAACGTATGTGTACGGATTTCAGGACCTTTCGTGTCAAGAAGAACCGTCACGACTTTGCCGGCAGCTTTTGCTGCTTCACGGATGTCGCGGATACGTGCGCCGTGCTCTTCATAGTCACCGTGTGAGAAGTTGAGACGGGCGACGTTCATACCGGCTTCAATCATTTCCGGAAGACGTTTCTCTGAAGCTGGTCCAATCGTACATACAATTTTCGTTCTACGCATAAATAAAAACCTCCTAGGGGATGTATTACATTTACACACAGAAAACGGGGGGTCAACCGACCTGATCCCGTCTCTGTGGAGTTCACTGGTACTCGTTAAATCGAAAGTTGGTTCGAAAGATCGATCAACTGCATATCGAGCGTGTGCTTGTTGTGATCGAGCGCTTCGTCGATATCGAGATCCATCATCTTACCGGCACGAATGCCGACGACACGTCCTGCCTTGCCTTCGAGTAAAATCTCGACAGCGTAAGCACCCATGCGGCTCGCAAGCACGCGGTCCGCAGCAGTCGGGGAACCGCCACGTTGAATGTGTCCAAGAATCGTCACGCGTGTCTCTGAGTTTGTCTTCTCAGCGATCATCTTTCCGATCTCTTCCGCACTGCCGGCGCCTTCAGCGACGACGACGATCGAGTGTTTCTTACCGCGAGCCACACCATGGTTGATGCGTTCCACGATCGCACTCAAGTCTTCTGGACGTTCTGGGACGAGGATTGACTCGGCACCGCCGGCAAGACCGGCATAAAGTGCGATATCACCTGCGTCACGGCCCATCACTTCAATGACATACGTCCGTTCATGCGACGACGCCGTGTCACGGATTTTGTCAATCGCGTCAAGCGCCGTGTTGAGCGCTGTGTCGAATCCGATTGTCGCATCTGTACCCGGGATATCGTTGTCGATCGTTCCCGGCAGACCAATTGTTGGGAAACCGAGTTCTGTCAACTTTTGGGCGCCACGGTATGAACCGTCTCCACCAATTACTACGAGCGCGTCGATGTCGAATTTCTTCAACTGCTCGACCGCTTTCGCACGACCCTCTTCCGTTCTAAACTCAGGGCAACGGGCCGAACGTAAGAATGTTCCTCCGCGTTGAATGATATCGCCGACCGAACCGAGGTTCAATTCGACGAGATCTCCTTCGATTAGACCTTGATAGCCGTTATACACACCGTACACTTCTAGACCTTCGAAAATTGCTTTTCGGGTCACGGCACGGACTGCAGCGTTCATTCCAGGGGCGTCTCCCCCACTTGTCAATACCGCAATACGTTTTAAATTCACGTCACTCACCTCTTATGTGTTTTAACGAAATCTGAAAATAAAATACCATGTCTGACCTTTGTTTTACAACACAAGTATGTGAAAAAAAAGCATGGGGTGTGCTCAAAACCAGTCATCTCGTGAGTGAATGAACGTGAACCCGAAGCGGTTGTTAACGTTTTCACGAGCCAATTGTGCCAATTTGATGATATTTGGCGGCCCGCCCTTGCAACAACTCATTTTGAGTCCGGCCTCGCAACTCCGTCATGTGTTGTGCTAATACAGGCTTTAAGAGTGATGACTGTAATGACACATCGATGTGGGCGCCGCCGAATACCTCGGTGACGACTTCATCGACAATCCCTAAATTCAGCAAATCTTGTGCTGTGATCTTCATCGTCTCCGCTGCGCGTTCTGCGAGCTTCGCGTCTTTCCACAAGAGCGCGGCGGCGCCTTCTGGTGAAATGACCGAATACGTGCTGTTCTCTAACATGAGCAGACGGTCACAGACACCAATCCCGAGCGCTCCGCCCGACCCGCCTTCTCCGATGACGATCGAGATAATCGGCACTTTCAACGTCGCCATCTCGAACAAGTTGCGCGCAATCGCCTCGCTTTGTCCACGCTCTTCGGCGGCTTTCCCAGGGTAAGCGCCTTTCGTATCGATGAACGTGATGACAGGACGATTGAACTTTTCCGCTTGCTTCATAAAGCGAAGCGCTTTGCGATAGCCTTCTGGATGCGGCATCCCAAAGTTACGTTTCATGTTCTCTTTCGTGTTACGACCTCGTTGATGGCCGATAATTGTCACCGCTGTCCCGTCGAGTGTGGCCAATCCCGTTACGATGGCAGCATCATCATAGCCGTGACGGTCACCGTGCAACTCGATGAAATCTGGAAACAGTTGGGTGATATAATCGAGCGTCGTCGGCCGTTTCGGGTTACGCGCCAGTTGCACGCGATCCCACGGTTTCATATTCCCATAAATGTCTTTTTCTAATCGATGAAGCTTTGCTTCAAGATGACGGATTTCTCGAGATAAGTCGATGCCTTTCGTCTCTGCCGTCTCGCGCAACTTCCCGAGCTGTTCGTTTACTTCTTTGATTGGATCAAACATGATGGACCTCCCCGCCGTGTAACTCGATCATCTTCTTCAAGAACGAACGCATCTGTTCACGGTGAACGACGGCGTCCAGTTGCCCCGCTTCTAACAAGAACTCGGCAGTTTGGAAGTTGTCTGGCAATTTCTCACGAATCGTCTGTTCGATGATGCGGCGCCCGGCGAAGCCGATCAACGCCCCAGGTTCGGCGACGTTCACATCCCCGAGCATCGCGAAACTGGCTGATACGCCACCTGTCGTCGGGTGCGTCAAGTAGGCGACGTACAAGAGACCGGCCTCGTCATGTTGTTTCAACGCAATCGACGTATTGGCCATCTGCATCAAGCTGACCATGCCTTCTTGCATGCGCGCTCCGCCTGAAGCGGTGAACAGGACGACCGGCAATCGTTCTTTCGTCGCGGTCCGGACGGCCGAGGCGATCGCTTCTCCGACATACGCCCCCATCGATCCCATACGGAAGCGGGCGTCCATGACGCAGACGACGACCGGGAGCCCATCGATCGTGGCGCGGCCACAGACGATGGCTTCTTCAATCCCAGTTCGCTCCCTGTCTTTTTTCAATTTATCTTCATAATCTGGAAAATCAAGCGGGTTCTCTTTGACGAGCGGTCCCGCAAATTTTTCAAACGATTGACCGTCGACCAACATGTGAATCCGCTCATCTGCACTGAGCGGGAAATGGTAGCCGCAATCACACACTTTATGATTTTCGTTTAACTGTTTCGTGTAATGCATATATTTACAGGATGGACATTTTGTCATCAAGCCTTGTGGTGCGTCAATTTTTGGTTCTCGTTGACGCAAAGGCATATATCGTTTCGGTTTCTTGAAAAAAGCAGTCATCGCTTCCCCCTCGTTCATTCCGGCATCCCCGCCTCACGCCACATCTCCAACAATCGTCTACGTTCATCTTCAGTATACAAGTCGCCCGCGTCCGTCCCGTCATAAAATCGGTTTACTTCACTCCAAATTCGAATGAACAGTTCATTCTTCAACCCGAAGATGAGATGCTGCCGGAAGGCACGGTCCGTCTCCACACTCCCCTCGAGCAACGCGATGCGTTCCGGGGTCGGTTCGACTTCCGTCAACGCCAAGCGTTCGAGCAGTCGCAACATATCGACAATGTCTGACGCCTTCGTCTGTTTCGTGACGATAAATTCAGACAAAATCTCAATATACCGATGGCGATCTTGCTCACATAAAAACGTGCCGCCGCCATGTCTCGTCTCAACGATTCCAAGGAAGCTGAGTGCCCGTAACGCTTCACGGACCGAGGCACGGCTGATGGATAGGGTCTCGGCGAGTTCCCGTTCTGACGGGAGACGGTCGCCTGGCTCGAGTGAGGCCTGGACGATCAACGTTCTAATTTTAGAAATATTTTCGTGAAATGAGGATGCGTGTTTTCCATGCATCTGACCGTTCAACTCCCTTTTTGGATGGCATTTTCTCTAAAGTGGTCAGACCAATTAATCAGATTATACCACTTTTTATGACTTGGTACTAGTTTTCGTACCGGGCAATTTCGAGTCGACCCGCTTCAACACGACATCCGTTTCACCAAACCGTTGTTTCAACGCCAAGAGCAATGACTCCGTCGGATTGATCGCATACGCCGAGGCAAGTTGCTTCACTTCCTTTGAATCCGAGAACCGACAAATAACCGGCACATCCCCTTTGGACGTATGGAGCAACTCTTCGAGGTCGGCGAACGACTCCAAGCGCAGCCGGACAAAGAGCGCTTGTCCATGGAGCGGCCGGACCCGCTCGACGACGAGTTGACGCCGTCCGTCCCGTTCATTTGGATGCACCTCGAGCAAGAGGACGTTCCCGACGTAAAGCGAGCGCGAAAATTGCGCGAACACTCGCGGGAAGATGACGACCTCATCTTGCGACACACCGTCATCGACCATGACGACACCCATCTCTTCGTTCTTCTTCGTCTTAAATGTCCGAATCGCGTCCACATAGACGACGATGAATCCGCGTTCGCCATGGAGCACCTCATCAATCGTCACCGTCTCGATCGAGAGCGGCGCGACCGTCGTCAATGGCGAATGGACGATCCACGTCCCGAGCGCCTCTCGTTCTTCCTCGGACCAATTCGGCTCAATCGGCGCGGATCGTTTTAACCCGAGCGCGGACAACTCATCCGGGAGCAGATGCGTCTCCGTCTCCTCGCGAAGCCGTTCAACCGCTTCAAAGGCACGCCGACGCTCACCATGGTACATCCGATCCAACGCCCCAGCACCGAGCAGGCGTCGCAGTTTCATATGGTCTTTCGTTCCCCAGTCCATCAGTTCAAGCAGACGCTTCACATCCGTGAACTCGGCATGATGCTCAATCAACCGCTCGACGTCGCGTTTCGTCAACCCTTGGACCGCCTTCAGTCCGAGGCGCACGCCGGGCCCTTCTAAAAAGGCGGCGGCTTGGCCGTGCAGAACGTCGGGCGGATAGACAGGGATTTTTCCTTTCCGCAACATGCGGACGAGCTGATTCGTCTTGTCGTATGTCACGAGATAGAAGATTCGTTCAAAGTGCGCCTTCACATAAGCTAGACGGTAACTGATCAAACTGTAGGCGACGGCGTGGGAACGGTTGAAGCCGTAACCTGCGAACTTCTCGATCCACGAGAACACTTGTCGCATCGAGTCACTGTCGAACCGCTCCGACGAACGTTCTAAGAAGCGGGCTTTCTCGACGTCAATCGCTGCCACGTCTTTCTTGGCGATGGCGCGGCGTATCAAATCCGCCTCGGCGTATGAGTACCCCGCGAGCTCCCGCAACAAGCGCATGACTTGTTCCTGATAGACGAGCACGCCGTTCGTCGTCTGCATGATGTCGCCGACGACCGGATGGACCGCTTGATAAGGCATCCCATGCTTGCGCTTCGCATACGTATCGATGAACTGCATCGGCCCCGGACGATAGAGCGACATCGTGACAACGATATCCTCGAATTCGGTCGGCTTCACTTGCCGAAGCGCTTGTTTCATCCCTTCCGATTCAAATTGGAAGATCCCATCCGTGTCACCCCGGGCGAGCACGCGGAACGTCTTGGCGTCATTCAATGGAATCGTCTTCAACGAAAACAGTTCATCCGTCTCCCGAATCAGCGCCTCCATCTGCCGGAGCCTCGTCAAGTTGCGCAGGCCGAGCAAATCGATTTTCAACAGACCGAGCGCTTCGAGATCCTTCATATTATATTGGGTCACTTGCTCCCCTGTCGTCGGCTGCAACGGTGTGATCGCATCAAGTGCCTCCCGGCTGAGCACAAGGCCGGCCGCATGGACCGAAGCTTGGCGCGGTAACCCTTCCAACTCGGAGGCGATTTTCAAGAGCTGCGAGCGCTTTTGACTGCCGGCGAACCATTTCACTTTCGAAGGGTTGGCCAAAATCCCGGCCAACCCGTCATCTTTTACTTGTTTGCTGGCCGCTTGTCCTTCTTCAAGCGTCAGACCGAGCGCCCGCGCGACATCCCGTAACGCCGCCTTTGCACCGAACGTGGCGAGCGTACCGATTTGGGCCGCATGGTTTTCACCATACTTCTCCAACACGTAGCGAACGACCTCATCGCGTCGTTCATCCTCGAAGTCCAAGTCGATATCCGGCATCGTGATTCGTTCCGGATTCAAAAATCGTTCGAACAAGAGACCGAACCGGACTGGGTCGACCTCGGTGATGTGAAGCGCGAAACTGACGAGCGACCCGGCCGCGGAACCACGACCCGGACCGACCTCGATCCCTTGTTCCTTCGCATAGCGAACGATATCTTCGACGATGAGGAAGTAAGAGGCGAAACCCGTCCGCGCGATGATATCGAGTTCATAGCGGGCCCGTTCGATATAATCTTCTTGGAATAGGTCGAGCGCCTTTAAGCGGTCGGCAACGAGTCGCTTCAACCGGTCGATGGCACCTTCGAATTCTGGGATGGATGTTGTCGCTTGCGGCAACCGAGTGACGGACACGAGAGATTCGAATCGGTCGAGTGCCTCGAGTTCGATCGGTTCAAACCAATCGTTCATCTCACTCGGTAGGCGGACGTATTTCCCTTTCTGGTGAACGTCTTCTTGCGAGATGAGCTCTCCTTCGCCGATGGCGACGATGGCACGATACGCCTCGAAATCTTCTGGGCGCATGTAACACGTCTCGGGGGCCGGCACGAGCTTCGTGCCGAGCTCCTCCCGCATCTCGCGGAGCTGCCTGAGCATCAACGTCTGCTCCGTCGTTTGGGGCGCCGGCAATCCGAGCCATAGTTTCTCCTCGTTCACGTAACCGAGCAGATGGTTATACAAGCGCCTGCGGTGAACTGGGTCGTTCGTCTTCCAATTCTCCGGTAAGACGACTACCGCCAGTTCGGTCGTCTCGGTCACTCCATCGGCCTGCACAAGGCGATACAGTTCCGGCAACTGTTCCTCGGTCAACGCGTAGACGAGGACAGACACGTCAAACCCGTCCATCCGCAGCTTGGTCCGCAACCCGATGACAGGTTTGACCGCATAGCGTTCGCACAATCGGACGAACTGCGGCAAGCCGTATAATGCATCGTCAGCGAGCGCGACGGCCCGACTCCCTCTCTCAGCCATCAGCGCGACGTATTGTTCAAGTCGAATCGTGCTCTGCATCAAACTAAAAGCCGATCGTACATTCAAGTGGATCACAAGATCCCCCCTTTCTTTTTTTCACAATTGTCAAACTCATTCCGGCACTTGTCTGATACAATAATTATAGACAAAACTTCTCCTAAAAGGGGGTATAAACCGTATGATTATTAATCGGGGCAAAATCGCACGAGACAAGCTCGAAAATTTACAGAACGGCCAGACCGTCTTCGCCGATAGCCCGGAGATTATCGACCGACTTCGCCGCTATATCGCCGAGTATCAACTCGACGTCGTCGAGGACGTGACCGACCGCGGCACATGGTTCATCCCACAAGATCAGGACAAAAGCTGAAGAGAGCTGACCAACGGGTCAGCTCTCTTCTGTTTCGAACGTGAACGGTGCCGCGACTTCATCGAGTGCCGCAATCACTTCGTCCATCTCTTCCCATGTATCGATCGTGGCACCGGCTGCCATCGGATGGCCGCCACCGCGATAGCGTTTCGCCACTTCATTGATAACCGGCCCTTTCGAACGGATTCGGACCCGAATCTCATCTTTGTTCTCGACGAACATGACCCAGCACTTCAATCCTTCGAGTCCAGAGAAACTGTTGACGAGCAACGATGCCGCTTCCGGTGTCGCGTGGAACGTGCGCAAGACGTCCGCATCGATCTTGACATAGCCGACACCCGCTTCTGTCACGTTGACGTTTTGAAGCACATAGCCTTGGAGCTGTAACGTCGCCAAGTTCGTCTTATACATTTGACGATACAACCGATTCGTATCGATGCCGTAGTTGATCAATTCGGCGGCGACCTCAAACGTGCGCGGCGTCGCATTGCGGAACTGGAACCGTCCCGTGTCGCCGACGATTCCGGCGAACAACAAGAATGCGGACGCCTCGTCAAGGGCAAGCCCCCAGATTCCCGCAAGTTCAGCGATCATCTCCGACGTCGAACTGACCGTCGTGTCGACGATTTGATGGGTCGCATACGCGTCCTCATCAGGGTGGTGATCGATTTTGACGACCGTCTTGCCTGTTAAGGCGTGTGGCCCATCGATTCGTTCGTGGTTAGCCGTGTCGAGCACGATGACGAGCGCGTCTTTGTACATGTCGGCTTCAACATGCTCCATCTTGCCTAAAAATTCTAAGTCGCGGACGATGCCGCCGACGACGTAAATCCTTTTTTCCGGATAAGCGACCTCTAACATCCGCTTCAACCCTAGCTGACTGCCGAGCGCGTCAGGGTCAGGACGGACGTGTCGGTGGATCATGATCGTATCCGCCGCTTCAATCAATTTCAATATCGTTGCTGCCTCTGGCCAGTGTGCCATCGCCATTCCTCGCTTTCTTGAACACTATTCTATGGTATGATGATAACAGATTACACGTCTGAAAGGGGTTTCTTCACTTGGGTCAATTAATTATGATCGGACTCATTTTGTTTTCGTTAGGTGCCTATTTCGTTTCTAAACGACGCGCCTATTTGACGAAGACACCATACCGGAAAGCGCTCTTTAACACGCAAGCGCTCATCTGGTTGAGCCTGTTCCTCGCACTTTTCGCCGTCAACCAAATGATCGGCGGCCTCGGGCTCGGCTCGACAATCGGTTGGATCGTCAGCATCGCCATGCTCGTCCTAGGGCTAGGCAATGCCGTCGTCGGGTTCATCCGGTACCGTAAAATCTATCCGCTCGCGAACGAAGAGCCGATCAAACAAGCATAAGGGCAGACAGAAACGAGCTGATGACATCATCAGCTCGTTTTTTAGTTAACGGTCGATCAATTGCGCCGTAACGAGCGCTTTGGCAACGAGTTGCGTGCCTTGCGTCATCTCGACGTCGACTTTCCCGAACTTCCGGCCGAGGTCGAACACGTTGGCCGAGACTCGGATTTGACTCTCGATTTGAATCGGTTTCATGAAATAGACCGTGATATTCTCGACGACGAGGTCGCCTTTTTTCATATGACGCAGACTCCGGGTCGCCCCTTCGACGAGCAACGTCGTCAAGACACCTGACGACGCCGTCCCCATGTGGCTCGTCATTTGCGGCGCGACCTCGACGGTGAACGCGGTCCCGTTCGAGTTCGGATCTTCTTTCAATTGGTTCGTGATCATATTGTCGAACGTCTCGCCGACTTGCGGTTGGCGGTTGGCGAGTTGGAGCGCCTTCAAGACGTCTTGGCGACTGATGATTCCGAGCAGACGGCCGTAGTTGTCGACAACCGGCAACATCTCGATACCTTCCCATACCATTTGATGGGCGGCATTGGTGACGCTCGTCTGAACGCCGACCGTGATCGGGCTCTTCGTCATCACTTTCTCGATTTCGGTGTCATGCGGGCGGTCAATCAAGTCTTTCGCCGTGATGACCCCGACGACTTTCATCTGTTCGTCGATGACGGGATAGCGATTATGTTTCGTCCGTTCATTCAGCTCATGCCAGCGTTTGACCGTATCGTCCACTTTTAAATAGAACGTGTCGTGGAGCGGAATGACGATATCCGATACGAGTAGAATCTCTTTTTTGATTAAACGGTCATAGATGGCACGGTTGATCATCGTCGCGACGGTGAAACTATCATAGGAAGTCGAGATGACCGGCATGTGGTATTTATCCGCCATCCGCTTCACTTCGTCGGTCGTATCGAATCCACCTGTGATCAAGACGGCACCGCCAGACTGGAGCACGAGCTCATGCGCCTTTTCCCGGTTTCCGATGATGACGAGCGAGTCGACATCGATGTAACGCATCATCGCTTCGAGCTTCATCGCCCCGATGACGAACTTCGAGAGCGTCTTATGCAGCCCGTCACGGCCGCCGAGCACTTGTCCGTCCACGATATTGACGACTTCAGCGAACGTCAGTTTTTCGATATTCTCTTTGTGCTTACGCTTGATCCGGATCGTCCCGACCCGTTCGATCGTCGACACAAATCCTAAGTTCTCTGCTTCTTTGATGGCCCGATACGCCGTTCCTTCTGATACCGCCAACTCTTTTGCGATTTGGCGGACCGAAATTTTGGACCCGACATCGAGCGACTCGATATGTGCTATGATCTGTTCATGTTTTGTTGTCATGTCACGAGTCCCTTTCCTCAATACATTTTCTGTCATCCTCAGTATACTGTATCAGTCGTTCTTCTTCAAACTGTACTACTGAAATGGTGACATTTCCTTTCCGTTTTGGAAAACGTTATAATGAGAAAGAACGCCAATGAACGAGAAGGAAGGGAAACGAGTTGAATCAACGAACCAACCATATTGCACAATCTTTGGCCACGAAAGGGTTAGACGCCGCTTTCGTCACATCGAAAGCATCGGTCTTCTACTTTTCAGGAGTATACGCCGAGGCTCATGAGCGGCTCATCGCCATTCTTGTCTTGAAGAACGGCACGACCGCGATCGTCTGTCCAGCACTTGAAAAAGGAATCGTCGAAGCGAGCGAGTGGAACGGCGACATCGTCACGTACATGGATCATGAAAACCCATGGGACAAAGTCGTCAAACTGTTCCTCGACCAACAGATCATCCCCGAGCGAATCGGAGTAGAAGGCGAGCATTTGACGTACAATCGCGCCGAGCAACTCCGCGCCGGTTTCGCGGGACTGTCAATCATCGACTTGACGGAAGAGTTGCAGGCACTTCGCATGATCAAGTCACCGGACGAGGTCCGCTTGATGAAGCGCGCCGCCGAACTCGCCGATATGGCGATCGAGGCAGGGATTCGCGCATTGCGTGAAGGCGTGACCGAGCTCGAGGTCATCGCGGAAATCGAGTATGCGATGAAGAAGCAAGGCGTCCGGGAGATGTCGTTCGACACACTTGTGTTGTTCGGTGAGAATAGCGCCGACCCGCACGGTGTACCCGGCAACAATCGCTTGAAGAAAGGCGATTTCGCTTTGTTCGACCTCGGTGTCATTTGGCAAGGATACGCCTCTGACATCACTCGCACCGTCGTCTATGGAGAAGCGAGCACGAAACAACGAGAGATTTACGAGACCGTCCTCAAGGCCGAAGAAGCTGCGATCGAGATGGCGAACGTCGGGACGACGCTCGGCTCGATCGATATCGCGGCCCGTCAAGTCATCACGACGGCCGGCTACGGGGAATACTTCACGCATCGTGTCGGACACGGTATCGGCATCGAAGTACACGAATTCCCGTCAATGGCCGCCAATAACGACATGACGGCCCAAGTCGGGATGACGTTCACCGTCGAACCAGGGATTTATCTCCCTGGCGTCGGCGGCGTCCGCATCGAGGACGACATCGTCATGACCGAGAGTGGCCCGATTCTGTTGACGAGTTATCCGAAAACGCTCCAAGAAATCGATTGAGTCACAAAGAAAGACCAGCCGCGCGCGGCTGGTCTTTTTCACGGTCAATAAAAGAGTCGGAACATGACGTCTCGTTGTGGCACGTCACGGCGTTCCATCGTCTCAAGGAACGAGCGTTTGTCATACGGCACGGCTTGTGGGTGAATCGAGAAGCCGGCCTCACCCCACTCGAGGATGCCGTAACGGGCCAAGTCGTCACGGGCGACACCGAGCGCTCCCGGATTGAAATAATGTTTCACGTCATCCCGAAACATGTGCTCCGGATGATGATGCCCGAAGCAGATGACATCCGCCTCATACGCCGCGTAAAGCGACTGCATGTTCGAAAGTGTCGCCTCGACGATGTCGTGGAACGGTTCCTCGGTGATCGGCGTCTCCCGTTTCTCGGTCGGGATATGGTAATGGATGCCGTACACGCGAGTCCCTTCGACAACACGTTCAATCGTGCGCGGCAGCTTGAAGAGCGCCTCCGCATAGGCAGGTTTCAACGTACGCGCCACCCACTCATGATGCGGGCGCGTGTGTGCGTAGCTTTCGGGATGCCCTGTCCCAGCCATGAGCGACAACACGGCCTCGTCATGGTTGCCCGTAATCATGTGCACGCCGCGGTCGAGCAGTCGCGCCATCACTTCGTTCGAATCGGGTCCCATCGCAATCATGTCCCCTAAACTCCAGATTTGATCGATCCGTTGCCGGTCCAGTTCGGCAAGCACCGCATCGAGCGCTTGGACGTTGCCATGGATATCGGTCAATATGGCCAACTTCATGCAGACCCCTCCTTATTTCCGGTATTGATGGACGACGTTGACACCGCCGGTCACATCAATGACAGCACCCGTGACCATGTCAGAATCGCGAGCGAGCAGGAATAGAATCATTCGCGCGATATCTTCACCTGTCCCGTGACGGCCGACCGGTGTCTGGTCATCCGGTTCGGCCGCTTCGATTCGCATCTCTTTTTGTGCCCCGACAATATTACCTGGATTGATCATATTGGCCGTGATCCCGTAGGCCGCCTCTTCAAGCGCGACCGATTTCGTCAAACTGACAAGTCCCGTTTTCGCTGCCGCGAACGCCGACCGGTGAATCCAGCCTGGTGCCGTCGCACTTTCCGGGAAGCCGTACGTGATGATGCGGCCGAACTGTTTCGACCGCATGCTCGGGATGGCTCGGCGCATCAACCAAAACGAGGCTGACAAGTTACCCGTGATCACCTCGTCCCATTCCTCGTCAGACAAGTCGACGAGACATTTCCGTTCAAAGATATATGGCCCGGCATTCAAGATGAGCGCGTCCGGTTCTCCGAACTTGGCCACCGCCTCTTCATAGGCACTCAAGACGGCCTGGCGGTCCGTCAACGGCGTCTCGATCATATGTAACCGCTCGTGGTTCCAATCGATCGGCTTCCGTTGCAATACGCTGACGTGCCAACCTTCTTCTAACAGTCGTTCCGTCACAATGCGGCCGATCCCTTTCGCACCGGCCGTGATGACTACGTGTTTCATCGTCATCCCTCCTCTGTATCATCTTACCCGTTCCGTCTGCTCATTTCCAAACTTCAACCTGTTCGGTGAGAAAGTTGTGAATATTTCACACATTTCTGAAAGAACCGGGCGTGAATTTAGGCAGAAGTGGTATACTATACATGTAAGCCGCACGTACATTTCAAGCGAAAGGTTGGGATTTACATGGCAATTGTCTACAAACATATTCTATCTGCCGTCGACGGCTCGAAAGAGGCGGAACGCGCATTTGAAACAGCAATCGACGTCGCCCTTCGAAACGATGGCAAGCTGTATATCGGTCACGTCATCGATACACGGACGTTCGCCACGGTCGAAGCATATGACCGGACGATTACCGAGCGTGCTGAAACGTATGCGAAGGAATTGCTCGAGGACTACGTCAATCGCGCGAAAGAACGTGGTGTCAAAGAAGTCGAGACAGTCATCGAGTACGGCTCTCCAAAAGTGACGATCGCTAAAAAAATCGCACCGAATCACGACATTGACCTCATCATCTGTGGAGCGACCGGCTTGAACGCCGTCGAACGCTTCTTCATCGGTAGCGTCTCTGAAAGCATCGTCCGCTATTCGAAGTGTGACGTTCTCATCGTCCGCCAATAACATGATTCACAAAAGGGCCATCGCAAATGCGATGGCCCTTTCTCGTTCACCTATTATAACACTTTGACAGTAACCGTTTTGCGGCCAAATTTGAGGGCCGCACTTTGTGAGTACATCAAGATGTCGATTTTGTTGCCTTTGATGGCGCCGCCTGTATCGGCCGCTGTGTATGTGCCCATCAACTTCCCGCCGACGTACACTTGTACTTTCTTACCGAGCGGGATGACGCGCGGATCGACAGCGACGACGTTGCGTTTTTGGGCCCGGACGTTCCAGCCTAATGCCGTCACACCTGAACACCCTTTGCAATACGGTGTGTAAGCCGATGCGTTCATCGTATATGTTTTCACACTAGCCTTCGCGACCGTCTTTTTCACGGTGCGTAAGTATTTAGTAGCGATCCAACCTGCTTTGCCTTTGTAGTTGACGCGAATCCAAGCTCCTTTTGAGCCGGTACGCTGTAATTGTTGTCCTTTGTTGATCTTGCCGATGACTTTTCCGTTGAGTGAACCTGCCGAGCGGACGTTCAATCCGTTGACTTGGCTTTGAACGTAAACTTTTGAAGATGCCTCAACTTGTTGTTGTTGTGGCAAGAGCATAGCGAGTGTCATGACCGTCAGTAGTAAGACCGTTCCAATTTTTTTGAGCATGTGGTTTGTCCTCTCCTAGTCGGTTTGTGAGTTGTAAGTTCATGGTGTCGAATCTGTGGTGCCGTATTCACTGTCACATTTCGCGTTTATTGCTGAATGTTTCGTCCAGATAACTATATGACGAAACATGACGACGTGCGTTTACAACTAAAATTCATTTGAGTGTCATCAAAGTTACGGTTAGATTACAAAACCGCCATCTTTTAAAGAAAGATGACGGTTTTAATAATAATCTTTAGTTTTTGTCACATTAATTACCATTTAAAGGAATTAATATATCTGGATTGTTACGAAAACCTGCTTTTCTTACGTCGAATATTACAAACGAGCTGGATTCATTCGGTCTATTGTCACAATCCCTTCCCCCTTCATGCGTCAAAAGCACTAAAAAAGTCCGTCTCGCAAGGTTGCGGGACGGACTTTGTAATAACTTAAACGTGTGACTCAACGAGGTTGGCGATGCGTACGGTATCGCGTGCGATGACCAACTCTTCGTTCGTTGGGATGATGATGACTTTGACTGGTGAGTGCGGGTAGTTGATGAACAACTCTTTGCCGCGTGCTCCGTTGTTGAGTGATGGATCCCAGTAGACGCCCATGAACTCAAGGCCACGAAGGATGCGCTCACGGATGACGTCAGAGTTTTCTCCGACACCAGCTGTGAAGATGATCGCATCGACACCGTTCATCTCTGCCGCATATTGACCGATATAACCGTGGATGCGGTTCGAGAAGATTTTGAGCGAGACTTCGGCACGGTGGTTGCCTTCAGCCGCTGCTTGCTCGATGTCACGCAAGTCACTCGAGATACCCGAGAGACCGTAGACACCTGACTCTTTGTTCATGACGTTCAATACGTCTTCAGCCGACTTGCCAGTCTTCTGCATCAAGAACGGGATGAGAGCCGGGTCAAGTGATCCCGAGCGCGTTCCCATCGTGATTCCTTCGAGTGGCGTGAAGCCCATTGTCGTGTCAATTGAACGACCACCGGCAACCGCTGCGATTGATGCACCGCTACCGAGGTGGCATGAGATCAAACGAAGGTCTTCAAGCGGACGACCGAGAAGCTCTGCCGCACGTTGCGTGACGTACTTGTGGCTCGTTCCGTGGAAACCGTACTTCCGGACGCCGTGCTCCGTGTAATACTCGTACGGAAGGCTGTACAAGAAGTTCTCTTCCGGCATCGACTGGTGGAACGCCGTGTCGAAGACCGCGACTTGCGGTACGTTCGGCAAAATCGTTTGGAACGCACGAATCCCCGTCAAGTTTGGCGGGATGTGGAGCGGTCCGAGTTCGACGAACGATTCGATGTTCTTCATGACCTCATCGTCGATAACGACCGAATCCGCGTACAACTCTTTTCCGTGAAGGACACGGTGACCGACGCCTGCGATTTCGTCGAACGACTGAATGATATCAAGGTCGATCAATTTTTCGAGCGAGAGCTCGACCGCTTCTTTATGTGAATGAAGCGGTGTGACGATATGGAACTTTTGTCCTTCGCCATATTTAATCGTGAAGATCGCATCTTCTTTTCCGACACGCTCGACGAGCCCGACGGCGAGCATCTTCTCAGATGGCATCTCGAGAAGCTGGAACTTTAATGACGAACTACCTGCGTTGACTGCCATAATTTTTGTCATGTCATACACCTCTTACCTTTCGATTTAAACACGAGTCTTTATCTGTTCTCTTAAAAACCGATAACTGTATCATAATGAAGATACTTGATATGGCATATGTTTTTCAAGTCTTTTGCCCAATAAAAATTATGTTGTTTTAAACCAATCGTCAATCTGTTTCACAATATTGGCAACCGCACGTACGTCCGTGAACGACGGCAATTCGACGAGGAGCGCTTGTTTCGGGCGTTTGACGCCTTCCCCGAGCTTTTGTAACATCAATAGGCTCTTCGCATATCGCTCATCTTTGAACATCGTCGTCGGGAGTTGCAGAACTCCTTTGACGACGGCCTCACGGTCCATCCACTGTTTTAATTTCCCTTCGTCATCCTGTTCAAACAAATTGTTCGGGATGACGAAGATGCCATGCGCGCCCGGTTTCAGGTGGCGCATCGCTTGTTCGATCAACAAGAAGTGGGAATAGGAATGGCCTTCCTCACGTTTCAAGGCGTAGCCTGACGCCACCTCATCGTTCGGATAGTAGCCGATCGGCAAATCGACGAGCGCTAAATCGCTCGGCTCGACGAACAACGGTGCGAGCGCGTCCTGGTGGAAATACGACACCGGTTTCCCGAGTAAGTTACTGATCGCGTAAGACAGACGTAGCATCGTCTCATCGACTTCGACGGCTTGTGCGGTGGCGTCTTTCAATTGTGTCAACACGGCATGCACGAGTGTCCCCGTCCCGCTCCCAAGTTCGAGCACGCTCGACCCGTCTTTGACGAGCTTCGTTGCCAAGTACCCGATGAACAGGCTGACAGCGTCCGGTGTCGGTTGGTGGTTCGGCGGGAGTGTCGTCGTCTCCTCGAGCACGAGCAGACTGACGGCTTTGCGGACATCATCCGTCTTCTCTTGTTCGACATCGACCCGTTCAAATACTTCAATCAACGCCTCGAGCGGTAACAAATCAAGGTCGGTCGTCAGCTTCTTCGCCTCTTTCTTCCAATCCCGATACAATTGTTCAAATCGTTCCATCTTCGATCATCCTTTCCATACAAAACCGGCCCTCTGATGGAGAGCCGGTCGGTTCACTTCTATTAGTGTAAGCGATTCATGGTCATTTCGCCAAGCGAATCAGTTCGCTTTATCAAACGCTTCGAGCGCCGCATCGAAATCGACCTCGTCTGTCATCTCATCCATGTACTGGACGTATTGGACCGTACCTTCTGAGTCGATGACGAACACCGAGCGTGCGAGTAGACGGAGCTCTTCCATCAACACGCCGTAAGATTTCGCGAACGATTGGTCGCGGTGGTCCGATAACATGATGACGTTATCGAGGCCCGAGGCCGCACACCAGCGACGTTGTGCGAACGGCAAGTCGTTCGACACGGTCAAGACTGTCCCTCCAAGCGTTGCCGCTTTCTCGTTGAACGCACGCGTTTGTGCATCACAGACGCCTGTATCAATCGACGGGACGACACTAATCAATTTTTTCCCTGGGTATGACGCGAGCGTCACCTCTTCAAGTGCCGTCGTGAGCGCTGTAAAGTCCGGTGCAGCATCTCCGACTTTGACCGGATTCCCTTGCAGTGTAACGGTATTGCCTTTAAATGTTGGCATCGTTTCATCCCCTTTGGTTTGATTTATACTTCTTCATCATATCGATGGTGCCGTCTCGATGACAAACTTCCTGCCTCAGACGGCCTGATTGTGATTTTCCCTATATCGAGCGTCTAAAACGCTGTATAATGAAAGAGACTCAATTGACAAAGGGGATGACATGGATGAGAAACAACGTTTATTTGTACCATCGTAACGTCAACGACTTTACTAAAGAGGTAAAGAAACTAATCGAGATCGGTGAGAAGCATGGCTTCAACGTCGTGAATCGTCCGGAAGACGCCAACATCATCGTCGCCATCGGGGGAGATGGCGCGTTCTTACAGGCCGTCCGTTATACAGGCTTCCGTCAAGACGCCATCTACGTCGGGTTCGGACGCGGATTGAATGAGTTTTATTGCGACTTCGACATACATAAGCTCGACGAAGTCGATCGTTTATTCTCAGATAACTCTGCTCGGATCGAAGCCGGGCTCGAGGTACGGAAATATCCGCTCTTATCGGCTTCAATCAATGAATCGACACCGATGCTTTGTTTGAACGAAGCCTCGATCAAGTCGAGTATCATCAAATCACTCGCCATTGAAGTATACATCGACGATCTTCACTTCGAGACGTTCCGCGGCGACGGGATGGTCGTCTCGACGCCGACCGGCTCGACGGCCTATAATAAATCACTCGACGGCGCGATCGTCGACCCGCTCATCCCATGCATGCAAGTGAGCGAAATCGCTTCGGTGAACAACAACCGTTACCGTACACTCGGTTCTTCGTTCATCGTCCATGATTCACGCAAACTGTCGCTTCGCATCGTCGAAGACGGGAACGACTATCCGATCATCGGGATGGATAACGAGGCGCTCAGCCTCAAATATACCGACCGAATCGATATCGAGCTCTCTGACCAAGTCGTCAAAACGGTCAAGTTGAAAAACAACTCGTTCTGGCACAAAGTACAACGCTCATTCTTCTAAACGACAAAAGGCTAGCCGTCCATTTTACTTAGACGGCTAGCCTTTTTATTATGCGTTGACGACGTCGGCCTCATACACCGGCGACCCTTCGACGACCGTCATGACGAGTCGGTTGTCGAGGATGTCGCGCCCGCGAAGTTCGAAGAAGTCTTCTTCCCACACCGTGAACGTGGCGTTATAACTTTGAATCAACAAGCCGTCACGTCCGTGCGTGCCTGTGGCGACGCGCGGTGCATACGTGAAGCTACGGAGCGCTTCATACATCGACAGGCGTTCCGGCGGATTGAGCGCGCCCGACTCCTCGAACGATTGACGGGTGACGGCACCATACAGGCCTTTTCGTACATCGACCGAAGAAATTGGGGCGTCACTGCCCCCGAGAACGAGCGCTCCCGTGTCGAGCATCGATTTGAAGCGGTAGGCGTTATCGACCCGGTCGTTTCCGAGCCGATCGAACAACAAGTTCATGTCGTCCGACAAGAAGATCGGCTGCGCATCAATCAATACCGGCAGCGCCTGGATCCGTTTCAACAATGCATCGTTCAAGAGCGAGGCATGGATGATTCGGTCCCGCGTCCCGCGCTTGGCCGGATACTTCTCGAGCAACGTGATGAACTGTTCGGCGGCGGCATCCCCGATGACGTGGGCTGCCACGTTCATACCGTACGACCGCGCCTTTTTGACGAGCGCCTCGAGATGGTCCGGACGATGGACCTCGATTCCGCGCTGACCCGGCTCGTCCGTATACGGTTCCGATAAGAGTGCCGTCCGTCCCCCGAACGACCCGTCGACGAACAGTTTCATCGCCCCGAAATCGAAACGTGGTCGTTTCGCGAGCGCATCGTGACGAATTAATTGATCGACGACTTGTTCATGGACAAGCAGATGGGCGTGGAACGGGAGATCTGCTAACACGTCCTCATACGCTTGAATCGTCTCGAGCGGGTCGCCATGATAGAACAGGTCTTCCGTATGGGCGCCGACAATCCCGTGGGCGAAAAGCGAGTCGATGGCCCGGTGGAGTGAGGCGACATTTTTCTCGCGATTCCCCCCCAGTTCTTTATGGAGCAAATCGAGCGCCGCATCGTATAGCACCCCGTTCAGTTTCCCTTCCGCGTCGCGTCCGAGCTTTCCGCCTTCGATGACGGTATGGTGAATCAAGCCAAGTCGTTCCAATCCTTTCGAGTTGACGACGGCGACGTGGCGACAGACCCGCTTCAAGACGACGGGCCGGTCTGGGATGACGGCATCAATCATCTCACGCGTTGGCATCTCTCCGAGCAGACGGTCATTGAACCCTTCCGCGACGAGCCAATCGTCACTTCTGTCACTGCCGTCCTTTTGTTTCATCGACTCGAGCAGAGCTTGCAAATCCGTCGTCTCGGTCGCATCGATGCGGTCGAGCGCTTCCCCGTATCCGATCAAATGGATGTGCGAGTCGGTGAACGCCGGATAAACGCTCTTCCCTTCAAGGTTCACAATCTGTTTGATCCTTCCGGCGTATGTACGACGAAGGTGGCCTTCCTCACCTAGCTTCAGAATGCGACCGTGCTCGACATACATGGCGCGAGCCTGTTCATGCTCTTTATTCATCGTATAGATCTTTCCGTTTACCCATAGCGTTCCCATCACAAAATTCCTCCTCGATTCAAAAAAGATTGACGTCTACGTTAATTCCCGTTTACGTCAATCTTCATGCATCATTATTTTCGTAATAGCTCTTGTTGCTCCAAACCTTTTTCGACACGCTGACGAATCTCGCGGGCCGCGCCTTCATCGAAGCGGCCGAGGACGCGTTCACCGATTTCGACGGCCGTGCCGTACTCTCCGTGCAAAAACTTGTTCTCGGCGAGCGTCAAGGCGATATGGACCTCATTGTCACGCCGGCGATAGCGGTTCGCATATTGCAGGAGCTGTTCGGCGTACGTGACTTGGCGTAAGAGCGCTTTGACCCGGTCGCGGAAGTTGTCCATCGTCTCTTCGACGTCGTGGCTGAGTCCAACGATATACGTCATATTGAACGGCGCCTTCTCGAACTGTTCGTCCAACGATTGAACGCCTTTTTGCAATTGGCGCATATCGTTCGTCAAATCTGTCGGGACGACCGGCATGGCGCTCTTCGTAAGGAGTCGGCGATGGGCCGACAATTCCTTCTTCCAAGACTCGAGCTTGTTACGAACCTCGAGCTCTTCTTTACGGAGCGAGTTCGTATTCTCGATGAAGCGTTCATGCATGGCACTGAACTGGTCGAGCGACCGTTTTGCTTCTTGTACTTTCGACTTGATCATGCTGAATGGGATCATTTGGGCGACGAGCGCCTGTTCGATATCGAGCACGTTCGCCGTGAGCGTCGCCCGCTCACGTTCAAGCTGTTCAAATTCTTCACCGACTCGAGCGTTGATCTCATAGTTGCTGACGAGTCGAGTCATCTCTTGATGGAGTCGCGCCATGACTTCGCTCGTCTGGCGGTCACGGTCTTTCACACTCGCGAATTCTTTCTTCACGTATTGGCGCGCGTCGACTTCGGTCCGGAACGCTTCGAACAACTGGTCGATGTCCGAACTGAGCTGTTGCATGTCCATCTCGAAATGATCGAAGTCGAGCTGTTCGATGCGGTCCATGAGCGCCGATCGGCGATCTTCCGCCTGCTCGATTTCTTCCATTAAACCGAGCGGTTCGAGCGCGTAGCCGTCCATTTGCATCTCTTTATGCCCCGAGCGCAACTGGTTGAGCTGTTGTTTCAAGTCAACCTGCACCGTGCGGACGAACTGAGGGATGACACTGACGAGTTCACGAATCTTCGTCACTTTCTCAGACAAGACTTGGCCGGCGACGTACGCCTCCGATACTTGGCCTTCTTGCTTCAACGTGATCATCTCGGTCCGTTTTGCTTCCGCTGCCGCAATCTCAGATTCGACGAGTTCATACGTCGGGCCGAACGCACTGTTTTGCGCGACGAGTGTCTTCCGGAATTGGTACAGCTCTTTCTCGTCTTTTTTGACGATATCGAGCAGCGACGAATGATGCTGATTAAACTCATCCATCTCGTCGAGCATGGCGTGTACCATCGACTCGAGCTCTTCAATCAACTGTTCCGTCGCATTCAAATCCGATTTGACTTTGAGGAAGCGATATTTGTCCAAATCTTCTTCGGCATGATAGAGCGCCTCATCGATTTGCCCGGTATGTACACTGACGAGTTCGTCCCATGACTGATGCCAACGCTCGAACTTTTCTTTCGTCTCGCCCTCCATCGGCCACTGTTTGAACTTCTGCAGTTCGGCCGGGACGCTGGCGCTGAGCACGCTTTGTTTGCGCATGTCTAAATCATCAATTTTCTGGTAAAAATTCCTTCGCACGAGCATGCTTCCCAGCATCGCCCCTAATGCGATGACAATGATTCCAATTAAAATTCCGTAGATTCCGTAATCCATCTCTGTCACAACCTCCAAGCCGCTTTCGTGGACTTATGTATCTGAATGAATAAATGAAGTATTTTATGAGTATAGATAATACTAATCATATTATAGAACCAATGATTTGCATAGGTTTTCCAACGGTTTAGGGAGAGAATGTTATTTTTCACATGAATCTTTTAAGAAGACAAAATAAAAAAATGCGTGTACCATAATGCTAATCAATCTTGCTTTCATTCATTAGGAGGGAATCCCATGTTCCAAACGACTACTTACTCTGGCGACTTGGCCGCCGGTTACGACCTACTAAACAAACAACTCGCCGCGCTACTCGAAGGCGAGACGAACCGTGTCGCGAACCTTTCGAACGCGAGCGCGTTGCTCAACCAATTCCTCGACCGGATCAACTGGGTCGGCTTCTATTTAACAGAAGGCGAAGACGCCCTCATCCTTGGACCGTTCCAAGGTCTGCCGGCTTGCGTCCATATCGCGTTCGGCAAAGGAGTTTGCGGGACAGCCGCCTCGACGCAAGAGACACAACTCATCGCAGACGTGCATCAATTCCCGGGCCACATCGCTTGTGACGCGGCTTCGAACTCGGAAATCGTCGTCCCGCTCGTCCGTGACGGTAAGACCATCGGCGTGCTCGATATCGACAGCCCTGAGTTCGATCGCTTCTCGGATGTCGACCGTCAAGGGTTGGAGCAATTCTGTCAGACATTACTTCGCTTCATCTGATTGACAAGCGAATCATTTCGTCGTATACTGATTTTTGTGCATGAAATGACGATAGCAGTCATTGACAGACGTATCCACCTTTCGGGCCTCGACTGAGTCGGAGGAGCATCTCGTAGCTTCGCTATCAAGTGAAGGTGCTTGAACCTATGAAAGGGGCGTCACCAGTCTTTGACACCGTTGTTCTTTTGTGCAAAATACATGAACAACAAGGAGGAGTCCAAACATGGCTCGTTACACAGGTCCAGCTTGGAAACTCTCGCGTCGCTTAGGCATCTCGCTTAGCGAAACGGGTAAAGAATTAGCAAAACGTCCTTACGCACCAGGTCAACACGGAAATGGTCGTCGTAAAATCTCTGAATACGGTCTTCAGCTTCAAGCGAAGCAAGCACTCCGTCACATGTACGGAATCAACGAGAAGCAATTCCGTCGCATCTTCAACGATGCAGGGAAAATGCAAGGTATCCACGGTGAGAACTTCATGTTCTTGCTCGAGTCACGCCTTGACAACCTCGTTTACCGTATGGGTCTCGCTCGCACACGTCGTGGAGCGCGCCAACTCGTCAACCACGGTCACATCCAAGTTGACGGTTCACGTGTAGACATCGCGTCTTACCGTGTAAAACCAGGTCAAGTCATCTCAGTCCGCGAGAAGTCTAAAAACTTCAAAGCGATCGCTGAAGCTCTCGAAGTAGCACCAGCTACAAAAGACTACGTAACATTCGACGCTGAGAAGCTCGAAGGTACATTCGTACGTCTTCCTGAGCGTGCTGAATTGAACGACCAAATCAAAGAGCAACTCATCGTTGAGTACTACTCACGTTAATGCTTTTATCCCCTTCCCTGCTTTGGCAGGAAAGGGGATTTTTTTTACTTTAATATTTGTTCGCGAATCCGGCCCATCTGCGTATCGAGCGCGTCCGCCATCTTGGCCGCTTCAATCAACTCGAGTTTCGACGCCTCTGGGACGACGTGTTGGTATTTATAATGAAGCTTATGCTCCGTCGCCGCCCAAAAGTCCATGGCGAGCGTGCGAATCTGAATCTCAGCCGGCACCCAAATGACGCGTTCCGCCAAATAGACTTTCGTCCGGACGATGAGATGCAGGCTCCGATAACCGCTCGGCTTTGGATCTTTGATGTAGTCTTTGATCTCATCGATTTGTAAATCGTCCCGCTTCTTCAAATGATCGAGGATGGCGTAAATGTCATCGCGGAAACTCGTGACGATCCGGACTCCTGCGACGTCATAAATATTGTCCCAAAGTGCTTCCACTTCAAGTGGGAGCCCTTTTTGGTTCATCTTCTTGATAATTGACGGCAACGTCTTCATCCTCGTCTTCACATGTTCAATCGGAGAGTAACCGAGCCGCGTCTGCCAATCGAGATCGATGATGCCGAGGTCGCTCTCAAGCTCGGTGATCGCCATCTCATAGTAACGGAACCGCTCCCGCCATTGGTGGAACTGTTCGCCAAAAAACTCTTCAATTTCCATAGGAAAGCCTCCTTATCGTCTATACTTGCCATCGTATCAGACCGAAACCAATTTGAGATATAAAAAAACGTCCATGTCCGCAACATTTGGGACATGGACGAATGCATCAGACGTGACGGATCACGAAGTATTTTTTCTTGCCTCGGCGGATGACTGTGAACTCACCAAGTGTATCAGCACGAGTCACCGTCTTGTCGAGCGCTTGTTCGCGCTCCCCGTTCAAGTAGATCGCCCCGTTTTGAACGTCTTCGCGGGCTTGACGTTTTGATGGCGCAATCTTCGCTTCGACGAGAAGATCGACGAGGTTACGTTCGCCGTCAAGTTCGAACTGAGGCATGCCTTTGAATGCAGCATCCATATCTTCTGGCTTGAGCGTCTTCAAATCACCGCTGAAGAATGCCGTCGTGATGCGGAGCGCTTGATCGAGACCTGTTTCTCCGTGCACGAGTTTCGTCATCTCTTCGGCGAGGCGACGTTGGGCGATACGTTTTTCCGGTGCAGACGCCACTTCGCTTTCAAGCGCCAAGATGTCGTCATGCGACAAGAACGTGAAGTATTTGATGAACTTGATGACGTCGGCGTCGTCGACGTTGATCCAGAACTGGTAGAACTCGTAAGGTGTCGTCTTATCGGCGTCGAGCCAGACCGCACCACCGGCCGTCTTACCGAATTTTTGTCCATCCGACTTCGTCACGAGCGGTACCGTCAAACCGAACGCCTTCTCCGAGTGACCAAAGCGACGAATCAGTTCGAGACCGGCCGTGATGTTGCCCCACTGGTCGCTGCCCCCAACTTGAAGACGGCAGTTCTCAGTTTCGTACAACTTCAAGAAGTCGAACGATTGCAATAGCATGTACGAGAATTCCGTGTACGAGATCCCGTTCTCCAAACGCGAGTCGACCGAGTCTTTGGCGAGCATGTAACTGATTGGGAAGTGTTTGCCGATGTCGCGCAAGAAGTCGATGATCGACAACTCTTCCGTCCACTCGTAGTTGTTGCGGATTGAGATTGGATTCTCTCCTTCAAGCGGCAAGAAGCGGCTCAATTGGTCTTTGATTCGATCCGAGAACTGTTTGACCGTGTCGAGCGTGTTGAGCGAACGCTCGTCCGAACGACCTGACGGGTCACCGATCATGCCGGTCGCCCCACCGACGAGGGCGATGACGTGGTGTCCCGCCTCTTGGAAACGTTTGAGTGTTAAAATCGGGAGCAAGTGCCCGATATGAAGCGAGTCCGCCGTCGGGTCGAACCCGGTGTAAAGCGTCGTCGGTTTGTTCAACTGTTCTTTCAATCCTGCTTCGTCCGTCATTTGGTTGACGAGACCTCGAAATTCTAAATCCTTCAATAATTCCATCTGTTCCACTCCTTCGATTGACATAAAAAAACGTCCCTTCTCATATGAGAAGGGACGGAGATTCCGCGGTACCACCCTAATTGCCACAGCTGTGGCCACTTGTAGCGAGAGATAACGGTCTCGACCCGGCCGAATGGCACGCTCCAAAAGTGTAATTCATCGGCTGACATTGGCTAGTTCACAGCACCCACTAGCTTTCTGGACAAGCGGTCAGTCGACTACTTCGCTTTCTTCATAGCATCTTTGTTTATGGACTATGCTTTACATTTTATAAGTTCCATTTCCAAATTGTCAACCGAGAATATGGAAACTTGCATCCGGTAGTCGATTCGGGGTAAGGTCAGGAAGGACTTGTGCTATAATCGTATATATTACTGTCAAAAATAGTTTTACACCATATTAAGGAGGCTGTCATGCTGCAAAAGATTCGAGACACATGGAACCAACCAAAGTCCTTGAAAGCCCGCCGTTATGCCAATGTATTTTACGATGTATCGTGGAACGTACTGCTCTTAACGATTATATCGGTCGTTCTCATTGGATTTTTAGGCGCCGGGATCGGAGCGGGTTATTTCGCTTCCCTCGTCAAGGATATGCCGGCACCCGCATATAAGACGATGACGTCGCAAATCAACACCTACTCATCGACTTCTGACATTTATTTTGGAAGCGGTGAACGCATCGGAAACTATACGACGGATGAAGTCCGCGTTCCCGTCGCCGTCGAGAAAGTCTCTCCGTTCGTCGTCGACGCGTTACTCGCCACAGAGGACGTCGAGTTTTACGAACACGATGGTGTCGTGCCGAAAGCGACGCTCCGTGCCATCTTACAGGAAGCGACCGGATCGGAAGACCGGACCGGCGGTTCTACGCTCACACAACAGCTCATCAAAAACCAAATGCTGACGAACGAAGTGTCGTTCGAACGAAAAGCGAAAGAGATTTTACTCGCCCTTCGCCTCGAGAAAGCAATGAACAAAGATGAGATCTTGAACGCGTACTTGAACGTCGTCTCATTCGGACGAAACTCGATGGGACGCAACATCTCAGGGATTGAAGCAGCCGCTCGCGGTGTCTTCAATACATCGGCTGAGAAGTTGACGTTGCCACAAGCCGCTTTCCTCGCCGGGATCCCGAAAAACCCGTTCCTGTATACACCGTATTATCAAGGCGGTGTCATTAAAGAGGACGTGTCACCGGCCATCAACCGGATGAAAACGGTACTCAACCGGATGTACGTTGCTGGGAAAATCACAAAAGAAGACTATGACGCTGCATACAACTATGACATCACGCAAGACTTCATGAAGACGCAATCGAAGCCGCGTGATCGCTATCCGTATGTTGTGCAAGAAGCTGAACTTCAAGCAAGACAAATTGTCACGAACTACTTGCTCGAACAGGACGGCATCGTCTTGGCAGATTTAAAAACGAAAGAACAAAATGAAATTAGAACGACTTACGCCAAACGCGCCCACAATATGCTGCGCCAGGGCGGATTCAAGATTCATATGACGCTTGATAAAAAAGTTCACGAGGCAATGCAACAACCCGCTAAAAATGCCAATAACTTTGCTCCGAACCAATATATCGATGAAGAAGATCGCACATTGCCTGAACAGACGGCGTCTATCATGATCGAAAATAAAACCGGACGTATCCTAGGTTTCGTTGGCGGCCGCTATATTAACGGAAAGACAGACGAAGTGAACCGCGCCATGCGTATGGAACGTCAAATCGGATCGACAGCAAAACCGATCTTGGTTTATGCGAATGCGATTGAAGCTCGGATGATCACGCCCGAAACGACGATTCTCGATGAAGAATACTTCTACCGATTCACCGGTCCTGGTCAACCGAAAAAGGAAGTTGAAAACGAGAGTAGAACGCACAGCGGCCCAGTAACGGCTCGCGAGGCGCTGAAACGTTCCCTTAACGTTCCGGCTGTTAAAATTTACGAAGAACGGAACCAAAAACCGGCCGATACGCAAAAACTTGTCGACATGGGCATCGAAGTGTCAGAAGCGAACCGCAACGCTTCATCGATGGCATTAGGGGTCGGAGAAGTCAGTCCGGTCAACTTGGCCGCATCTTACGCGATGCTCGCGAACTACGGCGAACACGTCGAACCGTATTTCATTGAGCGTATCGAGTATAACGGTGAAACTATCTTTGAGAAACAACCGAAAAAGACGCGCATCTATACCGATCGTACATCTTATCTCGTCATCGACATGCTACGTGACGTCTATACGTCAGGAACAGGGACATACGCCAAGTCACTCTTGAACGTCCCTGGCGATTGGATGGGTAAATCCGGTACGACGAACGATCGTCGCGACTCGTACTTGGTCGGCTCGAATCCGAACGTCACGCTTGCCGTATGGTCAGGTTTTGACTCACAATATGGTGAGTTAGTAGACAGTTGGGAAGTAGGCCAGTATTACCAGCGGACGCAACGTATCTGGTCACAGACGGCCAACCGCGTATACGCCGACAATCCTGAAATCTTCAACACTGGGGCGCGCTTCAACCAACCTTCTAGCGTTTCTGCCGCTGACTTCAAAGACTCTGGCTCATTCTCGGAGAAGAAGAAAGTCGAAGAGAAGAAGAAGGAAGAGGAAGCGAAGAAGAAAGCCGAAGAAGAGGCGAAGAAGAAAGAAGAAGCTGAAGAGAAGAAACAAGAGGCTGAAGAAAAACAAGAAGCTGACGCTGCTGCGAAAGAAAAGGCAGATGCTGAGGCTAAAGCGAAAGCTGAAGCGGAAGCGAAGAAAAAAGCTGAAGCCGACAAGAAGAAAGCTGAAGAAGAAGCTAAAAAGAAAGCCGAGGCTGAGAAAAAGGCTGAGGAAGATAAGAAGAAAGAAGACGCCGAAGAAGCAGACGGCGCCTAAACCGACAAGAAAGGTCGACACATCGCGTGTCGACCTTTTGTCGTTCAATCTTCCATTGTCGATAAGTCACCTGTCTCAAGGTTCAATTCCCAAGCTTTCAAGACGCGACGCATGATCTTCCCGCTTCGTGTTTTCGGCAGCTTGTCTTTGAATTCAATCTCACGCGGGGCCGCATGGGCCGCGAGCCCTTCTTTGACGAACTTTTGAATCTCCGTCTTCAGCTCGTCTGACGGCTCATAGCCTTTACGGAGCGCGATGAACGCCTTGATAATCTCTCCACGGACCGGATCTGGTTTCCCGATGACACCGGCCTCGGCAACTGCCGGGTGCTCGACGAGACGACTCTCGACTTCGAACGGACCGACCCGTTCGCCTGCCGTCATGATGACGTCATCGACGCGGCCTTGGAACCAGAAGTAACCATCCTCGTCCATATAGGCCGAGTCGCCTGAGACGTACCAATCACCCCAGAAATAGCTCTCATACTTGGCGTCGTTCTTCCAAATCTTTCGCATCATCGACGGCCATGGCGTCTTGAGTGCCAAGTTGCCCATCCGATGTGGCGGGAGCGGTTGACCACGGTCGTCTAAGATAGCCGCTTCACAACCCGGGATGGCTTTCCCCATCGAACCCGGTTTGATATCCATCGTCGGATAGTTACAAATCATCATCGCACCCGTCTCTGTCATCCACCACGTATCATGAATCCGTAACCCGAACGATTCGTTCCCCCAACGAATGACTTCCGGGTTGAGCGGTTCACCGACCGAGAGGATATGGCGGAGAGATGATAGATCATATTTCTCGAACGCTTCTTCGCCGGCACCCATGAGCATCCGGAACGCCGTCGGCGCGCTGTACCAGACGGTGACCCCGAACCGTTCGATGACCGAATACCAGAACTCCGGATTGAATCGTCCCCCGACGATCACATTCGTCGCCCCGTTCAAGAACGGAGCGAAAATCCCGTAGCTCGTGCCCGTCACCCAGCCTGGGTCGGCCGTGCACCAGTAAATATCATCCGGTTGTAAGTCGAGCACCCATTTTCCCGTCATCAAGTGCTGCACCATGGCGTTATGGACGTGCAGGACGCCTTTCGGCTTCCCGGTCGACCCTGACGTATAATGCAAGATCATACCGTCCTCACGGTCGACCCATGTGATGTCGAGGTCAGTCGAAGCTTCAGCCGCCAATTTGCGATAGTCGATGATTTTCCCGGCTTCTTCTACCCCGTCGCCGACGATCAAAATCGTCTCCAAGTGTGGGAGCTGATCGACCGGGATGCGCGGCAAGAGCGCCTCGGTCGTCACGATGACTTTCGCTTCCGAGTCGAGCAGACGGTCATGAACGGCTTGTTCCATGAACGCCTCGAACAACGGACCGACGATGGCGCCCAATTTAAGTGTGCCGAGCAAAATAAAATAAAGTTCTGGACTCCGCGGCATGAAGATGAAGACGCGGTCGCCTTTCTCCACTCCAACCGATTTCAGAACGTTTCCGGACCGATTGCTTTCTCGTTTCATATCTTCATACGTATAGCGCTCTTCTCGTTCCCCATCGAAATAGAGCAATGCCAGTTTTGTGGCAAGTTCACCTTCGGCGTGACGGTCGATCGCTTCGTACGCCATGTTGACGTTCCCCGTCAAATTCCAAGAAAATAGTGCTTCTGCTTGAGTCCACTCGAACGACTGACAAGCCTCTTCATACGACGCCAATTGATGTTCCCCTGATAACGCTTTCAATTTTTCCATCGCTAAAGATTCGCCTCCCCTGTAATGAATGGTATAACCACTTTCAGTATAGTGTTAATATTGTGACAAATCAATGAATTTCCAAAATCTCCAAAAGAGCGTGAAAGAAGGAGAATGAAAGCGCTATAATAGAAGGTGGAAAAGGTGGTGACTCCATGGAAAAACAATATCATTCAAAGGTGTGGGAAACCTCACTCGGAGCCGTAATCATCGATGGACCCATCGAAAGCGATGTACTGGCGACGTATCGCCTCGATGAGGGATTGACCGCATTTCGTGAACCAGAGGACCAACATAAGGCCCTCGTTGAAATCGCTGACTTGAAAGAAGGTCGCATTATCGTGGCCCGCGTCGACAATCTCGTCATCGGCTACGTGACGTATTTATATCCAGACCCGTATGAACGTTGGAGCGAAGGGAACGACCCTTACATTCTCGAGCTCGGCGCCATCGAAGTGAGTCCGCGCTTCCGCGGTCAACGGATCGGCAAACAGCTGCTCGAAGTGTCGATGATGGATCCACATATGGATGACTTCCTGATTTTGACGACGGAATATTATTGGCACTGGGATTTAAAAGGAAGCGGACTCTCCATTTGGGATTATCGGAAAGTGATGGAGAAGATGATGAACCACGGCGGGCTCGTCTTCTTCCCGACCGACGACCCGGAGATCGCTTCGCACCCGGCCAACTGTCTCATGGCACGGATTGGCAAGAACGTCCGGCAAGAGACGATTGACCACTTCGATTCACTCCGGCTGCGACGCCGGTTCATGTATGACTGAGGAGGGATCTGGATGCTGATTGAACAAATGATGAACCGTCATGTCGTGACGATTCAACCGACCAATACGATTGCCCATGCGGCCAAGCTCATGCGCGACCACAAAGTACGCCATCTCATCGTCACAAATCCGGCCCGTCAAGTCGTCGGAATCGTCGGCCAGTTCGAGATGAGCGGTGCGACGAGTGTGTTCCACCCCGAAAGCGAGAGCGCTGACTTTAAAAACCCCGTCTCGAGCATCATGCGTCAAGATGTGACGACGGCGCACCCGTACGATTTTTTCGAAGACGCGGCCGCCTTGTTTTATGAATATCGTTTGACGTGTCTTCCGATCATCGAACAAGGAAAGCTCGTCGGCGTGTTGACCGAGACAGATTTATTGCGTTATTTCGTCCAATTGACCGGTGCACTCGAGCCAAGTTCACAAATTGAAATCTTAGTCGAGAATACGACCGGCACGCTTGAGAAAGTGACACGGCTCCTCGCCAAGACGAACGTGAATATCATCAACGTGTTCGTCCACCCGACGGCCGACCCATATAAACGGATCATCTCGTTCCGCGTGCAGACGATGAATCCACTCCGCATCATCGAACGGTTGAAGCGTGAGGGCTTCGATGTGCTCGGTCCGGAGATGTCCCCATGAGACCGGCCTACATATTCGGCGAGAACGAGAACTCGTACCGCTTTCACGAAGATCATCCGTTCAATCCGATTCGCCTGGAGCTGACGACGTCTCTCCTGATCGCCTCAGGCAAGCTTCAGGCCTCCGAGTGTATCGCTCCTCCCCTCGCCTCAGTCGAGTCGCTGGCGCTCGTGCACGACCTCGATTATATCGAGGCGGTCCAAGCGGCTGCCGCAGGTGAGCTGTCGACGTTGAAAGCGAACAAATTTGGGCTCGGTACTGAAGACACTCCGATTTTCCCAACCATCCATGAAGGGGCGGCCCGGCTGGTAGGTGGGACGATGCACGCCCTTGACTTGGTCGCGAGCGGAAAAGTCGAGCGTGCGTTTCACGTCGGGGGCGGTCTGCATCACGGGATGAGACGAAAAGCGTCAGGTTTTTGTGTCTATAACGATGCGGCCGTCGCCATCGCTCACGTCCGTCAGACGTACGGGTCGCGTGTCTTGTACGTCGATACCGATGCCCATCACGGTGACGGCGTCCAATGGCTGTTTTATGACGATGCGGATGTGATGACCTTATCCATCCATGAGACCGGCCGCTACTTGTTTCCTGGGACAGGATCGGTCACGGAGCGTGGTAACGGGAACGGCTATGGATACAGTTGGAACGTCCCGGTCGATGCGTTCACCCAAGATGATTCCTTCCTGCGCTGTTACGAGACCGTGTTCCGGGAAGCGTGCGAGTGGTTCAAACCGGATATCATCCTGACACAGAACGGCGCCGACGCCCATGCGTTCGACCCGCTGACACACCTCGCCTCGACGATTCGGACGTTCGAACAGATCCCACAAATCGCCTCTCGACTCGCCGATGAGTACACGGAAGGTCGCCTCGTCGCCCTTGGCGGCGGCGGGTATGACTGGTATCGAACGGTGCCGCGCGCCTGGTCCCAAGTATGGGCCGGTCTGACGCGTGAGGCGCCGTATCGCGGTGACATCCCGATCGAATGGATTGAACAATGGCAGGCCAAAGCCGATCAAACGTTGCCGACGCGGTGGGATGACCACACGTACACGTTCCAACACATTCCACGAAAGCAACAAATCGAGGAGAAGAATTGGGAAGTGTCGAAACGCGCCTTTTGGCCGTTCATCTCGAACGATCGCAAATCAATATATGTCTAAAAAAATCCCCTCGCCTGCGGAGTGACTCCGACAGGCAAGGGGATTTTTTTCAGTCTTGACGTACCGAATCACGACGTTCGATGCGGTGAGGCAAGACGACGTTTTTCTCTTCGATTTCTTCGGCGTTCAAGATTTTCGTCAAGAGACGCATGGCAACGGCACCGATGTCATACATCGGTTGGACAACCGTCGTCAATTTCGGACGAATCATCGTCGCGAGACGCGTGTTATCATGGCCGACGACTTCAAAATCGTTCGGGACCGAGAAACCGGCGTCTTGAATCGCGTGAATGACACCGAGTGCCATCTCATCCGTACCGGCGAAAATCGCTTTCGGGCAATCGTCACGTTCGAGCATCTTCTGCATCGCCTCAAGGCCTGATGCGTACGTGTAATTCCCGAGGACGACGTCACTCTCACGGAACGGGAGTCCGGCGTCGTCAAGGGCACGGCGGTAACCAGAGAATTTCTTCTCGCCATTGATTTGTTGCTCGAGTGGCCCTGTGATGAAGCCAACTTGTTTGTGGCCGTGGCCAATCAACATTTCGGTCGCATCGTACGCTGCCTGCTCGTAATCGATGTTGACCGCCGGAAGGTCATATCCTTGGTTGAGCGTCGCCGCAAGGACGATTGGCACCGGCGACTTCTTGAACTCGTTGACGAGATCTTCGTGCAGACGTCCACCCATGAAGATGATGCCGTCGACTTGTTTGCCGAGCAACGTGTTTAACAAATGGATTTCTTTGTCACGGTTCGAGTCCGAGTTCCCGAGAATGATGTTGTACTTGTACATCGTCGCCACGTCTTCAATCCCACGCGCGAGGTCTGCGAAGAAGATGTTCGAGATATCTGGGACGATGACGCCGACCGTCGTCGTCTTCTTGCTGGCGAGTCCGCGGGCAACGGCGTTCGGACGATAACCAAGACGGTCGATGGCGTCCTGGACTTTCTTACGGGTCGTCGGTTTGACGTTCGGGTTTCCGTTGACGACGCGTGAGACGGTTGCCATCGACACCCCGGCTTCTCGTGCGACATCATAGATGGTTACATTATTACTATTCATTAAAACTCCTCCTACAAGCAATGATTTTCAAACGATTTTCAAAAAACGTGTCAAAAAAGGAAGACAGGTATCTGTCATCATTTTACCCTGTCTTCACGCTATATAAAACGTTTCCAATTGGAAAGCTTACTTTTTCACCAAATCAAGTTGAGGGAACTGGGCCGTAAGCCCGTCCACGAATTGATCGAATTGGTCGAAATCGAGTTGTTGCTGGGCATCCGACAAGGCAATCGCCGGATTCGGGTGCACTTCGACCATGACGCCATCGGCTCCGACCGCAAGCGCCGCCTTGGCCGCCGGCAGTAACAAATCACGTCGTCCCGTCGAATGGGTGACATCGACCATGACCGGTAAATGCGTCTCTTGCTTCAAAATCGGTACCGCCGTAATATCGAGCGTGTTGCGTGTCGCCCGCTCATACGTCCGAATCCCGCGTTCGCACAAGATGACTTGGCTATTTCCGCTCGCCATGATGTACTCCGCCGCATAGATGAACTCCTCGATTGTCGCCGCGAGACCGCGTTTCAACAAGACCGGTTTTGAGGTCTTCCCGACTTCTTTCAACAAATCGAAGTTTTGCATGTTACGCGCGCCGACTTGGATGATGTCCACATAAGGGAGGGCCGACTCGACCGCACCTGGTGTCATGATCTCCGAGATGACCCGCAAGTCGTGGCGATCCGCTGCTTGTTTCAACAGCTGCAATCCATCAAACCCAAGTCCTTGGAAATCATATGGGGAGGTTCGAGGTTTATACGCCCCGCCGCGCAAGATTTTGACACCAGACAACGCTAACTTTTCAGCGACGGCATTCACTTGTTCGAATGATTCGACCGCACACGGTCCCGCAATCAATTGCGGACGTCCGTTCCCAATCGTGACATCGTCGAGCGTGACAATCGTATCTTCGGCTTGACGCTTACGCGAGACGAGCAACGTCTTATCACGGTCTTCTCCTTGAAGCTCGGCCGAGGCTTTGAACATCTCTTTGAACAAGTGCTGCAAGCGAGCCGTCTCGAAAGGACCAGGATTCGATGCCGCAATAAAGTCTAACATTTCTCGTTCCCGGACCGGGTCGTACCGTTCGACGCCTTGCAGACGTTTCACTTTACCGATCTCGACAGCGAGCGTGCCGCGGCGGCTGAGCAAGTCGAGCATCTCACGATTCAACTCATCCATCTCGCGACGTAAACGATTCAATTGATCTTGTGGACTCATAAATACCCTCTCATTTCTAAGCCGTTCTTTCCAGAAACCTAATTATATCGAACTTTAACCGCTTTGTCATAGGGAAATGGGCTAGCGACACAAAATCAACAAAAAAAAAGCGTCCGGATGGTCCGGACGCTCAATGCATCACTTGTTGCCGTTTTTAAGATCGTTTTTCAAGTCCTTTAATTCTTGTTTCGACTCATCGTCGAGCAAGTCTTTTACAGGGGCCTCAAAATCCGATTCATAGTCTTCTGACTGATCACGGCTGCTTGATGCTTCTTGTTTGTTCGCTGCCGATTTGTTTGTGTTTGCTTTGTTCGCGTTCGGCTTGCTTTCTGATGACTTCGGTTTATCAGATGAGGCATCCGTTTTGGCGTCTGCTTTCGATGAATCGTTTGAGTCGTTCGATTTTTTTGTTTCGCTCGACTGATCTTCTGAAGCGCGGTCGAGTTGTTCTTTCACTTCAGCTTCTGCCTCGGCTACGAGTTGATCGGCTTTCTCCATCGCTTCTTCGATTGACAACTCGTCTTCGTCGACTTGTTGCTTCAATTCGGCTGCTTCACGGGCCTTGTCTTTGACGAGGTTCAAGACAGGCGCTGCTTTATCGCTCGCCACTTTGATCCATTCGCCGACGACCGGCTCTGCTTTCTCGCGTACTTCTTTCGATTTGACCGTCAATCGCTCACGCGACGTCGCCGTCTTCTCGTCTAAATACGTACGCACTTCACGACCACTCTTCGGTGATGTGAGGAGGGCCACGGCCGCGCCGATTACGCCGCCAAGAACGACACCTGCCAAAAATCCACCGCTCGGTTGTTGTTCGTTGTTATATGTTTTGTTCTTGTCGTATGTCATCGTTACTTCCTCCTTGTGATGGTTATGATTTGATTGTATCGTCTGTCGCAATCAAGCCTGGTGAGACCGTTGTCGGTTCTTGTTCTTGTTTCCGGTCTCGACGTCCGCGACGACGTGATGGTCGTTCGTCAGAAGAGGTCTCTGTTTTATTTTTCTTAAATAGTTCTACAGCGACAGATCCCCATCGTACCGCTTGGGCAATCTGTTCTTTATTTTCGTCTGCTGCCACGTGAACAGAAGAAGAAACCGTTCGTACCGACTCCGTCACTTCGTTAAGCGACGTGCCGAGCTCATCAAGCGCGTGAGCCACTGGTGCGAGCAATTCTGTTTTCTCTTCGACGTTATCTACAAGACGGTTCGTCTTATGTAAGAGCGCCGTCACTTCCATTGTGATTCCGTCTAATTGACGTTCTAAGTTTTCAGTCGTGTTGGCGACGCTGCCGAGTGTCCGATTGACGTTCGACAAGACACGTGCCAAGAAAAATACGAGTACGACAAATGCGAGTGCCGCGATGAGCCCTGCAATGCCTCCTAATGTGATTTCCATGCATCCATTCCTCCTGTTCGATAATGTGGTGTTTTCATTATAGCACCATTATGACTGAAAAGATTTGTCACAACCGTTTTCGCCATCCGGTCTGATTATTCCTTTACCCGTTTTTATGTTTTCGATTACACTAAAATAGAAATAAATTTAAAAAAGTTAAAGGAGTGGACGTATGAGAGATCCAAGAATCACGCAACTCGCCGACGGATTGATCAATTATTCGGTCGAATTGAAGCCAGGGGAACGCGTTCTAATCGAAAATTTTGGTGTCGAGGAGTCGCTCGTCGAAGCGCTTGTCGAGAAGGCGTACGAAGCCGGGGGGCATCCGTTCGTCTTGTTGAAAGAGAGCCGTATTTTGCGTAAGCTCTACAGCGGAGCAAGCCGAGAGCAACTTGAGCTCATGGCCGACATCGAGCGCAAACAAATGCAGGCCATGGACGCCTATATCGGACTTCGGGCCGGTGACAACATTAACGAGTTATCAGACGTTCCGGCCGAGCAACAAAAACTCGTCGGGGCCACCATCGGTAAAATGCATACCGAGGACCGCGTCAAAGGAACGAAATGGGTCGTGCTGCGTTACCCGTCCCCATCGATGGCGCAACTCGCCGGCAAATCGACCGAGGCGTTTGAGGACTTCTACTTCAACGTCTGTACGCTCGATTACGGCAAGATGGACCGGGCCATGGACGCACTCGTCACGCTCATGAACGAGACCGACCGTGTCACGATCAAAGGGCCAGGAACGGACCTCAGCTTCTCGATCAAAGATATCCCGGCCATCAAGTGTTCCGGTCAGATGAACATTCCGGACGGTGAAGTGTTCACAGCGCCGGTCAAAGACTCGATCAACGGCGTCATCACGTATAACACGCCATCTCCATATCATGGCTTCACCTTCGAGAACGTGTCGTTGACGTTCCAAGACGGAAAAATCGTCAACGCGACGGCGAATGACACCGACCGAATCAATGACGTGTTCAATACGGATGAAGGCGCACGCTACGTCGGCGAATTCGCCATCGGCGTCAACCCGTACATCCAACACCCGATGAAAGATATCTTGTTCGATGAAAAAATTGACGGTAGTTTCCACTTCACACCAGGCCAGGCATATGACGACGCCTATAACGGGAACGACTCTTCAATCCACTGGGATCTCGTCAACATCCAACGTCCTGATTATGGCGGCGGCGAGATTTGGTTCGATGACGTATTGATTCGCAAGGACGGACGCTTTGTCGTCGACTCGCTCTTGCCACTCAATCCAGAAAATTTGAAATAACAAAAAACAAGCGTGCCGCAATCGGCACGCTTGTTTTCATTATAGCTTCGTCTTTTTGCCGAGCGCTGCCGACATCATCCAAATCTCTTTCTCGAGTCGCTCGATATGAGAGACGAACGTGTCTTCGATGGCTTCGTCCCCGTCTTCGAAGTTTTCCATCGCGTCTTGCATCTCTTGACGGATCTGTTTGAAGTCACTGATCACGTCCTTGATCATTTGATCGGTATCCGCATGGCGATCCCCTTCTTGCAACGTCGAATGTTCGAGATATTCTTTCATCGTCGCATACGGTTCGCCGTCATTCATCAAGAGCCGCTCCGCCACGTCATCGTACAGTTCAGCGACGAGGTTATACAGTTCCTCCAACTTTTCATGGTACGTGAAGAAGTGAGGTCCGCTAATGTACCAGTGGTAGTTATGCAGTTTGACGAATAAGAGGCCATAGTTGGCCACCTCTTTGTTCAATGTGCTCAATGCGCCTTGGCTTGCCATCATTAACATCTCCTTTTCCAAATTCAGTCGCTAATACTATTACCGTCTTGACTTGATGTTAAACACAAAAAAGCGAACGGCTTAAGCCATTCGCTCTCGATTCACGCTTCGAGTTGGACGTGATTCTCGTATTCACGTTGGTACGTTTGAATGTCTCCGGCTCCCATGAACAGGAGAACCGCGTCTTTATGTTGACTTAAGACACTGACCCCGCCCCGCTTCAAGACGTTCGCGCCTTCGATACGCGATTGCAAGTCTTCGATCGTGACGGTACCTTCTTGTTCGCGAGCCGAACCGAAGATGTCACACAAGTACACCGCGTCCGCTTCGGCTAATGCCGCAGCAAAATCATCCATGAATGACTTCAGGCGTGTATACGTGTGTGGTTGGAAGATGGCTACAACTTCACGGCCGGCGTATTTTTTACGTGCCGCTTCGACTGTCGCGCTGATTTCCCGTGGATGGTGGGCATAATCATCCACTAACACTTGGTTTCCGAGCGTCGATTCGCTGAAACGACGTTTCACGCCGTTAAACGTCTCGAGGCGGTCTTTAACCAATTCTTTCGGTAAGTTCTCATAGTCACACGTCGCGATGACGGCAAGGGCATTCAAGACGCTGTGGTTGCCATATCCCGGAATGCGGAACGTCCCATAGAAGTCGTCACGCAAGTAGACGTCAAACGTTGTTCCGTTGTCCGTCGAGTTCACGTTCTCGGCACGGAAGTCGTTATGGGCACCGAAACCGTAATAGACGATTGGCACGTTTGCTTGAATGTGTTGCAGGTTCTCATCATCGCCACAAGCGATGATGCCTTTTTTCACTTGCTTCGCCATCTCTTGGAACGCATCGATGACGTCATCGAGACCCGAGAAATAATCCGAGTGATCGAAGTCGATGTTCGTCATGATAGCGTAGTCTGGACGGTAGTATAAGAAGTGACGCTTGTACTCACATGCTTCGAAGACAAAGTTCTTCGAGTCTTCGACCCCTTCTCCTGTGCCATCGCCAATCAAGAACGACGTCGGCTCGATGCCGCGCATGACGTGAGCCAACAAACCTGTCGTCGATGTCTTACCATGAGATCCCGTAATGGCGACACTCGTGTAGTGGTCGGCCAATTCGCCGAGAAACTCATAGTATTTGTATATCGTCAATCCGAGCTCGCGCGCTCGAACGACTTCAGGGTGATCGTCAGCGAAGGCGTTGCCCTGTACGACGATTTGCCCTTCGGTAATATTTTCAGGATCAAACGGAAGGATTTCAATTCCTTTGCGATTCAATGCTTCTTCAGTAAAAAATGCTTTGTCAACGTCCGAACCTCGGACCTCATTGTTCATGTCATTTAAAATTTGAGCTAAAGGACTCATGCCCGTTCCTTTAATTCCGACGAAGTGATAACGGTTCATCTGTAAATAGCCCCCCTAATTCATTGCGGTCTGTTGAAAAAATGCGACAAACCTTTGTCATTATAGCAAAACTCCAGGAGTCATGCTATTACAGATTATTGTTTTTTTTCGCCAAACGACGACTCTTATACATCGCCATCCGGTCTTGCGGTGTCATCATGACATTGAGCGGAGGGCCTTCCGCTTTATACGAGACGCTCATCGCAGGCGTCAACTCTTCTTCGTCAGGCACTTCAATCGGTTCGTCAGTCTGTAATGTTTTCGCAACATCTTCGACAACCGGGGCCACCGTCTCAACCGGCGCATCGAGCGAAACGTCCTCTTCGGTCACGTCTTGCTTTTCTTCCCGGACGGCAATCTTCGATGATTTCAAATCGGTCGAACCCATGAACACAGAGGCGAACCCGCTCTCTACAATCGAGACTTCCCCGAGGAGCGGTTTAGTATCTTGTTCAGCTGTCTCGTCTTCAGAGACGAACGGGCTTTCCTCAATCGTTTCCGTGGAAATAATCGTCTCTTCGCTTGGCGTATCCGCGTGCTCGGGCACCATTTCCTCAAGCGTCTCCGCTGATGGCGATTCGTCCGCTGCGACATCGAGGTCAGGCTGTGACGTCGGCGCATCATCGACGGTCGGCACGGATTTGTCTACTGAATCAACCACGGGTTCATCCACTGATTCCATCACGGATTCGTCTACTGACTCCACCACCGGTTCATCTACGGAATCAATTACCGGTTCGTTCTTAGGCTCAGGCTCTACGATTGACGGCACCGCTTCTGACACTTCCTCTACCGGGACGGCCACTCGCTTTGCTTGGCGGATCGCTGAATCGTCACGCGTCTCCGGAGAATGTTCAGTCGGCAGAATGATTTTCGGTTTCGGTCGGGCGTATCCATAAATCGGAGATGGCACATCCGACGGTACAAATTCATCCTTCGGCTCGGGCTTCGGTGCAGGCGCACCTTTCTTCCCTTCCTGGGATAGTTCGCGTCGAATTCGGTCTGCTTGTTGTTTTAATGAACGTTCATATGCATCCATACTTGATTCCTCGCTTTTTCACTCAATCCTATTTAGCAAAAAATCGGTCGAATTTAGCGACCGATTTCAAATGCTTTCCCTACTTCATATTCGTCATCCAATACGAGAATTCCTTTTTCTTGCGGTGCATCAGGTAAGTTCAATTCTCGCGCTGAACAAATCATCCCGTGTGAACTTTCACCTCGTAACTTCGATGGACGAATGATTAAACCAGACGGCATGACCGCTCCCGGTTTCGCGATGACGACTTTTTGGCCGGCCGCGACGTTTGGTGCGCCGCAGACAATCTGGACATCACCTTGATCGGTCTCAACTTGACAGATCGACAATTTGTCCGCATCCGGGTGCTTCTCAGCTTCTTTGACGTAGCCAACGACAAATTTCGGGGTGAAGTCCACGCCCGAAAGCTCGGCTTCGATATTTTGTTTACGCAAGATGACACCGAGCGTCTCAATCAACTCGGCCGTCAACTCGACCGGCCCGTGCCAGTCGCTGACGTCAAAATAATTACTGGCATTGAAGATGTTATAGCCATTGACTTTTCCCGTCGTCGATTTGACGATGGCGACATCATCTTTCCGTTCAACGACTTGGTGGTGGCGATCGCCTTCTCTTAACAAGACCATGAGGACATCGCCGATTCCTTCACGGTTATAAAAAGCATTGATTTGCATACGTAAAAACGCCCCTTCTTTCAAACTAGACACAAATAGTTTAGCAGATTATGCGTCCGTTGGTGGGTTCTTTTTTCCGACAATGAAAATTGGTTCGAGAACGCCGTCCTCATAATGGAAAGAAAGAGCCGTCACCGGAATCCGCCCATTCGTGAAAAAGTCGAACATGAGCTGTTGCATCGCATCATAACCTTGATCGTTGCGGATGTCCGCGATGATCATCACGTCCTGATGCGGTACCCCGACGAGCATATCGCCTTCGATACGGCGCTCCATGACCCGCAAAAACTCATCATTTAAAATCCGTGACGCTTCATACCCGTCCCGAGCAGCCAGAAAATAGAACGTATTCCCGGCCACGGTATCTTCTTTTAAATCGGTCGGCAACTTCTTGACGTTGTCCCGTGCCAATTCGTCAAGACGCGTCAAAGGCATCCCGCCCAAATGCCGCTCTTCGATCAAGCGATAGCCGTTGCCCAAATCGAGTGCATAAAAGACAGCCGTCTCAGCTGTATGTGGCGTCATCGCGAGTGCTTCCCCACGCTTCGTCTCCGTCGAGAACGAGGCCGAACGGATGACGGGATAAATGTTGGCTTCATTGCCAGCGAGTGTGACCGCATCGTCGGCCGAGAGCGCTGTCTTGATGTAGTCGACGACCTCTTCAATGGCGACTTCTCCCCGGACTTTCGCTTTCGCTACGAGCGGGGCGAGACGGATGTTGACGCCGAACCGGTCCGTGGACCGCTCGATGCGCAACACCTCGTTCTCACGGTCATACGAGGTCCGGTACCCTTCCGTAAACCGGCTTTCGAGATGGCGACGTAATTCATTCCGTTCCATCTAGCTCACCCTAACCCATGAAGGAAGGCTTCGACTTGCTCAGGCGTCTTCCGTTCGCGTCCGACATAGCGGTCGACTTCTTGTCCGCCGTTGAAGGCGACAAAGCTCGGAATCCCAAAAATGTCGAGCTCTTGCGCGAGCTCCATCCAGTCGTCACGATCGACGTAGTAAAACGTCCAATCTTCGAATTTCGCTTCGATGTCTGGCATGAACGGATCGAGGAAACGGCAATCGCCACACCATGTCGCTGAAAACATCAAGATGCTCTTCCCTTGTTTTGCTTCTGTATACTCGTTCATCGTTGTCAATTGTTTCATGTTCACCACTCCTGTTCTTTTTTCCCCATTCATGATAGCATAAGTCCGTTGTCACATTCCGCTCTCATGTTTTATGATCATCGGGAGCGAAGACTACGTGAAAAAGGTGAAGTCATGACAAAATGGACACGTGAACAGTTGAATCCAGAAATGAAACATCCTCTCGAGCAACTCGTCGGCGTCATCGGCATGCTGGCGATTCTGCGCTACGGTTACTTGTTCATCGATACGGACAAGACGCGAGGCGAGATTTTAGTATGGCTCGTCGTCGGGTTCGCCGTGATTTACATACTCGAACGGGTCGGCAAGCGTCTTGTGCGCAGGCTGCCCATCATTCGAAAACGGTTTTTACTCCCCGTCTATGTCGTCTTGCTCGTCTTATTCTTGGCGAGCTTCCGCGTCCCTCGTGAAACCGTCGAGACCGTCCGAAATCTTTTCGGTTGGTGAACGAAAGAGAGCGTCCCGCTTATTCGCCGGGACGCTCTCTTTCATGTCGCTCAATATTCGATTTTCATATCGTTCGGCCGGATCCGATTCATCCGGACCAACACTTGATAGACCGCATAACTGAGCACTGCCGGACCGACAATCAAAAAGCCGAAGACGACGATGAACATGTGCCAACTGAAGCCCATCGTCTCGAGCATGACAATCGGACCGACGAGTCCGCTCGTCCCCATCCCGGCACCAGCCGCGACGCTCTCGAGCTCGAACAACAGAATCGCGATTGGGGCGAGCACCGCCCCCGCTATCGTCGGCGGCAACAAGATCCAAGGATTCTTCACGATATTGCCGACTTGAAGCATCGAAGTACCAATCCCTTGGGCGATCGCACCGCCGATGCCATTGTCCCGATAACTCGTGATCGCAAAGCCAACCATCTGGGCGGCGCAGCCGACCGTCGCCGCGCCTGCCGCGATGCCGCTCAAGCCGAGCATGAGCGCGATGGCCGCACTCGAGATCGGTGCCGTGAGCGCGAGTCCCATCAGTGTCGCGACGACGACGCCCATGAACAAAGGCTGTTGTTCCGTGCCCCACTCGATCCACGTCCCGAGCTGCGTCATGAACAAGCCGACATACTTACCGATATAGGTTGCAGCCAAATAACCGACGCCAATGGTCGTGAACGGTGTGACCAAAATATCAAGTTTCGTCGATTTCGAGACGAGTTTGGATACCTCGACAGCGAGCAACGTCGCCACATAACTGCCGGCTGGCCCGAACTCGTAACCGAACGCCCCGACGACGAGCGCCGAGAACAGGATGAGCGGCGGTGCTTGAAGCGCATAGGCGATTGCAATCCCGATGGCCGGACCGGTCAAGCCGATGGCCACATCACCAATCTCGATGAGCGTCGACCCGAAACCGGTCAGACTCGTTTCGAGCAATTGCCCACCCGCCGTCTTCATGATCAAGCCGATGATGAGCGTACTGAATAAGCCGAGTGCCATATAACTGAGTGCCGTCACAAAATAAAGCGACGGACTGAGCGTGATCCCTTTTTTCTTAAACATGGAAATCCCTCTTTCCTGTCTTGTCAGTCGTAAAGTTTCTGTCTTCACACTTTTATCAGTATAAGCGTTTCTCGGGAAATTTCAATATAAAAAACGCCACTACACGAGTGACGTTCTCCCTACCTTTAGCGTGAAGCTCGAAGCGTCTCCATCGTCGAACGATCGAGGCGTTTGACGAGCGCCTTGAGTAGCGCTTTCGCCGCATCATAGTCGTCCGTATGCAGAATCGAGGCGTGTGTATGGATGTAACGCGCCGCGACACCGATCACGGCCGTTGGGACCCCTTCCCCGCTCATATGGATGCGGCCTGCGTCCGTTCCACCTGGCGAGACGAAGTACTGCGTTTTGATGTTTTCATCAGACGCCGTGTCGAGTAAGAAGTCACGCATCTCTGGAGACATGACCATGACCCGGTCAAGGATTCGGATGAGCGCCCCTTCCCCGAGTTGGCCGAACTCCGTCTTATTGCCAGACGCATCGTTGGCCGGTGACGCGTCGAGGACGAGCGCGACGTCCGGACGAATCATTTCGGCTGCCGTTTGCGCTCCACGGAGTCCGACTTCTTCTTGGACAGTCGCACCCGAGAACAAGATGTTCGGATGATCGGCTTTTGTCGTCTCTTCGAGCAACTCGACCGCCAGACCAACCCCATAACGGTTATCCCATGCTTTGGCCATAATCTTTTTCGGGTGTTTGAGCGGCGTGAAGTCGCTTGTCGGCACAGCCGGAAGACCCGGACGGACACCCCATGACTCGGCTTCTTCTTTCGTGTCGGCGCCGATGTCGATAAACATCTGTTTCATGTCCATCGGTTTACTCATTGCGTCCGGTCCGAGCAGGTGCGGAGGTGTCGATGCGACGACGCCCGGAATCAATCCATCGTTCGTCACGATATCAAATCGTTGCGCCATGAGCACTTGGCTCCACCATCCACCGAGCGGCTGTATGTATAGCATCCCGTTTTCTGTGATCCGGGTGACCATGAACGCGACTTCGTCCATATGTCCAGCGACCATGATGCGTGGTCCCGCCTCGTCCCCGACCCGTTTCCCAAAGATTGAGCCGATACCGTCCGTCATGACTTCATCGACATGCGGTGTGATTCGGTCACGAACAAACTGACGAACCTCTGATTCGAATCCAGGTGCGCCCGGAAGTTCTGTCAACGTCTTGAATAAGTCTCTCGTTTTTTGTTCCATTTCCATCCATCCCTTCAACCGTTCTTGTTTCATTATATACAGAACTTTTCGGCAGATGCGAATGGTTTTCGTTCCAATGGGGTACAGGTTTTGGTACGATGTACATGATAGCCATAGTTCAAGGGGAGGTAGTCATATGAAGAAAAGGTATTGGTTAGTTGGGATCGGGGTTGCCATCGCGGCCGCACTTATGACGAAAAAAGTGTTAGATGAACGAAGCTTATCGGCCGAGGACGCGCTCGAGTACACGAAACGGGCATTCTCAGCCAAAGGTCACGTTCAAGGCGCATGGATCTCGGCATCACCTGAGATTTACACGTATGACGGACGTGAGTATGACGTCTTTAAAGGCGGCATCTCGGTTCTCGAGAACGACGAAGAGAAGACGTACCAATTTACAGTCGATTCAGAGACTGGCGCTTTACTTGAATATGCATGATGTGGGGTCGGCGATGACATTCGCCGACTTTTTTTGTTTAATCTGGGCGAAAGAGTGGAAAATTGAATATGGTACTTTTCAAACTCAAAAAGGAGTGATCCCACGTGAAGAAACTGATCGGTGAAGCAAACGAGCTCGTGTCACAAATGGTCGAAGGAATGGTCCATGCCCATCCTGAACTGTACGGTCGTGTGGAAGGTTTCAACGTCATCTGTCGTGCTGACGGGGCCAAGTCCGGAAAAGTCGGACTCGTCTCGGGTGGAGGCAGCGGTCATGAACCGGCCCACGCTGGTTATGTAGGTGACGGGATGCTCGATGCCGCTGTATGCGGTGAAGTGTTCACGTCCCCGACCCCGGACATGGTGCTCGAAGGCATCAAAGCGGCCGATGGAGGAAACGGGGTATTACTCGTCGTCAAAAACTATGCCGGTGACGTCATGAACTTCGAGCTCGCCGCCGAACTTGCGGACGCCGAAGGAATTAAAGTCGACCACGTCGTCGTCGCAGACGATGTCGCCATCTCGAACAAGGAAGATCGCCGCGGTGTTGCCGGTACCGTGTTTGTGCATAAGATCGCCGGTGCGGCCGCAGCGAGCGGGAAATCACTTTCCGAAGTGAAAGCGCTTGCGGAGAAGGTCGCGGCAAACGTTCGCTCGATGGGTATGGCTGTCGAACCTTGTTACATGCCGGTAAGCGGCAAGCCAGGTTTTGATTTGAATGAAGAAGAGATGGAAATCGGCATCGGCATTCACGGGGAGCGCGGCGTCGAACGGAAGCCGACGACGAACGTCGATGCCATCGTGGATGACCTGCTCGACCACTTGAAAAAAGAAGTGAGTCCTGGCGAAGTTGCCGTTATGGTCAACGGTATGGGCGGTACGCCCTTGTCTGAATTGTACGTGACCTATCACTTTGTCGCGAAAAAATTAGAGGATGCCGGCTACACGTTGAAACGGAAATACGTCGGCAACTATATGACATCCCTCGAGATGCACGGGTTCTCGATCACGCTCTTGCCGCTCGACGAAGAAATGACGGGCTATCTCGATGCACCGTCGGCGGCACTCGGTTTCAAACTCTAATCTAATGAATGAGGTGTTTATGCAATGTTGACGATTGATGGGTTTAAGCAAGCATTACGACACGCCCAATCCGAGATTGAGGCGAACAAGGATACACTGACCGACCTCGACCGCGCCATCGGCGACGGAGACCACGGCATCAATATGTCGCGCGGCTTTGAAGCGGTCGTCGCCGTACTCGATGACGACTATGCCAGCCTTGGCGACTTGAGCAAGAAAGTCGGGATGACGCTCATGTCGAAAGTCGGCGGCGCAGCCGGTCCACTATACGGGTCGGCATTCGTCAAGGCTGCACCTAAGTTTGGTGACGTGACCGAAGCCGATTTCACGCTCGTTAAAGAAGCGCTTCTTGAGGCGTCGACAGCGATCAAGGCGCGCGGGAAGTCAGAAGTTGGCCAGAAGACAATGGTCGATGTGTGGGAACCGTTCTTGTCTGACTTGAGCGAGGGTGACGATTTTGATGCCAAACTCGACCGCCTCGTCGGTGAGACCGAAGATATGATCGCCACGAAAGGACGGGCATCTTATTTCGGTGAAAACTCACGCGGTACGGTCGACCCTGGCGCACTCTCGAGTTCCATCGTGTTGAAAGCGATTATGAAGGAGGTTGAGTGACATCGTAGAGCTCATCATCGTATCCCATAGCGCTAAAATCGCTGAAGGGATTCAAGACTTGATGAAAGAGATGGCCCCCGCCGTTCCGATCCATTTAGCGAGCGGGCTTGAGGACGGCAGCATCGGGACAGATGTGACCCGTATCCTCGAGGCAATCGAGGCCGTCGACAAAGAAGCGCTCATCTTATCCGATATCGGTTCGGCCACGATGAACGCAGAACTCGCTGTCGATATGTATGAAGGCGATAAAACGATTCAGTTCTATGACGGTCCGATCGTCGAGGGTGCCTTCGTCGCTTCCGTCTCATCCGGTAACGGCATGGATGTCGCTCAAATCGTCGAACAATTGAAAATGGCATAAAAAAAGAGCCTCGCGGCTCTTTTTTTAACGTGGGTTATCGTTTTTCTCATAAATCGGGTTCATGAACTCGGTCGTCGAGTAGAAACGTGGAACAACCACGAACAAGATGACTACCGGGATCGCGATTAAGAGTAGCAAAATCAACACAGGCAACCAATAGACAATTTGTTGTCCGAGCATGTCGATGTTCGCATCCGCAAATTCAGTCGCGCCTTCGACTTCTGCGAGGTCAGCTGTTGCGAGGATTTTGTTGTCCGTCGCATCATAGTAATGGAACTCGGTCTTACGTGTGATGAAGATGCCGTCACGGATCGTATCAATTTCAACGACCGCCGCGATGACTTCATTGCCATTCGAATGACGGAGCGTCTCTTCTTTTACGATTTCAGCCGTTCCTTCTTTGTAGTCATAATGCGTGGCTTTCAGATCCTCTTCAAGGGCGTCCAAGAACGCCTCGTTTGCCGAGGTATTAAGTGGTGCGATTGTTAGAATGAAGATTAGTGCAAGCAGGCTTGCCCATGCTTTTTTCAACATCCCCATGTTCCCCCTTCTCTAATTCCAGTTTAGCGTCATTCCTATTGTACCAAGAAGAAAGAAAAAAGTGTGAAGAAAATGCTATTAAAATAAGAAAAAAGCGTGTCAAATTTTCGGACGGAAAGCTGCCTCCATCCGATAAATCGGTTGTCCCATGGCGCTGAAGCGCTCTTCGTACTCGGTGCGCACGTTATCCGCCGGTTCGTTCACATGAAGATCAAGTGAAATATCTGTGAAGTACATGCCGTATTGGCTCATGCTTTCGAGCGAATATTCGAATAACCCCCGGTTATCCGTCTTGAAATGAATCTCGCCTCCGCGTGGCAACACAGCCTCGTACGTGGCGAGGAACGTTTTATACGTCAAACGACGTTTCGCATGGCGTGTCTTCGGCCATGGATCGGAGAAGTTCAAATAGACGCGATCGACTTCACCGGCTTCGAAGTAGTCGACGAGTTGCTTGGCATCAACAGTCAACACGCGGACGTTTGGCATCGGTGTCTCGACGAGCTTTTGCACGATCGATACGGCGACGCTCTCGAATAACTCGATGGCGATGAAGTTGACGTCCGGGAACTGTTGGGCCATCCCTAAAATGAATTGGCCTTTCCCCGAACCGACCTCGATGAAGAGCGGATTGTCGTTCTTAAATTCTGCTTTCCAGTTCCCTTTTAACGTTTCGGGATGAGTGATAAAGACGTGTTCTTGAGCTTCCATATATTCTTTGGCCCAAGGTTTGTGACGTAAACGCATGTTTTTCCAACCTTTCGTTCAAGAAATGTTCAAGTTTATGCTGACTAGCCGCTTCGTGCGAGCAGTCCCCTTGCGATTATACACGAAATCATTGTTTAATGAACATGAATCATCCTTCACAAGGAGGTTATATCGATGAGCACGTTGGATCAATTTTTAATCTTTTACGCGGCCCCGCTGACGTTTTTCGGCGCCGTCATCGCCACGTTCGTTTGGGCGTATTTCATGAAACCTGATGATGTCTAATGCATATGGAAAGGGATGGCTCACACTCGTGATCCATCCCTTTTTTCATTGTGTCCGTTCATCTGCCTCATCGAGCAGTTCACGGAGCACGGTCAATCCTTCTGCCCGGGCGATGCCGTTCTGTTCCCCATACAACGTGAGAACCGTCTGGGCAATCGCATACCAGTGCATCCGGTAATGGAGCTCTGACGTGTAACGGATGCCGTAATGGCTAAACCACGTCTCCCACTCCGCCTCATCGACATAACTGTAAACGACCATCGCCAAGTCAAAGGCACGGTCGGCGATGATGGCGTCATCCCAGTCGGTCAAATACAACAGACCCGTCTCGTCCTCGATCCAGTTATTATGGTTAAGGTCCGAATGGCAGACGACAAGTTCACGTTCGTCATCAATCGGTTGATGCATAGTGAGCCAACGGACCGCTTCATCAATCGTCACATCCGCCTCGTCTTGCTCATAGGCGGCACATTGCCGAAGCAATAGCGTCGACGTGACCGGTGTATGATTCAATTGCTGCAGCATGAATAATAGCTCTTTCGAATGATGAATCTTCCCAAGCTGTGCCGCCACATCAGACCGTTTCATATCGGTTGGCGATAGCTCACGACCTTCGATAAACTGTTGGGCACTGAGGACGTCGCCGTTGAACATCCGCTTCGTCCACAGCAATTTGGGGACGATGCCTTCGGCGGAAAGAATGGCTAAAAACGGGGACGAGTTCCGTTTGACAAAGATTTTTTGTTGGCGCGTCGTCGCTACGTACGCTTCGCCTGTAATCCCGCCTGCGGAAGCCACCGTCCACTCTTCACCGAGCGCACCGATTATATCTGAATACATATTCATCACGCTCAAATCTCATTAAGAATTACAAAGATACAATCACCATATTAACACGCGATAATCGTCATTGACAACGACTCGACTTGAATCTCACGCGGATTTCGTGCAATCGGGACGAGGCTCGCCGTTTCCCCTTGCACATAAACGTTCCAGTCTCCGTCAGCATGAAACGTCACGTCACCGAACGTTCCGTTCAAATAGACACGGACGCGTTGCCACGCATCGTAGGAATGGCTCGCCGTCAACTCATAGGCGATCACGCCTGGAGGCGACGGAAGGAACTTGAATTGCTCCACGACTTTCTGCCGACTATCGTAACGGAAACAAGTATGACGGCGCCGCAATTTCAGCAGCGTCTTCACAAATTCGACTTCACTCTGACGCTCGTCCCGCAAATCCCAATCGAAGTGATTGATTCGGTCCGGTGCGTTGTAACTATTTTCGACCCCTTGTTTCGTCCGACCAAACTCCTGGCCTGCATGGAGAAACGGGACGCCTTGCGACGTGATGACGATGGCCGTGGCGAATCGTTGCATCCGTAATCGCACCGCCTCGTCCATATCCTCACACGATAAGAGCAATTTATCGTAGGTCGTGTAATTGTCATGCGCCTCGACGTAATTGATTGTATATTGCGGGCTCGGGAATCGTCCGACGGTGACGTTCGGGATTTGAACCGCTCCCGTGATGCACTCTCGAAGCTCCCATTCCCGCCATTCGTTACCAGAGACGAAACCGCGTTCGCGGTCATTGAACGTCGACCCCTTTAACGCGTCCCGCATCATGTCATTGAAGTGCCCGATTCGAGGTATAAAGGCGGCGTTATGGGACGAGGCTTTCAACGATGGGCTGAGCGGTGTCGCCAAATCCCATCCTTCCCCATAAATCAAGATTGAACAATCAATCTTATCAAGCGAAGCCCGGACTTGATTCATTGTCTCGACATCATGGATTCCCATCAAGTCGAACCGGAAGCCGTCAACGTGATACGCCTCGGCAAAGAAAGTCACACAATCGACAATCATCCGCCGCATCATGTACCGTTCCGAGGCCGTGTCATTCCCAACCCCAGTCCCGTTCGCGACCGTCCCGTCATGTTCATAACGGAAATAGTAGTAAGGGACGAGCGCTTCGAGCGAGGATTGTTCACGGATAAAGACATGGTTCATGACGACATCGACGACGACCCGCATCCCGTGACGATGCAGTTCCTCGACCATATGAGCATATTCTAGAATTCTCGATAACGGCTCGGCTGGGTCTGAGGCGTAACTCCCCTCTAACCCGAACCAATGAATCGGGTCGTATCCCCAATTGTATGGCATCCGGGTCGCCTCATCGACGCTGCCGAAGTCATGGACAGGCAACAGTTGCAGATGGGTGACCCCGAGTTCTTTCAAATAATCGAAGCCGGCACTGTTTTCGCCTCTCGTTCTCACTCCGGTCTCGACGATGCTGCCATACAAACCTCGCATCTGACTCATCGAGGACGGATGGCTCGTGAAGTCCCGGATGTTCAGTTCATAGATGACCGCATCGGTCGCTTTCCGCAGCGGCGGCCGTTCCGTCGGCGTGACATGGGCGGCGACATGCGCCTCGACATCGATCAATACGCCAAATTCGCCATTCAGGCTGACGGCTTTCGCGTAAGGATCGACGACCTCGTTCGTTTCGACTGGCGTCTTGACGTACAGTCGATAATAGTGACCTTCATAAAACCGTGGCACGTCGGCATGCCAGACACCACGGCTCTCTTTAGACATACGAAACCGCTCGATTTCACGATGTGTCGTCGAGTCGTGGATGACGAGCCAAATCGAGAACGCGACGGGAGACCAAACGTATGCCTCGATCGAGTGTTCGGAAAAAGTGAGGCCGAGCGGTCCGTCATAGGCATAACGGCGTTCGAACTCGTCCGTATGCACGATTTCACGTGGCACGACGACAATCGTTTTATGTCCGGGGTGAAATACAGTATAGACCGCTTCAAGCGTGACCGGTCGCGCCAATCGGATATCTCGCTCAATCGTACCGGCCTCTGTCGTCCATTCATTGAGCACCACATAGTCGACCGGTCGACCGTTCTGTTCAATCTGTACTGGAACGGATTCATATTCGGCGATGACTTCCAGTCGAATCGTCTCGAACGAGAGCAAAGATGCCCGTTCAATCGTCACATGTGACGTCGTTTGCTGCTCTGGTGTGTGATGCATACGCGTTCCATCCTCTCCAACCTACTGGTCCAAAAATTGTCGAAACGGCATCTGGGCTGTCGCATCTAGTAGTTTCGCCACATCTCGAATTTGTTGGGCTTTGACGATCGGTGCCCTCGTGTTCACTTGTTTCAGCCACGACTCATAATCAGAGCGTGAAATGAACTGAGTCGACCTTGTCTCGGGCACGTGATCGAAATAGCCTTCTGGGGCCACCGTGACTTTTTGGATGACCCCGTCATAGGACGGAAGAAACTGTCGAATGATTTCTTCAGTGCGCGTCAATGCAATGAGCGGATTGACTACACGTTTATTTTCCCCTTTGAGCGGTTGATGAATCCATGTCTTCTGCTTTGAGATGTGATAGATGCTCCGATCCCCGTCAAGCCATTCGACCAAATACAGATGTGACGGTCCGATGATAAGATGGCTCAATTCGACAGTTGCCCCGTTCCATTCGACAACTGGACGATACATGAAGAAGTGTTGGTCGTTCCATTCGGTCACCATCTTGCGATAACCGTATTCACGAAGGAACGGCAAGAACGGCATGTCTGCTTCGGTCGCCCCTTCACATGCGAACTGCAACTTCTGGATGTGGCGACGGTTCGCGAGGAGCGCCTGGAACTGCGTCTCCGAGAGTGGGGTCGGTTCGAGCTCGATACGTTCCGTTCGACGCCAAAATTTCCACCATGGGTTCTCGAACTCCATGATCTCGGGCGGATTCAACCGATTGGACTCATGCAGGCGGCGCATACGGGCGACATCGGACTCGACGTATTCTTGGAAACGATTGAACTGATCGAGCATATTTCGTTCATATTTAGATGTCACGTCAAAAATTTTAATCGGGATCGCCATGTGTCCTCCTCTGACCGCTGTAACGGAAATACTTCAACTGCCTCATAGGCAGGGGTGTGGTTCGGATTGATTCGATAAAGGATGACGGCTTCAATCGACTCTTCGATCTTGAACGTCGGGGGGATGTGTGGAATGATCGTTCCGGTGTCCCACTTTTTGGCGAGCGTGACGTGCGGGACGAACGGTTTCCGGTCGAGTGACGCGATCTCTTCAGACAGCTTGCGCCGGAGCGTCCCGGTGAGCGCCGTCAATTCTGCAGACGAATCCGGGACAATCGTCAACACTCGAGGACGATCTGGTCTCCCGAAGTGATCAATTTGTTGGAACATCAGTGAAAACGGAGCCGTCACTTCCGTCACGTCACGCGTGATCTCTTTGACCGCCTCGACTTCATCATCGTCCAATGCGCCAAGAAACTGAAGCGTCAAATGGAATTCTTCCGGCCGATACGTCCGGCGATACGAATAAAACGGCAAGATGGCCCGTTGAACGCGTTCGAACTCCGCCTCCTCCATCGGTAGGGCTATAAAGTAATGTGTCGACATCGGAATCATCCTTTCTCACGAAACCGTCTCAACCCTAAGAATAAAATCGCGCCAATCACACTGACGACTGTGTACATCCAAAATACACCGATAATGCTGTTCACTTCAATGATGATTCCGCTCAACTGATTGAACGCGGCCGTCGCCAAACCTGAAGTAACTGCCATATAGACGCCAATCGCCGTCGAGGTGACGTTTCGGCTGACAAGGCTTCGCACAAACTGAAGCGCGACCGGAATGAGCAGGCCGACGACGAGCCCTTGGACGATGGCGAGCAGCCAGACGACCCACAGTTCTGGTTCGAGTGCGAGCCAACCGTTGCGGAGCGCTGAAACTAACGCCGCTCCCGCAAGTACGTTGACCGTCCCAAGACGTTCGACGATTTGATACGCCACTTTCATGAACGGGATCTCACAAAGCACGGCCACTAAAAACAACGTCCCGACGAGCGTCGTCGAGCCGCCGATACTCGTCACGTATATCCCGAAGTAATAGTTGTTCGCATAGATTGGACCGAAGACGAGCATGCCCCCAATCAAAAAGGCGATGAACGGGGCGTTCCAGACGGCCGACCAAGCGAACGGGGCGACCGTCGTCGCGCGCGTTGCAACCGGTTCGGCAATCGTCCTTAACACGATGCTGCCGGCCACGAGTACGATGGCGCTGAGCAAAAATGTGCTCGCAAGACCCCACGTCGTATCCGCGATTCGTCCCATCATGAAAACGGCGATGGCGAAACCGGCCGATCCGAATAGACGGATGGCTCCATAATCAATTTTGACACGGGCCGTATAATCGAGCGTCATCATATCGATAAGCGGGATGTGCGCGCATTGGAACACCGACCAGGCGACCATCAAGAGCACGATCCAAACGTAATCGGTCGCGAACAAGAACGTGATGGAAAGGGCGGCCGCCCCGATCATGGCGATACCGAGCCACGCCCGGACACGGCCCGTCCGATCGGCAAGCATGCCCCATAACGGCTGGACACCAATCGAGAGGATCGGCATGATGGCGACAATCGTCCCGACCTGACCCGGAGACAAATCAAAGCGTGCCTGCGAGAAGAAAAGTGCCATGTAAGGAATGAGGGCCCCTTGTGCGAAAAAGATAGCGACATACATTGATTGAAACGATAGTTTTTGTTGGTTCACTGTAAACTTCCTTCCTAACAGACAGAGAGCCGACCGAATCAGTCAGCTCTCACGGATTATTATTTAGCGAGCTCATAAATCGCTTCCGCATAGATGGCGGCGGCGCGAAGTAAATCTTCAATTTCCATGTATTCATCGACTTGGTGTGCGACATCTTTCGCTCCTGGGAACAATGCGCCGAAAGCCACACCAGCCTCGAGCGAACGGGCATACGTTCCTCCGCCGATGGCCATCAAGTGTGCCGATTCGCCGGTTTGACGCTCATACACATCCGCCAACGTTTTCACGAGCGGATGGTCCTCGGCCACGTGGTGCGGCGGCATATGGTGACGCGTCGACAGTTCGAACCCGAACGACAAGGCGATCTCTTTCAAGTTTTGCAACCGTTCTTCAAACTTCGCGGTATACGGATAACGGATATTGACCGTCGCCGTCCGCTCTTCGCCTTGATAGCGGAACACGCCACCGTTAATCGTCAAGTCACCGGTCTCGTCGGTCGCTTCGATGCCAAGCGAAATCCCGCGTGAGTCAGCAAAGACGTGGCGGATGAACTCGATGTAGCGCTCCCCTTGAATATCGAGTGGAAGCGTCAGTAGGAACCCGGCAAGTACGTAGGCCGCGTTCACACCATTATCCGGCTCCATCGCATGGGCGGCGACACCTTTCATCGTGAACGTATACGTCCCCGCTTCCCATGTGCACGTCCCGTCGGCCTCATATTTCGCAAGGTAGGCCTCAAATTTTTCTTCGAGCACATCTTCTGTCTCAAGTACCGCGGTCGCGAAATCCGGGACCATGTTCGGACGTTCTCCGCTCACGAACGAGACCAAGTGATGTTTCGAGCCGGGTACGCGCTGAATTGGGAGTTGCTTCAAGACACCGTCATACAAACCTTTTTCCGCGTTAATAATCGGGAAATCAGCATCCGGTGCGAAACCGTATGTCGGCATCGCTTCCTGCTTAAAATATTCACGGACACAGCGCCATTCGCTCTCCTCGTCACAACCGGCGATGAGGCGGACACGTTTCGATAGCGGCAACCCGAGCTCTTTCACGATGCGCAACCCGTAATAAGCAGCCATCGTCGGACCCTTATCGTCATTGCTGCCGCGGGCGTACAGTTTCCCGTCCGCGACCGTCGGATTGAACGCCCCATACGTCCATCCGTCTCCGGCCGGCACCACGTCTAAGTGGCAGAGGATCCCAACGATTTCTTCGCCTGACCCGTACTCCAAATGTCCAGCGTAACCGCCGACATCTTTCGTCACGAATCCGTCACGCTCTCCTAACGCAAACATATAATCGAGGGCACGGCGGACTTCAGGACCAAACGGCTCGTTCGGTCCGGCCTTGTCTTCATCGAGGACGCTCGGGATTTGTAACAACCCTTTTAAATCTTCTAAAAACGCGTCTGTTCGTGCGTCGACTTCTTGTCTCCAATTCATCTCAATCTCCCCTTTGCGAATGTTCTCTCCCTTATTAGTATATCCAAATGTTAGAAAGACGAACATTCATTTCGAAAATATTTTTTCGTTCGTCTTTTAGAAGTTTTATTATCCATTTACACGATGTTCATTCGATATTTACGTTCATAACATGTTCTTTACATTTCGATTGTTCGTTCTTTTCACTTGCAATTATATTTGAGAGCGGTATACTAAAGGTGTAATTTTAGAAAATAACAATTTCATATTTCATTTGTCGTCCGTAGGTTTTGTCTTTCATCATTCTACGCATTGGGAGGTCATCCAATGAAAGGTTCAACAGATCGTATGCTAACCCGCATCAAGTCCATTTATTTGTTCATTAACGAAAGGGAATGCGTCACCACTTCAGAACTAGTAGAGGAGTTTGGGATCACGTCACGCACCGTACAACGTGATTTGAACGTTCTTGAATACAACAATCTGGTTGAAAGTCCGAGTCGGGGCACGTGGACGTCATCAAAACGTTCACTCAAGACGGCAAATTGAATAACAAGTTACAAGGGATTCCGCACGCGGGTCCCTTTTTTTGCACAAAAAAGTACGTGCCGATTGACACGTACTTCCGAATCATATGAGGAACAAGTCGACTTCCGTTTCTGTCAACTCACGGTATGCACCAGGTTCAAGCGTCGGATCGAGTTCGAGGCCACCGATTTGGACGCGCTCGAGCCGCTCCACATGTTTTCCGACCGCGGCGACCATCCGTTTCACTTGATGATACTTCCCTTCCGAGAGCGTCAAGCGAATCGTCGAGCGGCGCCCGGACTTGCTGAGCAGTTCAAGTCGTGCCGGTTTCGTCGTGTAGCCGTCCTCGAGTTCGACGCCTTCGGCGAAGCGACGGACATCATCTGCCGTCATCTCCCCATCGACTTCGGCGATATATACTTTGTCGACGTGTTTACGAGGCGACATGAGCGCGTGATTGAACGCCCCATCGTTCGTCAATAGCAACAGGCCGGTCGTATCTTTGTCGAGGCGTCCGACCGGGAACAAATCGTAATGGGCATAGGCCGGGTCGATTAAATCGACGACCGTCGACTCGACTTTGTCCTCGGTCGCACTGATGACACCAGCCGGCTTGTTCATCATCAAATAGACGAACGGTTTGTACTCGACGACTTCCCCGTGCACGGTCACACGTTCCGCCTCTAAGTTGATTTGTCGTTTCGCATCTTTGACGGGCTGGTCATCGATCCGGACGGCCCCTTGTTTCAATAAAATCTTGACGTCTTTACGCGAACCATATCCCATGTTCGCCAATAATTTATCAATTCGCATTATGCTTTCCTCCGATATTGGAATCGTTTCCCTAGTAGTTTTCCGGCCAAGTGACTTCTCCAACCGAGATAGCCGTATACGACGAGGCCGATTCCGAAACCGACGATCGTAGCCAATATATCGTTCCCCCAGCTCGGCTCATCTTGGAGCGTGACGAACAACGAGCCGTATACCGCGATAAACATCGCCCCACCCATGGCAAACATGAGCATCGTCCGACGCAACAATTGCTTATACGGGAACTGGAGCGTCCGTTGAATTTTCCACACCATGAGGATGATCGCGACAATATAGCCGGCGATCGTCGCGTAACCGGCGCCGATGCCGCCGAGCGCATAGACGAACGGTACGTTGAGTGCAGCTTTCGTCAATAGTCCCATCGCCGTCGCGAAGATCGTGAAGTACTGACGATTGATCCCTTGCAGGATGGCCGCTGCCACCGAGTAATAGGCCAGGAAGAACGCACTCGGCGCATAGTGGAGCAAGTAGACCCACCCTTCCCGGTCACCCGGGAACAGTGTCCCGAACAACGGCTCGGAGAGGGCGACCAACCCGATGACGGCCGGGATGGTGACAAAGAACGACACTTGGAAGATGTGGTTCACTTGATTACGGACTTTATTCATGTCGCCGTGCGTGAACGATTTCGTGACGAGCGGAATCGTCGCCATCGACACACTTGCCGCGATCGATACCGGAATCAAGACGATCTTATGGGCGTTCCCGGTCAAGAATCCAAACGCGGACGTCGCTTCAGCGACCGACTTGCCCGAGTTGAGCAACGTGTTGACCATCGTCAACTGGTCGACGAACTGATAGAGCGGCGTCGACAAGCCGACCATGACGATCGGGATCGAGTAACTGAGCAACTCGAGCAAGAGCGATTTCATCGAACGGACCGGCGTACCGGCCGGATTATCCGTCTGACGATGGATGTCTTTCCGTTTGCGCCAATACATGGCGAGCACGACGATACTTCCGATTGCCCCGATAAAGGCGCTGAACGTCGCGATCGTCACGGCGAGTACTTTCAACCCGTTCAACTCGGTCGTCGCCACGGCAGCGGTCCCACCGAGCGAGTCGGCGAGCGGACGAATGAGTGCCGAGTCCGAGAAGACGAACAAGACGAGCATCGTTCCGCTGAGCAGGAACATGATGCGGACGATCTGTTCGATGACTTGCGAGATGGCCGTCGGGGCCATGTCCTGATGTCCTTGGAAATAGCCGCGCACCATGCTCATCGCTGGGATGAGCAGGAGTGCGAAACTGACGCTACGCGTGACGAGCGTCAACGAGTCGATATATTGCTGATTGTTCTCCGAGTTGCGGACCATGAGTTCTGATAACCACGGTGCTGAGAAAAACAGTAATAAAAAAGCGACGACTCCGGTCACGAGCATCAGCTTCATCCCTTGACGGAACAAGCGCTGACTCGTGCCATATTCACCGAGCGCGTTATACTTGGCGATAAATTTTGAGACGGCGACAGGAATCCCCGCCGTCGAAATGGCGATCATGAGCGCATAATAGGTGTAGGCCGCCTGATAGAGCGTGACGCCGGCAATCCCGACCATCGCTTGGAAGGGAAACGTATAGAGCAGTCCGAGCGCACGCGAGATCAAATTTCCGGCTGATAAGAGCAGCGTGCCTTTGACGAAGGACTCCCGTCCTGAATCTTGTTTGACGCTTGATGACATGAGATACCTCCATCTATTCTTTCACAACTAATGTACCTAGTTTTACAAAACAACCGTTTCTCATTATACTCTTACTGTTGCAGATAATAAAGTTACGAACCGTTAAAGTTTAGATTGAGAAGAGAAACGAGGGATACCATGATGAAAGATGTCATCGTCATCGGAGGAGGGCCAAGCGGCCTGATGGCGACATACGCCGCCGCCAAAGCCGGAGCGAACACGCTCCTGATTGATAAAGGTTCGAAGCTCGGACGCAAGCTCGCCATTTCTGGCGGCGGGCGCTGTAACGTCACGAACCGCAAGCCCGTCGACGAACTGATTCAGTTCATTCCGGGGAACGGACGCTTCTTATATAGCGCCCTCGCCCAGTTCGACAACCAGTCGATTATCGACTTATTCACCGGGTTCGGCATCCCATTAAAAGAAGAAGACAACGGCCGGATGTTCCCAGTGACGGACAAAGCGCAAGATGTCGTCAACACGCTCCTCGGCGCCATCGACGCACTCGGTGTCGAGATTCGCAAAAACGCGAAAGTGAAGACGCTCCATTTTAATGAAGCAAACGAGTTTGAAGCGGTCGAACTGGAGGACGGTGAACGCATCGAGGCAGGCGCATGTGTCATCGCTGTCGGCGGACAATCTGTCCCCCACACCGGCTCGACCGGCGACGGATATCCGTGGGCCGAGAAAGCCGGGCACACGATCACGGAACTGTTCCCGACCGAGGTGCCGATTTTGTTGAACGATGCCTTTATCGGCACGAAACAGCTTCAAGGGCTGTCGCTCCGGGACGTCGCCCTCACCGTCCACGGCAAAAAAGGCAAACCGATCAAGACACACCGTGGCGATATGATATTCACGCACTTCGGCATCTCGGGCCCGATCGCCCTCCGGTGCAGCCAATATACGATCAAAGAGCGCAAACGCAGCAAAGAGCGTGTCGTCGCCCTCTCGCTCGACTTGTTCCCGGACATGGCACGTGACGAGCTGTATCAAGAGCTGTGGAACCAAGTCCAAGAACAACCGAAACGGGCCGTCAAGAACGTCTGGAAAGGGTTTATCCCGGAACGGATGCTCGACCTGTTGTTGGCCGACCTCGCTTTCGGTGAAGAAGACGCGAGTCAGTTGAAGAAACAATCGGTCATCGATTTTGCGACACGACTGAAGACGTTTGAGCTACATGCGACCGGGACGCTCGATTTCGACAAAGCGTTCGTCACCGGCGGCGGCGTCTCTGTCAAAGAGATCGCCCCGCAGACGATGATGTCGAAGAAAGCGGACGGCCTGTTCTTCGCCGGCGAGGTGCTCGACATTCACGGCTATACAGGTGGTTATAACATCACGGCCGCCTTCACGACCGGACATTGTGCCGGGTCGCACGCCGCAGAATTTGCTGTACGTACAACCGTATAAAAAAGAGAGCCTATCGCGCGAGATAGGCTCTCTTTTTGGTGTCACTGTTTCGCTTCAAGTTGGCGTCGCACTTCCGCCTCGAGCTCTGGCTCGGGTGGCAACCAGCCTTCCGGCTTCATGACCTTATTGTCTGACGCGCGCAGGATCGGCTTACCATCCGGACCGAGCTTCGCCATATTGGCGCGCTGCACGATCTCGAACAACGGCACCGGGTCGAGCCCGAGCTCGACGAAACTGCCCATCACGAAATAGAGGGCGTCCGTGAGCGCATCACCTTGTCCGACGAGTCGCTCGACGTCATTTGTCGGTGGGGCGTCCTGGAGCGATTTCTGAACAGCCTGTTCGAATCCTTGTTGGAACGTGGCGACGGCTTGCAGGAACTCTTCCTCGTTCCGTGCCGATTGATGTAAAAATTCGACGACGGCCTCTTCTGCCGTCCAGACCGAACGTTTGACGGCCCGGTCTAACTCGAGCGGCTGTGGCGCACTCGCTTCCGGGTGCCCGAACGTCTCATGGAATTGGCGAACTTCTTCATAGAAATAGCGTTTGCTCATATGATCCTCTCCTATCAGTCGACCGAGACGAAATCGTCAAGGTCGAACACATCTGGTCGCACGATGGCGAAAATTTCATTGTCTTGCAAAAACATACCGGTCGACCCGTACACACGAGGAGTGACCATCTGTCCGTTCATCGTCCCTTCATCCGGGTTGATCGTGTAGAGGACGAGTTCTTCTGAATCGAGGACGTAAATGCGTCCCTGGCGTTCGACGAGGCCGACACCGCGGAAGTTCTCGAACTTCTGTTGAATCGAGGCGCTCATCCCTTCGGTCGTGAGCGGTTTTCTCGACTCAATGGCCCACTCCGTCTCAGGCGCTGGCGCTTCTTCGGCGTCTGCCTCATCAGCCGTGGTCGCCGTATCGGCGTCTGAATCCACTTCGGTCGTCGCATCCGTCTGGTTCGCATCGGCTGTTTCTTCTGTCTCTGGCTTCGCTTCAGCATCGGTGGCCGTCTCATCCTCGAGCGTCCGTTCTTGGACGTATAACAGTTCCACGTCGGGCGTGTCCGCCAAACGGCTCATGATGATCAGTCGTTTCGTCTCCTCGTCATAACCGAGGCCGAACAATCGGTCTGTCGAGGCGATTCCTTTAATCAATTTGCGTCGTTGTTCCGTCCACCGGCCCTCTTCACGCTCGATTGTCACGAGAACCCCATTCGCCGTGACGGCATAAATCTTGTCCTCGGAAATCATGCGCATACCGATGAACTCGCCGAACCGGTAGGGCTGTCCTTCGTTGCTGAGGATGAGTGACGCGTTCACGCGATTGGCGTTCCCGCTCACTTCGAAAAATTCTTTATTTTTCGTCAAGACGAGATATGATCCGATCGTGTCACTATAGTACACTTCATCGAGCTGTTGAATCTGTTCGAGGGCATCGGTCGTATCGATATCCTCCTCGTCCGGCGAGGCTTCGACGGGAGGTACAGATGTCGCTTGGTGACTCGTTTGAATCTCTATTTTTTCAAACGTCGAGGCGATTTGGCTTTGAATATCCTCGTCCGAAAAGACGAACACATAGCACAAAATCACACCGACGACGACGGCAAACAGCGTCGTATATAGTACGTAAGAACGTTTCATGGACGTTTCGTCCCCTTTACATGCAGTATCGCCCTTTAGTGTAACAAACCCGCCCCGAAAAGAAAACGACATCATACAAAAGAAAGGAACGTGTGACAATGTCACACATTCCTTTGCTTATCCAACGACGATATTGACGAGCTTACCTGGAACGACGATCACTTTGCGGACCGTCTTCCCTTCCGTGAACTCTTGAACGCGTTCGTTCGCGAGCGCATCGGCCTCGAGCGCTTCTTTCGAAGCGTCGCGGGCCACGTGCATCTTCGCACGAAGCTTGCCGTTCACTTGGATGACGACTTCAATCGTGTCGCTGACGAGTTTCGACTCATCAAACTTCGGCCATGCCGCATACGTCAAGTCTTCCGTCATGCCGAGACGCTCCCACAACTCTTCGGCCAAGTGTGGCGCGACCGGGGCGAGCATCTTAATGAAGTTGATCATTTCTTGTTTCGGAAGCGTGTCTTGTTTATACGCTTCGTTGATGAAGACCATGAGTTGCGAGATCGCCGTGTTGAAACGGAGCGCCTCATAATCTTCTGTCACTTTCTTCACCGTCTGATGGTACGTCCGCTCGAAGTCGGCAGTCGGTGCGACGTCTTGAAGCTCTGTCTGATCGAACAAACGCCAGACACGGTCAAGGAAGCGACGAGCGCCGTCGAGACCGTTCGTCGACCAAGCGATGGCCGCATCGAGTGGTCCCATGAACATCTCGTAAAGACGAAGCGTGTCGGCTCCGTGCGATTTGATGATGTCATCCGGGTTGACGACGTTCCCTTTCGATTTCGACATCTTCTCGTTGTTCTCACCAAGGATCATCCCTTGGTTGTAGAGTTTTTGGAACGGCTCTTTCGTCGGGACGATGCCGATATCGTAGAGCACTTTGTGCCAGAAACGAGCGTAGAGCAAGTGTAGGACCGCGTGCTCCGTACCACCGATATACAAATCGACCGGAAGCCAACGCTTCAACTTCTCTGGGTCCGCGATCATGTCTTCATTGTGCGGATCGATGAAGCGAATGTAGTACCAGCAGCTGCCGGCCCATTGTGGCATCGTGTTCGTCTCGCGACGACCCTTCTCACCCGTCACTGGATCCGTGTACGTCAACCACTCGTCCGCGTTCGCAAGCGGCGATTCACCCGTACCCGACGGTTTGATTTCATCGATAATCGGGAGTTCGAGCGGGAGGTCTTCGACCGGTACCGTCTTGAGCGTGCCATCTTCCATATGAACGATTGGAATCGGCTCGCCCCAATAGCGCTGACGGCTGAACAACCAGTCGCGGAGACGATACGTCGTCTTCGCACGGCCAGTGCCGGCAAGTTCAAGCTCTTCGATGATCTTGGCGATCGCGTCGGCTTTATTGAGACCGTCCAAGCTACCTGAGTTGACGTGGACGCCATCCTCGACGTAAGCCGCCTCATCCAAGTTGCCGCCGGTGACGACTTCACGGATTGGAAGGTCAAACGTCTTCGCGAACTCATAGTCGCGCTCATCATGTCCAGGAACGGCCATGACCGCACCTGTACCATACGTTGACAACACGTAGTCAGCAATCCAGATTGGAAGCTTCTCACCATTGACCGGGTTGATCGCGTAAGCGCCAGTAAACACGCCTGTTTTCTCTTTAGCAAGATCGGTCCGCTCGAGATCCGTTTTTTTCGAGACTTCTTCGACGTACGCCTCGATGGCGACGGTTTGTTCCGGTGTCGCGATGGCTTTCACGAACGGGTGCTCCGGTGCGAGCGTGACGTATGTCGCGCCGTAAAGTGTGTCCGGACGTGTCGTGAACACCGTGACGACTTTTTCGTGACCGTCGACTTTGAAATCGACTTCGGCCCCGACCGACTTGCCGATCCAGTTGCGTTGCATCTCTTTGACGCTGTCTGGCCAGTCAAGCCCTTCTAAATCATCGAGCAACCGCTCTGCGTATTCCGTGATGCGGAGCACCCACTGCTTCATCGGGACACGGTAAACCGGATGGCTGCCGCGCTCTGACAAGCCGTCGATGACTTCTTCGTTGGCGAGTACCGTCCCGAGGGCCGGGCACCAGTTGACGGCGACTTCGTCGACGTAGGCGAGTCCGCGGTCATGGAGCTGTGTGAAAATCCATTGCGTCCACTTGTAGTATTTCGGGTCGGTCGTGCTGATTTCACGATCCCAATCGTATGAGAAACCGAGCTCTTTCAACTGGCGGCGGAATGTGCCGATGTTGCGCTCTGTGAACTCGCGCGGGTCATTCCCTGTGTCGAGGGCATATTGCTCGGCCGGAAGACCGAACGCGTCCCACCCCATTGGATGGAGGACGTTGAAGCCTTGCATCCGTTTCATGCGGGCGATGATGTCCGTCGCCGTGTAACCTTCCGGGTGACCGACGTGAAGGCCGGCTCCTGATGGATATGGGAACATGTCAAGGACGTAGAAACACTCCTTGTCCGGGTCTTCTGTCGTCCGGAACGCATCTTTCTCGTCCCAACGCTTTTGCCATTTCGGCTCGATGTCTTGATGTTTAAAATAATCCAAAATTCATCCTCCTCTGCATAATAAAAAGCCTTCCGCCCCGGTAATGGGACGAAAGGCTTGAAAGCTTTCCGCGGTACCACCCATGTTGCATTTCTGCCACTTGAGACGCCGATAACGAGGCGTAACTCCGGTTCACCTTACTGTTCGTTCAGGCGAACTGCTCCAAGGCGAGTTCTCGCAGTCCATATACCGGTTCACACCACCCACCGGCTCTCTACAAATACAGACGTCACGATACTATTCCTCTTCTACGCATGTGTATGATCTCACTCGTTCATTTTAGCCCAATCTGTTTTAGAGCGTCAACTTGATTTTTCAGGCACTCGGATGTCTTTCATAAAAATGAAGAACGCGAGCGCGATGGCCGTGAGCAAGAATAGCATTGTGAAGACGGCACCGATGCCGAATACGTCATAGACGAGGCCCGATAAGGTCGGGCCGATCATCCGACCGACCGAGGCCGCGATATTGACGAGTCCTTGGAACTGTCCTGCTTTCCCCGGCGGTGCGAGTTTCGCGGCGATCGTCGGAACGGCCGGCCAAATGAACATCTCCCCGATCGTCATGACGACCATCGCGACCATGAACATCGTAAAGCCCCCCGCGAACGGGACGACCGCGAAGGCGGCGAGGAAAATAACGGCGCCAACGATGAGTTGCTTCTTCAAATCGTCTTCAAAGTAACGAAGTGCCCGGTTGAGGAGCGGTTGAGCGAACACGATCAAGGCGCCGTTCACCGTCCAAAGGAGCGAATACTGGCTGATTGTCACGCCGAGGTCTTTCGAATGGACAGCGATCGTGCCTTGCCACTGCACGTAAACGAACCAAAGGGCCGCGTAACCGATGGCGACGAACCACATCGATTTCATCGTCGCGCCGGACAACGTCGTCGCCGCAGCCTCAAGCTGCGATTGGACGACCGGACGCGCCGGGTCTTTCAAATAACGGAGCCCGAACAAGAGGACGACGACGAACAAGACCGATAAGAAGAAGTTCGCATAGAAAATCAACTCGATGTCGATGCGCGCGATTTGCCCGCTCATCGCCGTCCCGAGGGCGACCCCGACGTTTTGGGCGACGTAAATCGCGTTGAACGAACGGCGTCCGCCTTCCGGCCAAATCAAGCCGGCGAACGCGTACACGGTCGGGAAGACGAGGCCACCCGAAAACCCAATCAATCCAAGCCAGCCCAAGTAACCGAGGAATGTGGCATGAAACAACAAGAAGCCGAGCGAGCTCGCGAGCAACAGCCCGACCGCGAGGATGAGCGTCCGTTTCCCGCCAATTCGGTCAAACAGCGTGCCCCCGATATAGTTCCCAGCGATGGCGAGCGCCGAGTTGACGAGGAGGGCAATCCCTGCGAGCGTCATCGATTCGCCTAAATATCCATTTATATAGAGTGTGTTAAATGGCCATAAAAAAGACGCCGCCGTTGTGTTGAGCGCCATCGCAATGACCAAAATCCATACCGAAATCGGCATTTTATTGTTCATACCAGTTACTCCTTTCATTCCCGTTTAACGATAAAAATTCGGCACGACGGCCGAATCAAGAATAAGTCCTTCTCCAAGCTAACGGAACGCCCCATAACTGTCAAGAAAAATTACTTATTATGAAGTAAACACGAGGAGAGCTTGTGATAGCATGAGCAAAGAAGGAGAGGATATTCATGCAACATCCATTTGGTGACGCCAGATACCACAAATTAAATGAAGCATACCGCCGTGAGTTCGGCGGGAAAGTGTTCAAGGTACCGCTCGACGGCGGTTTCACTTGTCCGAACCGGGACGGGCTCGTCTCGAAGGGCGGCTGTACATTCTGTTCGGACGACGGCAGCGGTGATTTTGCCGGCAACGCCTGCGATCCGATCCCGGTCCAATTTGCCGAAGTGAAAGCTCGGTTGCATCGGAAGTGGAAAGAAGCCCGCTACATCGCTTACTTCCAAGCGTTCAGCAACACGTATGCCCCCGTCACCCGGCTCCGGGAATTGTTCGAGCCTGCCCTTAAAGAGGAAGGTGTCGTCGGTCTATCGATCGCGACCCGACCGGACTGTCTGCCGGACGACGTCGTCGACTATCTCGCCGAGTTGAACGAGCGGACGTCCCTCACGGTCGAACTCGGTCTACAGACGATTCACGATGCGACAGCGAAAAAAATCAATCGTGGCCATGACTATAAGACGTTCCTCGAAGGTCTCGCCAAGCTCCGCCGACGCAATATAAGCGTGGTTGTCCATATCATTAACGGTCTCCCTGGTGAGACGACAGAGATGATGCTCGACACGGCGCGAGAAGTTGCTAAAATGGACATACAAGGAATCAAGATCCATTTGCTCCACGTCTTGAAGCACACGCCGCTCGCCCGTCAGTACGAAAAAGGATTGCTCGAGCTCATGGACGAGACGACTTACGTCTCCCTCGTCTGCGACCAGCTTGAGACGTTACCGCCCGAGATCGTCATCCATCGGTTGACCGGTGACGGGCCACCGGATCTGTTGATCGGTCCGACGTGGAGCCGGCACAAGATGGCCGTCTTGAACGCCATCGATGCCGAACTGGTGCGTCGTGATTCCTTCCAAGGAAAAAAGAAGGATGAGAGCCATGGGATTAATGAGAGTCTTACCGTTCGCGAAGTACCTACTCCGTGAACACGTCACACCTGGTGCCGTCGCCATCGATATGACGGCCGGCAACGGGCACGATGCATTGTTTTTAGCCGAACTCGTCGAGGCGACGGGACACGTCTACGCGTTTGATGTCCAAGCAGCGGCGGTCGAGGCGACACGCATTCGCATCGAGGAAGCAGCATTGACGGACCGCGTCACTGTCATCCACGACAGCCACGACACCGTCCGAGAAATTGTAGCGGACGAGACACGCCCGATCACAGCCGCCGTGTTCAACCTCGGTTATTTACCGGGAAGCGACAAGTCGGTCACGACGATGGGCAATACGACCATCGACGCCCTCGAGCAACTGCTCGACGTCATGGCCGTCGGTGGTGTCATCGTCGTCGTCATCTATCATGGCCATGATAGCGGCAAAATCGAGCGCGACGAGGTGCTCGCCTACGTCGAGGCACTCGATCAAAAGCGGGCCGGCGTCCTCCGTTACGGCTTCATCAATCAAATCAATCATCCCCCGTTCATCGTGGCGATTGAAAAACGTGCATGAAAACAGGCGACTCGAGCGAGTCGCCTGTTTTGTCATTCTCGAATCAATTCATAAAACGTGATGAGCGTCTCCGCGAACTTCGTGTTCAGTCGTTCATAGCCGAAATGCGGGAAGCCTTCGAGCCGGCGGATGTACACTTGATCGCCGCCGATTTTTCGACAGACGTTGAGCGTCAGTTTCACATCGGCGAAGCGGTCGTCCGGCGCATAGAAGCAAGCGAGTGGAAGGCGCGGCAAATGTTTCTTCTCTTCTTGATGCTCGACGATCTCTTCCTCGATTTCCCGGTATTGCCCATACGTGATCTCACCGAAGCGGGACGACTCTTCGCCTGCACCCATGAACGTCATCATGCCGAGCGGCAAATCCGGACGGAAACGGTCGACCGCACTCGCGACGACTTGTTTCAATCCGCCGATTTGGCGGGACGGATGCCAATCGAACAAGGGTGAGATATACGTCAAACTGCCGAGCGGCACATCGTATTCCTGGAGCAATCGGTTCGTTAACAACGCCCCGAGACTGAAGGCGATGACGTGAATCGGCAGTTTGTACTGGCTCGCCTCGCGTAGCGTGTTCTTGATTAACAGCTTATGGTCTTCCGCGGTCAAGCCGACCGTCTGTCCGGTCACGACGAGAACTTCATATTCGTCACGTAACCGTCCTAAAAACGCCTCGCTCAAGCGTGACGTGAACTGGAGCGGATAGACGATCACGATGACCCCTTTTCGTGATTCTTCTTCGTATGTCATACTGTCACCTCATTTTATTATGTCCATGTTTTTATACTAACAAAAAACATCAGCCGAGACTGATGTTTGTCAGAAAATCCGTCTAGGGTCTTAGCTCGGGTCATAGCGCAAATGAATCAGTTCCATCGGTTGGTCGTACACTTCCTCTTGAATCCGATTCAACTCGATGAACGCCTCATGGTTCAAAAAGGCGATCGCCTGCTCGTTCGAACTCTCGACGTACAGTTCGATCGGTTGAACTTTACGTTCGCGCAGATGAGACAATAAGGCCGTTCCGAGACCTTGTCGGTGATGGGTCGGATGAAGATAGAGTCGGAGCACTTCCCACGTATCCCCGCGGTCGATCGCATGATAGAACCCGATGACGTCGCCTTCGGCTTCACCGACAATGAACAACTGCTCTTTCGCTTCCTCGCTTGAACTGATGGCGCGGACGATCTCTTCTTGCTGATAAGCCCGTTCCATTACTTTTGAACGAACCTCGTCTTGTTCACTGACCGTTGCGAGCGCAATATCGCGGATGGTGGCGGCATCTTCTGGTACGGCTTCCCTGATCTTCATAACGGCATCCCCCTTTTGGCCAATCTAGTAGTATCATTCCCCATCAGCAAAAAAATATCCTGCCCGCTCATTACTTTTTGATGTCGAAATGAAGGAAGACGTTATTTTCCATTTTGACTCGGGTATAAGAGTATCAATGCCAACTTACAAAAAGGAGTGTTACTATGGAACCGAAACTACAACATGATCCAAAACTAGAGCAAGCCAACAATCCAAATCGTCAGTTTGACCAAGCAAATGCAGGTGGCCCTAAAATCACCGTCGTGACCGGGATGCTCCTCGGCGCCCTCGTCGGCGGTCTGCTCGCCTTACTTAGCACGTCGAACCGTGAGAACACGAAACAATCGTTCTCGAGCGCGAAATCGTCGGTCGGCGGTCTCGTCGATACAGTCAAACAAGACCCAGCCGGAAAGGCCTCACAAGTCATCGACCAAGTGAAATCAGCTTCTGGAATCATCCAAGAAGTTGCCACTGACGTTCAAAACGTATACGAGAAAGTCGCTGGTGAAGTCGACACGGTCAAAGAAGACGTGAACAAAGTCGTCGGCACGGCGCAAGAAGCGAAGTCAGATCTTCAATCGATCGGCGAGAAAGTCGTCGATGCGAAAGATACGGCGCTCGGGCAAGAAACTTCATCCGACACGTCATCAAGCAATAACGAATCATCGAATGACAACAAAACACAAGCCTAACAAAAAAACGACCTTTCGCTGAGAAAGGTCGTTTTTACTGTCTTATGCGAAGCGTTTCGCGCCTTCTTCAAGCACTGCCGCTTTATCCGTTTGCTCCCATGGGAGTTCAACGTCTGTACGACCGAAGTGGCCGTAAGCTGCTGTCTGCTTGTAGATTGGACGGCGAAGGTCGAGCATCTTGATGATGCCGGCCGGCCGGAGGTCGAAGTTCTCGCGAACGAGTTCGACGAGCTCAGTCTCGCTCAATTTGCCTGTGCCGAACGTGTCGACTGCGATCGATACCGGGTGGGCAACGCCGATCGCGTAAGCAAGTTGAACTTCTGCTTTGTCAGCAAGTCCCGCTGCAACGAGGTTTTTCGCTACGTAACGAGCCGCGTATGCCGCTGAACGGTCAACTTTGGTTGGATCTTTACCTGAGAACGCGCCGCCGCCGTGGCGAGCGTAACCACCGTACGTATCGACGATGATTTTACGTCCTGTAAGGCCTGCATCCCCTTGTGGTCCACCGATGACGAAACGGCCAGTCGGGTTGATGAAGTATTTTGTATCCGCGTCGATAAGTTCAGACGGGATGACCGCGTCGATGACGTGCTCTTTCAAATCAGCTTGGATTTGTTCGAGTGTGATGTCTTCGGCGTGTTGCGTCGAGATGACGATTGTGTCGATGCGAACTGGGTTGTTCGCTTCGTCGTATTCGACCGTCACTTGTGTCTTACCATCAGGACGAAGGTAAGCGAGCGTGCCGTTCTTACGAACTTCTGCCAAACGACGTGACAATTTGTGTGCGAGTGAAATCGGGAGCGGCATGAGTTCTGGTGTCTCTTTTGTTGCGTAACCGAACATGAGACCTTGGTCACCAGCGCCGATCGCATCGATTTCTTCTTCAGTCATTTGTCCTTCACGAGCTTCAAGCGCTTGGTCGACACCTTGGGCGATGTCTACCGATTGCTCATCAATCGATGTGAGGACAGCACAAGTCTCTGCATCAAAACCATATTTTGCACGTGTGTAGCCGATCTCACGAACTGTTTCACGAACAACTTTCGGGATATCCACGTAAGTTGATGTTGTGATCTCACCTGCTACGAGCACGAGACCTGTCGTGACAGATGTCTCAGCCGCAACGCGGGCGTTTGGATCTTCAGCTAAAATCGCATCCAAAATCGCATCTGAGATTTGGTCACAAATTTTATCCGGATGTCCTTCCGTGACGGACTCCGAAGTGAAAAGTCGACGGTTCAAGTTTGCCATTTCGAAAAACCTCCTATAATAAGGGTGATGTGTGGACGGTACTCGTTCCCCTTACGCGTTGCTTTGGGACGGTAATGAAAAAAACCTTTCGCCATGTTCAATGGGAAAGGTTGAATCGTTCTTCCTTACCCTCTTATCGTTCGAAGCTTGCGCTTCGCTTCAGGATAGCACCTTTTCCGAATAACAATGACAAATCGGACGGTTGCTGGGCTTCGTAGGGCCTTGTTCCCTCCACCGCTCAGAATAAGAGTATCCGTTACGAAGACCATCATATAAATGACACCCCGTTCTGTCAAGCGTATCGACTGAATTCGTAAAACTTTTCACGAACTCGCAATAGTTATGTTTGTGAAATATCAAACATTTTTTTGTCGGTTTTCGATTTTGTACTATGACCTGGTACAGAATATGTTAGAATGACAGTGTAAGAAAGCGCTTACTTTAAAGGGTAAAAAAGGCTTGTTTTTGATTAGTATGTCACATATAATAAAAACGTCATACTAATTAAACGCGGAAGTATGCGGATTTCATCCACATCTATTTAGGGGAAAGGTGGGATTCAGGATGGCGACAACGCTCCTGAAAATCGAAGAATTAATTAAAGGTGCCGACATGATGCGGAACTTAACGGTTCCAGAATTGGTGGAAGAAGCCATTCGCAACGGGGAAGGCGTACTGACGAAAGACGGGGCTTTATCGGTCAGTACAGGTAAATTCACAGGACGGTCACCGAAAGACAAATTCGTCGTGCAAGATGAAGTCAGCAATCATTTAGTAGACTGGGGTCCGGTCAACCAACCGATCGCAGAAGAGAAGTTCACGGCACTGCTCGATAAAGTGCTCACGCATCTCGAGACGAAAGACAAGCTCTATTATCTCGAGGCGTCTGCCGGGGCTGACGAGCATTATACGCTCCCGGTCCGGGCCATCACAGAATACGCGTGGCACAACTTGTTCGCGAAACAGTTGTTCTTGCGCGAATGGCCGACACAAGGTGCCTTTGATCCGTTCACGGTCATCTATGCACCGAGCTATAAGGCCGATCCGGAAGTCGACGGGACGAACTCCGAAACGTTCATTCTCGTCTCATTCGCCAAACGGACCATTCTGATCGGGGGAACAGAATACGGCGGCGAAATTAAAAAATCGATTTTCTCAGTCATGAACTTCCTGTTACCGGAACAGCACGTCTTGTCGATGCATTGCTCGGCGAACGTATCGGACGCCGGCGAGACGGCTCTCTTCTTCGGGCTATCGGGTACCGGAAAGACGACGCTATCGGCCGACACAGAACGTCATTTAATCGGGGACGACGAGCATGGTTGGTCTCCTGACGGCGTCTTCAACATTGAAGGCGGTTGCTACGCGAAGACGATCAACTTGTCGCGTGAGAACGAACCTCAAATCTACGATGCCATTCGATTTGGCTCGTTGATTGAGAACGTCGTCTTGGACGAGGAACGGGCGCCAGACTACAAGAACATCTCACTCACTGAGAACACACGGGCCGCCTACCCGATTCAATTTATCGATAACGCGATGCTTCCGTCACGAGCCGGGCATCCGAACACGATCGTCTTCTTGACGGCCGACGCATACGGCGTCCTGCCTCCAATCAGCAAATTGACGAAGGAGCAGGCGATGTATCACTTCTTGTCAGGCTATACGTCGAAGCTAGCCGGCACGGAGCGCGGCGTGACGGAGCCGCAGGCGACCTTCTCGACATGTTTCGGGTCACCGTTCTTGCCGCTCGCACCGGAACGCTACGCCGACATGCTCGGCACGTTGATCGAGAAACATGACGTCGACGTCTATCTCGTCAATACGGGTTGGACCGGCGGCGCATACGGCGAAGGATCGCGGATGAAGCTCGCCTATACACGGGCGATGGTGAACGCGGCCGTCAACGGGAAACTCCGTGACGTCGAGACGACGCGCCATGACATCTTCAACGTCGAGATCCCACGCCACATCGACGGGGTGCCAGACGACGTGCTCAACCCACGGGGCACATGGAAAGACGGGGCCCGCTACGACGCCGAGGCGGCAGCGCTCGCCCGTAAGTTCCAAGACAACTTCAAACGATTCACGAAAGCGAGTGAGGCGGTCGTCGCGGCCGGCCCAATCATCGTGTAATAAAAAATGACTAGCGCCTGGTTTAGGCGCTAGTCATTTTTTTGGTGCGACGGCTAACATCCAGTCCATCGCCTCATCGGTCGTCTTCCACTTTTCCCAAAACGGGAGTTGATGAGCGAACGGGACGATCCAAAGTTCGGCCCGCTCCCCCATCCGTTCGGCCACGGCTGTCGCATGACGGAGCCGCACTTGCTCGTCGTCTGTCCCGTGAATCAATAACGTCGGGGCCTCCCAGTCCTTGTAGAGGGGTGAACGCTCCACGTACGCCGCACGAGCCGCTTCCGGATCACCCCCGGTCATACGGCGGAGCATTTTCCGCATCGAGCGTTGCTCTTCGTACGTCCATTCCAAATTGGTGACACCCGCCCATGACGTCACGGACGTGAGCGGCCGCTCCGCGGCGAGCGACAACGCCATCATGCCCCCACGCGAGAAGCCAAGGGCATGAATGAGCGTGTCCGTTCGATGGACGCGATCATAGAGAGACAAGACATCCTCTAAATCGGCCCCGCCGAAGTCCTCTTTCCCGCTCCCCCCATGGTTACCCCGATAAACAGGCGCCACGACGTGGAAACCTTTGGCCGCGAACTGCATCAACCGGGGCAAGCGCACGTCGCCGATGCGTCCTGTTCCACCGCGCAAATAAAACAGGACGTGCCCGTTCGGTCGCGTCGGCGTGATCGTATAGGCGACGACATCCTCACCATCGCGCGTCGCGTACCAGCCACGGTGGACCGCATAACCGGCATATGGTGGGAGGACCTCGATCCGGTCAAACCATTCGTTTTTCATGTAGCACCTTCATCGTTTCCGGGAGCACCCGGTCTTTCATCATGAAACTGTACCGGTTGTTCCGGAGCAGATTCGTTGGCAGTTCCTTCATGAGCACGGCGCCGTCGGTCTCATCGACGGCCGGATGGTCATCGAAGCGCTCGATCTCGGCGAAGTAAATATTTTTGATGACCGTGTCCCCGCGCCCGAGCACGCGGTATTGTCCGAGATAGTGCAGCGTCTTCACGACACCACCCGTCTCTTCATACACTTCCCGAATCGCGGCATCATCCTCATGTTCGCCGGGCTCAACTTTTCCACCCGGAAACTCGAGTCCGCGTTGCTTATGCTTCGTCAGCACCCATTGATTCTCATAGCGGGCGACGACCCAGACGTGGAGCGGCGTATCCGAAAATGGATAGTGCGCGAAGCTCAACTCGACTTTATTGTGATAGTAGTCCGTGAATGTCAACATAGTCCATCCCTTTCTTTCCCCTGTCTACTCTCACTTTACCTTGTCTTCCCCCAGTTTCAAACAAAAAAAATAGGCCCGCCGGAGCGGACCTACTCGAAATTACTGGTTCAAACGCTTTTCAAGCTCAGCTTTTTGTTCTTCGTAACCTGGTTTTCCAAGCAACGCGAACATGTTCGCTTTATACGCTTCGACGCCCGGTTGGTTGAACGGGTTCACCCCGAGAATGTATCCGCTCATCGCGCATGCCTTCTCGAAGAAGTAGAACAAGTAACCGAGGTGGTACGGCGTCATCTCTGGCAATTCGACAACGAGGTTCGGTACCTCTCCGTCCGTGTGGGCAAGGAGTGTTCCTTCAGCCGCTTTGTCGTTCACGAATTGGATCGTTTCGCCGGCGAGGAAGTTCAAGCCGTCGAGATCTTGCGCGTCTTCTGGCACGTTCATCGCGTGACGGACGTTCGTGACACGGATGACCGTCTCGAACAAGTCACGACGACCTTCTTGGATGTATTGTCCCATCGAGTGGAGGTCAGTTGAGAAGTCGACAGCCGCCGGGAAGATCCCTTTGTTGTCTTTTCCTTCTGATTCGCCGTAAAGCTGTTTCCACCACTCCGACACGTAGTGCAAGGCCGGTTCGTAGTTGACGAGCAACTCGATCGACTTGCCTTTCGCATACAAGGCGTTACGGACGACCGCATATTGGTACGCCTCGTTCTCAGAGAGCTCTGGTGACGAATAGGCGTTTTGTGCGTCGCGTGCACCTTCCATGAGGGCATCGATGTCGATGCCTGCCGCAGCGATCGGAAGGAGTCCGACCGGTGTGAGGACCGAGAAGCGGCCTCCGACGTCATCCGGGATGACGAACGTCTCGTAGCCTTCCGCATCCGCAAGCGTCTTCAAGGCGCCACGGGCACGGTCTGTCGTCGCATAGATGCGCTCACGAGCACCGTCTTGACCATACTTGTCTTCCATGAACTGTTTCAAGACACGGAACGCGATCGCCGGCTCTGTCGTCGTTCCCGATTTCGAGATGACGTTGACCGAGACGTCTTTGCCTTCGAGCACCTGGAGCAACTCCGTCAAATAAGTAGACGAGATGTTGTGGCCGGCGAAGAAGACTTGTGGCGCGTTGCGCTCTTCTTTTGACAATACGTTGAAGAATGAATGTTGAAGCATCTCGATGGCCGCGCGTGCGCCGAGGTATGATCCACCGATCCCGACGACGACGAGGACGTCCGAGTTCTCACGGATTCGTTCCGCGGCCGCTTTGATGCGGGCAAACTCATCCGTATCGTAGTTTGTTGGGAGGTCGACCCACCCAAGGAAATCGCTACCTGCCCCGCTGCGGTCATGGATGACCGAATGCATTGCTTTCACGGTTTCTTGCAATTGATCGACTTCATGTTCCCCGACGAAAGACAGGGCGTTTGAATAATCGAAACGTACAGTTGACATGTCATTTCCTCCTTTAAATCGCTCCTTGAAGAGCCATACATGACCCATCATAAACGGAAACGTCGGATTCGTTCAATCATTATTGCAAAATAGGCATCAAATCGCCTTATTTGCTCAACTCAAGAATCGCTGCCACGTCTTCACGTTCGAGTGTGCGGAAGCGACCGAACGCCCCGCGTTTCATCGCCGAATCCAAGATGGCGTCGAACGTCGACTCGTCGATGTCATAGTCACGGAGCGAGCTTGGCGCGCCGAGCTCATCGAAGAAGGCACGAACGGCTGCAATCGTACGCTTCGCCGTTTCCAAGTCTGTGTCAGCCGGTTCGACGTTGAACACTTCTGTGCCTAAGCGTGCGAAACGTGCTGCATTGTCTTCATCGAGTACATGTTCCATCCAGCGCGGGAACAGGATCGCGAGTCCGCCTGCATGCGGGATGTCATGGACAGCCGAGACCGCATGTTCGATGTTGTGCGATGCCCAGTCGCCCGAGGCACCCATTTGGAGCACACCGTTCAAGGCGATCGTACCTGAGAACAAGATGATGGCGCGCAAGTCGACATTTTCTAAATCGTCGACGAGTTTCGGTGCCGATTCGACGACCGCTTTCAACACGCCTTCCGTCATCCGCTCTTGAACCGGCGCATGGTTCGGGTGGAAGTACTGCTCGAAACAGTGGCTCATCATGTCGACGATGCCGTAAATCGTTTGGTCTTTTGGCACTGATACCGTGTAACGTGGGTCGAGGATCGAGAACGTCGGATAGACGAGCGGGTGACCCCAGCCGTACTTCTCTTGTGTCTCCCAGTTCGTGATGACCGAACCTGAGTTCATCTCAGAACCGGTCGCCGCGAGCGTGAGCACCGTACCGAACGGGATCGCTTCCGTCGGGATGTGGTCACGGAGCACGATGTCCCAAGCGTCGCCTTCATACGGGATGGCCGCCGAGATGAGTTTCGTGCAATCGATGACCGAACCGCCGCCGACCGCGAGCAATGCGTCGATGTTTTCTTCACGCGCTTGTTTGACGGCACGACGTACCGTCTCGATGCGCGGGTTCGGTTCGACGCCTGAGAAGTCGACGAAATCGATCGAGGCGTTGTTCAGTTCCGCCACGACTTCATCGTACGTGCCGTTCTTTTTGATGCTCCCGCCTCCATAGACGAGCATCACTTTCTTGGCGTCAAGCGCCTTCAACTCGCTCGCGAGTTTTTCAATCTGATGTGTCCCGAAAATAAGTTTCGTCGGGTTCTTGTATTCAAAGTTGTGCATGTTTCATCCTCCTTCGAAAATATGTAACACCTACACTATATACCCTGTTTTTTATGATTGAAAAGCAATCAGGCCTGAGCGTAGATGCGGTCGATGATCGTATGGAGCGTCACTGCCTGTTCCGCTTGCAGGTACGATGGCTCGTGCCGACAAGCCTCGAGGAACGTGCGAATCTGACTGGTGTACGGATCTTGGAGCGTCAGATGGGCCGGTGATTTATCGAATAAGGCGCCATGCTCTTCCGTATGGAGTTGGAGAGGAAAGAGCGACGCCCCGCCCATCGTGCCCCGTAGTTCGACCCGCATCGTGTCCGCCGCCTCGACATTGGCCATGAAACTCGCGTCTAAAAACAAAGATGCTCCGTTGTCGAACGTGACCATCGCCCGGGCCGTGTCTTCGACCGAGAACGCCTCCGCGTCCCAATCACCCATCAGCCCGACACCAGGCCGTGTGCCGAGGTATTGACCGACGTGACCGATGACATCGACCGGCTTCGGATAATCCATCAAATACAAGGCGAGGTCGAGCATATGTACCCCGATATCAAGCAGTGCACCGCCTCCTTGCAGTTCCTTATCCGTGAACACGCCCCATCCCGGGATACCACGACGCCGCAGGGCAAGGGCCGTCGCCGCATAGACATGACCGAGTTCCCCGGCATCGATCATCCGTTTCAATAGTTGTGTGTCCGACCGGTGCCGGTAATGGAATCCGTAATGAAGCGTCCGCTCTGCCTTCCGGGCCGCTTCTAGCATCTCGTTCGCCTCACGGGCCGAGATGGCCGGTGGCTTCTCACAGAGGACGTGGCATCCTGCCTCGAGTGCGGCGATGACTTGCGCTTTGTGGAGCGCGTTCGGCGTACATACACTGACCGCATCGAGTTGTTCTGTGACGAGCATCTCTTCGACCGTCTCATACACCCGTTTGATTCCAAACTGTTCAGCCACCGCTTCCCCGCGCTCTCGCGTCCGATTCATGACGGCGACGACGTCGGCCCCTGCCGCGATGTATTGCGGGATATGGGCAGTCTTGGCAATTCCACCCGTACCGATGATTCCGATTCTCATGGTCCTCACTCCTTTTCTGTACTGTTCGTGAACGAGCGGGACATTTCCTGTACAAAAAAAAAGACGACCTGCACATGGCAGGTCGTCTCAATCACTTACTTCTTGAAGTTCGTGTTTTTGATCCAGTCTTCGAGCTTGTCCTTGAGGACAGTGAATCCTGGAGCTTCTTCTTGCTTGAAGTTTGAAGCTTCGTTGCGGCGTGGTGCGCCACGACGAGCTGGCTTAGCCGACTTCTCGCGTTTTGGAGCTTCTTGTGTCGCTTTCATTGAAAGCTTGATTTTCTTAGATGCTTCATCAACATCAAGAATTTTCACTTCAACTTCTTGACCGACTTGAACGTACTCGTTCACGTCTTTCACGTAGTCGTGTGAGATTTCAGAGATGTGGACAAGACCTTGAGTCTCGTCGTCGAGTGCGACGAACGCACCGAAAGGTTGGATTCCTGTTACTTTACCTTTTAAAACTTGATCTTTTTCGTATTTTGCCATTACAAACACTCCTATGCTAAATTCATCAACTTACTATAACATACTTTTTTCGATAAAGTGTACAAATTAGTAAAAAAGATTATTTGGGATTATTTTCGTGTTTCAAAGTCGACGGGTCGGGTAAATACAAATCAAGCAAGACTTCAAGTATTCCCCCCTGATTCCGCTAGGCTAACGCCTAGCCCTTTTTTTGTTCAAAAGCTTGTAAACGGTCGCTGTGCGGCCACCTCAAACACCGTCTCCCCTACCATTTCATTCAACATAATCGCGTTCCGATATACGGCCATCCCTAAATTCGTTGCCGCCGGCCCGTGCGAATGTTCCAAGTTCGTATGGGTGAACAGACTGCCGGTTAACCGAGTCTCCGTCGCGATTTGATAGCGGTTGTTGACGCGCCATAGTCGTTCCGCTTCCCATTCGATGTCAAATCGTTCGACCCACTCCGGAATCCGCGGTCGATACCCGGTCGCCGCCACGACCGCATCATATTCGTTCGTGAACGATTCACCGCTATGCTGCTGAGTCCCTTCGACCATATAGCTCGATGAGTGCGATACGCGCTCGATTTCGATTTGGGTACACAAGTTCGTCGCTTGGTCCGTCCCGTCCGCCGTCCGATGATATAACGCCCCATAGATGGCACGGAGCGTCTCTGGGTTGACGCCATTGCGGAATCGTTCGAACGACTTCCCAAGTTGCTCACGTTCCGCGTACGGTAATCGATTGAAATACTCGACATACGACAAGCTGAAGATTTCTTCCCCGAGTTTGCCGCTCTCGAGCGACTCGAACACGTCCGAGCGCGTCACCCAATCGATTTGTTGCCGCGTTTTATCGGATCGACTCAATAAATCGAGATACACCTCCGCCGCGCTCTGCCCGCTGCCGATGACGACGATGCGGTCCTTTTCAAGCAATCGTTCCCGCTCCATTCGATACGAGCTCGTATGGATGACGTCTTGGAACGCCTCTGGGATGAGCGGTTCGGCCCCGGTCCCGATGACGACGTGTCGCGACGATAGCGTCTCTTCGCCTTTAGGCGTCGCGACCGTGACGAGGAAGCCGTCCTGTGCCGGACGGACGTCGACGACCCGGTGCGAGAACTTGATTGTGTCGAGCGAAGCAGCGATCGCCTGCAAATAACGATTGAACTCTGTCCGGGGAATCGTCGGGCTCTCTTGGACGATGAACGTCTGCAGCCGGCCAACCTGCTTCAAGTAGTTCAAATAGCTGTGCCGGCTCGTCGGGTCGGCGAGCGTCACAAGGTCATATAAATAATGCGTCTGCATCGTCGCCGCTTCGAGCAACATTCCTTCATGCCAATTGAAGTCGGCCCGCTCTTCAAAACATATACCCGTCAATTTGGTCGATTCGCTGAGCGCCATCAAGCCGAGATTGTACGGGCCACATCCGATTGCTACAAAATCCACTCGTTCCAATGACCTCACCTCGCTCGTCTTTTCCCATCTATTATACCACTAAAACGTAAAACAGACCCTCATCGCTGAGAGTCTGTCACTGTCGTCGTCACTTCGAACTGTTTCATGAACCGATCGATGCGACGAATCGCTTCTTGTAATTGTTCGACCGACGTCGCGTAACTAGCCCGGACGAAGCCTTCACCGCTCGCGCCGAAGGCGTTGCCCGGCACGACCGCGACCCGTTCCTCGAGCAAGAGACGCTCGGCGAACTCTTCGCTCTTCAATCCGGTGTGGCGAATCGATGGGAAGGCGTAGAACGCCCCACCCGGTACGTGCGTCGGTAACCCGGCGTCATTGAGGGCCTGGATGAAGTAGTTACGGCGCTGCCGATAGCTCTTCACCATCTTCGGTACATGCTGGTCACGGCTCTTCAGTGCCTCGAGACCGCCGAACTGAACGAGCGTCGGGGCACACATCATGCCGTACTGATGAACTTTGAGCATCTCCCGTGTCACGACTTCCGGCGCACATGTGAACCCGAGCCGCCAGCCTGTCATCGCGAACGCCTTCGAGAACCCGTTGACGACGATCGTCCGCTCGCGCATATCATGAAGCGTCGCAAAGCTTGTGAACGGCTCGTCATATGACAGTTCGGCATAAATTTCATCACTGACGACCCAAAGGTCATGTTTCGTCGCGAGTTCCGCAATCTCGGTGAGTTCTTCACCCGTCATCGTCGCTCCGGTCGGGTTTGACGGGAAGCAGAGGAGCATCGCTTTCGTGCGCTCCGTGATCGCCGCTTCGACGTCTTCCCGGTTCAGACGGAACCCGTTCTCCGGACGACAGGCGACCGGGACGACCGTCCCGCCGGCGAGCTCGATGAGCGGCCCGTACGAGACGAAAGCCGGTTCAACGACGATGACCTCGTCACCCGGGTTGAGGAGAGCCCGGAAGGCGATATCGAGCGCCTGAGACGCGCCCGTCGTGACGATCAGTTCCGTGGCCGGGTCATATGTCGCCCCGAACCGGTCCGCCATGTAACCAGCGATTTCTTGACGTAACTCGAGGAGACCGGCGTTCGCGCTATAGGCCGTGTAGCCTTGCTCGAGCGCCGCATAGCTCGCCTCGCGCACGTTCCACGGCGTGATGAAATCCGGCTCTCCCACCCCGAGAGAGACGACGTTTTCCATCGTTTGCGCCAAATCGAAGAATCGGCGAATGCCGGACGGCTTCATTGAGACGACTTGTTGGGATAGTGACTTCATGGCGTAATATTCAACCGTTTGTCTTCGACTTGCGGGGTGAATAAAATGCCATCATGCTTATACGTCTTCAATTTGAAGTGCGTCGTCGTCGAGACGACCGAGTCAAGCGGTGACAATTTGTCCGAAACGAACGACGCGACGTCTTGAAGCGAGTTCGCCCGAATGACGACTTGCAGGTCGTAAGCCCCTGACATCAAATAGAGCGCCGTCACTTCCGGGAAGCGATAAATACGTTCCGCGACCTCATCGAAACCACGACCCCGTTTCGGAGTGACTTTGACGTCGATGAACGCCGTGACATCGTGGCGATTGATTTTTTGCCAGTTGACCATCGCCCGGAAGCCGAGCAAGATACCGTCCGCCTTGAACTTCTCGAGCATCGCTTCGACAGTCGCCTCGTCGGTCGCGAGCAAGTTCGCCAACAGTTTCGTCTCGAGGTAGCCTTTCTCTTCGAGCAGCTCGAGCAGTTCTAGTTCTTTCGATGTATACATAGTTATTCTCCTTCCGTTCTACCGGGGAACGCCCCTGTGAACGTTCTCTCTGTCTGTCTCACATAGTCCCGTCGTTCGGCTTGGACGATATGGAAGTTCTTCATTTCCATATTGACCAAACCGTGCTTGTGACAGAACCGATCAAAGTAACGACGGCGCGTCTCGTCTTGTTTGGCCGACAAGTTGTCGGTGCCATTGAACGCATAGAGCACCGTCGCGCGGGCCGGATGACGAATCGTCCCGACCTCACTGACACGTAGAATGAAATCCCAATCCCAGTAGTTATAGACGTCCTCGTCGAACGATCCAATCGTCTCGTGGAGCTGTTTTCGATAGAGCGTACCAGACGGGATAAACGTCGAGTCTTGGCGAAGGCGCTCCAAATCGAGGGCGTAGGCGAATGCCTCCCAGTCGGTGACGCGACGGCGCCCATCTTCCCACGTAAAGCGGAACAGTTCCGCGTCCGTGAAGACGAGGTCGGCCGAACGGATGTCCTCGAGCGCTTGTTCGATATGGGTCGGCATGAGTAAATCATCATCGTCGAGCAACAGGATATAGTCGCCGCTCGCTTCCTGTACGCCGCGATTGCGGGCTTTGACGTGATGATTCTCGCCAAGATCGATATATCGAATCGATAATCGATTCAAAAAAGGCGCCAAAAGATGCTGCTTTGGCGGCCCGTCATTATTGATCACAAGTACTTCGAACTCCCCGAACGTCTGGACGACCAGACATTCGAGCAGTTCCGTCAGTTCCGTCTCCCGCGAATGGACCGGGATGACGATGGAAACGAGCGGGTTCATCCGCGGTAAGCAGTTTCGACGTGCGGCAAGATGGCTTCCCAGCTGACGCCGTTTTCTTTCGATACCGTGACGAAATCGCCATAGGCGAATACGCTCTCGACGCCTTCGATGGCGACGAGTTTTGCGAGAAGCGGTTGGTCCGTCTCTTCGCCGGCTTTCACGCTTTGGCTTTTCGCGCCGAAGACGTTCTCAGGAAGTGTAATTTTCATTGCATTTGGATTCGGTGTTGGATCGATACGTAACATCGTGGTTCCCCCTTATAGTTGACAAGATTCTGAAGACGCGAGTAGTCGTGCCGCCATGGCCCGTGTTTCTGGTTCACTTGGACAGTCGCCAAAAGCGTCTGTCAAGATCTGTCGAATCACGTCATCCAATTGATCGATCGAATCGACGTGAATGAGCGCCAAGGCGATATCGTCAAACTCTGGTCCATACGACCCAAGCCCGTAACCGAGTGGGTCCCATGCTAATAATAAGTCTTCTGCTCTCATTTGTTAAACCCTTCTTTTTACCTTGATTTCAAATCGTACTCCCTCAATCTACCTCACTTTTCAGTTCGATGCTAGTGAGCGTTCGAATTTCCCTCGTTTTGAAAAAACAGTCGTCACTATATATAGTAATCGCTCAAATCATAAAATGAATAGAAGATAGGACGAAATCCAATGAATTTATCGTTTATTTGGACATCCGGTTCATGATTGACCGCTTACATAAAATTGCACGCGTTCTCACGCAAACGTCAATTTAATTTTTTTCTATCTCATATCTCATCTCAAATCGGATGATAGCGCCGTTTTTGAGTAAAAGTAATCTAGGCGTCGACAGTTTGCCGAATGTCAAGATTGCAAAACTAAATATAGGTGATTTATGATTAAAAAGACAAGAAAACGTCAATATATAGTTAACGGATATTTATCACGTTCATCCATCATTGACGTCGAATCGGACAAGTTCCGCTATACCTTTATAATATCTACATCCGAAGAAGGAGTGATCGTTTTGACATCCCCTATCCATCACGAGACGATGTTGGCTGCTGCGCCAACACTTACTGACGTCTCGACATTGATCCAATCATTAAAACAACGCTACCCACAGCTTAGTGTCGAACGATACGAAGAACGAGCCGTCCGGGCGCTCGAAGGAAAGACACTGACACAAGATGTAGTATATGAACTCTTGACGATGCACGCCCTCGATATGTTGAAGGCTGAAGAGCCGGACTGGACGTTCGTCGCCACAGAAATGTACTTAAACCGCCTCTATTTAGAAGCGGCCCGTAACCGCGGTTATGACGCCTCGATGCGTTACGGCGCTCTCTATCCAATGATTGAGACGCTCACGACAAAAGGCATCTTCACCTCGGCACTACTCGATACGTACTCGAAAGAAGACATCGCCTACTTGGAGACGTTGATTGACCCGTCACGTGACCGCATGTTCACATACATCGGTCTCCGGACGTTAGCAGACCGTTACCTCGGCCGCGACCACGTCAAAAACTTGTACGAGTTGCCGCAAGAGCGGTTCATGGTCATCGCCATGACGCTCATGCAAAAAGAGAACGCTGACCAACGTGTGAAACTCGTCGAAGAAGCGTATTGGGCACTATCGAACCTCTATATGACGGTTGCTACACCGACGCTCTCGAACGCCGGGAAATCGTACGGGCAGCTCAGCTCATGTTTCATCGACACGGTCGACGACTCGCTCCGCGGCATCTACGACTCGAACACAGATGTGGCCACGCTCTCGAAAGGCGGCGGCGGAATCGGCGTCTATCTCGGCAAGATCCGCTCACGCGGCAGCGACATCAAAGGCTTCAAAGGCGTCTCGAGCGGCGCGCTCCCTTGGATGAAGCAACTGAACAACACGGCCGTCTCGGTCGACCAGCTCGGCATGCGCCAAGGCTCGATCGCCGTCTACCTCGACATTTGGCATAAGGACATCTTTGAGTTCCTCGATGCGAAATTGAACAACGGGGACGAGCGCCTTCGGACTCATGACTTGTTCACAGGCGTCTGCTTGCCCGACTTGTTCATGCGTACGGTCGAAGCACGTGGCGACTGGCACTTGTTCGACCCGCACGAGATTCGTACGGTCATGGGCTTCAGCCTTGAAGACTTCTACGATGAGACGGAAAATGGTGGTTCGTTCACTGAGAAATACATGGCGTGTGTCAATACCCCGGAGCTCTCGCGCGTAACGGTACCGGCCATCGACCTCGTCAAACGCTACATGCGTTCACAGCTCGAGACAGGAACCCCATACATGTTCTTCCGTGACGCCGTGAACCGCGCTAACCCGAACAAACACGCCGGCATGATCTACAGCTCGAACCTCTGTTCAGAGATCGCGCAAAACATGTCACCGACGACGATCGACGAAGAGTACACAGCGGACGGAAAAATCGTCATCACGAAAACACCTGGTGACTTCGTCGTCTGTAACTTGAGCTCGATCGCCCTCGCCCGGGCCGTGAAGTCAGATGTGCTCGAACGACTGATCCCGATTCAAATGCGGATGCTCGACAACGTCATCGACTTGAATACGATCGAAGTACCGCAAGCGATGATCACAAACCAAAAATACCGCGCCGTCGGACTCGGAACGTTCGGTTGGCATCACCTGCTCGCCCTCGAAGGCATCCGTTGGGAATCGGTCGACGCCGTCCAGTACGCGGAAAAGCTATATGAGAAGATTGCTTACCTCACGATTCAAGCGTCAATGGAATTAGCTAAAGAAAAAGGCGCATTCGGTGTCTTCGAAGGATCGGAGTGGCATACGGGTGAGTACTTCAAACGCCGTAACTACCGCTCACACGATGAACTCGATTGGGACGGCCTCGCGGAAGCGGTTCATCAAAACGGTGTCCGCAACGCCTACATGATGGCGGTCGCACCGAACTCGTCGACGGCCATTATCGCCGGCAGCACCGCCTCGATTGATCCAATCTATAAGAAGGTCTACTCGGAAGAGAAGAAAAACTATAAGATCCCGGTGACGGTCCCTGACCTCAACCCGGAGACGAACTGGTTCTATAAATCAGCGTTCGAAGTCGACCAGCTCTGGAGCATCCGTCAAAACGCGGCCCGTCAGCGTCACATCGACCAAGCGATCAGCTTCAACCTATACGTCAAAAACGACGTGAAGGCGACCGAAATGTTGGCGATGCACCTTGAGGCGTGGTCACTCGGAATGAAATCAATCTACTACACGCGTTCGACGACCGTTGAAGTCGACGAATGTGAATCGTGTGCTTCGTAACGTCACGTAACAGAAAGGTGGGACCAACCATGAACGTCGCAATCGTCTATAGTTCGATGAGCGGGAATACAGAAGAGGTCGCCGAACTGATTCAGGCGACCCACGTCCATCGGGGCGACCACGTCGGCCTGTATGAAGCGGACCGCATCGGCCATCGCGAAGCCCAATCACTCGCCACGTACGACCTCGTTTACTTCGGGTCGTATACGTGGGCGGACGGCGTCTTGCCGGACGAGATGAAAGACACGTTCCGTCTCGTCTTGAAAGAACTTAATGTGCCGCTCCGCCAAGCCGCCGTGTTTGGGACAGGTGACAAGATGTTCGTCCACTTCTGTCGGGCGGTCGACGAGATGGCCTACCACCTTTCGAAATACGGAATTCCCCTCGCCGGTGAGACATTGAAAATCGAGCAGTCACCGCGCAATCAACCGTACAACGTCCGTCATTGGGCCGAACGGTTGGCTAGAAACACCGAAGAAGGAGTATATGTCCATGACCATTCAAAAGATCAAACTACTGTCGCCCAAACATCCTAACCGGGCGACTGCCATTATCGGGGGCGAGACGAGTTCCATCGTCAATTGGAACGACATCGCCTACCCGCAGTTTTACACCATCTATAAACAATTGCTCTCAAACTTCTGGATCCCGGATGAGATCTCGATGTCGAAAGACATGCAGCAATGGCCGCAGTTGAGCGAGCGTGAACAAGACGCCTTCAAACGCATCATCGGGTTGTTGTCGATCCTCGACTCGGTACAGACGCGCTATATCCTCGAGTCATCGATGTTCTCATCAGATTCGTCGGTGCACGCCGTGCTCGCCGTCATCGCCCAACAAGAAGTCGTCCATAACCAATCATATAGCTACGTCCTCTCGAGCCTCGTCCCGCTCAGCGAGCAAAATCGCATCTTCGATATCGCCAAGGACGACGAGATGGTCATGAAACGGAATCAGTTCATCTTGGACTTATACGAGGACTTCCGGGCCGACCAGACGGCCGAGACGTTCGCCAAGTCGCTCGTCGCCTCAATCATTCTCGAAGGCATCAACTTCTATTCCGGTTTCGCCTACTTCTACAACTTGGCCCGTCACCAGAAGATGGTCGGCACGTCGACGATGATCAGCTACATCCAGCGTGACGAGATGCAACACTCGTATTTCGTCAGCCAGTTACTCCGGGCCGTCTTGACGGAAAACCCGGAGATCGACGCCGACGGCAGCTTCAGCCAGTTCGTCTATGACACGATGGCGGAAGCCGTCGACCTCGAGGTCGAATGGTGCGAATACGTCCTTCGCGACCTCGACGGGCTCGACGTCAGCGAGATGCGCGATTACGTCAAGTACCTCGCCAACAAACGCCTCCGCGTCATCGGCTTGAACGATCTGTATGAAGGGTTCAACGAGGACGTCATGCCGTGGATTCGTGCATACTCAGACGATTCATTGAATGCCACGAAATCCGACTTCTTCGAACAGAAGTCACGCTCTTACGCGAAAGTCACCGACGCCAACGGCTTCGACGACCTATAAGCACAAAACGCCCCGACTCACGATGAGTCGGGGCGTTTTTGATGGATGAAATTTAATGATAAGCGCGTACGTACTGAGCGATCCCTTCAGCGACACCTTCCGCCATCCGTTGGCGTGAGGCGTTGCTCCGTAAATGCGTGACGTCTTGCGGCGAAGAGATGAATCCGAGTTCGACGAGGGCCGATGGCATCGTATTATAACGAATCACATAATAGTTCGCCGTCTTCACACCGCGGTTCGTCATCCCGGACATCTTGCCCATCAAATTGGATTGAATGTTCGTCGCGAGCACACGGCTCTTCGAACTGTGGGCTGAATAAGACGAATAGAACGTCTCGACACCTTTAGCATACTGAGTCGTCGCCGCATTCGTGTGCAAGCTGACGAACAAGTTACCGCGAAGCGTTTTTGCCGTCTGAACGCGTTGGTCGAGCGTCAAGTAGACATCTGTCGAGCGCGTCAACCGGACTTGGTAGTCATACTTCGAACGAAGATACGCCTCGACTCGTTTCGTCACATCGAGAACGATCGTCTTCTCATAGAGCGATCCATTCACCGCTCCCGGGTCACCGCCTCCATGGCCCGCATCGAGGACGATGACGGCGTTGCTCGTCGCGCTCGGTTTGAGCGTCATCGCGTAAGCCGTCGAGATGTAGCCGTCGCGACCATTGTACTTGATTTTATAAAAGCCGTTCGTCGAGCCGTAATGGTCGACTTGAGTGCCATGGGCGAGTCGGCCGAGAATCGTCGAGCTCGCCGAGGCGCTCGCCCGGACGTTCAAGACGTCCCCTGGTGTGTTCGTGTACACTTTCCCTTTAGGCGTCGCCGCAGGGGCGGCCGGGGCCTTCCCGGCCGACAACCAAGCTGTCGGGGTATAGAACGTGTCCGACCCGATATAGACGACCGACCAGCTCGAGTTATGTTTGCTGTACGTCACCGGCGTATACTTCGGCAACACACGAGCGACCGGTGATGATTGAAGCGTCTTCTTGAACAGGTTGGCATTTCGGTTCGCATATCCTGTTACTTTTTGAATGACAGGCGGTTTCGTCGTCGGCGGTTTCGTTACCGGCGGCGCTCCCGGTGTGATCCATGCCGTCGGCGTGTAATATGTTTTGCTGCCGATGTAGACGATCGACCAACTCGAGTTATATTTGCTCGAGACGACCGCCGACTTGGCCGGCAACACTTTCAACACCGTCGAACGTTGGTTGCGCGCGCCGAACAGTTTCAACTCGCGGTTGGCATGACCATCGACTTTTACGACTGGCGGTTTCGTCGTCGGCGGAGGCATCGTCGGTGCCCCAGGCGTAATCCATGCCGTCGGCGCATAATACGTTTCGCTTCCGACATAGACGACCGACCAGCTTGAGTTATATTTGCTCGAGACGACTTCCGTCGTGACCGGCAATACTTTCAACACTTTCGAACGCTGATTGCGCTCGCCAAACAACTTCAACTCACGGTTGGCATGACCGTTTACTTTTGCCGCACTCGGTTTCAAAGTTCCCGGCGTGATCCATGCCGTCGGCGTATAATATGTGCTACTGCCAACGTAGACAACCGACCAGCTCGAGTTATATTTGCTCGAGACGACCGCTGACTTAGCCGGCAACACCTTCAACACCGCCGAACGCTGATTCCGTTCGCCGAACAACTTCAAATCACGATTCGTATAGCCTGTTTCACGGGCTGGTGTCGATGCGACGGCTTTCGGGGCAATATATGCCTTGGCCGCATAATACGTCTTCCCGTTCAAGTACACTTTCGCCCAAGACGAGTTATGCACGGCATATTGAACGGTCGTGCCTTTTTTAAGCGTCCGGTACACGGTCGCCTTGCTATGGGCCGACACACGGATGTTCAAGTTGACGGTCGTCACACCCGTCGAAGTGGCAGCTTGCTTCGTGACCGTCGTGGATTGGGACGGGATCCGCTTGATGTACTGGGCGGAAGCATAGTACGTTCGATTGTTTAAATATATCTTACTCCACGATTTGTTATAAATTACATATTTTACTTTTGTTCCCTTTTTTAGCGTTTGTATCAATTTTCCGCTCGTGCTTGGTGCAGAGCGAACGTTCAAGTTGACTGTCGTCTCTCCGTCCAAAGTAGCGGCTTCTACCGCGGGTATTTGGATTGAAAACAAGACAATGGTCATGATGAGGGCAAGTTTAAAAAGCTTCATATTCATCCAAAATATTCCTTTCTTCATACGCACATCGCGACTGACAACACCTTCATAGTAGCACATTGCTTTTATTAAAAAAGTAAATATTTGAAAAAATGATGAATACTTTTTACAAAAAAGGTGAATGTTTTTACCCTTGTTTTCGCACAATCCAAAACGTGTCAGTGCCATGTCGCTCGATCTCGACGGCGAAAGGGGCCGCTAGTTGCAAATCAGTCTCGATGGAGCGATCGATTTGGAAAGGCGGCTCAGGTTGTCGAATGACAAACCCATCGAGTCCCTCGACTTCGGCGATCTTTAAAAACCGCGCCAAGTGCCCTTCCCGCTCTCTATATCGGCTCACTTCTTCGAAAGGTTTAGCCTTCACCCCGCCCCAGTATCGTCCTTCCACATAAGAACGATACGTGCGGACCGAATCTTCCGTAATCGGGTCGGGGGTATGGTCGAAGCGTCCGAAGTCTCGGGACGACTTGTCTTCGATCAACGAGGCGATCTCCGCGAATAGGTCAAATCCATTCATGTCGGCAAGTTCCATGACCGCCTGTTGAACGGCCTCGATGTGTCGTTGCAACGATCCCGGCGTCGCGGACGCCTTCAATTTTTTATCGCCTTCATAGGCATTTAATATGCGGCCAACTTCCCCCGCTTCGCGCACGAGGCGGTAGTAGCTACGTTCTTCTTTCGTCTCGTCACGGTCTGTCGTTTGATTCGTGAGGGTGATGGCATATTGATTCGCCAGACACGTCGAAATAACGAAGACGTCCATCAGCTCTTCTCGCAGGGCGACTCGGTCGTCTGCATAGAGCGCGCCACCAACTTCGCCCACTTCTTCTAACAGCCGGGCCAACCCCGACAGCGGCCGCCAGTAGCCGCCTAAATGAATAATCATCCGATCGATTCGTCGTTGTAATTCCTTCATGTTTAATCACCTATCCATCCTCTATATTTACCGGTTGCGTGGTATACTATGCTCAATCCAATCGTTAGGAAAGGGGCCATGTGTCGTGTCGCCAGCCAGGCTTTGGCAGTTACTTCGTTTCCTGCTCGTCATTATCGGGCTCGTCTTCGTCATTTGGGGACTGAGCGTCCTCTTTACGTACACGTATCCTTTCGTGTTCGCCTTCTTGTTATCCTTGTTGACCGTCCCGCTCGTCAATTGGTTCGAACGCGAGACCAAATTGCCCCGGGCTCTTGGGACGCTCGCTTCCTTGTTGATCGTCATGAGTGTCGTCAGCGGTGTGATTGCCATCGTGGTGACTCAACTCATCCGTTACTTGACGATCGCCGCCGAGAAACTTCCCGACCAGATTGAAACGTTCACCGAATACATACAACGCATGTTCAACGAAAAAATTGCCCCGTTCGTCAATGATGCGTATGACAGCGTCCAGCGGCTCAATCCGGGACAGACGAACTCGCTCGAAGGCGGGATCACCGAGATCGGGGTCCAGCTCGGAGCCGCGATCGGCGTCTTGTCACGAGGGGTCGCCGGTTTACTGCAAGATATCCTCAGCGCCTTACCGCTTGTCTTGCTCTTGTTCATCGTCATCGTGCTCGCCTGGTTCTTCATCACGAAAGACTGGAACGTCTACATGCGGTCCATCGCGCGCTTGAATGAGCGAAAAGGCTTCAAGGAATTTGAACTGGTCATGACCAATTTGCGCTCGGCCCTGTTCGGTTACGTCCGGGCCCAATTGACGCTTATCTCCATTACGTTCGGGATCGTCCTTGTCGGCATGTTCATCCTGCGGGTCGACAATCCATTCTCTTTCGCACTTTTAGCGGCCATCTTCGACTTGTTGCCGTACCTCGGCGTCGGGACGCTGTTATTGCCATGGGCCGCCTATGCCGCCGTGAGCGGCGACTGGTTCCTCGCCATCGGCCTCGTCATCTTGTATATCGTCGTCATCGTCCAACGTAACTTGGCTGAACCGAAAATCGTTGGTTCTCACATTGGACTTGACCCGCTCGCCGCCCTCATCTCGATTTTTGTCGGTTTGCAACTGTTCGGGGTGCTCGGCTTCATTTTAGGACCGGTCTTGGCCGTTCTGCTCAAGGCGCTCTATAACGCCCAAGTGTTTCACTATATGTGGAGATTCGTCCTCGGGCCGACGACACCAAAAGAGCGATGACGCGTCATCGCTCTTTTGTCTTCGGTACCGCCACGAACGGCGCTCCTTCAGTTTGGTCAGGATGCGTCACCATCCCAGTCGTTCCCGCCTCATAGGCGGCCACGGCCAAAATACAGGCGTCGATAATATCATCGACTTGTACGTTCGACATCTTCCACTTCCAGGGCGAGCTTTTTGAATAGCGGCGCAACAACTCGATCCGTTCGAGCTCTCCCGCCTCGGTCTTCTTGCTGAAACGCGCCTCGTTCCCGGTCATGACAGCGAAGCACACTTCCGGGTGTGACTCATAGACGTCCGTTTCAGCGATCGTTTGAAACTCTCGAATCCGCGGCACAAGGTTCCACGCTTGTTTGCTGATTCCTTTTCCGACTAGTTCGCGACTTCTCGCGTTGGCCGTCTCATACGATGCTTCTGTTACCACTTCTTGAATCGGTGGTGTGAAGATCGATGACTTCCGCTCTTTTAGTTGCGACCGCATCCACGCGTCACACGTTCGGCCCGGCTTGTCGATCGACCCTAAGTCTTTCGGCATATCGACAAAATGCACGGCCCCTTCGATCAATAAATCTTCCAACTTCTCTGAGATGGTCAAACAGAGCGAGATGCTGTCGTACGTGATTCGTACCCAACCCCCGCGCGCGCCATCAATTCCTACTCCGACCACGGCGTCCCTCCTGCATCAAAAACAACACTCCGAGCACCGCGCAAAAGACGGTCACTCCTAACAACCAACGGCTTGGCCAAGCCGTGTATCCGAAACCGGAGACGACGGCCAAACCGATCAATACAAATCCAATTTTCAACGTTTCCATCCTTCGAGCATCGAGGCGAGTGTGCGCACCATGACGCCAGTCGGTCCTTTTGGTCCGAGGTCGCTCGCCGACGAACGTTCGCTCGTCCCAGCGATGTCGAGATGGAGCCAAGGCGTGTCCCCGACGAACTCACCGACAAAAGCGCCGCCGAAAATCATATGACCGTAACGGCCCGGTGAGTTGTTCAAGTCGGCGACTTCCGACTTACGCACTTGGTTGATGAAGACATCGAAGTATGGCATCTGCCAGACGAGTTCGTTCGTGTCACGGCTCGCAGCTTCTAAGGCGCCATAGAGCGACGCATCGTTCGTCAGGCAACCAGTCACTTCCGTACCGAGTGCGACGAGCACACCGCCCGTGAGCGTGGCCACATCGATGATGGCTTGCGGTTCATACGTCTTGGCAAAGGTAACGGCGTCGGCGAGGACGAGACGACCTTCCGCATCCGTGTTAAGCACTTCAATCGTCTTCCCGTTCATCGCCGTGATGACATCGTCCGGCTTGAATGCGTCCCCTGAGATCATGTTGTCCGTCGATGGGATGACACCGATGACGTTCACGTTCGGTTTCGTCGTCGCGAGCGTCTCGAATAAACCAAGTACCGTCGCGGCGCCGCCCATATCCCCTTTCATACCGACGATGCCGTCTTTCGGCTTGATCGAGTAACCGCCCGTATCAAACGTGATGCCTTTTCCGACGACAGCGACAGGCGCCTCGTCTCCAGCTCCGCGATATTCGAGCACGATCAACTTCGGCGGGATCGTCGACCCTTGGTTGACGGCGAGAAGCGCGCCCATTCCGAGCCCTTCCATCTCTTCTTTTTCAATGATGCGATGTTCAAAGCCGTGACGTTCGGCCAACTCGACCGCATAGTCCGCGAGCGTTTCCGACGTCAAAATATTGGCTGGCATCATAGTGAGCGACCGCGCCACATTCACACCACGTCCGTAAGCTGCACCTGCTAGCGCCTCTTCCTCTGCATCAGCTCCGAGCAACGTGATCGTTACGTCCGGTTTCGTCGGTTTCGGCTCTGATTTGTATGTAGGATGCTCATACGTCGCCATCTCATACGCTTCAGCAAACAGTTTCGCCGTATTCGGTCCGAACGTGTCGAGGGCGACTGCGACGTCCGTGAAGGCCCGGGCTTTGATGTGTTTGGCGACTTTCCCGAACCAATTGCGCACATTTTCAACCGTATTTTCGTTCCGTTGTCCGAGACCGACGAATAGGATCCGTTTAACCGTTCCCTCAAACGTCGGGACGATGGAGACTTCACCTGTTTTCGTTGAAATATCTGCCGATTGAATCAATGCTTTGACGCGTCCATTAAACAATGAATCGAGTCCTTGCTCAATCGTGTCGGCAGCGCCGATCCCCACGACGATTGTGTCATATGAGCCGTTCCAATCTAAGTCTTTCACTTGATACATGTTTGCCACTTCCCTTCTTTATATATGGTTAGCATAACGAACTTCTGCCAAATAATGAAACAGTATGCGCAAGAGTCAATAAATCTTCGAATTCAGGCGTTAACTCCTCGTTGTGACGATGATTTATTTTATGATAGGATAAGAAAGTACGCAATCAGGCATCCCTCCCTGTTGAGGCGAGGCCATTTTGTTCGGTCGAGGCTTCCCCTAGTAGTAGACCGTTGCTACTTTAATCTTCCAGGTTTTCGTTAGTTCCTTTTTCATTTCGGGTAAGAACTAACGAGATAACGTTGGAAACCACTATTTCTTTGAAGAGAGGGACTACGCTTATGTCACACATTAAAGGTATTGGCGCATCTGCAGGAATCGCAGTTGCGAAAGCATTCGTCATGGAGACACCTTCATTTGACATCCCGACAAACAAAATCGAGGACGTAGCAGCTGAGAAAGCCCGTTTCCAAGCGGCGATCGCTCAGTCGAAGACAGAACTCGAAGAAATTCGCGAGATCACACTTCGTGAACTCGGTGAAGACAAGGCAGAGATCTTCTCGGCACACTTGCTCATCGTCGAAGATCCTGAGATCGTCTCACAAGTGAACGACAAAATTGAAAGCGAACACATGAACGCTGCGAAAGCACTCGATGAAGTCGCTCAAATGATGGTCATGATCTTTGAATCGATGGATAACGAGTACATGCGTGAACGCGCTGCCGACGTTCGTGACGTCACAAAACGCGTCATGGCGCATATCCTCGGTGTCACATTCATGACGCCTGCGTCGATTTCTGAAGAAGTCATCATCATCGCTGAAGATTTGACACCGTCTGACACGGCGCAACTCAACCGTAAATACGTCAAAGGTTTCGCGACAAACATTGGTGGACGTACGTCTCACTCAGCGATCATGTCTCGCTCACTCGAGATCCCTGCTGTCGTCGGAACAAAAATAGCGCTCGAAGAAATCAAGAACGGCGACCTCGTCGTCATCGACGGGACAGAAGGCGACGTCTTCGTCAACCCGTCTGAAGAACTCGTCAATGAATACGTTGAAAAACGTGCTTCATTCGAAGCTTACAAAGAAGAGTTGAAACAGCTCGTCAACGAAGAGTCGGTCACAGCCGACGGCCATAAAGTCAAACTTGCGGCAAACATCGGTACACCGAACGACCTCGAAGGCGTGTTGAAAAACGGCGCTGACGCCATCGGTCTTTACCGGACCGAGTTCCTCTACATGGACTCAGAAACGTTCCCGACGGAAGAAGAGCAATATACAGCCTATAAAGCAGTACTCGAAGGTATGGACGGCAAACAAGTCGTCATCCGTACGCTCGATATCGGTGGAGATAAAGAATTGTCTTACCTCGACCTTCCAAAAGAAATGAACCCGTTCCTCGGCTATCGCGCAATTCGCCTTTGCCTCGAAGAGACGGACTTGTTCCGCACACAACTTCGCGCCCTTCTCCGTGCCTCAGCGCACGGTGACCTCGCCATCATGTTCCCAATGATCGCGACACTTGAAGAGTTCCGCGCGGCGAAAGCGCTCCTTCTCGAAGAAGAAGCGAAGTTGAAAGCAGAAGGCATCGCTGTCGGTAACTACGAGACAGGGATGATGGTCGAGATTCCATCGACTGCCGTCATGGCGAAGCAATTCGCGAAAGAAGTCGACTTCTTCTCAGTCGGCACGAACGACTTGATTCAATACACGATGGCAGCGGACCGCATGAACGAGAAAGTCTCGTACTTGTACCAACCGTTCAACCCGGCCATCTTGAACCTTCTCCACAACGTCATCACAGAAGCACATAAAGCTGGCAAATGGGTCGGCATGTGTGGCGAGATGGCTGGAGAAGAGCTCGCGATTCCAATCCTTCTCGGACTTGGCCTTGACGAGTTCTCGATGTCAGCTTCAAGCGTCCTTCGCGCACGTAGCCTCGTGAAGCGTTTGACGAAGTCAGAAACAGAAGCGATCGTCAACGACGTCCTCAACATGGATACAGCTGAAGAAGTCGTGAACTTCCTCAGTGAAAAATTCGATATTAAGAAGTAACAAAAAAAAGAAGTTCTCGCAGCTGCGAGAGCTTCTTTTTTGTTTACTCGGCTCCTTTATCATCCGTTCTGAAGTCGAGCGCTTCACCGGCGACGACCGTCTCTCCGAATGGGACGACGACGATTTTGCCGTCTCCGTTCGTCCAAATGATCGGCGTGATGAGCGATGGGACTTTGTCGCGAATCAAATTGAGGTCAACGTCGAGCAAGACATCCCCCGCTTCGACGCGGTCGCCTTCTTTCACTTTGGCGACGAAACCTTCGCCTTTCAGATTGACCGTATCGAGTCCGACATGGATAAGAATCTCGCGTCCATCGTCCGCAAGTAGACCGATCGCATGTTTCGTCGGGAAGAACGTCGTGATTTGTCCCGTGACCGGCGCAACGACTTGTCCTGAACTCGGTTCGATGGCAAATCCTTCGCCCATCATGCGGCCCGAGAAGACTTGGTCCGGAACGTCATCAAGTGACAAGATGACACCTGACATCGGGGCAAGGAAGCGATGATCGGCATGTTCGGCCGCTTCCGGTGTGATGACGGCTTTTTCTTTCGGCTTGTATTCGCCGCCCTCGATGATGGCCGCGATTTGCGATTTGAGCGTATCCGATTTCGGTCCGAAGATGGCTTGAATATTATCTCCGACTTCGAGTACTCCGGCCGCTCCCAAATCTTTGAGCAAGTCTTTATCGACTTGTTTGACATCGTTCACCGTGACGCGAAGACGCGTGATACAGGCGTCGAGGTGTTTGATGTTTTCAGGTCCGCCGAGACCGACGAGCACTTCGTACGGTAAATCGTCTCCGACGACGGCTCGGGCTCCTTTTCCTTCAGCGACGGTTTCACGTCCCGGCACTTTCAAATCGAATTTCGTGATGGCGAAGCGGAACCCGAAGTAATAAACGACCGCGAAGACGAGGCCGACCGGAATGACGAGCCACCAGGCTGTCCGGTTCGGCAACACTCCGAACAATAGATAGTCGATGAGTCCGCCTGAGAACGTCATCCCGATTTTTACGTTGAGCAAGTGCATGGTCATAAAGGATAGTCCAGCAAAGACGGCGTGAATACCAAAGAGTAGAGGTGCAACGAAGACGAACGAGAATTCGACCGGCTCGGTGATTCCCGTTAAGAATGAAGTGAGGGCTGCTGAGAAGTAAAGTCCTTCGACGTCTTTACGACGCTCTTTCGGGACCGTGTGGAACATGGCGAGACAAGCGGCAGGCAATCCGAACATCATGAACGGGAATTTCCCGGTCATATACGTACCGGCCGTAAACTCGACTCCGTCACGTAATTGTGCGAAGAAGATCCGTTGGTCCCCTTGGACAAGGTCTCCCGCCTGGTTCGTATATTCCCCGAACTGGAACCAAAACGGAGAGTACCAGATGTGGTGCAGACCGAACGGGATCAAAGAACGTTCGACCAAACCGAAGACGAAGGCAGAGACGGCGACGTTTGCTTCAATGATCGTGCTCGAGAACGTATTGATGGCCGTTCCGATTGGCGGCCAAATATAGGCGAGCGCAATCCCAATCACCAAGCTGAACGCGGCGGTCGCGATCGGCACGAACCGTTTCCCGGCGAAGAACCCTAAGAAATCCGGCAACTTGATGTTGAAGTACTTGTTGTACGCGAATGCGGCGATGAGACCTGCGATAATACCCCCGAATACCCCCATTTGGAGCGTCGGAATCCCAAGTACCGTGGCATAGGCCGGGTCTCCCTGGGCGATTTCCGCGGTAATACCGTTCCACGTACTGATAACTTTGTTCATAATCAAATAACCAACGATAGCTGCTAACCCGGCAACACCGTCCCCGTTGGCTAGCCCGATGGCGACACCGACGGCGAACAATAGACCTAGATTGGCAAACACGATATCCCCGGCATCTGTCATAACTTGCCAGACGAGGACGAGTGAATCGTTTGCCAAGAAAGGCAAGAGCGAAACGAGATCAGGGTTTTGGAACGCGGTACCAAATGCGAGTAATAGACCGGCTGCCGGTAGAATCGCAACCGGAAGCATGAGTGCCTTCCCGATCCGCTGCAAAACACCAAACACTTTCTTCCACATCATGGTTCCCTCCTTTTGTCAGAATACTTACTTTTCCCCATCTGCCAGTAGGCTGAAACCGTTTCACCCATACAAAAAAAGCCAATCCATAATGGATTGGCTTATAGCTTCATTCAGTTTGCTTTCTTTTCGTTACCTGAAGCGATGACCGCTTGCATTTCTGATTTCAATGCATCAGAACGTGGTCCGAAGATGGCTTGAATGTTGTTACCGACTTCAAGGACACCAGCTGCCCCGAGGCGTTTCAATTCTTCTTTGTTGACTTGGCTCTTATCTTTAACTTCAACGCGAAGACGTGTGATACATGCGTCTAAGTGTTTGATGTTTTGTGAACCACCGAAACCAACGAGGATATCTTGTGCAAGTTCCGAACCTGTAGCAGTTGATTGCTCAACGACTTCATCTTCACGGCCCGGTGTTTTAAGGTTGAACTTACGGATAACGAAACGGAATCCGAAGTAGTAAACGACTGCGAACACGAGACCGACTGGAATGACGAGCCACCAGTCTGTACGGTTAGGAAGTACACCGAAGAGAAGGTAGTCGATCAAACCGCCCGAGAACGTCATCCCGATTTTGACGTTCAAGATGTGCATGACCATGAACGAAAGGCCAGCGAAGACTGCGTGTACTGCGAACAAGAGTGGAGCAACGAACAAGAATGAGAACTCGATCGGCTCAGTGATACCAGTCAAGAACGATGTAAGTGCTGCCGAAGCCAAGAGACCACCGACGACTGCTTTACGCTCAGGACGTGCTTCATGGTACATAGCGAGTGCTGCTGCTGGAAGACCGAACATCATGAACGGGTACTTACCAGTCATGAACGTACCAGCTGTGAGCTCGGCACCATCACGAATTTGTGCGAAGAAGATCGCTTGGTCACCACGAACGATGTTACCCGCTGCATCCGTGTACGAGCCGAACTCGAACCAGAATGGTGAGTAGAAGATGTGGTGAAGACCAAATGGAATCAATGAACGTTCGATCAAACCGAAGATGAATGCCGCGAACGTGCGGTTTTCAGTCAACATGAAGTTTGAGAACGTGTTCAAGCCGTGTTGAACTGGTGGCCAGATGAGAAGCATAACGAAACCAGCGACAACTGCCAATACTGCAGTAACGATTGGGACGAAACGCTTACCAGCGAAGAAGCCAAGGAATTGCGGCAATTCGATGTTGAAGTACTTATTGTATGCCCATGCGGCAATCAGACCGACGATAATCCCTCCGAATACCCCTGTTTGGAGTGTTGGAATCCCAAGTACTGATGCGTAAGCCGGGTCACCTTGTGCGATGATTTCAGGTGTGAGTTCGAGCCAAACACCCATTACTTTGTTCATGATGAGGAATCCGACGATGGCTGCAAGTCCGGCAACGCCGTCCCCTGCTAAACCGATCGCGACACCGACTGCGAATAAGAGTGCTAAGTTCGAGAAGATAATGCCACCCGCTTGCTCCATGAGCTGAGCGAATTTCACAACGCCTGCGTTCGTTAACCAACCAGCGCGTGATGTGAGGGCCGGGTTTTGCATCGCGTTACCGAATGCAAGAAGAAGACCGGCTGCCGGCAAGATCGCTACAGGAAGCATAAGTGCTTTACCGACTTTTTGAAGAACACCAAAGATCTGCTTAAACATGATAAATCCTCCTTTTGTGATTGTTTCGTGCGGAAAGACGACTGTAGATGTCAGACAACCGACGTATCTAAACGTTTTCATAATAAACGTTTATAAAAACAGAAACAGGCATGAATAAGGTATAGAACGTAGACCTCTCCTAATGGAGACATCGTTGCGTTCCACTCCTTACTCATGCCTGATCGAATCAGTAACACGTAAGATACGTGGTATCAGTTATCTACTTGTTAGGCGCTGGAGATGCATCGTCAAATATGTCGCTTCACCTCGCGGGACAGGACGCTTTAATTCGCGTTCCATGATGCCCATCAGCTCCCAAGCAGTACTATAGCATAGCGGATATTCTTCGCGCAATACCTTTTCAATTTTTTGTGGGGCCTCCACCATCTCACCCGTCGCAACCCGCTCAACGGCGTACCTTAAGTGCCGAAGTAAGCGCTTATAATCGAGTGAACTCCGGTCCATTTTGACGTTCAAACGACTCTCAATCGTCTGAACGATTTGCCCGATGATTTGGTTGTGCCGGTTGACCTCGAGGACGTTTTTAAACGTCGTCGCCGAATGGATATGGAGCGCGATAAATCCGATCTCCGCGTCCGGCAACAGCACGTCGAGCCGCTCGTGAATCATATCGACGATTCGTTCAGCCAAGGCGTACTCATTCGGATAGAGCGATTCGGTCTCAAGCAAGAACGGATTTGTCACTTCCATCCCTTGTTCGATCCGCTTCATCGTGAAGAACAAGTGGTCGGTCAAACCGATATGGATATGTTGATCGACTTTTTTACCTGTGTTGTTCTCGATAAAGCCGACGATTTCTTGCATGAAGGCAATAAAGTCTTCATCGACGTGTTTGACGAGCTCACGGTATTGAGATTGTTCTTCTTTATCTGTCAGTTGATACACTTTCTCCGGGACACTGGCCGGGTCGACGAGATCGCCCGCTTTCTTGCCGAAGCCAATCCCTTTCCCGAGTAGAATGACTTCCGGTTCCGGATCATGTTGGCAAATGACAACGCTATTATTCAACACTTTCTTGATCGTATACATCGGTAATGTCATTCTCATCGCATCCCTTACTAATTAAATCGTTATCTTATCTAGTATATCGGTTCGCCTTCTAAAAAAGTAGGCAGAAAACAAAAAAGACGAACATTTCTGCCGTCTTTAAAACATTGAGTAACCACTCTTACGCAAGTAGCGGATCGTGACGCCGGCCAAAATCGCACCGAGCAGTCCGAAACCAAGCATGAACACATCCAAAAACTGAAGTCCGAGCACCCGTTCGTAAACGTTGGCGAGCGCGGTCGATGTCTCCGTGATGTAACTCGAGAGCTTGACGTTATCAATCATCATAATGACGAAAATCGGATAGATGAACACGAGCGTCCATGTTTTTTTAAGTAGCATGTTCAAAATGAAGCCGATGCTGAAGAAGATGACCAAATAAAGAATCGCCCCAATGACAGCCTGGATGATATGCATGCGATTGCCCCCTTTTCCCGTTGTCTATTATACCGAATCGCCCTCTCTTAGGTCAAAGGTGAACCATGAAGCGTCATCAAAAAAAGTAGCCCGTTCGGATGAGCGGGCTACTTGGTCATATTGCTTAGAATTTACCTTTTTTGAGGACGAGACCGTACTTCTTCAATTCGATGAAGTGTTTGTTGTCGATCACTTTCTTCATGAATGAAGCGTTGCGACCGAAGATCTTTTTGCCCATGACGATGCCGATGCCGTCGTTATGGCCAAGTGAAGCGACTGTCCCTTTGCTCTCATACGTGAATTTCGAAGTCGATTTTCCGTTGATGAGCGCCGCGATGTTTTTCGCTACGTTGTGCGCTTGTTGCGTCGCGATTTGAGCAGTCGGCGGGTATGGACGGTTTGAGACCGGATCCATGACAGCCGAGCAGTCACCGATGATGAAGACGTTGTCGTGACCTGGGGCGCGGTTGTCCGCCTCGACCATGACACGGTTACGGACCGCTTCAAAACCAGATTTCTCGATGATCGGGCTACCGCTCACGCCACCTGTCCAAAGGATCGTGTTCGCTGCGATCGTCTCCGTCGTGTCGCCTTGAAGCGGACCGAACGTGACGACGCCAGGCTCAACGCCTTTGATGCCGTTGCCGAGTTTCATCTCGACACCGTTACGCTCGAGCCATTTCTGTGCATACGTCGTAAGTTCTGGGTCGAAACCAGGAAGGACGGTCGGAGCCGCCTCGATGTTCACGATGCGAACCGCTTCACGTGGCACGTCATACTGCTTGCAAAGCTCAGGGACACGGTTGACGAGCTCACCGAGGAACTCGATACCTGTGAAACCTGCGCCGCCGACGACGATTGTCACGTACGAGCGGTCAGCCGACCCGTTCGTCTTGTATTGTGCGAATGAGTATTCGATATGTTCTTTGATTTTACGGACGCTGTTCAATGAACTGATTGTCATCGCGTTCTCTTTGAGGCCTGGGATTCCGAAAGTTTCTGGAATGCCGCCGAGTGCGAACACGACATAATCATATTCAACAGTCGAGCCGTCTGCGAGTAGTACTTGTTTAGCCGTAGTATCGACGCGATCGACGATCCCTTTGACAAATTTCACGCGTGACGGGTTCACAACGTCGTTGATGTAGATACGAGCTTGCTCCGGTTTCATCGTTCCGGCCGCTGGTTCATGGAGCCACGTCGTCTGGTAATGGTAATCATGCTTGTTGATGAGCGTGATGTTCGCGTCGCCAGCTGAGAGCGTCTTCTGGAGGTTCACCGCTGTGATGAGTCCACCGAAACCTGCGCCAAGAATAACAATGTTAGGTCGTTTCATGTTCATTTCCACCTTGTTTTGATAGTTTTGTTTTCTTGAACAATCATGTTGTGTGTTTTTTCACATGAATGTTCACAATAAAGCCTAAACCTTGTTCAACCAATGTTCACAATTGCTTCTCGTTCATTGTACGCTGTTTATTTCGTTTTCTCAATGGAAAAGCTTATCTTCTTGAATTTTTTTTGAATGTATAGGATGTTTGTACAGAATGGATTTAATTCACGATTGTCACTATAATGGATGTATACGTTTTGAGGAGGAATTCGATGAAATCGACGAAAGATGTGATCATCATCGGTGGCGGCCCGGTCGGACTGTTCACCGCATTTTATGCAGGTATGCGCCAACTCGATACGGCGTTGATTGAAAGTTTGCCGCAGCTCGGCGGACAATTATCGACACTGTATCCAGAAAAATATATTTACGACATCGCCGGCTTCCCGAAAGTGAAAGCCCAAGATTTGATTGACCAATTAAAAGCCCAAGCCGATCAGTTCGAGCAGGACTATCGCCTCGGGGAGACGGTCGAGACGGTCGAACGTCTTGAAGACGGCACGTTCCAGATTACGACGAACAAGGATGAGTACCATACGAAAGCCATCATCATCACGGCCGGGAACGGGGCATTCGCCGCACGACCACTCGGTCTCGATGGTTGTGAAGACTATGCCAACCTTCATTACTTCGTCGACAACATGGAGAAATTCCGTGATCGTCGCGTCATGATCGCCGGCGGCGGTGACTCGGCTGTCGACTGGGCGCTCATGCTCGAAGGAATTGCGAAGGAAGTCCATATCGTTCACCGCCGTGACCGCTTCCGTGCCCACGAGCATACGGTCGAACAGATGAAGGCCTCAACGATCAACGTCTGGACACCATATAACATTGAGTCACTTTCAGGTGAGACACACATCGAGTCGGTCGAATTGACGGACAAAGACGGCGAATCGAAATTCGTCGAAATCGACGACCTCATCTGTAACTACGGTTTCGTCTCATCGCTCGGCCCAATCAAAAACTGGGGCATGGAGTTCGAGAAGAACACGATCCGCGTCGACTCACGCATGGAGACGACGGTCGCCGGCATCTTCGCCTGTGGTGACATCGCGACTTATGAAGGAAAAGTGAAATTGATTGCGACAGGCTTCGGTGAAGCCCCAATCGCCATCAACCAAGTGAAGCAGCTCGTCGACCCGACAGCGCGTCACCCGCAACATTCGACTTCGGTATTTGCCGGGAAATAATGATGTGGCCCCCATCTTCACGATGAGGGCCATTTTTCATTTGCGGATTGTTTGCACAATGACCCGGTCAAGCCAGTCGTCGAGTTGAGTGAAGACGAAACCGGCCTTTTTCGCCTCGGCGATCGACATATAATAGTCGACGTCCGTATCGTACGGCGATGACTCGCCATCTTTGATGATCTGGACCGGTTTATTTAAGTGATGACCGATCTGTTCCATGAGTGCCCCGAGCGAGATGACTCCTTCACTCGCCGCGTTGAACGGCCCGGTCACGTTCGCCCGACCGACCCATTCTAGAAAGGCGGCCGCCTCAAAACTTGAGATGAACCCCATCTTCGCTTCCGGGTGATGCAGCACGATCGGCTCTTCCCGTCGGACGGCGTCGATATAAAACTTGAGACGGTCTGTATAGTCGTCGGGTCCGAGCACGATCGGCAAGCGGACCGTCGCGACCGGGAACGAGGCGCGATGGAAGAAATAAGATTCAGCCTCTCGCTTCCCTTGCCCGTAATCATGTTCGGATTCGAGATGATAGTCATGATGGAGCGGATTGAAATCACTTTCTTTCAACTCGGCGCCTGGCGCATAAACCGACATAGTCGACGTGAGCACATATTTACCGACTTGGTCCATGAAAGCGTCCGAGGCGATCTTTGCCTGGTACGGGTTAAAGCAAATATTGTCATAGACGAGGTCGTAATGGTCGCGTGACAAATCTTTCATCGTCGCCACCGACTGCCGGTCCCCTTTGATCGACCGGATGCCCTCCGCCTCGGGTACTTGCAGTTGTCCACGCGTCACAATCGTCACATCGTCACCGGCCTCCGCCAACCGAAGCGCCAACCGCTTTCCAAAATAGCGTGAGCCACCGAAAATCAATACTTTTCTCATCGTCCCTGCCCCTCCTACATGAAATGACATCTCTTTTCATTTTCCCTTGCATCCTCTCGACTAATCTTCCACATCCTTGAATATTTTTGTTATTCTTATATATATAGACAAGAAAGAGGCGAGACGCATGCATCAGATCACATTAGAAAAAGGATGGTCGTGTGAATTACCGACACAATATGCCATTTACCAAAGCTTATCGGACTTCAGCCGTTACTCGGTCCTTGACCAAGAGGAAGAGAGCGTCTGTTCATTCCGCATCACGAACGACACGTGTAAAATCACAGCGTTTCGTCCTTGGCAACATCAAATCGAGTTAGACGCGGCTTCGAAACTCATTCGATTAATTCTGATTGAAGAGACAGACTGAATACAAAAAAGGCCAATCATGAGGCATGATTGGCCTTTCGTTTAGCAATCCCCAGGTGTCCCGGCGTTCGACGCCGTCCGGAAACTCGAGCCACAACCGCAAGTAGCGATGGCGTTCGGGTTTTTAATCGTGAAGCCGCCTCCTAGCATCGACTGCTTATAGTCAATCTCGAGACCGTCGACGACCCCATGATCGGCTTCGGCGACGATAACCCGGACACCGTAGTGGTCAAACTGAACGTCCTTGTCTGTCTTATCCTCATCAAACCCCATCCCGTAAGACAGGCCGGTACACCCGCCCCCTTGCACTTTGATCCGCAAGTACTGGTCGTCGGGGCGTTCGGTCTGTTTCATCATATCGATGACTTGTAATGCGGCTGATTCTGTCAAATGAATCATCTGAACTCCTCCTTCGTTATCTTAACTTCAAGTCAACTGACTTGAGATTTTGTGAAATATCTTGTATAACTAAACTGTAACAAAAAAAATTAAATCGTTCCATCTTCGGGGCAGGGTGAAATTCCCGACCGGCGGTATTGAAGACTAGTTCTTCTCAGCCCGTGAGCGAGCAAGGCGTTGCTTGCTGATTTCGTGAGATTCGAAAGCCGACAGTAAAGTCTGGATGGGAGAAGATGGCGGCATCCGACCGATATCCGGATGTTTTCTTCGGCGTGGTCTAAACACCGATGAGAACATCTATTTCGTATGCGCGTAAACTCTCCCGATTGTTTGATACAATCGGGTTTTTCTATGCGACGGGTGCCATTCATCAAGGAGCGACAAAAGGAGAGATTTTGATGAAAACAACGCGCAACAAACGATTGACAACACTGGTGACGCTATCGATGCTCGGGGCCATTTCTTTTGTCCTCATGCTCTTTAACTTCCCGCTGCCTTTCCTACCACCGTTCCTAAAAGTGGATTTCAGTGACATTCCCGCGCTCGTCGCCGGGATTGTGTTCTCCCCACTCGCAGGCGTCGTGGTCGTCGCTCTAAAAAACGTCCTCTACTATGTCTTCAACGGTGGCGGCGTTCCGGTCGGTGAAGTCGCGAACTTCTTTGCAGGTGTCGCCTTCATGTATCCGGTCGCATGGTTCTACCATAAACGTAAAACGAATAAAGCGCTCGCTTCAGGCCTCGTGGCCGGTACGATCACGATGGCACTCAGCTTGGCGATCTTGAACTATTTGCTCATCTTACCAGCCTACGCGTTCTTCTTCGGCATGACCGAGATGGCGCAACCGGCAGTCAAAACGGACCTCGTCCTATACGGTATCTTGCCGTTCAACTTCATTAAGGCCTTGTTGATCAGCGCCTTGTTCGTCCCACTCTTCCTCAAATTGAAGCCGTGGATCGAACGTCAGCGCATGCAACTTCAAGCGTAACTGACAAGCACCTAGACCCCGGTCTAGGTGCTTTTTGTATAGGTACGCTATGCTAATGAGAGAATAGGAGGAGATGGATTGAACACGACTGAAGATGTGACCCATTTTTTAGAGACTGATGTGGAACTGATGCGTCTGTTGACAATCGTCGCTTCGCTCGGTTTACCCGATTGGTGGATTTGTGCCGGATACGTGCGGGCAAAAATATGGGATGACGCGCACGGCTACGAAGTACCGACGCCGACCGAGGACGTCGATGTCATCTACTTTGACCGATCTCACATCGACGAGGCGATTGAAAAACAGTATGAGGCACAACTGCACGACCTGTTACCGAACGTCCCTTGGTCGGTCAAAAACCAGGCCCGCATGCATCGGGTCAATCAATTGCCACCGTATCAATCTGCGGTCGACGCCTTGGCCCATTTCCCTGAGACGGTCACGGCCATCGGTGTCAGTCTCGCCAAGAACGGACGTTTAAGGTTGGCCGTTCCTTACGGCGTTGACGACCTTGTCGGACTGAAGCTCCGCCCCACACCAGCCTTTGCGAACGACGCTTCACACCATCATATTTATCGAGCCCGGATCAATAAAAAGAATTGGCAAGCCACTTGGCCGAGACTCCAAGAAGTGGATATACCTCGTCAGGGATGATAAACACTAGTGAAACCGACCGCCTTACGGTCGGTTTTTGCTGTTCATTCATAAACGTCACAACGAAAAAGAGTGACCACCGAAGTGATCACTCTGAGTATACCGTGTTTGATTAGAGAAGAAGACCAGCGAGTGTCGCTGACATCAAGTTGGCAAGCGTACCTGCGAGAATCGCGAGGACACCCATGCGCGCGATGTCGTTCCGACGGTTCGGCGCCATTCCACCAAGACCACCGAGAAGGATGGCGAGTGATGAGATGTTGGCGAATCCACAGAGTGCGAACGCGATCATAGCTTCCGTACGTGCCGAGAGGTCACCAGAACCGATGATTGGTGCGAATTCAGAGAAAGCGACGAATTCGTTCAACACGAGTTTTTGTCCGAGGAAGCTACCGAATTGAACAGCATCTGCCCATGGCACACCGATCACGAATGCGAGCGGTGCGAACACATAACCAAGAATCAATTGAAGCGTGAGACCGTCGAAACCGAACAAGCCACCGATTCCACCGAGAATCAAGTTAACGAGCGCGATCAATGAAACGAAGGCGAGAAGCATCGCACCGACGTTCAAAGCAAGGAAGAGACCGTCAGAGGCACCGCGAGCGGCTGCATCGACGAAGTTCGCTGCCTTGTTCTCTTCATCTTCAGCGATTTCGATATCGTCATCCGGTACGTCTGTTTCCGGGACGATGATTTTCGCGAACATGAGACCAGCAGGAGCAGCCATGAAGCTCGCTGCGAGCAAGTACTCGAGCGGTACACCAAGAGCAGCGTATCCAGCAAGAACTGAACCGGCAACCGAGGCGAGACCACCGACCATGACAGCGAAGAGTTCCGATTGTGTCATCGTTGGAAGGTAAGGTTTGATGACGAGCGGCGCTTCCGTCTGACCGACGAAGATGTTCGCTGTCGCTGAGAGCGACTCTTTACGTGACGTGCCAAGTGCTTTGGCGAGAGCCGTACCGAGGATACGAATCACCCACTGCATGACACCTACATAGTAGAGAAGTGCGATGAGTGACGACATGAAGACGATAATCGTCAACACTTGGAACGCGAAGACGAAGTTGTCTCCGCCGACAGCTGTACCGAAGACGAAACTAATCCCGGCGTTCGCCGTGTTCAAGACGTTCTGGACGCCTCCTGAGATCCATTCTAACGCGTTACGTCCTACTGTAGTGAAGAGGACGAGGAAGGCGAACGTAAACTGTACCGCGAAAGCGGCAAGCACGGTGCGCCATTTGATGGCTTTACGGTTGGTCGAGAAGATGTAAGCGATTCCAATTAGTGCCAAAATACCAACCACGCTCATGATATTCATTGGTGTTGTGCTCCTTTCATATTGGGGAAACCTGATAATGTGATATACCCGAATCGAGATGTGTCCTACCGTTTGAAACGCTTTCTTTTTCTGTTGTTAAACGTCAGACAACCTACATTCGAACCTCTTTGAATATAACAGACCCTTTTTAAAAATGCAACGGGTCAAAACGGTCAAAATAAAAAAAGTTTGAAGGTCCTTCAAACTTTTTCACCATGCCATTTCTTCAATTTTTTCATATACATTCGTCACGAGTTGTTCCGGTGTATCCCCGGTCACGACCTCACCATCGACGAGACAAAACAAGTCAAGCGAACAGACGCCGCAGTAGCCCGTACAGCCATATTCGACGACGTCTAAGTCTGGATCGGACTCTAATTTGGCGCGGGCGATTTGTGAACCCATCGCTAAATTGGAGGCACAGAACTCAATGATCGGATTCATCATGTCATTCACCCTTCCCCTTTCCTTCAAAGCAGGAAAATGGTTCTTCTACGGCGTATTATAACATGATACAGTTGAAGTGTAACAAAGGGGGATTTTTATGCGCAAATTAGTCGTCTTGGGAGGCGGTTACGGGGGTATGCGTGTAATCGAACGTGTCCTCAGCCATCAGCTGAAGGACGTATCGATCACACTCATCGACCGTCTACCTTACCATGGATTAAAAACAGAGTATTATGCACTTGCGGCGGGGACCGTGTCGGATCGTGACATCCGTATCGATTTTCCAGAAGAGGTCGACTACATATACGGCCAAGTCACCGATATCGATACGGGGGACAAAATGGTCCTGCTCGCGAGCGGGGAAAAAGTGCCGTACGACGACCTCGTCATCGGCCTCGGCTGCGAGGACAAGTACCATAACGTACCCGGTGCCGCCGAGTTCACGTACAGCATCCAAACGTTAGAAGAATCACGAAAGACCCAGCAAGCAATCAACGGCCTATCTCCGGGATCGGTCGTCTCGATCGTCGGTGCCGGCCTGTCCGGTGTCGAGCTCGCCAGCGAGCTGCGCGAGAGTCGTCCCGACTTGACGGTCCGTTTGTTCGACCGCGGCCCGTCCGTCCTATCGTTCCTATCAAACCGCGTCTCGATGTATGTCCAGTCTTGGTTCGAGGAACATGGTGTCGAAGTCATCAATAGCTCGAACATCGTCCGGGTCGACGCCGATGGGTTATGGAACCATGAACAGCACTTCGCTTCCGATTTGACGGTGTGGACCGCCGGGATTCAACCGGTCGCCGTCGTCCGCAACCAAGGTTGGGAACTCGACGGGGGTGGACGTGTCAAATTGACACCACACCACTACGTCCCGGAACAGCCCGACATCTTCGTCGTCGGGGACAACGCCAGCCTGCCGTATGCACCTTCGGGTCAGCTCGCGGAAGCGCAGGCCGAACAGATCGTCCAAGTGCTACTCTGTAAATGGAAAGGTGTCGCATATCCGGATTTACCGGATATCAAACTCCGAGGCACGTTAGGATCGCTTGGGAAGAAGGCCGGATTCGGCGTCTTCATGGGCAAACAGTCGCTCACCGGAAAAGTCGCGCGATTGCTCAAGTCCGGAATTCTTTGGAAACATAAAGTCATTAAATAACATGCCTGGGTCGGCCATCTCGGTCGATCCTTTTTAGTGTAAAGCAATCCATTTGTCGTTCAGCCACCGTCGTGTTGAGCCAAAAGTCTTGTATCTGAATCCCCTGTGTCCTTATCTAAATATTCAGATTATTGATTCGATTGACATATTCTACCCGTTGGCAAAACTTGTTACTCTAGGGTCACGGCCGAACGACTTCGTGTCACCTCGCCTACATAACCCGAAGGAGGAAACAAGTTGAAAAAAATCTGTAGCACCGTCCTCGCCTCATTGCTCGTCTTGTCAACCGTCCCGGAAGCCGCGGAAGCTGCTCCCAACAAATCGAAAGAACGCGTCATCGTCGTCTTCAAAGAGTCAGCGAAGAACATCCCGCTCTCAATCGAAGGCATGGAAGTTCGCCAACAGTACAAAAACATTCCAGCCGCAGCGCTTGAAGTACCGAAAGCCGCACTGAACGGACTGAAGAACAACCCGCACGTCGCCCACGTGGAAGTCGATCAAACGGTACAAATCGAGAACCAGACCCAGGACTGGGGCATCCCGAAGTTGAAAGCCCCATCGGCTTGGCAGAGCGGATACACCGGGAAAGGCGTGAAAGTATCGGTCGTCGATACGGGGATCTCGCCGCATCCTGATTTGACGATTTCGGGCGGTGCCTCATTCAGCGCGGTCACGAGCTCGTACGCGGATGACAACGGTCACGGGACGCACGTCGCTGGTATCATCGGGGCCCGTAACAACAGCATTGGGACCGTCGGGATTGCCCACGAGGCGAGCATTTACGCCGTCAAGGCACTCGAGGCGAACGGTAGCGGTAGCCTATCGAGTATTATCGCCGGGATCGATTGGTCAATCACGAACGATATGGACGTCATCAACTTGAGTCTCGGGACGACGAGTCCATCCTCAACGCTCCAACAAGTCGTCGACCGTGCCAATAATGCTGGCATCCTCGTCGTCGCGGCAGCCGGTAACAACGGACGCACCGACGGATCGGGCGACCTCGTCAACTACCCGGCCCGATACAGCTCGGCCATCGCTGTCGCAGCGACGGACATCAACAACAATCGCGCTTCATTCTCGGCTACAGGCAGCACGGTCGAAGTCGCGGCACCAGGCGTGAGCATCAACTCGACACTCGCAACTGGCGGATACGGCCAGATGAGCGGGACATCGATGGCGACACCGTACGTCGCTGGTAACCTCGCTCTCATGAAGCAAGCGTTCCCGACGTTGTCGAGCGCACAACTCCGCTCAAAACTCTCACAAGACTCGATCGACCTTGGCGCAGTTGGACGCGACGCCTGGTTCGGAAACGGACTCGTCCAAGCTCCAACGTCTGGTGGGACGTCACAACCTGTTCAAGCACTCGCGACGACAGTATCGACATCGAAGTCGACTTATTACGCGGGTGAGCAAGTATCGATCTCATCGACGGTGCGGGACGCGAACGGCCAACCGGTCGCAAACGCCGACGTCCGTGTGACGGTCACACAACCTTACGGCACGACGCTCACAGGGACAGGCAAGACAAGTTCGACCGGCGCCATCACGTTCACGCTCTCGACAAGTTCTTCGTCACAGCGCGGCACGTACCAAGTGAAGGCTGATGCGACGCTCACTGGCTACACGGCAGGTTCGGCGACGTCATCGTTCCGCCTTCTGTAACGAACAAGAGTCGAACGACAATCGTCGCTCGACTCTTTTCATGCTGTCGTCTGCTCGATGGCCGAGTAGACTTTTCGTAACTGGACGACCCCTTCATCCACGACTTCTCCATTCAAGAGGACAAGCGGATAAAACCACTCGTCTTGCTTGATCGCCTCAGCGATGTCGTCGTCCGCCGTCTCGAAATCGATGTACTCGAACTCGAACGCCTGATCCGGATATTTCCGGGCAAGCGCACTTTGCAACCATTCATATGTCTCGATCGAGCTAGGTGCCCCGACGCAGCTCGCACACTGCACCTCAGCCCCATATACCGTGATTTTCATGTCCATTCCCCCTGTTCTCTCCTATTATACAAAATTCAAGAAGTGACATCGTCACAAAACGCTCAGCGTTAATGATTGAGAAACAATCTCAAACTTGCTAGAATGAAAGGGAACCAGAAAGGGGTAGATACCATGGAAATGTTTGATCAAGTCCAAGAAGTACTCGATAAATTACGCCCGTTCTTGCTTCGCGACGGCGGTGACGTCGAACTCGTAGACGTGGAAGAAGGCATCGTCAAACTTCGTTTGATGGGTGCATGCGGCAGCTGCCCATCTTCAACCATCACTTTGAAAGCCGGGATTGAGCGTGCGCTCATCGAAGAAGTACCTGGCATCGTTGAAGTCGAACAAGTATTCTAAACAAAAAGGGAGACGTGAGTCATCCCTTTTTTTCATGCATGCGTCCATTCATCTAAGCTTTCGACCATATAGGTCGGGAGCTTTTCTTGTTCTTGGATAAAGGCCGGACCGTGTACGCCCGAATTGACATGAAGCGTCCGGAGTCCACCGTTGATTCCGAACAAGATGTCGGTATGATAGTTATCCCCGACCATGACGACCTCTTCTTTTGTGAGACCGATCATCTCAAGGGCGATATCGACCATGACCGGTTCCGGTTTCCCGATGAAGAATGGGTCTTTTTCTGTCGTCACAGCCAAGACGGATGTGAGCGCCCCGTTCCCAGGCAAAAAGCCACGTTCGGTCGGGATGGCTATATCGCCGTTCGTCGAGATGAAGCGGGCACCGGAACGAATCGCGAGTGCGCCTTTCGCCAACTTCTCGTAAGTGATATGGCGGTCGAGCCCGATGACGACATAGTCCGCCTTCGCCTCTTCCGTCACGTGGAAGCCGCGTTCTTCAAGCGCTAAACGCAAGCCGTCTTCCCCAATCATGTAAACCGTCGCGCCCGGCGTCATCTTCTCGATGTAACGGGCCGTCGCCATCGCGCTCGTCAATACGTGCTCTGGTGTGACATGTACACCCATCGAGACGAGCTTATCTGCCACTTGTTTCGGCGTCATCGACGCGTTGTTCGTGACGAACAAGTACGGGAAGCCCGTTGCTTCGAGTCGATTCACGAAATCGACCGCTGCTTGAATCGGGGCTGTCCCCGCATAAATCGTGCCGTCTAAGTCAAATAAGTATCCTTTAATCGAATCCATCCAATCACTCGCTTTCTGGTAGAAATGCTGATACAGGTCCAAGTTCCACTTCGATATAATGCCGGACCTGCTCTGGGAATGCCTCGAACGTCGCTCTATAGCGCTCGACCCAAGCGTCGAATCGGTCCGAGTCTGCCGTGACGAACTCCCGGACGTAATGAGCCCGTAGCGCCACGAGCGCTTTTGCGGCTACTGCCGTCTCGGCATCGAGCACGCGTTCATCGAGCAAAATATCGACGATGTCCTCATAACTGCCCGGGTCGCGCATGATGAAGCCATCAATCATCGAATTGCCGACATCAATCACGCCTTCCATCAAATGGACGGCCAACCGCTGTTTCGCCAGTTCGACCGTGAAGGCGTCCCCCTCTAGTTGATCAAGTCGACCGAACATCGTCTCCATATGGGCCAACGTCTCGCTAATCTTTTCTCTGTTCACAAAATACATCGGAATCCCCCCTGCCTCCTATAGTAATCCTTTTTCTCGTTCGAGAAAAGAATCTCACCTATTTACATCATTTATCTGATTGTGATACACTAATCCACGGATTAACACAATAAATAGTATGACACATTAAATAGACATCACGTGGAGGGTACAACACTATGGAACGAGAATTAGCGCTAGAGATCGTACGAGCAACTGAGGCAGCAGCACTTGCTTCGTCAAAATGGATCGGTCGTGGTCAAAAGAACGAAGCAGACGACGCAGCCACGTCAGCAATGCGTGAAGTCCTCGGGACGGTCAATATGGACGCCACCGTCGTGATTGGTGAAGGCGAGCTCGATGAGGCACCGATGCTCTATATCGGTGAACGTCTCGGCACGACGTTTGGGCCGGAAGTCGACATCGCGGTCGACCCGCTCGAAGGGACGTCCATCGTCGCCAAAGGGCTCGGCGATGCCATGGTCGTCATCGCGGTCGCCGATAAGGGCGCCCTCCTCCACGCACCGGATATGTATATGGATAAACTCGTCGTCGGGCCGAATTTGAAAGGGAAAGTCTCGCTCGACGAACCGCTCGAATCGATCATCGAGAAGGCAGCCCTCTATAACGGCAAGCGTATCGAAGAAGTCACGGTCATCATGCAAGACCGTGATCGCCATGAGCACTTGCGTCAAGCGGCGATGAACATGGGCGCTCGCGTCAAGCTGTTCGAAGACGGAGACGTCTCGGCGGGAATCGCGGCAGCCGTCAAATCAAATCCGATTGACATCTTTATCAGCACGGGCGGCGCCCCGGAAGGCGTCATCACGGCAGCGGCCGTCAAAGCGCTCGGAGGCGACATGCAGGCACGCCTTCACCCGATGAACGAAGAAGAAACGGCGCGCGTCATCTCGATGGGCATCGAAGACCCGCTCCAATTGCTCACAATCGACGACCTCGTCAAGAGCGATGACTGCATCTTTGCGGCGACAGGCGTCACGTCAGGCGAATTGCTCGACGGCGTCAAATTCTTGACGGATGATATCGTCGAAACGACGTCGCTCGTCATGCGCTCGAAAACGAAGACGATTCGTAAAGTCGTCGCCGAGCACACGTTGTCACTCAAGCCATACCTCCAAAAACAAGAAATCAACGCATAATAAAACCTCCGCTCTCGATGAGCGGAGGTTTTCGTTTAGAATCCTTGTTCGAAATCCGTTCCGGCATGGTTCGTCTGTGGTCGTTCCGCTTGACGAATCGAGTCGTAGAACGTCGCGTACGTCGTCGTGAAGTACGGGTAGACGTACAAGAAACCGATTCCGAGCGTAAACACCCCGACGAAGAACCAACCGATGAACGAGAGGACGAGTTTGAACGCGTCCATCTTATGCCCATCCATCATGCGGCGTGATTCCGTGATCGCCTCAAGGGCCGATAGTTCCGGTTGGTCCCGTAAAATGTAGTACGTCAGTGAGTACGAGAACCCTTTGATGATTCCCGGGATCACGAGGAGCAACGTCCATAAGAAAATGAACAATCCCATGAAGAACGGGGCGAGCACGTGCTTGACGTAGCCCGTTTTAAATGGCTCGAACAACTTTGAGACGCCTGGCCGCTCGCCGCGTGAAACGGAAAGGACGAGCCACGCCCAGCCGATCGTGAGAGGTGCAATCAACAAAGTGAGAAGAAGCGACAAGAACGTAAGTCCCGTGTCAGCCGCTGTCGGTATCGCCTCTGGGTCTACAGGGACAGGCGGCGCGAACGATTGTGGAATCCCGTTCAAGACGACGAATAAAATTAATAGCCCGGCCATCAGCCAACGCTTTCCGGTTAACATTTTTTGTGCATGTTGTTTTAACTGTGCAGTCATTTTTCATCATCCTTTTTGTGAGGTCTTTCCTAAGTGTACGTCATCGCCCCCAGAAAAGTTTCAAAAAACCACGAAAAAAGGGAAAAGGTTTTTCCCCTCCCCCTCAATACATCACATTGCCCATGAAAAACTGTGACATCGATAAAATAAATAAGAGCACACCTGTGGCCACTGCCGCCAACGAAATGATTTTAAATAGACGGCTTCTCAGAAACGCCTGACGATATTCAAAGCGGCGGATCAGCAATACGTGGACAACCTCATAGAGAAGGACTGCGGCCGTGAAGTAAAACGTCATGATACTCCCGAACCCGAAGAACAACATCGCAAGTAAGCCCAGACCGAAGTTATGAATTCGGTTGTGGACGTCATCGCGGTCACCGACGGTCGCCGTTTGTACGTGTTGCATACTTCCACCTCACTTCCAAAACCCGAACAGAAACAATTGCTATAAATATAAGTTATCACAATTTTCCCACCCCTAAACCTGTCACACCGTCTTTTCACCTAAAAGAAACATTTGGAAAATAAATGTAACAAAAAAAGCGCTGATGTCATCAGCGCGTCATGTGCCGGTCGAAGGCTCAGCTTCTTCCGACTTATTGAATTTGCGTTTCAGTTTGAGCGGTTGTTTCGTGCCGCCGAAGACCGGACCGTCTTCCGCCTCATCGATTTCCGTCTCTTTCTTGAGCACGAAGAACGGGCACCCAAAGTTACAGTATTCATACACGTAATCCATCACATGGTCGATCCGATTGTCATATGTCGCGAACTTGGATTTTGTCTCATAAAATCCTTTCAACCGAAGTTGTCCGTGACCCCAGTCCCCGACGATATAATCATACTTATCGAGCACGTCGCTATAGCGTGCGATGAATGCCTCCTCGTCAAAACCGTCCCGTTTTTCTTCGATGACGGTATAGCCGTGGCGATTCACTCTAATCATGTTTCACACCTCCACTCTCCTATCATATCATGCCGACCGGCCCTGCCCCTATCCTTTTCGGATGGCATTATGGCGTGTCACAATCGTTTCCCGCAACACATCACGGAGCAGTTCTGGCATGAAGTAACGCTTCGTCTGGTCGGCCAAGTAAGGAAGGAGCGGTCCGAACGTGAACATGTCGACCGTGGCGACGCGATACGTCTCATCGAGCTCGACTTCCTGACCGTGGACGTAATAGCGACCATGCCTCAACTCGAGACCGTGGACAATCGGGGCGCCAAGCACCGTTCCGCGAAATCCGAGGCCACGGACATGCATCGTCGTGAACGCTTCTTCTTGGACATCGTTTAAAAAACGGATCAGTGTGGCTCCGTCCAGCGAGAGCAGACAGGGATTGATCGGATGCGGACAGATGCGGTGAAGCATATTGAGCGTGACGTGCCCCGGTAATAATCCTTCCAATAGGACGCCTGCCGGGATCACGCTCACTTCAGCGTCACACCAGTCCGCCAGCCCGCCTGCCAACAGTTCACCGAGGGCAGATGGGCCGAACCAGTCGCTCGGATAACCCGGCGTGTCAGCGATGGTCACGTCGAGCAGCCGCTCGGCTTGGCTGTATTCTTCTTGTAAGGTCGAAACCGTCGCTTCATCTGTATCTCGTTCCGTCAAGTCATGCAAACTGGCCCGCTTCTCGATGATTCGGTTCCCGTCGAGGGTGAGTTCCACTTCCCCGACGTATTGACCGTATTTGCCGGCCTGGGCGATCAGGACGCCGTTCGTGACGACCCCGTCATCGAGCACGTGATGGGTATGGGCCCCGAGGATGACATCGATTTCCGGAAATGCTTCGGCGAGCCGCTCATCGGCGTAAAAACCGAGGTGGCTGAGGGCGATGACGACATCACAGTCTCGAAGTGTTTCAAGCGCACGTTTCGTCGCCGCGTGCGGGGCTTCGATGGCCCAACCGAGTTCCGGATAAAGTTCTTCATACGGTGCCGTCACGCCGAACAGCCCGATGCGGAGTCCGTCTCGTTCGACGACGAGCGTCTCCGTCGCCCAATCGGGTCTCGTGCCATCCGCCTGATAGACGTTCGCGAGCAACACCGGGAACTCCGCTTCTTCGTATAGATGGGCGAGCCAGTCATGCGGGAACGTGATGCCTTCGTTGTTCCCAATCGTGACCGCCGTCGGTTGGACGCGATTGAGCAGGCGGACGTTCACTTGTCCTCGCGTCACTTCCGTCGCCGGATGGGTCCGATCGGCATGGTCGCCGAGATCGAAGACGAGCGTCTCTTCTGTCCGGTGCTCGTTCAAAAACGAGACGAGACGCGGCCAGTTATGAAATTTCGAATGTAAGTCATTATAATGATACATCGTGATCGTTCTCAAGACGATTCCCCTTCCTAGAACAGGCTGATTTGGCTCGGGGCGAGCTCATATTCGGCACCGAGGATCTCGATCAACCGTTTGGCATTCGGTACCGCGTCTCCGGCCGAGTTGTTGTTGAAGTAGACGTACACCGACTTCGCCGCTGCGTCGACTTGTTTAAGCGCCGCCGCGAGCTCTTGCAGTTCGTCTTCACTATAGCGATACAGACAACGCACATGACGCCACTCTTGGCTCGTCATTCCTGGTTTTCTAAGCCAGCCAGCCGTGTTGCGCCCGTGTAAGCGAACGACGGCCACTTCCGGATTGGTCACGACCGGCACGAACGGGATGCTGCTCTCTTTCGTCTGCGGCTCATCACAGATCGTGTTGATGAACCGAAGTTCCGTCAAGAAAGCGAGCGTCCGCTCCCGGAACGCCTCGGAGAACCAAGTCGGGTTGCGGAACTCGATTGCGATGTCATAGTCCTTCAACTCGTCGCGAATCGTCCGCAAATAATCGAGATGCGGCTTTGAGACGTCAAACCACGGCGGCAGCTGGACGAGCACGGCCCGTAGTTTTCCGGCCTGCTTCAACGGTTCGACCGAGGTCCGGTACCGTTCGAACAGTTCGGCGAGCGGTAATTTCGGGTCGCGGTCATGTCCGCTCATTTCCCTGGAAACTTTGACGACGAACTGGAACGTTTCCGGTGTCTCCTGGTTCCACTTCTCATAGTTCTTCACAGGTTGAATCGCATAAAACGAGGAATCGATCTCGACGGTCGGAAAATGCCCCGCGTAGGTCGACAGTTTATGTTTACGTTCTTCCGGGTTCGTATAGAGCAAATCGTGGTCGCCCCATCCCGTCACACCGACATAAATCATCATGTTCCCTCCTCACATCATTGTTCGAACGTGGCCGTCGCTTTCCGCTTCGACCAGTTCAACGTTCCGGCGAACGTCACGAGCAACAGGACGAGTCCCATCACGAACGGATAGCGCATATCGATATCAAACGCGATCCCGGCGAGCGTCGGCCCGACGATATTGCCGATGCTCATGTAGGCGTTGTTCATCCCCATCGCAAACCCTTGTTCCTTATCGGCCATTTTCGACACGAGCGTATTCAACACCGGTCGTAAAATCGACGTCGACAAGAAGATAATCAACGTGACGGCGAAGAAAATCGTGTAAGACCCGGCGAACAACGAGAACAAGAAGCCGAGCGCGGCGAGCATGATGAAGATGAGCACGACTTTGATCTCACCGAGCAATGAAACGAGACGGTCGACGGCGAACAGCTGCACGATGACACTGACGATGCCTGTCCCGGTGATCATGACCGCGATTTGTTGCGGTGTCGCGCTGAACGTCTCACTGACGAACAAGCCGAGGACAGATTCATACGCCATCAAACCGAACGCCATGACCAAGTTGATGACGAGAACGAAGAAATACGGCTTCCGTGTCGACGACACGAGTTGGCGCGGCAACGACTCGCTCTCGCTCGTTTGAACGTATGGCTCTCGATCCGGTTCCTTCAATAGAATGATCGACGAGATGACGGCGACGAACGAGACGATCGCCGACAAGAGAAGCGGCGCCTTCAAACCGAACTCAGCGAAGAAACCACCGATCCCCGGTCCGATAACAATCCCGAGCGACATTGCCGCGGAAATATAACTGTTCCCTTTCGCCCGTTGCTTGAGCGTGGTGATGTCGGCCACGTAGGCGAAAATCGCCGGAATCAATAGCGCGGCCCCGACGCCGCCGATCGCCCGTGAAATCAAGAGGACGGTCAGGTTGTCAGATAAGTAAAAGACGCCCATCGAGACGGTAAAGCCGATCAGACCTAAAATAATCATTAGACGGCGCCCGTAAACATCCGCCCATTTCCCGGCAATCGGCGACATGAGCAACTGGGCCCCTGCGAAGACTGAGATCATGAGACCGGCAGCAGTGCCGCCTTCTCCGATCATCTTCAAATAATCAGGAATGATCGGAATGATGATCCCGAATCCTGCTACAGCGATGAACATGTTCAACATGAGAATCGCCAATTGTTTCTTTTGTTTAGTCGTCAATGTATGTCACTTCCTTTTCATCCTTTCATTTTACTTGTTGATGAATGGAATGAGCAAACGATAAGACAGCAAAACACCCATCCTTGACCAGAGGATGGGTGTTCGTTCACTTGCTTATGAGATGCGTGATTGAGCGAGTGATTGATTGGAACGTTGTTTCGGTAAGAAAAGCGTGATCACATACACGATCAACGTTGGAACCGCCCAGGCGAGCCCGATCTCAGCCATCGGCAAGTTCGTGATCCATTCGGTTGCAGCAGACGGCGCCAAACCGTGTGTCGTCTCAAAGAGCGAGAGCACGAGGGCCGTATACACTGTCGCCTTCATGGCGACGTGAGGGTTGCGTTGAATCCGTTCCGTGATCGACACGAGAACGAGTGCGATCATGACCGGGTACAAGAGCGTGAGAAGCGGTACCGCGATTTGAATCAACGTACCGAGTCCGACGAGTGAGATGAGATAGCCGAACAACGTCGTCGCGATAACGACCTGATAATACTTGAGTGATTCGAACGTGTTGCTGATGAAGCGTGAGAACTCAGTGATGAGTCCGACTGCTGTCGTCAAACAAGCGAGGAAGACTGCTGCCCCAAGGGCGAGCATTCCGACTTGTCCGAATGAAGAACCGGCGAACGCTTGAAGCAAGCTTGCGCCATCTGTCGTCCCCGTTTGACCCGTCATATTCGCTCCGATCGATCCGAGCGAGATATAGACGAGCATCAAACATGTGACGGCAAGTAAGCCTGACGAGCGGAGAAGCGAAGACGCTTCTTTTTGGTCTGTCATACCGTTCGCTTTGAGCGTGACGAGCACGATGGCACCGAAGACGAGTGCGCCGAAGACGTCCATCGTCAAGTAACCTTGTTTGAAACCTTCCCCGAGCGCACCGATCCATGTCTCATATCCTTCTGCTGGTGCGACCGGCTTCCCGAGTGGAGCCACGAGGTTCGTGATTCCGATTGCCGCAAGCAAGAGCAAGAGGATTGGTGTGATGATGCGTCCGATGATTTCAATCAATTTTTGAGCGCGTAACGTCAAGAAGAACGTTAATCCGAAGAAGACAGTTGAACTGATTGCGAGCGTGAGCGTAGATGGCGCACCGAGGAACGGTACGACTCCCATCTCATACGTGACGGCTGCCGTCCGAGGAATCCCGAAGAACGGCCCGATTGCCACGTACATTAATCCCGTCAAGACGAGAGCAAGACGCTTCGGAATATACCGAGCGATTTGGTCAGACCCACCGCCGACCCGCGCGACTGCGAAGAGCGCGAGTAATGGTAGCCCGACGCCGGTAATGACGAAGCCGACTAGGGCTGGGACGAGGTTCTGTCCTGCCATCGCACCTAGCATCGGTGGGAACAGCAAGTTCCCGGCCCCGAAGAATAATGCGAAAATCGTGAACGCTAACGGGAATAATGTCGATTTTTTCATACAACTACCTCCACATACATGTAATACCTTCCGTGTTACCCAATGAATCAAATGACTAAATTTTCTGACAATAAAGCGCTTGGTCTATTTCATTATACACACTTTCATTTTTTTGACCACCCTATCCTTAAAAATGATGTTTATTTTTTTGAAATGTGGATTTTTCATATGGAACCGTTCCCTCATTTTACAAATTATCGGCGAGTAAATGAGGAAGGATTGCTCTTTATGAGAGAAATGGTCAATAACGGATATCGAATTTCCGGAAGGATTCGATCGTCGCCTCTTCGGCTTCGATGCGTTCGACCCCGACAAAACGATTGCCGTCATATAAAGCACGTTTATAAGATTCGAGTCTCTCCGCGTCTCCTTCGATTCGAAGTTCGACCGTCCCGTCATTCAAGTTCCGAACCCAACCCGTGATGCCGTATTCAAGCGCTGTCGCTTGAGCGAAGTAGCGGAAACCGACCCCTTGGACACGACCCGATACGATGAGATGTTGTGCTTGTTTCATGCATGTATTCCTCCTTGTATGTGAAATAACAGGTTTAATGACGCTGTAGTTAGGAAACAATATTTAAGTAAAATAATGGATAGGAGTGGTGATGTGGAACAACTTGTGAATATGGTGACGACGTTTTCGGATTGGCTATGGGGAGTGCCAATCATCTCATTACTTGTCTTGTCTGGACTTTATTTGACGATTCGTTTAGGGTTCTTCCAATTCCGATACCCGCTATACATATTGCAACAAACGTTAGGCAGTGTCTTTAAAAAACCAAAAGGCGAAGGCGACATCAGTCCTCGCCAAGCACTCACGTCGGCCTTGTCGTCGACGATCGGTGCTGCCAATATCATCGGGGTACCGGCTGCCATCATGTTCGGTGGTCCCGGTGCCATCTTCTGGATGTGGGTCATCGCCGTCGTCGGGATGGCCATCAAGTTCTCGGAGAGCGTCCTCGCTGTCCGTTACCGCGAGAAAAACGAGGCCGGGGAATTTGTCGGCGGTCCCGTCTACTATATGGCCAAAGGATTGAAGTTGAAATGGCTCGCTTCTTGGTTCGCCTTCGCCCTCATGATTGAACTCATCCCGAGTATCATGGTCCAAGGGAACGCCGTCAGTTCGGCCGTCCGCGAGACGTTCGACGGCAATACGCTCGTGACCGGACTCATCGTCGCGGGCCTCGTCGCGCTCGTCGTCTTCGGCGGCGTGAAGCGGATCGCCAAAGTGACGGAGGTCATCGTCCCGGCGATGGCGCTCGTCTATGTCGGTGCCGGGTTCATCATCGTCTTGATGAACTTCTCGCAAATCCCGGAAGTACTCGGGCTCATCTTCTCGTACGCATTCCAACCGATGGCTGCCCTTGGCGGTTTCGCCGGTGCCGCGATTGCCGAGACGATTCGTTGGGGCTTCGCCCGCGGTCTGTATTCGAACGAGGCTGGACTCGGGACGGCACCGATCGCCCACGCGGCCGCCCAAACGGATCATCCGGTCCGTCAAGGCTTCTGGGCCGTGATCGGGATTGTCATCGATACGCTCATCATCTGTAGCACGACGGCGTTCGTCGTCTTGTCTTCCGGTGTATGGACAGAGGCCGGCGCCATGAACGACCCGGCCGCTCTGACGACGATCGCATTCCAACAGTACTTCGGTTACACGGGTAGCCTGCTCGTCACGATCTCGCTCATCTTCTTCGTCTTGTCGACGATCATCGTCATCATCTTTTACGGGTCGCGCCAAGCCGAGTACTTGTTCGGGTTGAAGGCCGGATTCTTGATGAAAGTCGTCTATATCGCCTCGATCGTCATCGGTGCGATCGGCGGCGCCCAAATGATTTGGAACTTCCTCGACTTCATGCTCGCGATGATCCTCATCCCGAACATGATTGCCGTCTTGATGTTGAGCGGTGAAGTGAAGCGCTTGACGACTGAGTTCTTCACGTCCGAGAAATATTATAAGAAAGACGTCGCCGAGAAGAAGGCTTCGTAACGACAAACCCGGCTGCAATCGCAGCCGGGCCTTTTTTATGAACTCGATTCAATCTTGTCGATCGCTTGACGAATCCGTCCGACCGAGGCGTCGAACTGTTGTTGTTCCTCGTTCGTCAGTTCGATCTCGACGATTTGGCGGATACCGGTCCGATCGATCAAGGCCGGTACGCCGATATGGAGCCCAGAGGCACCGTATTCTCCGTCGAGATGAGCACCGATCGTCACGACGGAGTTCTCGTTCCGGACGATGGCGCGAACGATCCGGAGGAGACCGAGCCCAATCGCGTAGTACGCCGCGCTCTTATATTCGATAATTTGATTCGCCGCATCGCGGACGTCTTGATAGATGGCGTCCAAATCTTCTTGGCGGTACGATTCATTCTCCTCAAGTAACTGCTTCATCGACTTCCCATAAATGCGGGCATTGTCCCAGGCGACGAATCCCCCGGCGCCATGCTCGCCCATGTAATAGACGTGGCAGTTCCGTGAAGACAAGTCGAAGTACTCACCGACCTTATAACGAAGACGGGCCGTGTCAAGCACCGTACCCGAACCGATGACGCGGTGCTTTGGCAAGCCGGACGCCTTCCAGGCGACGTGCGCCATGACGTTAACCGGGTTCGTCGCAACGACGATGATGCCGTCGAATCCGCTCGCCATGACTTGTTTCGTGACGTCACGGACGACGACCGCGTTTTGTGCAGCCAGGTCCATCTGGGTCTGACCGAGCTTTTGAGCAGCACCGGCCGTGATGACGACGATATCGGCGTCACGGCAGTCCGCGTACTCCCCCGCCCAAATGCGGACCGGGCTCGGGGCGAACGAGATGCCATGGTTGAGGTCCATCGCCTCCCCTTCGGCCTTGGCGTGGTTCGAGTCGATCAAGACGAGCTCTTCACAGAGCGCCGCCATCGACAGTTGATAGGCGAAACTGATACCGACCCAGCCGGCGCCGACGACGGCGATGCGGGTGATGTCTTTTGGATCAATCGTTTCCATTCAATCATTCCTCCCTAATCTTTATAGTCTTGGATCAACTGGCTCGGCTTCCATCGCAAGTGTCGCCAGAACGCATTCATGATACCTTTCGAGCGATTCTCGCTCCACAAAACGTTTCACACCTTCTATCCCAAGTGCAAATTCACGCAAGGCGAGCTTTTGTTTCTTCGAGACGTTCCGTTTTTTTAATCGCTTCAAGTTGTTAGGTTCTAAATAATCCATTCCATAGATGATGGATAAGTACTTCCGACCACGTACTTTGATCGCAGGTTGAATCAGTTTCCCTTCAACTTGCGTCAAAAACCGCTCTGGTTTGATGACGATTCCCTCGTGACCGTCTTCAGTCATCGTTTTCCACCATTCAATCACATCAGTTTCAGTCTCGGCATCTTCAATGATTCTATAATCGGTCGCTAAAAACAGTTCATCCATTTCTGAAAATCTCTGATTCATGGTCATATGCCATTCATGCGTCTTATCAAAAAACGTTTCTTCGCTATGTGCCAACACATGGAAAGGTGCAATCTTAATCGCGTTAAGATCTTCAACGTCCCAACAATACGTTTGAAACGCCTGTTTAAATGTCTCGGCTTGTTCCAGCTTTTGACTCACTTCTCTATACCATTCACGAACGCCATCCACGCGGTCTACAGCTGACTCGAGCGAACGTTTTAATTGCTCTCGATCGAGTAACGCTTGCTCAGCGACGTGAGCATACTGATGACGAATCAACTCTCTCGCTTTCAAATTCCAAGGCAGGATTTCGGCATCAAGTAAGACAAACTCTGTTTGATGCGACGCGAAGTAATCGTTTGATGTCAACGACTGATGAAGTCGCGTAACGACTTCAAGCTCTTGCTCAGATTCAAAGAACCGTCTACCTGAACGCGTATAAATGATCCCCTTCGTTCGTCGGCCAATCGCTTGCTCTGCAGCATCCTCATTCTTAAATAGAAGTAGAATTGCACGACTCCCCATATGCTTTTTCTCAGCGATCAGTCGCGTAATCCCAAGTTCTCGATAATAGGCAATCGCTTCGTTTGGGTGCTCGAGATAACCCTCCTCAGCAGCTGGCTTCGGTGTCGGGCTCATCGTCGGTGGAATGTAAACCAACTCTTCAAGCGGGACGGTATGATGTGATACGAGATCAATGGACGGTAATGCTGTTTCTTTCGAGACCTTTACTGCACCGATGGCTTCCGTTTCTACCGTATAGCCATTCATAAACTTCCCGATATTTGGTGGGTCTAATCGTTTCGCTTCTAGCATCGCGAGCGGATTGTCATCGACTTGTGCATAATCTTGCTTTGCTTCCACTTGAACGATGGTTTGTTCCGGATAACGAAATGCCGTCAAGCGCCCACCAAAAACCACACCTTGATCGATATTAATGGTTTGATTGAGACGTAGTGGACGTGGACGCGGATCGTGTCCCCAAATGATTAACTTGTTCGAGCGATGATGCACCGTCCAATCTTTTCGAATCGGCTTACCTGCGTCATCAAATCCATCATTGTCACCGTAGCGACAAAAATCACTAATCTCTCGAGAGTACTTACCAATGAACTCGTCTCGAATACCGGCATGGACACAGACTGCTGTCGGAATATCGTGCTTGGTCAGAACATAGTGAGAGGGTGCATGTTTTAGCAGGCGCTTCATTGAAGACTTTAACGCCTCCGTTAATTCTGCGCCATTCTCCTCTTCGAATGCATGGAGTTCTTCCACAAATAGCTCATCCCCATGCTTCATCGTAACGTTTCGTCCTTCGAGCCAGCGCAACACTTTCCAGCCATGATTACTATCAATCATTTTCGCAACACCCGCTTCGACGTGCCGAATGAAGAACAAAATGGTGTCAAGTGACTTCGGACCGCGACTCGTAATATCTCCAAGTGACAAGAAGGTGCGTCCTTCTGGATGTACGTATAACCCTTCTTCGTTTTGGATGTATCCTAAGCGTCCGAGCAACTCGATGAACTCATCGAAACATCCGTGAATGTCCCCAATCACATCAATCCCATGATCCGCCGATATATGGAGAGGATTATTCATTTGGCGCACAAGTTCGACTTTCTCAACGTCTGCAACGATGTGAAGTTGGTCGAATCCTTCGCGTTTCATCGAGCGCTTTTCCCGATTGAACACTTGAACTTGTTGTTTTACACGTCGCCCCCCACGAGGGAAATCGCGTTGTTGATCACGCTCAAGTAATGTGTGTTGTTCGACGTCTAAGACTAGCGCGTAGATAGGTTGATGCAACCGTCGTGCCAATTCGATATAAGTTTTACGGTCAGACGCATAGAGGTGTGTCGCGTCGATTATCGTCAGTTTATTGAGTCGCGCCCTTGCTTCGATGAGTGAAGTCATCAGCGCAAACGCCTCTGTGGATATGTCTTGATACGCTTCATAAAGCGTGTCAGCTTCGTCCGGCGGATGTCCTTTCCAATCGATATGCTCGACATCCCCGACAAGTTTCCGGTAATCATCCGAACTGACGACTTCGCTCGGACGAATCGTTTCGTCTTCGATTAATTGTTTGAGCCATGTCGACTTTCCGCTATTAGACGGTCCGACCAATAATACAATTCCCGCATAAGGAAGTTGAATCCGCATTATAACACCTGCTTTCTTGTAAACTCGGCGAGTTGAGTCGGCTCTCCAAACGTCGGATGGTTTTCGCCTATCCCACTGAACGTACACGAGTAACCGAACAGCGCTGCTTGCGTCTCACAAAAAGACATGAACTCTGACCTCGTCCACTCGAAGCGGTGATCCGGGTGTCGATATGACGAATCGAGCCCATACACCTTGTTATACTCTCGATTTGGTGTCGTCACGAAGAGTGACTTCGGTCGGTACGTATCGAGAAGTGTGGCCATCATCTTAGGAATACGATCTTCATCGATATGTTCGATGACCTCACAAAGAATGAAGACGTCCGCTCCGCGTAATCGGTCATCCACATAAAACAGCGAACCGAACATCGACACCGGTTGATTAAATGTTTTATCTTCGGCATTTTTTTCATAACGTTTTAATGCCTTGAGTCGCTCACGCTCAGACGGTTCGACCGCATAAATCAGTTCAATCCCAGGCACAAAACCAAGTTTGCTCGCAAGCTTCCCTTCTCCGGCACCCATATCAATGACGACACGACGCTCTGGTAAGGCGCTCACTTTTCCGATGATTGCCTCATAACGCAGGTCGTTCAACCGCTGGTGATCCGCTTTTTGTACTTTAGCTACCGGCTCCTCTTCTAAGAGACGATATACGTCTTTGAAGCGCAATGCTTGTTTCAAAATATATGTACGTTGTGGATGAGAATCTAACCATCCTTCCCCGTAACGTTTGAGTTTTTCAATTTCTTTCTCATCGATAAAATAATGCTTATAATTGTCCATGACAGGAATCAAAACATACAATTGTCGCAATGCCGATTGAAGTGTCGTCATGCCTGACAATTGTAGCATTCGGGCAGAGTGTTTCTTCGTTAAATCTAAATCGTCGGTTGTCTCGCTATAGACGAACTCCACCTGATAACCGAGTGGTTCGAACAACTCACGAATGGCTCCATCACTTAATGCACTCGCAATCGGCCCAACAGAAATGTGTAACGGAAACGAATGATTGACCCATTCCGCATATTCTGGTTTTGGTTTACCGTTGAGCGCCGTGCCGAGGGCCGTTCGTAATAACGAGCAAAAAATACTGCTGACGGCAAATTCTCGGTCATTTATGTATGAAGTAATATCGTATTGGCCAGCATTGTTACGTGAAAGTTCGATTGGGTCGGGCGTTACGAAAAATGTGACGTCTACATGTTCAGCCTCAAAGCGGTTAAAGAACATCCGGACGAGATGACCGTTTTCAGTGCGTTCATATATATTGTTTGGATTTTTAGCAAGCAAATAGGACAAGACTTCTACGTGTTCGCCTGTAGCTCGGATGGAGAGTTGCATGGCTTCACCTGACTTTCTTTGAATGTATGTGTTCAATTTTATTCAAATATACCATATTTTTGAATCCTCTCGTACTCGCCATATGCTAGAATGCGTTAATCCCAATCACTGATCTCAACCTTCCCGTACTGGTTCATCATTTCTGTAAATTCGTCATTCCGACGCACGCTACCAAAATCGACCACTACTTCCTCCACAATCGGGTTTTCTAAAAGAGGTACATAATCTTTGAATTGCATATGCTTCGCAGAAAAATGGGAAAAATTGTCGTAACGAGGGTGCTTCACCTAAGCTTGAAAGATTGATCAGGCCTTGTAAATGTTCGATTTCTATTCTTTTCAAGTGATAAAGTTTACTAACATCAGGTAATTGTTGAACACGACGAAGCGACTGTAAATGAAGTGTTCGCAACTCGAGCAATTCAGAAATGACGGATAAATCTTCTAATCCCCGAATGTGCCGCAACCCCAAATGTTGTAGCGCTTTTAATGAGGAAAGTGCCGTCAAATCGCGTGTCCCGCCTAATAGGATGTTCAGTGTTGTCAGTTTTTCAAGACCGCCTAAACAAGAAAAGTTATGTAATCGTACCGACCGTAACGTCAGCTCTTCTAATTGAGGGAGTCTCCTCAACACATCGATGCCTTTCGTATGTCCTTCTATGCGCAAACGTTTTAGTCTCGAGAATCGACTAATCACCGATAAATCGGGCTTCGTCGACTTCGTCGCCCCGATCGAGAGGTCAATCAGGTGCTCTGTCACACCGTCTAAAATGTCTAAACTTTCTAATCGATAGACGTGTAACACGAGTTCAGTTAACGAACGAAGCTGATGAATGACGTTTAAATTCGTTATTCTACGATCAACGTCAACATATAACCTTCTTACTGACGGGACATACGCAAGATTAGATAAGTCGCACCGTGCAAAATCAAAGCTATGTGCACGCAACACGATGTCATCACGTTTTGAAAAGAGATGCGCTTCTAATAACATAAACGTTTCTTGTGATACAACATCAGAGAATTGAATCGTGTGCAGGGTTTCCAACTGTATGAGTTCAAGTACTTCTGACTCCGTTAACCGGTCCGTGATTTCGACTCGTCCGCCACCTATATCTTCATACATGTTTTAATTCTCCTCTCTTTCGAAAATCCCCGTATCTCGAACATAACCAAAAATACAAATAATCTCACCTTCCATTACAAAAGGTATCTTTAGTCGTCTCAATATGTGATGAAATTTATCGGTTACATCATGAATCTCTGGTTCCATGATAGAACCACGAGCTTCTTTGACGATAGGTAGAATCCGCATCCATTCGATTGAAGCGGTCGGATAAGGAAAGCCATCATCCCAATCACTTGAGAGATCAGCCGTCTTCGATAAAAATTCAGGACTTGGTGTGTCTTCTAATACATATTTGATTTGATAAGGCGCTTCAGATAAGCATTCAGGTGCCACCGCTCGTCTCAGTTCCTCCCACTTCGTCTTGTTCATCACGGATGTCAATTGCCGCTTTTCAATTTCATGTAGCCGTTTTTGTCGGTCCATCCCGGTTCATCCCTTCTCATATACGATCTCTAAGCGCTTGATTGCCCGCGACACGTCTTCTCGATTATGTTTTTGCTTCATCCACTTGGGCAAGCGACTCTCCATACTTCGGTTCGCGCCGTCGCTCGTCCGAATATCTGCTTCCACGTACTGTCTCATATACGCGAGGTGCTCCTGGTTATAAGCCCATAGGATATGACCACAGCAGTTCGTCTGTAAATAAAGTGGAAGTCTAAAGAAAGGATCGTAGGCGCCTCTTTCTACCCGTATGCCTTGATCCGAATACATCCGTACGTACCCACAGGCCAGACAACTAAGACGTACCTCTTCATGAACGATTATGTCGGCGCGCTGCTCACATCGAGGACACCGCACAAGAATCTGATGCATGAACGCCATTAATGTTTTGCTCTTTAACTGAAATCGCTTCACTCGACACGCACCTCCTCATTTGATTATACAAAAAACCAGCGAAGCTACGCTTCGCTGCAGCTTGTTGACTAACATGATTTATATCGCTCGTCCTTCCGGCGCCCACGCTTTCCGCAGGCAATCCCGGAGCCGCATCGCGACTAGCGTCGCTGCTGGGTCTCCGTTGGATTGCTCTCCTGCAGGAGTCGGGGCGCCATCGGACGAGCAACGCAAACGGTCGCCACTCGGCGGCCGTTTGTCTTTTTCTGAGGCCTCGATGGCCGAAGAAAAAGCCCCGGATATGTTCTTCGAACCCGTGAAAACGGGAAATGGTATGTATGGAACGTCACCGCCTCCGAACAGGAAGGGGAATCATCATGTATCGAGCCCATATCTCCAAACGTCATGAACCAATCCACACCGATGCCTCGCTGGACCAGCTGGTCCCAAAAGACCATCTCGTCCGCAAGCTCGACCGCCACATCGACTTCTCCATCGTCCATCGGCTATGTGCACCGCTCTATTCGAACACCGGACAGCCTGGCATCGACCCCGAGATCCTCATCAAAATCATCCTCCTTGGTCCACTGTTCAACATCCGCTCGGTCCGCCAAACCATCAAGGAAATCGAGACGAACCTCGCGTACCGTTGGTTTCTTGGGCTCGGGATGGACGAGAAAGTTCCCGACCACTCGACGATCAGCCAGGCCTATAGACGCCGGTTCGCCGGCACGGACGTCTTCCGGCAGATTTTCGAGGACATCGTGGGCCAGGCCGAAGCCCATAGTTTCGTGTCGGGGCGTATCCTGATCACGGACTCGACCCACATCCGCGCCAACGCGAACAAGAAGAAGTTCGACAGGGTCGAGGTCGAGCGTGTCGTCGGCGATGTCGAAGACGAGCTCCTAGCCCGGGTGAACGAGGAACGGTCGGACCGCGGAAAAAAGCCCTGAAGCCCGCCACTCCGAAAAAGGAGAGCCGATTTATGAAAGTGAGCCGGACCGACCCGGAAGCGGGTTATATGTATCGTGATCAAAAGCCGGAAGGCTTTTTCTGGCTGGTGCACCGGACGGTGGACGCCAAGCACAACTTCATCGTCGACGTGCACGTCACGCCCGGGAACGTTTCAGACAGCACCGTCTATCTCGCCCGTCTCGACTATATCCTCGCTCATTTCTCCTATCCGCTCGAGGCGGTCGCGCTCGATGCCGGGTACCACACGACCGAGATCGCGAAAGCGCTCGTCGAGCGCGGTGTTTTCGGTGTCATCGCCCGGCGTCGCTTCGGAGGCAAGAAAGGGAAGTTCCGAAAGTCAAAATTTACCTATCTGCCGGGCGAGGACGTCTATGTGTGTCCGGCGAAACAGCGCCTCGCCTACAAGACGACCGACCGTCGCGGCTACCATCATTACGCCTCCGATCCTGCCATCTGTCAGAATTGTCCGCTCCTCGAGAAGTGCATGTCCAACCAATCCCATCGTCGCGTCATCACCCGTCACCTTGACGAATCCTACCGCGAAGCGGTGAGCGTGAACAGGCTGTCCGCATCCGGACGGTACCTTTACCGTCTCCGGCCGCAGACCGTCGAGCGCTCTTTCGCCGATGGGAAGGAGCTTCATGGGCTCCGCTTCACGTTCTACCGTGGGCAGCAGGCGGTAGAACGCGCCAATCTAGTGGCAGCGACCGCACAAAACATGAAGAAGCTGGCCAATCTCTTGGCCGAAAAAGACCGTATACATATCATTTTTTCAAATCTATGTCGGGCAGAGCGCCTCGAGTTCTTTGAACACAAAAAAAGACGAACCAATTCGCAAAAGCGAATTGGTTCGTCAACAGCCTGCAGCGAAGCTACGCTTCGCTGGTTACATGAATAGATTACCCGATTGATCCTTCCATCTCGAACTTGATGAGACGGTTCATTTCGACGGCATATTCCATTGGCAATTCTTTCGTGAACGGCTCGATGAAGCCCATGACGATCATTTCCGTCGCTTCTTCTTCCGAGATTCCACGGCTCATGAGGTAGAAGAGTTGCTCTTCTGACACTTTAGAGACTTTCGCTTCGTGCTCGAGTGAGACTTGATCGTTCAAGATCTCGTTGTACGGGATCGTGTCCGACGTCGACTCGTTGTCCATGATGAGCGTGTCACATTCGATATTCGAACGTGCGCCTTTCGCTTTACGGCCGAAGTGGACGATACCGCGATACGAGACTTTTCCGCCTTGTTTCGAAATCGACTTCGAGACGATTGAAGATGACGTGTTCGGTGCGAGGTGAATCATTTTCGCGCCGGCATCTTGGTGCTGCCCTTTACCGCCGAGGGCGATTGAGAGCGTCATACCGCGTGAGCCTTCACCTTTTAAGATGACGGCCGGGTATTTCATCGTGAGTTTCGAACCGATGTTACCATCGATCCACTCCATCGATCCACCCGCTTCACAGACGGCACGCTTCGTGACCAAGTTGTAGACGTTGTTCGCCCAGTTTTGAATCGTCGTATAACGGCAATACGCGTCTTTGTTGACGAAAATCTCAACGACCGCTGAGTGAAGTGAGTTCGTCGTGTAGACCGGTGCTGTACATCCTTCGACGTAATGGACAGATGCGCCCTCGTCGACGATGATGAGCGTCCGCTCGAACTGACCCATGTTCTCCGAGTTGATGCGGAAGTAAGCTTGGAGCGGTTGCTCGAGCTTCACGCCTTTTGGTACGTAGATGAACGAGCCACCTGACCAAACAGCCGAGTTGAGTGCCGAGAACTTGTTGTCCGTCGGCGGAATCAATTTTCCGAAATACTCACGGAAGAGGTCTTCATTTTCTTTAAGCGCCGTGTCTGTATCTTTGAAGACGACACCTTTCGCTTCGAAGTCTTCTTGCATGCTGTGATAGACGACTTCAGACTCATACTGAGCCGAAACGCCTGCCAAGTATTTTTGCTCCGCTTCCGGGATTCCGAGCTTGTCAAACGTACGTTTGATTTCTTCAGGAACCTCGTCCCACGAGTGCTCTGTCTTTTCAGACGGTTTGACATAATACGTGATCTCATCGAAATCGAGTGCCGTGAGATCGCCGCCCCATGTCGGCATCGGCATTTTGCGGAACTGTTCGAGTGATTTCAAGCGGAACTCGAGCATCCATGCCGGTTCTTCTTTCATGCGCGAGATCGTCTCTACGATTTCATTCGTCAAGCCGCGGCCTGAACGGAAAATCGAGATGTCTCGGTCATGGAAGCCATATTTATAATCGCCAATGTCAGGCATGTTTTTCGCCATATCGGTCTCCTCCTTCTACTTACGCTTCCTCGTCGACTCCCTTTTCAAGCGCTTTCCACGCGAGCGTGGCGCACTTGATGCGAGCCGGAAACTTTGAGACGCCAGACAACGCTTCGATGTCGCCTAGGTCGAACGTGTCTGTATCGTAGTCTTTCCCTTGGACCATCTCCGAGAAGATGTTGGCCAATTGGAGTGCCTCGTCAACAGACTTGCCCTTCACGATTTGAGTCATCATCGATGCCGAGGCGAGACTGATCGAACAGCCTTCCCCTTCAAACTTGGCATCTTTCACGATTCCATCCTCGACTTGGAGTTGGAGTCGGAGTGAATCCCCGCATGTCGGGTTGTTCAAGTCGATCGTCACGCCATCTTCGATGACGCCACGGTTTCTTGGGTTTTTATAATGATCCATGATGACCTGTCGGTACAACATGTCGAGATTGTTAAAACTCATAATTGAAATACTCCTTCGTTTGACGTAGCCCTTCGATGAAGCGGTCGACTTCTTCTTTCGTATTGTACAAGTAGAAGCTCGCTCGGGCTGTCGATGATTGCTTCAGGAGACGCATGAGCGGCTGAGCACAATGGTGGCCGGCCCGGACCGCAATGCCTTGCATATCCAAGACGGTCGCTAAGTCGTGGGCGTGCACGTCACCTAAGTTGAACGTGACGAGTCCGACCCGTTCCTCTGGCCCGAAGATTTGGATACCTTCGATTGTCCGCATCTGTTCGATGGCGTACGTCGCAAGCGCCCGTTCGTGGGCTTCGACGTTCTCGAGACCGAGGTCTTCTAAAAAGTCGATGGCCGCTGCCAAACCGACGGCGCCGGCGATGATCGGCGTCCCTGCTTCGAACCGGTACGGGATGTCTTTCCATGTCGACTCATACAAGTCGACATAATCGATCATCTCGCCACCGAATTCGACCGGCTCCATGTTTTTAAGCAACTGTTTCTTCCCGTATAAGACCCCAATCCCGGTCGGACCGAGCATCTTATGGCCTGAGAAGGCGAGGAAGTCGCAGTCGAGTGCTTGCACGTCAAGTTTACGGTGCGGTGCGCTTTGCGCCGCATCGACGACCATGACCGCGCCTTTCTCGTGGGCGAGCTTCGCCACGTCGGCAATCGGGTTGATCGTACCGAGCACGTTCGAGACGTGACTCATGGCGACGATTTTCGTCCGGTCCGACAAGACGGCACGGACCGCGTCGAGCGTGACTCGACCGTCCGGCGTCAATTCGACGTAACGGAGTTTGGCCCCTTTACGCTTGGCGAGCTGTTGCCACGGAATCAAATTGGCGTGATGCTCCATCGGCGTGAGGACGATCTCGTCCCCCGCTTCGACGTTGGCATCCCCGTAGCTTGACGCGACGAGGTTAATCGCCGTCGTCGTCCCGCGTGTGAAGATGATCTCTTCCGGGACGGCGGCGTTGATGAATGAACGGACGCGCTCCCGCGCCCCTTCATACGCATCCGTCGCGTGCGTCCCGAGCGTATGGACGCCCCGGTGCACGTTCGAGTGGATGCGGCGATAGTAATCCTCGATCGCCTCGATGACAGCAAGCGGTTTTTGGGAGCTCGCCGCGCTGTCGAGATAGACGAGCGGATGACCGTTGATTTCCTGATCTAAAATCGGGAACTGTTTACGAATCGAGGCATCGATCATCTTAACGTACTTTCCCTTCGATGACTTCACGGAGACGGTCTTTGACCGACTCGATCGCGAGTTGCTCGACGACCGGGTTCAAGAATCCGTGAATGATCAAACGTTCGGCTTCTTTACGCGACAGACCGCGGCTCATCAAGTAGTAGAGCTGCACGTCGTCGACGCGTCCGACCGAAGCGGCGTGACCGGCCATGACGTCGTCCTCATCGATGAGGAGAATCGGGTTCGCGTCGCCACGTGCCTTTTCAGACAACATGAGGACACGTTCCGTTTGAACGCCGTTCGATTTCGAAGCGCCATGGTGAATCATCGATGTCCCGCTGAAGATGGCCGTGGCCGAGTCTTTTTGGACACCGTGAATCAAAATGAACCCTTCTGACGACTTCCCGAAATGGTCCGTCCGGATGTTGAAGTTTTGTTTCTGTGCGCCACGACCGACCGTGACGGCTTTCGTGTCTGAGAACGTGTTGTCTCCGACGAGGTGTGTCTTCGTCTCGACGAGCGAGTTGCCGTCATTCATGTGACCGAGCGCCCATTCAAGGCGTGCGTTCTCATAGACGACACCACGGCGGTTCATGAACGAGAGGGCCGACTCAGCAAGCTGATCGACGCCACCGAAGACGACTTTCGCGTTCGCGGCTGCGAACACTTCTGTCACGGCGTTGACCGTGTGCGGCTCGTTCGTGTTCGAGAGGAAGCTCTCGACATACGTCACTTCACTGCCTTCGTCCGCGACGATGATCGTGTGGTGATAGAGCGCGCCGTTCGCTTGTTCCATCGTGAAGATGGCTTGGAGCGGGTCTTTCAACTGGACGTTCTTCGGTACGTATAGGAACGCACCACCGTTCATGAGGGCAGCGTTCAACGCAGACAAACGTTCTTCGTCCACGCGGACACCTTCCGTCATGAAGTACTTCTCGACGAGGTCCGGATGTTGTTCCATCGCTTCGTTGATGCCCATGAAGAGGACACCTTCTGGCGTCGCGAGTTCGTTGTAGACGACATGACCGTTGCGTTCAACGAGCACGTTTGTACGGTGGTCTCCAAGAAGTGCTTCGATTTCAGGCGTCAAGCCGTCGTGCTTCGTGAGCTCGACGTCTCCAGAGACGAAGTCCCATTTATCAATCTTGATCTTTTCAACTTTTGGCAAGGCGAGAGTCGGCGCAAGTTCTGCTGCTTCTTTGCGACGGTTGACCATAAATGCCGGTCCACCGAGCGCCTCTGCACGTGCCGCTACTGCTTGTGCATCCAATTCAAATTGTACGGTCATCGTACAGCCTCCTTACGCTTCTGTGTCTACTGTCATTCCAAGATCTTGCTTCACCCAGTCGTAACCTTCTGCTTCGAGTCGTTGTGCAAGCTCTTTGCCACCTGACATGACGATTTTACCATCCATCATGATGTGAACAAAGTCTGGCTCGATGTAGTTAAGGAGACGTTGATAGTGCGTGATGATCAAGCAGCCGAACTCTTCGTTGCGCATTTCGTTGACGCCTTTGGCGACGACTTTGAGCGCATCGATGTCGAGACCTGAGTCAATTTCATCGAGGATGGCGATGTTCGGTTTAATCATCATCATTTGAAGAATCTCGTTACGTTTTTTCTCTCCGCCTGAGAAGCCTTCGTTCAAATAGCGGTGTGCCATTTCTGAAGGGATTTCGAGGACGTCCATTTTCGCATCGAGTTCACGGATGAACTTCATGAGTGAGATTTCTTGTCCTTCTTCGCGGCGTGAGTTGATTGCTGAACGCAAGAAATCGGCATTCGTGACACCACTGATTTCAGCAGGATACTGCATCGCGAGGAACATTCCGGCTTGCGCGCGCTCGTCAACTTCCATGTCGAGTACGTCTTCGCCGTTCAAATCGACGCTTCCGCCTGTTACTTCATACAATGGATGTCCCATAAGTGCCGATGCGAGTGTAGATTTACCCGTCCCGTTAGGACCCATGATGGCGTGAATTTCGCCACCTTTAATTTCAAGATTAAGACCTTTGACGATCTCTTTTCCTTCGATTGAGACGCGGAGGTCATCAATTTTCATGTGTGGTACGTTAGACATTCGGATACCCCTTCCGTTTTCTCGCCATTTTTGGCGTAGATTAGATATATTCTAATCTTAATCTAGGCAATTTTTTATTTCAAGCGACTCACCTTATTATTCATTCTCAATAAAACTTAAATGTTGAGAATGAGAATATCGGGAAATCAAGACTTTATCCAACTTTTTCCTCGATTAAGGCCAAACTTGTTTTCCGTTCTTTCAAGGCGCCGGCGAAGAAGAAGGCGCCGCAAGCCGTCAACACGGCCAAGCTTCCAAACACTGGCAACGCGGCGTTATCAAACCCATCGAGCAACACCCCGCCGATGACAGGGCCGATCGTCTGACCGAGCGCCGTCAACCCCATCGCCCCGAAATACGTCCCGCGCAGGTGAGCCGGTGCCAATTCGTCCGTCAATACGTCCGTCATCGTGAACATGAGCACCTCACCGATTGTGAAGATGACCATCGCGATGAACAACACCCACGTCTCGGTCGCAAAACCGATGAGCAGGAGCCCCGTCGACAGCGTTCCGACGCCGAAAAAGAGTGACTTGATCGGCGACACGCGAATCCCGAAGCGCATGATCGGATATTGGACGATGAGGACGGTGATCGCATTGACCGTCAATAGATAGGCGAACAAACGTGAGCCATCGCTGAAGCCGTCATGGAACGCGATGAACTGCGGCAACGTCGCATTGAACTGACTATAGCCGATGATGGCGAAAATCATCCCGATGATGACGTAGCGGAACGTCTTATCTTGTTGTAACACACGGAACGTCTCCGTCAAGCGCGGCCGGACTTTGACGCCGTCCCCTTCCTCGAACGGATATTTCCGGAACAACGTCGAGATGACGAGACCGTATAACACATAGACGCCCGTGACGACGAAGAAGGCGCTCTTCGCCCCGGTGAGCGACAACACGACCGCGAGCAATGGACCGATTGCCGCCGCGATATTGATTAAAAAGTAGCGGACATTGTAGACGATGACGCGCTGGTCCGGTTGCGTCGTGTCGCTGATGAGCGCGCGGGACGCCGGTTCGAGGAACGACCGTGACACGCCCATAAGTACCGAGAACATGTAAAACCAAAATAATTCCGTCACGAGCGCGAAGCCGCTGAACGTGATCGCATTCAAGGCGATCCCGATGAGCATCAACTGTTTGCGCCCATACCGGTCAGACAACGTCCCCCCGAAAAAGCTCATGAACAACCCCGATAACGCCGAGATGGCGAACACCGTCCCGATGACACTCGCCGAGAAGCCAAGCGTCGCAAGATAAATCGCAAAAAACGGCATAACAAAAAATGTCGACAGCCGGGCAAAAAATGTACCAAATAAGACACCCAGCGTCAGCGGATGAATGTGTCGTATGTTCATCCGGATCCCCCCTTTTTCTACATATATGTAGTGTACTTCTATTGGTGCGTCAAAACTACTCCAAACAAAAAAGGCCCGGGATGTCCCGAGCCTTGACGACAATTATTGTTTGACCGGTACGACTGCACCTTTGTATTCGTCCAAGATCCACTGTTGTGTCTCTTCTGATGTGAGGACTTCAAGGAGTGCCTTGACGCGCTCGTCGTCTTCGTCGCCTTCACGTGTGACGATCAAGTTGACGTAAGGTGAGTCTTCGCCTTCGAGGGCGATCGCGTCTTCGAGCGGGTTGAGGCCGGCATCGATCGCGTAGTTCGTGTTGATGAGGACCGCGTCCCCTTCACCGTTGTTGAACGCTTGCGGGAGAAGTGCCGCTTCAACGTCCGTCTTGAACTCCAAATTTTTCGGATTGTCGACGATGTCTGAAACCGTCGCGTCCGTCGTCTTGCCTTCTGCGAGCGTGAGTAAGCCTTCTGATTGGAGCATCGTGAGGATTCGTCCGTGGTCAGCGACTGACGAACTCATGATGATTTCAGCGCCTTCTGGCAGCTCATCGAGTGATTTGTAGTCTTGTGAGTAGACACCAATCGGCTCGATGTGGACGCCGCCGGCTGATGCGAATTTGTAGTCTTTGTTCTCAGCCATTTGCGACTCGAGGTACGGCTCGTGTTGGAAGTAGTTCGCGTCGAGTTCGCCGTCCGCGAGCGTTTTGTTCGGGAGGACGTAGTCTTGGAACTTCTTGATTTCGAGCGTATAGCCCTTCTCTTCGTAGTCGTCTTGAATGTGCTCTAAAATCTCAGCGTGCGGGACGTTTGACGCACCGACGACGAGCGTCTTGTCATCGCCCGAACCTGATTCTGAATCTCCGCCGCAAGCCGCGAGAATCGTGAGTGCTGAAGCTGCTGTCAATCCGAGTACTGTTTTCCATGATTTCATTATAAAACCCCTCCAAATTTTCTATTTAGATCAAGCGGAACGCTTGTCAATTACTGATACGAGTCGATCGCCGATGAACTGGATGACGAAGACGATAACCAAGATTAAGACGGTCGCGACGAACGTGACGTCACTCTGTGAGCGCTGGAACCCTTCGAGGAACGCCAAGTTCCCGAGTCCCCCGCCCCCAACGACCCCTGCCATCGCCGTATAACCGACGATCGCGACGATCGTGACCGTGATGCCTGACACGATGGCCGGCAATGCTTCTGGGAACAACACTTTATAGACGATTTGCCATTTTGTCGCACCCATCGATTCAGCCGCCTCGATGACGCCGCGGTCGACTTCACGAAGGGCGAGCTCGACCATCCGCGCATAGAACGGAGCCGCACCGATGATGAGCGCCGGCAACGCTGCCGTCGATCCGAGCATCGTCCCGACGACGAGTAACGTGAACGGGATGAGCAAGATGATCAAAATGATGAACGGGATCGACCGGAACACGTTGACGATTGCGCTGATGACCGTGTAAATCGGACGGTTTTTCATCATGAGCGGTTCGTTCGTGACGTATAAGAGCATCCCGAGGGCGAGACCGATGACGAACGTCGCGGCTCCGGCGACGAGCGTCATATAGAGCGTCTCCCACGTTTGCTCGAGCATGACTTGCCAATCTACATTAGGAAACATCGCTTTCTACCTCCACTTCCACTGCCTGCGACCGGATTGAGGCGATGGCCCGCTCGACTTCAGCCGGCTCTCCGATCAATTGGATGAATAATGTCCCGAGGGCACCGACTTGTGACTGCGTCACGTTCCCGCCGATGATGTTGAAGCCGATGTCATGTTGCTTCAACACTTCTGACAGAATCGGTTGCTCGGCCGTCTCGTTCAAGAATTTGAGCTTGACGATTTGACCGCTCGGATAACGCGCTTTCAAGTGCTCGAACGTGAGCGACATGTCTTCGACCGCGCCGATCTGTTTGACGAACTCTTTCGTGATCGGCTGTTCCGGATGTTGGAACACCTCGGCGACTTGTCCGGTCTCGACGACCTTCCCGGCCTCCATGACGGCGACGCGGTGGCAAATCTTTTGGATGACGTGCATCTCATGGGTGATGAGGACGATCGTCAATCCGAGCTTTTTATTGATGCTGACGAGCAGTTCGAGAATCGAATCGGTCGTCTTCGGGTCGAGTGCGCTCGTCGCTTCATCGCAGAGGAGCACTTCTGGATTCGTAGCGAGCGCACGGGCTATCCCGACTCGCTGCTTTTGACCGCCCGATAGTTGCGACGGATAGCTGTCTTCCCGTCCGCCTAAGCCGACGAGTTCGACAAGTTCTTGGACGCGGCGTTTGCGTTCGCTGGCCGGTACCCCGATGAGCTCGAGCGGGAAGCTGATGTTCTCAGCGACCGTGCGCGACCATAATAGGTTGAAGTGTTGGAACACCATCGAGACGTTTTTACGTACCCCGCGTAGTTCCTTAGGCGTGAGCTTCGTCAGCTCGCTGCCGGCGACCACGATTTCACCGCTAGACGGTGCCTCGAGTCGGTTGAGCAAGCGGATGAGCGTCGACTTCCCCGCCCCTGAATATCCGATTATTCCAAAAATTTCGCCGCTTTCGATGGTAAGCGACACATCATCGACCGCCTGGACCCGACCGTTTTTCGTATCGAACCATTTGGCCACATTGCGTAGTTGAATCAATCCATTTCCCTCCTGACAACAAAAAAAGTACGCACGTTTGAGCAAACGTGCGTACTTTATCGGTACGGACAACGATTGCTCTCATCTTCCAAGGTTTACACCTTGCTGGAATTAGCACCATTTCGGATTGCTCCGCGGTTGCTGGGCGTCATAGGGCCAGTCCCTCAGCCTCTCTTGATAAGAGTGGTTGCGTATTTGATTAGCTTTATCATAGCGACACATTATTTTCATGTCAAACTATTTTTTTCAGACAAATTAAAAAAGGTGCCATCCGAGGATGACACAGAACGTAGCACCTTGAGTCACTGAAGGACAACCCATAGATGAACCTCTTTTGCCCGATCAGAGCATTCATCCTTATATGGGGGATTTTTACCCGATCATCACTCGGTCTTCGAACGGACCATGCAATTACGCGACCGGTGCCCCGACGCTTGATTTTTTTGGGGGACAATCGAAGGGAAGGTCCACCTGAAATCGCGTAAGCTCATGCAACGGTTGTTCGAAAACGTCTTGCTGACGGGAAAATCTCGACCTATGTTGTGTTCAAGTAAGATGTTGTAATGAATATATCATTCGTGAACTTTCTGTGTCAACTGATTATTTAAAATTTTCAGATTATTCTAATCATCCTATCTCATTTGACGAAAGATAGGACGTGCTGGACGTTTTGAAACGCATACAAACGATCGCGAACTTGGCCATTTTCCAGCTTCAATAGCGCCGGGACGCTCATGACTTGATACACCTCGAGCTCGTTCGGGATAAAGTTGGCATCGCGCTTTTCAATCTGGAGTTCGGGGTCGACGGCCTCGACGACCGAGAGCATCCGCTCGGCCACGGCGCATGTACCGCACATCGGGGCGTATATATATAAGAATCCGTCAGTAATCATTGTTCTCACCTCTCCTCTAAGTATATGAATCCGGACCGGTCGGTTCAAAAGTTGTGCTCAAATGGAAAATTCTGAACATTTCAACATTTTATATTGACGCTTGCTAGAAAGAGGCATAGTATGGTCATTAACTTTATTGCTTTTGTACATAACAGCATACCAGTAGAAAAGGACAGGTGAATCCCCAATGACGGAAGAGAAGCTTACCAGAAAACAGTTTTTGATGAACGTCTTGAACGGCCTCAGTCTTGCCATCCTCATCGCCCTCATCCCGAGCGCCTTGCTCGGTGAATTAACGAAAGCCATCTTACCTTATGTTCCGTCACTGCAGTTCATCTTAGATGCGACGACAATCGCGATGCGTCTCTTACCGGTCATCATCGGTGTCGCCGTCGCCATGCAGTTCGGACGCTCGGCACTCGAGGCCGGCACGATCGGCATCGCGACCCAAGTCGGGAGCGGCGCCATCCGCATCGAAGAAGGGGCGTTCCTCATGGCTGGAATCGGTGACGTCATCACGGCCGGTGTGACGGCCGCTCTCGCGACGTTCCTCGTCATGCAGTTGTCGCCACGCTTGAAGACATACACGGTACTCGTCTTACCGATGACGGTCATCGTCGTCGCCGGAGGAATCGGGGCGTTCCTGCTCACTTACATCTCACAAATCACCACATACGTCGGGACGATCATTATGACGATGACGGAACTGCAGCCGATTGTGATGGGTATGTTGATCGCGATGGCGTTCTCGCTCATCATCGTCTCGCCAATCTCGACGGTCGGCATCGCCACAGCGATCAGTCTGTCTGGTGTCGCGGCCGGGGCCGCCAACTTAGGGGTCGTCGCCGCCGGCTTCGGTCTCGCCATCGCCGGCTGGCAGATGAACGCGACGGGAACGTCGATCGCCCACTTCCTCGGGTCACCGAAGATTCAAATGGCGAACTTCGTCCGTCGTCCGATCATGATGTTGCCCGTACTCGCCAATGCGGCCATCCTCGGAGCGCTCGCAGGCATCCTTCGGATCGAAGGCACGCCGATCAGTGCCGGTTTCGGCGTCTCCGGCCTCATCGGGCCAATCAACGCCTTGCATTTGATGCCGGGAGGGTTCGCGCTCTGGAACGTCATGCTCGTCATCGTCTTGTTCGGACTCATCCCGATAACGCTCGGAATCATCTTCTACCGCCTGTTCAACCGGACGTCGCTCATCCAGCCTGATCATTACCGCCTCGATTTCGAATGAACAAAAAAGCCCGGCTTCTCGTGAAGAGAAACCGGGTTTTGTTTAGCCTTGAATCATCGCTTCGTATTCTTCGGCTGACATGAGTTTGTCGACGTCTGACGCATCGTTCAACTCGACTTCGATCATCCAAGCGCCTTCGAACGGTGCCTCGTTGACGAGTTCTGGTGAATCGGCGAGTGATTCGTTCACCGCTGTGATTTTTCCAGAGATTGGAGCGTACAACTCTGATACGGTTTTGACCGACTCGACCGAACCGAACGGCTCATCGAGTAAAATCGTGCCGCCGACTTCAGGAAGTTCGACAAAGACGATATCCCCTAGTTCGCTTTGTGCGAAATCCGTGATCCCGATGCGGGCCACGCTTCCGTTCACTTCAACCCATTCGTGCTCTTTTGAATAACGTAGATTGGCAGGTACTTTGCTCATCTTAACTTCCCCCTCAAATGAATTAGACTCACACGAGTATTATAGCACTTCGCCCCAAACGTCTGTAAACGACTTTTCTGAAAATCCGACAGTTGATTTTTGACCATCTGTCACGATTGGACGCTTTAAAAGCATACCATTGCTCGCGAGAAGCTCGAGTTGTTCGTCTTCTGATAAATTTGGCAGTTGATCTTTGATGCCTTCGTTTCGATATACTTGGCCGCTCGTATTGAAGAATTTTTTGAGCGGGAGACCCGACTGTTTCCATAGTTCGGCCAGTTCATCTTTCGACGGTGTCGCCTCGACGATATGGACGTATGTATACTCGACGTCGTTCTCTTTCAACCACTTCTCTGCTTTTTTACACGTACTGCATGGCGGATAGCCATATAGTGTCACCATGTTCATCACCTCTTCTATAAATGTAGCACATTCCGAATCGACCATTCACGCTTCAAGCAAACGCTCAATCTCTCGCTTCAACGATGCGTTCACCGGATGACGCGCCTCGATATAACCGAGAATCGCAGCTGCCGCCTCGACGGAACGCCCATAGCCTAATACCCCTTGCTCAAGGAGCCTAGTCACGTCAGGATGCTTCGTCTCGACGCGTCGCGTCGGATTGAACGGGTCACTCATCTCTCCATGTGCCTTCAGCACGTTATTGATTGCCGCGACTTGAATGAGTTCAAAGCCCGCAAGTCGCTCGCCACGTCGTTCCCGGAGCAATCCGACGTATAGGTTCGTCAGCGCCTCTTCATAGCAATATGCGGCGTCAGGGACGTCTGTGACGACGTTAGGCGTTACGAAGGCGTGGAGCGCCTCGTCCCGCTCCCAGACGACACGGCCTGGCGTGTAGGCGATGCCAGGCATCTCAACGACTTCAAACACGGCGAACTCGGCGTAAATGCCGTCCTCATACATGACCTTATGTCCGTCTTTCGTGTTTTGGAACTGGTACGCCAGCGGCTCGACGGCGAGCCAATCCAAATTGTCGATAAAGCGGGCCTTATGCCCATCCTCGACGATCAAGAAGAAATCGAGGTCCGAATAGTCGTCGAGCCGATCCGTCTCGAGCCCGATCGAACCGAGCGCGAGGAGCATGAGTGTCCCATCATGCTCTGCGACTGAGCGGCCAATCGCACCCATCCGTTCTAACAATGCCTTACGTCTCATCTACTTCGCCTCCTCCCGTCCATTGTACGGTGTCGGCAAGGCAAAAAGAAAGGGCCGACCGCGTCCGGCCCACCCTTTCTCTCGCTTGCTTACACGATAAACTTGTTCGCTTTGATGAGACTCGCTGCGACTTCGCGTTTCGTGCCGATGACGTTGATTGGCTGATAACGGCTGAACTTCTTCATCGCCGATAAGAGCATGCGCTGCTCGTCGCCCGATGCGGCCGCGTACAAGACTTCTTTCGCCATGAGTTCGACTTGCTTGAACACTTGTTCGGCGAAGATTTCGGTGTAGCGGACTTTCTGTCCGTTCTTCTCAGCGCCTGTGCGGGCGATGGCTTTATCCGTCCGCGTGATGGCCGCTTCAAGCGCGTAGATGGCGCTGATGATGTCGGCGATCTTCGCGAGAATCTCTTGCTCATTCTGAAGGTCTTGCTGATATTTCTGGACGGCCGTTCCGGCGATCATCAAGTTGATTTTCTTCATGTTCGACAGAAGCATCTTCTCGCGTGCGAGCGGTGAGCCGTCGAGCTCTTGCGGCATGTAGCTCATGAGCTCTTTTTGGAGTTTCTGTGCTTCGGCGAGGAGTGGCAAGTCGCCTTTCATCGCTTTCTTGAGGAGCGTGCCCGGCACGATCAAGCGGTTGATCTCGTTCGTTCCTTCGAAGATCCGGTTGATGCGTGAGTCACGGTACAAGTTCTCGACTTCATATTCGGTCATGAAGCCGTAGCCGCCGTGGATTTGGACCGCTTCGTCGACGACGTAGTCGAACGTCTCCGAGGCGAACACCTTGTTCAATGAACATTCAATCGCATACTCAGCGATCGCTTGGGCGACTTTCGAGCCGTCACGCATGTTGTCGTCGCCGAGGGCGTCGAGGCTGTCTTGGAACAGACCGCCCGTCCGGTAGACCGAGCTCTCCATCGCATAGATGTTCGCAGCCATCGTCGCGAGTTTTTCTTGGATGAGCGGGAACTGGCTGATCGGCGTCTTGAACTGTTTACGTTCGTTCGCGTACTGGACCGAGAGATCGAACGCACGTTTCGACGAACCGACCGCACCGACCGCGAGTTTGTAACGACCGACGTTCAAGATGTTGAAGGCGATGACGTGCCCTTTGCCGATTTCTCCGAGGAGGTTGTCGACTGGGACTTCGACGTCTTCTAAGATGAGCGTCCGTGTCGATGAGCCTTTGATGCCCATCTTCTGTTCTTCGGCCCCTGTCGAGACCCCGTTGAAGTCACGCTCGACGATGAAGGCGCTGAACTTGTCGCCGTCGATTTTCGCGTAGACGACGAACACGTTCGCGAAACCGGCGTTCGTGATCCATTGCTTCTCGCCGTTCAACACGTAGTGCGTGCCGGCCTCGTTCAAGACGGCCGTCGCTTTCGCACCGAGCGCGTCCGAGCCTGAGCCTGGCTCTGTGAGGGCGTACGCCGCGATCCATTCGCCGGTCGCGAGCTTCGGCAAGTACTTATGCTTTTGCTCTTCCGTTCCGAAGAAGACGATCGGGAGTGTCCCGATCCCAACGTGGGCGCCGTAGCTGAGGGCGAATGAACGTGCCTTGGCGAACCGCTCCGTGATGATCGATGACGAGATCTTATCAAGCTGATAACCGCCGTACTCTTCCGGTACGTCCGCGCCGAGGAGGCCGAGCTCGCCCGCTTCTTTCAACAGTTCGACCGAGAGATCGAACTCATGTTTCTCGATGCGTCCAAGGACTGGCATGACACGGTCGTCGACGAAGCTCGCCGTCGTGTCGCCAATCATCTTGTGCTCGTCCGAGAAGTCTTCCGGTGTGAACAAACGATCCGCGTCGAGTGCGTCGATGACGAAGCTACCGCCTTTAATCAATTCATGTTCTGTACGTTCCATTGTCAATTCCCCCTTATAGTAATTCGAAGACGCCAGCAGCACCCATACCGCCACCGATGCACATCGTCACAACCCCATACTTTTCATTGCGTCGTTTCATCTCATGCAAGATCGAGACCGCGAGTTTCGCGCCCGTGCAACCGAGCGGATGCCCGAGAGCGATCGCGCCGCCGTTGACGTTCACTCTCGACGGGTCGATGCCGAGTTCACGGATGACGCCGAGCGATTGGCTCGCGAACGCCTCGTTCAGTTCGAACAATCCGACTTCTTCCAACTTCACGCCGGCCATCTCGAGCGCTTTCGGGATGGCGACGACCGGGCCGATGCCCATCACTTCCGGACGGACACCGCCGACCGCGAACGAGAGGAATTTTGCCATCGGTTTCAAGCCTTGGCGTTCGGCTTCTTCACGCTCCATGACGAGCACGGCTGCCGCGCCATCGGACACTTGTGACGCGTTCCCCGCCGTCACCGAGCCCTTGATTTTGAATGCCGGGCGCAGTTTACCGAGCGCCTCGAGTGTCGAGTCGGCACGGACGCCTTCGTCATGTTTGACGACGAGTTCACGTTCCGCGACTTTCCCGTCCTCGCCGAGCACGTGCTCGACGACCGTGACCGGGACGATCTCTTCTTCGAACTTGCCGCCCGCGATCGCTGCCGCCGCTTTTTGGTGGCTGTCGATGGCGAACAGGTCTTGGTCTTCGCGCGAGATGTTATATTCGGCCGCGACACGTTCTGCCGTGTGGCCCATGCTCATATAGTATTCCGGAGCCGTCTCCATGATTGTCGGGTTCGGACGGATGACGTGGCCGCCCATTGGGACGAGGCTCATCGATTCCATACCGCCGGCGATGACCGCCGTCGCTTGACCGATCATGATTTTCGCTGCCGCGTCGGCGATCGCTTGAAGGCCGGACGAGCAATATCGGTTGATCGTGATGGCCGGTACTTCGTGCGACAAGCCACCTCGTACGGCCGCGTAGCGGGCGATGTTCATCCCTTGTTCCGCTTCCGGCATGGCGCACCCCATGATGACGTCGTCGATTGGTCCCGTGTAGCCAGACCGCTCGAGCGTCGCTTTAATCGCGTGACCCGCGAGTTCGTCCGAGCGAACGTTTCGGAACGAACCGCGTTTTGCTTTTCCGACCGGCGTCCGTGCGCCGGCCACGATGACTGCTTCTCTCATCTGTTAAGTCCCCCTTTTGTCAGTTCCGAAGTGGCTTGCCTTTGACGAGCATATGTTGCATCCGTTGCTGCGATTTCGGTTCCCCGATGAGGCTTAGGAACGCCTCGCGCTCGATGTCGAGGAAGTACTGCTCGTCGACCATCGTGCCGTATGCCAAATCGCCGCCGCTGATGACGTGGGCAAATTTTTTCGCAATCTTCAAATCGTGTTCAGAGATATAGCCACCGTAGAACATCTCGTACGCCGCGAGTTCGAGTGTCGCTTTCCCCGTTTGACCGACGACCGGCAACTTCTCACGAACCGGTGCCGTGTAGCCGTCAGCGAGACCGAGCACCGTCTGTTTCGCGTCGAACGTCAAGTGGTCGCGGTTCATCGAGATGCCGTCGACCGGACGGTGATAGCCGAGCGCTTTCGCGTCATAGGCCGACTTCGATACTTTCGCCATGGCGATATTCTCGAACGTCTGTTGCGCCGCTTTCTCGATGTTTTGCATCGACTTCGGTGTCTGCTCGAGGAGACGACGGTACGTGTTGAGGTTTCCGCCCCCACCTGGGATGAGGCCGACGCCGACTTCGACGAGACCCATATACGTCTCGAGCGCCGCCTGCATGCGTGCGGCCGGCAAGCTGATTTCTGTCCCGCCGCCGAGCGTCATGCCGTAAGGTGCGACGACGACCGGGCGACCCGCGTAGCGAATCTTCTGGACGACTTGTTGGAACTTGTTGATGATCCAATCGAGCTCGTACCAGTTCTCGTCTTCCGCTTCCATGAGCATCATCGCGAGGTTGGCACCGACACAGAAGTTCTTACCATCGTTGGCGAGGACGAGTCCTTTGAAGTCGGTCTCGACGAGGTCGATCGACTGTTCAATCATCTGCATGATGTCGACACCGATCGCATTGTTCGGTGACGTGAACTCGAGGGCGACGACGTCGTCTCCGATATCGATGAGGCGGGCCCCACCGTTCTCGAGCACGATCCCGTTCGACTTGGCGAGCGGGGCGAGTTTCACTTCTTTCGGGTTGACGGTCTTCTCAACGTACGTCTGTGACGCTTGGTCGTAATACTGGTCTCCCTTATAGAAGGATGTGTGTCCGGCAGCGAGCATCTCATCGATCCACGCCGGGACGTCATAGCCTTCCGCTTTCATGCGGGCGACCGATTTCTCGACACCGAGTGCGTCCCATGTCTCGAACGGTCCGAACTTCCAGCCGAAGCCCCACTTCATCGCGTCATCGATGGCGACGATCGAGTCACTGATCTCGCCTGTGAGACGAGCCGAGTAGACGAGCGTCTTCGCCGTGACCGGCCAGAGCAATTGTCCGACGCGTCCCTTGTTCAAGATGGCACCTTTCAGCTTCGCTTTTGAGCCTGGGAGCGATTTGATTTGGTCGAGCTCCGGTCCTGTAATCGCTTTCAATTGTTCGTATTCGAACGTCTCGAGATTCAGTTCCTGGATGACTTTTCCGTCTTTCTTATAGAAGCCTTGTCCGGCCTTTTGACCAATCCAACCCTTCTCGACGAGCGTCTTCATTTCAGCAGGGACGTCGAACGTATCCTTCTCTTCACCTGCGTCGAGCGTCTCATAGACGTTTCCGGCGACGTGGACGAACGTGTCGATGCCGACGACGTCGAGCGTGCGGAATGTCGCCGATTTTGGCCGGCCGATGAGCGGTCCGGTGATCGAGTCCATCTCGCCGATCGAGGCGTTCTGCTTGAGCATCTCTTCGAACGTGACGAGGAGTCCGTACGTGCCGATGCGGTTCCCGATGAAGTTCGGTGTGTCTTTCGCTTCGACGACGCCTTTCCCGAGACGGTCCTCAGCAAAGCGGGCCATGAAATCGATGACCGGGCGTGCCGTCTTCTCCGTCGGGATAAGTTCGAGCAGTTTCAAATAGCGCGGCGGGTTGAAGAAGTGTGTCCCGAGGAAACGTGCCTTCAAGCCTTCCGGCAATACGCTCGCCATCGCCTCGATCGAGATACCCGACGTGTTCGAGCTGAGAATCGCGTCTTCACGGATGTAAGGTGCGATTTTTTCGAACAGTTGCTGCTTCACATCGAGCCGTTCGACGACGACTTCGATGACCCAGTCCGCTTCCTTCAAGCGCTCGAGATCATCTTCTAAGTTCCCCACGTCGATGAAGTTCAAGTGCTCCGCTGTCGCGAGCGGTGCCGGGTTTTGTTTCAATAGCTTTTGACGGTTCTCAGAAGCGATGCGGTTCCGTACTTGTGGCGACTCGAGCGTGAGCCCTTTCGCTTCTTCTTTCGCCGTCAATTCACGTGGTACGATGTCGAGCATGAGCGAACGAATCCCCGCGTTCGCCAAGTGAGCCGCAATCCCCGCCCCCATTACTCCTGAACCGATGACGACCGCAAAACGAATGTTGCTCGTCAAACGGAGGTCGGCTGATTGTTCGATGTGACTCGTCATATTGTTCCCCCCTCAATGAGAATGAATAGTGATTCATTTCAAGCGTAAAAAAAATCGCAATCACCATCGTGTTTACTCTTCTATCATAAATGAATGACAATTCATTCGCAAGCGTTCATTTTTCAAATTCGTTCCAATTTCACCGAGGACGATTTATTTTTCGGTGACTGTGGTATAGACACAAAGAGTCAATTTTAGAAAGGGGAATGTATTCATGAGTGACAATCGTTTAAACACAATGGGGAACCGACAGGATTTTGAATCGTTCAAGAAAGACGGCCAAGAACAAGCCCATCAACCGGGAATCGATTCGAAGATGGAGCCGTACCCGATCTATGAACGTAAAGGATATAAAGGAAGCGATAAACTGAAAGATAAAGTCGCCATCATCACGGGCGGTGACTCCGGCATCGGGAAATCGGTCGCCATCTTCTTCGCCCACGAAGGCGCGAATACGGTCATCGTCTATAAAGACCAAAACGAGCTCGAGGACGCCGAGGCGACGAAAGAACGCATCGAAGAACTCGGTCAAGCTTGTCTATTGCTGCAAGGTGACCTCGGCGACTCGGCTTTCTGCCAAGACGTCGTCAAACAGACGCTCGAGACGTTCGGCCATTTGGACATCCTCGTCAATAACGCAGCCGAGCAACATCCGCAGGAGTCGCTCCTCGATATCTCGGACGACCAGCTCGAGCAGACGTTCCGGACGAACATCTTCAGCATGTTCTATTTGACGAAAGCCGCCCTTCCATACTTGAACGAAGGCGCAAGCATCATCAACACGACGTCGATCACAGCGTACGAAGGTAACGATCAATTGATCGACTACGCATCGACGAAAGGTGCAATCACAGCGTTCACGCGTTCGCTCGCCAAGAATTTGGCCGAGAAGAAGATTCGCGTCAATGGCGTCGCACCAGGTCCGATTTGGACACCGCTCATCCCAGCGACGTTCTCAGCGGAAAAAGTCGCCTCGTTCGGTGACTCGGCTGAGATGAAACGTCCGGGCCAACCAGCGGAACTCGCCCCGGCTTACGTCTATCTCGCAAGTGACGACTCGACGTACGTCAGCGGACAGGTCATGCACGTCAACGGTGGGACGGTCATCAACGGATGATTTTGTAAGATGGCCCAGTGTTCAGTCACTGGGTCTTTTTGTTGGAAAAATAATCCATCCTATGCTAGCGTTATTGCATGCGTCAACCTGTCATTTAGACGAAAGAAAGGAGCCAATGATGGATGATTCATTATCGATTGACACAAGATGATTTTTTCACGTTACAAAAGAACTTCATCAAAAACTCGGTTCCCGATAAACGAAAATCTATACTTGTCACGCTCATACTCATGTTACTGACCGCCTTTTACGGATTTGCCCTCGCGATTGTCTTGTTACCGCAAACGCTCTCCGTCCCTGTCATCCTCGCACTCGCCGCCAGTGCCGCTGTGGTCCCGGCGCTGCTCTTATTCCCGCTCTTCAAGAAAGTGTATTTCACGATGAGGTTGAGACAGTTGCGATCCATACTTCGACAGGACTCGAAATGGCCACGTGATGTCACTTTGTCAATCCATGAGAACGGGATTGAAGTCAATTCGCTCCACAATGCCGTCAACAAACGGGTTCAAGTCGCGTGGGAAGCGATTGAACGAGTGAACGAGGACGAGACCCATCACTATATATTTATTGAAGCGGCGGAAGCGATTATCGTCCCGAAACAAAACCAGATGCTCAACGAGACGGAGCGAATTCGAATGAATGATCTGCTACAAAAACACTTAGGCATCACACTCTAAGCGACAAAGTTCTTCTTCAATCAGCACGTATTTATGACGAATCTCAAAGGAGTGGATGCAATGGTCACCACCTATCAACTGACGCTTGACGATTTTTTAGCTTTCCAAAACGACATGATTCACCATTCCAATCAATATAAACGAGCTCGCGGCGTATGGTTGAAATATATGAATCTCCCGCTATTCGCTCTCGGGTATGCGGCTGCATTCTTCCTCGTACCGCACCCCGAGTCGATCGGCTTATCTTTACTCATCACAGTCGGAATCGGGCTATTGTTCGCGCTATTACTTAGACCGCTGCTAAAGGACTTGCATGCCCCGCTCGCCCTTTGGCAAACCCGTCGTGCCCTCAACAAACAGGACACTTGGCCAAAAGACGTCACGCTCCAGCTTTCTGACACGACCGTCGAGATGCAGGCCGTTCGTGGCAACGTCCACCGAACGACGCAAGTCCCATGGACATCCATTCTCAAAGTGAACGAGAACGAGACGCATCGCTTCCTCTATTACGAAGAGGATGAGGCGTTAATCATCCCGAAGGTGAAAGACGGAGTCACGGAAGTCGAACAAAGTGAAATCGAGCGAATCCTCGACAAACATATGAACACAGAAAAGCACACGAGTTCACGTTGAACTCGTGTGCTTGTTTCATTTCTTGACCATCCCTTTTAAAACGAACGCGACGTTCGCCGGACGTTCTGCGAGGCGGCGCATGAAGTAGCCGTACCAATCACGGCCGTATGGCACGTAGACACGGACTTTATAGCCTTGACGGACGAGCTCAAGTTGACGCTCGACCCGGATGCCGTACAGCATTTGGAACTCGAACTGGTCGAGTGGGATGTTGTTCAGTTTCACATGTTCGATGACCGCATCGATCATATGGTCGTCATGTGTTGCGATAGAGGCGTAGTTCCCGTTCGCCAGATGGAGTTTGACGAGCTTCAAGTAGTTGTGGTCGACGTCTTCTTTCTCCGGGAAAGCGACCGTCGCCGGTTCCTTGTAAGCCCCTTTGACGATACGAAGGTTCGGCTTGAGCGGCGCGAGATGATTGATGTCATCTTCCGAGCGGTACAAGTATGACTGGATGACCGTCCCCAGGCCCTCAAAGTCCGTTTTCAATTTCTTGAACAAGTCGAGCGTCTTCTCGCAACGTGCCTCGTCTTCCATATCGATGGCGACGAACACACCGACTTCTTTCGCCGTCGTCAAGATTTGACGCATGTTATCTTCGATCAACTCGTCCGAGATATCGAATCCGAGCGACGTCAGCTTGAGCGACATGTATGCGTCAAGCTTCTCTTCCGCCATGATTTCGATGGCACGAATGATTTCATCCCGGTTTTCGTTCGCTTCTGCGACCGTCGTGATGAATTCCCCTAAGTGGTCGACCGTGACCGATAATCCTTTCGCGTTCAACTCACGAATCGTCGGCACCGACGTCTTGAAATCTTCCCCCGCCACAAAGCGCGAAGCCCCGAATCGAAGCCCGTATTTTTTAGCCAAACTGTTGAGTGTTTTGTTTTGAGACATGTAGATAAATCCATCGCGCAACACTTTTTCCATCTGATTTTCCCCCTTACGTTTACACCCATCTATCTCTATGACGATGTCTGAAATTATTATGACATACAAACGTCCATCCGTCTGTAATTTTGTAATCGTTTTCACCGATTCATTTCCTTAGATTTAGAAAAAAACAGACGCCCCGTGGGACGTCTATTTTACAGGCTCGTATTCGGTGCCACATAGAGCAAAATACTGAGGAAAACGAGCACACTTCCAGCTAGGACGAACATATGCCAAATCGCATGGTTGAACGGCAGTTTCTGCCACATGTAAAAGACGATCCCGACCGAATAGGCGATCCCTCCGGCGAGGAGCAACATGAACCCGTTATGTCCGATGGATTCATACAGCGGGCGCACGACGATGATACAAATCCAGCCGAGCGCGAGATACGTCACGTTCGATACCCACATGTACTTCCCAGTCGAGAACAGCTTCCAAATGATACCGAGAATCGCGACGCCCCAGACGATCCCGAACAACATCCAGCCGAGCTTCCCGTGGAGTGACACGAGCGCGAACGGCGTATAGCTACCCGCAATCAAGAAGTAGATCCCGGCATGGTCGAACACTTGGAGCACGCGCTTCGCCCGTGGATGCGGAATCGCATGCATGAGCGTCGAGAAGAGGTACAGTAAAATCATCGATACCCCGAACACGCTCACGGCGATGACGTTCCACGTGCTCCCCGTCTCGGTCGCCGTGTTCACGAGCAAGACGAGCGCGACGATGCTGAAGATGACCCCGAGGCCATGGGTGATGGCGCTCGCAATCTCTTCCCCGAGCGTGTCGGCATGGAGCATGTCTTTTAGCTTCTCTTGATCCATTCAGGTCCCACCTTTCAAATCTATTCCTCTAGTATGGTCATTTCCCGATTTTGTTGCAAACAAAAACATGGGCCGAAGCGACCCATGTCTGTGGATTATGCGACTTCCTTCACCGGGACGTCACATTCCATATTTTGTGCCCGCATCGCTTTGGCGCGCATGTGGAACAAGACGAGCAGCGTGATCGTCCCAATCGTGGCGATGACGTACGGGATGACCCCATCCATCTTGAAGCCGATCGGTGCCGTCAAGATATAGAACCAGACCGCATACAACATGAACGTGCCCGGGATGAGCGCGATATAGTGGTTTCGCCCTTTGATGTAGAGGTACATCGCCCCGACGAACAAGGCGATGACAGCCGTCGTCTGGTTGGCCCAGTTGAAGTATTGCCAGAGCATCTGGAAGTCCATGTTCGTGAGCACGTATGAGATCGCGAAGAGCGGGAGCGCGATCCACAGGCGTGACGAGAACTTCTTCTGCGCGACTTTCATATAGTCGGCGATGATCATCCGAGCGCTACGGAACGCCGTGTCGCCTGACGTGATCGGCAAGACGATGACGCCGAGGATGGCGAGTGTGCCGCCGATGCTGCCGAGCATGAGCGTCGCCACTTCTTGGACGACAAGTGCCGGCGTACCCGTTTGAATCAATCCGAGCAATTCGCCTGGCTCGAAGATGGCCATGGCGGCCCCGGCCCAAATCATGGCGATGACCGCCTCGACAATCATCATGCCGTAGAAGATTTCACGGCCGTTGCTCTCTTTCATCGTCGTCCGCGAGATGATCGGCGACTGCGTGGCGTGGAAGCCTGAGAGCGCCCCACACGAGATCGTGAAGAAGAGGAGCGGCCAAATCGGCAAGCCGTCCGGATGCATGTTCGTGAGTGTCATCTCTGGAATCTTGTAGCCCTGTGCGAACAGGCTGACGGCGATCCCGATGGCGCTAATCATGAGGAGCGCCCCGAAGAACGGGTAGATGCGCCCAATGATCTTATCGACCGGGAGCAATGTCGCCAAGATGTAGTAGGCGAACACGGCGAAGATGACGATCGTGAGCGTCGTCGCGTTGCCGTCGAACAAGTTGTTGATCATGTTACTCGGCGACGTGACGAACACCGTCCCGACCAAGAGCAAAAGAAGCAGGGCAAACCCGTTGACGACGTGGCGGAGCGAGCGGCCGAGGAACTTCTCGGCGAGTTGCGGCAAGTGCGCCCCGTTGTTCCGTAGCGAAATCATGCCCGTCAAATAGTCATGCACCGCTCCAGCAAAAATCGATCCGAAGACGATCCACAGGAACGCGACCGGTCCGTAGAGCGCCCCCATGATCGGTCCGAAAATCGGGCCGACCCCGGCGATGTTCAACAGTTGAATCATCGAGTTCCGTTTTTTCCCCATCGGCACGTAGTCGATGCCGTCCTGTGACGCGTAGGCAGGTGTCGTCCGCTCTTCCTTGATGCCGAACGTCTTCTCGACGTAGCTGCCGTACACTTTGTACCCGACGAATAGGATCGCCAAGGCGATAAAGAATGTAATCATGTGTGCTGTCCCCTTTTGAACGTATGTAGCCGGTCCCCACCGGCCCCGAAAAAATGAATCCCGTTGTTTTACACATATAATGTAAACGCTTACGTGATTGATTATACAGCAGTTCCCCTTTTTTCGTAAGAGGTTTCGTTCACTTTTTTGACACTTTTTCGAGCGCGAAAAAACGGCGCCCTGTTGGGACGCCGTCTCGGTTGAATCGCTTATTTCAATGCGAACTTCGCTTGTTTCGCACCTGCGCCTGTGTAGTCGCTCGCGATGACCGCGTAGCTTCCTTTAGCAAGGCCTTTTTTGAATGTGAACGTATACGTTCCGGCCCAGCTCGCTTTCACTTTGGCGACTTGTTTGCCTTTCGCGTCTTTCAAGACGACGACGGCACCCGGTGTCGTTTTCCCGATGAGCGCTTTCGTTCCGACCTTCACGCCTTTCGTGTTCTTCGGTGTCGCGATGGCCGCTTTCTTGAACGTGAACGCCTTCGCTTTGACGACTTTTCCGGTCACATCTTTAGCGATGACTTCATAGTCCCCGTAGATGAAGCCGGCGCGTTTCGTGAATTCGAACGATCCGTTTTTGTCCGACGTCGCGTAGGCGATCGTCTTGCCGTCACGTTTGAGCGTCAACTTCGTCTCCGGCGTCACTTTCCCAGAAATGACGTTCGTGTTGGCGTACGTCAACTTCGAGGCGAGGGCCGGTGTGCCGACGAAGCCAGCTCCGACGACTTTCGTTTCCGTCACGGTCTCCCCATCGAGTTCAGAGACGATGGTAAGTGACTGACGAAGTTTGAGCGGTTTCGTCACGAGCGTATACGCGCCGTCTTTGTCCGCTTTCGCTGTCGCGAGCACTTTGTCACCGTCTTTCAACGTGACCGTCGCGTTCGGTGTCGTCGTACCGGTCACTGCTTTCGCACCCGGTTTGATCGTGTTCACCGTGAGAGCAATCTCAACTGCCGCTTGATCGAGCTCGATCGTGTACGTGCGGAACAAGCGGTTCGCCGCGTCCGGACGTGTCGTCTCGGTCGCTTCGATGCCTTCATACAAGTCGACGTACTGTTTGCCGGCGTCGGCCGTCTCGAATTTCGCGATTCGTTTCGCATCGGCGACGATCTTCCAGTTGTCGTCTGCTTTGTAGTCGACGCTGCCTGCGCTGTTGACGATATAGTCCGAGATCACGTTCCGTGTCTCGTAAGCCGAACGGTAGACGATGTTCTTCCCACCACCGAGACCCGGGAACGACGTCGAGCCGGCCCGATAGTTGTTCGTCGCGACGAGGAACTCCTGGTCGAGCGTGATCGGTTTGCCGTTATACTCGACGTTCTTGACGCGGTTCGCCTTGTCGTTGATCAACTTCCCGCCCGCATCGAACTTGGCTGGACCCGTGACATCGATCTCATACGTGAGGCCGTCAAGGATATCGAAGTTATAACTGCGGAACTCCAAGTTGAGCAACTCGTCGTTCTCGTCTGAGACTTGTTTGTACGCCCCGGCTGACATCTCGAGCCAGTCCATCACGTCCGCGCCCGTCACTTTGACGACTTCGAGCGTGTTCGGATAGACGTACAAGTCGGCCACGTTTTTCAATGCGATCGAGCCTTTCGGAATGTTCGTGTAATAGCTGGCGTCCGTCAATTGACGGTTACCAGCTTTGAACGGTGCTCCGGCCGAGAGAAGCGGGAGTTCTTTATACGCCGCGAGTTCCGGGTTTGTCGCGAGTTCTTTCTCGACGTACCATTTCTGCGCGTTCGTCACGAACTGGACCGACGAATCGTCACGGACGAGCGCGAAGTAGCTTTGGATATCGTCTTGAATCTCCCCGACCGAACGATTGATGTATTCGATCGTCGCCTTATGCTCCGTATCGATGAGCGCCTGAATCGTCGCATCGACCGGTGTGTCGGCCGTGACCGTATCGAGTTTCGCGTTCGCATCGAGTACTTGCCATTTGCCATCGACGAGCTCGAGGTCGAGGTCGATGACCCCGAGGTCTTTCCCTTGGTTGTTCGCCATGACGACCGGCTTGCCGTTGATCGTCCCTTTATCCATGTTCACGTTCGGGAACGTGGCGAACATGCCTTTCGCGTCCGGGAAGCGGCCGTGTTGGTGACCGGTCATGACCATGTCGAGCCCTTCGATTTTCGTGAGCGCGTAGCCGACGTTCTCTTCCCCGTCTTCTTGTTGATCGGCGAGCTTCGCACTTTCCCCGATGCCTGAGTGCGCGAGCGCGACAACGACGTCCGCGCCTTGCTCTTTCAATTTCGCGACCGCCTCACGTGCCGACGGGATGATATCATCCGCTGTCACCTTGCCTTGGAGGTTGCTTGAGTCCCACGACATGATTTTCGGCGGTACGACCCCGAAGACACCGACTTTGATCGTGTGCGTCTCGCCGTCCGCGTCGACGACTTGGCGTTCGATGATTTGGACTTCTTGTCCGTCCTCGTTATATTTCGAGACGATCTGCTCACCCGACAAGTCTTTCACGTTTGAGTTGACGAAGCGGAGCTTGCCTTTTGAGCCTTGCATCGCGTCATACAAGAATTGGAGTCCGAAGTTGAACTCGTGGTTCCCGAGTGTGACCGCATCGAACTCGAGCGCCGACATCGCTTTGTACATCGGATGTTCGAACGTGCCCGGTGTTTGTTGATGCTGTTCACGGACGTAATCCCCGAACGGCGTCCCTTGAATCGTATCCCCGTTATCGAATAGGAACGTGTTCGGTTTGCCGGCTTCCATGCGATGTTGCTGAATCAACGTCGCCACTTTCGTCAAGCCGATCGTGTTGTCGATCTTGTCCTGGAAGTAGTCGTAGTTCGTGATGTTCGTATGTAAGTCGGTCGTCTCCAAGAAGCGCAGTTTGACGACGTCCTCGTCTTCCGCTGCTGCGTGTTGGAGCGGGATGAGCGTTGGGACGATGAGCGACGTAGCAATGGCCATCTTCGTAAATTTAGACATGATTTTTCTCCCCATTCATGTGGTGTGCATTGCGGACTAAATATACCATAGCCGGACTCTCATTTTAATGAATCCTATGTCCTATTTCCTTAAAAATTTGGTAAAGAAAGGTCTGATTGCAGACGACTTTCCGAGAACATGGAAAAGGTATGAAACGGTATGATTTACCGGAACAGACGACTTCACTTCAAGCGATTTTTTAGCCCGACTTGTTCAGAGGCTAGACTTCACACAAGTAGTCTGTTGGACCTAAAAAACCATCCCCGACGCGTGTCAGGGATGGTCATTTCGTCATGAACGGATGCGAATCGAGATCGGTCCGTCGCTGTCTCCTTCCGGCCGCTTGAAGCGGACGTGGAGCGGATAATCATGTTTCGGTAAAATCGGTTCGTTGAGCGTTGCGTCGGCTCGGCCGACGACCTCGTCCCGCTGCATCAACTCGAGCGGGAGGCGCGGGATTTGGAGCGCCTGTCCCGGGTACCCGTTCCGGACGAGGAGCGAGGCACCGATTTCCGTGTCGGTCACGTCGAGATGGACGAGCAACAGATCAAACTGCCCTTCGGCGACCGGACGGCTGAGGACGTTCATCCGCTTCAGGCGATGCCACGCCACGTCAGGGAACGCGTCCCGTTCGCCGTCGGAGATGTCTTGGAGCGGTGCCGTCGGGTTCATTTGGAAGGCGAGTTGGAGCGATTCGGTGTCGAGAGCGTCGACATCGGTGAACAGTTCCTCCTCGAAGAAGTCGAGATAGACGGGCTTACTCGTCATCGCCTCGAACGACGGCAAATCCATCCGGCTCAGCATCTTTTGGCCGAGCGGTTCGCGGCGTTCGTTCAACAAGAGCACCGGGATCTCGTCGAGCGAGAACTCGGTCGCGACCGTGTTGCGGAACAAGGCGACCACGGACAGACCGCCCGGGTTCTTCGTCGCACTGAGCAGCTCGATCGACAACTGGTTGTCCGCGAGCGGCGGCAACGTCGTCGCATGATAGCGGAACACGTACTCATCTTCTTTCGAGATGTCCATCCCTTCATCGAACACGAGGCGGAGCGCCCGCTCGTCGTCTTGGCGGATGATCGTCTCGACTTTCTTTCGTTTCAACAGTCCGAACATGTCACAGCCCCTCCTCTTCCCGTTGCGCAAAGTATAAATCTAGCTGGCACAGTTGAATCGTCACGTCGCGGGCGATATCGAGATACGTCTCTTGGAAAATCTCGAGCCCTTCCTTGCCGAACTGACGGCTCGGGTCTTCCTGGCCGTAGCTGCGGAGCCCGATGCCTTCCTTCAAGGCGTTCATCGTCGTCAAATGGTTCGTCCAGCGAATATCAAGGTGGCTGAGCAGTTGTTGCCGCGCGAAGGCGATGACTTCTGGGTAGCCCTCGATCCGCTGTTCTGCCGTCGCGACGATGCCGTCGATCCATGGCGCGACCGCTTGTTTCAACTCTTCTTTGTCCCCGACCGTGTCATCCCACGTCGGCGCCTGTTGCGTCAAATAGAGATAGTCCTCGATGAGCGCGTCCGTCGCCCACTCTTCCGGGACGAGGTCGGCCGCGATATGACGGTCGAGCGTCTCGTTGAGCGCGAGGCGCATCATCGCGAGCACGTTGTTCAAGATGGCCGTCGCATTGGCGTCGACCGCCTCATCGCGAATCGTATAGATGATGCGGCGCTGCTCGTTCAAGACGTCGTCGAGCTTGAACATGTAGTCACGGACCGACACGCCGACGCCTTCAATCGTCGTCTGGGCGTATTCGATGATGTCGCCCGCTTCTTTATGGCGGACTTCCCCATGTTCGTCCGGCGTCAGTTTGTGCTCGACACGTTTCAACCGCTCGGCGGCGTACCGCTTGACGAGATCATCCTCGAGCGAGACGAAGAAACGTGACATGCCCGGGTCGCCTTGACGTCCCGACCGTCCGCGGAGCTGATTGTCGACGCGGAGCGATTCGTGCCGTTCCGTCCCGATGACATACAAGCCGCCCCGTTCGCGCGCCGTCTCGTCTAAGACGATGTCGGTCCCGCGTCCGGCCATGTTCGTCGCGATCGTCACGTGACCGAGCCGTCCCGCCTCGGCGATAATCTCGGCTTCTTGGGCGACCGTCTTCGCGTTCAACAGTTCGTGCGCGATGCCTTGTCGCTCGAGCTGTTCACTGACGGCCTCCGACTGGGCGATCGAGGTCGTCCCGATCAAGATTGGCTGTCCCGTCGCGTGGATGGCCGCGACTTCTTGACCGACCGCCGCATATTTATGGGCAATCGTATCAAAGACGCGGTCCGGTAGGTCTTGGCGCTGCTTCGGCCGGTTCGTCGGCACTTGGACGACGTCCATCTGATACGTCTTCATGAACTCTTCGCGTGACGTCTGCGCCGTCCCGGTCATGCCGCCGAGGAGCGGGTACATCCGGAAGTAGTGTTGAATCGTGATCTCCGCCGTCGTCTTGTTCTCTTCGGTGATGTCGAGCTGTTCTTTCGCCTCGAGCGCCTGATGGAGGCCTTCCGACAAGCTCCGGCCTTCCATGACCCGACCCGTGAACAAGTCGATCAACTCGATTTTGCCTTCTTGGACGATATAGTCGACGTCCCGCTCGAACAACACGTTCGCCCGGAGCGCCTGCATCATGTAGTGATACAAGACGTGGTGCTCGGCGGAAAACAAGTTGTCGACCGAGAACAACGCCTCGATTTTCTCGATACCTTTGTCCGAGAACATGACGGCGCGCGCCTCGAGGTCGACCGTATAGTCGTCTTCCGTCAATTGGCCGAACACGGTTTGGGCGAGACGTTTCAAGCGGTCGTGCGACTCGTCCTTCTGGGCAATGATGAGCGGCGTCTTCGCCTCGTCGATCAAGACGCTGTCGACTTCATCGAGCAGCGCGAAATGGAACGGACGCTGGACCCGTTCTTCCGGCGAGCCGACCAAGTGGTCCCGAAGATAGTCGAACCCGAACTCGGTCCCGACCCCGTATGTAATGTCGGCCGCATACGCCGCCTGTTTGTCAGCAAGCTCCATCTCCGGGACGTTCAGTCCGACCGTGAGCCCAAGAAACGTATGAATCTTGCCGATCTGTTCGGCGTCACGCATCGCCAAATAGTCGTTTACCGTGATGACATGGACGCCTTTCCCTTCGAGCGCCTTGACGAACGCCGGGAGAGCCGCGACGAGCGTCTTCCCTTCCCCGGTCGGCATCTCGGCGATATTTCCTTCGAGCAGCGCGAGACCACCGATGAGCTGGACGTCATAGTGACGGAGCCCGATCGTCCGGACGGATGCCTCGCGGACGAGGGCGAACCCTTCCTCCGTGATGGCGCGGACGTCCGCACCGTCCGTGAGCCGCTGTTTCAGTTCGAGCGCGTACTGGCGAAGCGCCTCATCGTCTAAGGCGCGCATCGTCTCCTCGTACGCGTTGATGCGTTCGACTTGTTTCTTATAGGTTTTCAATCGTCGTGCCTGATCATTGGTCAATTGCTTCACAAAATCAATCACAGGATAGCCTCCATCGTCCGAAACCATATTTGTCTAGCTACCCTCTCATTATACCGGATTTTGTTTCCGCCTCGCTTTATTATTTCGGTAAATTCCAAAAAGATGGAATTTCATTCACCATCTATCCTTTTTTTAACTCTTTTCAAAATTTCTTTTCATTTTTCTATTTGAGACGGCGTGAGACCATGATACGATGAAAAAAACAGAACGTTTGTTCGTAAAAAGGAGAGGTGGCTATGCGACGTCGGATTTTTTGTATCGACAGCGTCTCGTTCTACGCCAGTTGCGAGTGCGCCGCCCGCAAGTTGAACCCGTACAAGACAAAGCTCGTCGTCTTATCGAACTTACAGGACCACGGCGCCCTCGTCCTCGCCGCGACGCCGCCGATGAAGCAGCTCGGCATCAAGACCGGGTCCCGGCGCTTTCACATCGACCGGTTGCCGTGGCATGAGCGACGGCACGTCATCTACGCCGAGGCCCGGATGAGCCACTATTTGAACGTGTCCGTCCAAATCGTCCACATCTTGCATCAGTTCGCACCCCCCGAGGCGATCCGTGTCTACTCGGTCGACGAGACGCTCGTCGACTTGACCGGGACGGAGCGGCTGTTTGGGAACGATGCGCACGTCGCCCGCCTCATCCGCTCGACCGTGTTCCGCTACACCGGCATCCCGGTCACAATCGGCATCGGACCGAACAACGTCCTCGCCAAGCTCGTCCTCGACCTGCATGGGAAGAAGACCGGCGTCGCCAGCTGTTTCCTCCACGACGTCGAGAAGTTGATCCACCCGGCCCCGATCGGCAAGATGTGGGGCGTCGGGGCGAAGATGGAAGTCCATCTCCGGCGGCTCGGCATCGAGACGATCGGTGACCTCGCCCGCTATCCGCTCGAGACGCTCCATGAGAAGTTCGGCGTCATCGGCGCCGAACTGTGGCATCACGCCTGGGGCATCGACGAATCGCCGACGATCCTCCCGCCGAGCTCCCTGTTCGGGGCGAAACGGCAACGGCCCCGGACGATTGGCCACGGCATCACGCTCATGAAGGACTATGCGACGTACGCGGCCATCCGGCTCGTCTTGCAGGCGATTGCCGTCGAGGTCGGCATGCGGACGCGACAGGCCGGTCTCGTCGGCGGGAGCGTCCATCTTGGTGTCCGTTACACCCGGACGAGCGAGCGGCGCGGGTTCAGCAAACAAAAAAAACTCGCCCGCTTCACAGCGGACGAGCGCGAGTTCTTGCCGGTATTGTTGACGCTCTTCCTCGACGCCTGGGACGAGACGGAGGCCGTCCGTTACGTCTCGGTCGCCCTCGGTAAGCTCGAGCCAAGGAGTGACCACGTTCAGCTCTCCTTCTTCGAGGACGAGTGGGCCCGGGCGCGCCGGTTCGACTTCCTCGACCTCGTCGATCGCTTGAACGTCCGCTTCGGGCGCGGCACGATCCGCCCAGCATCGAGTTTACTGAAAGACAGTCCGCTCCGGACGCGGCAACGCCTCATCGGCGGACATAAACAAGGAGGTGAATCGTCATGAGCCAGACCCGCTACAAAGACCGCGGTGAATTGAAATGGATCCCGTTCCTCATGCCCGAGCACGTGGCGCTGCTAAAGAAATATTACGCCCACGTCCAAAAAATCGAGCTGCCTGACTTGGATGAGCAGCTCCTCTACTTATGGCAGACCGAGCTCGAACGCGCCATCCGTGAAGGCGACGCCGTCGAGCTGACGCTGTTCGACAACGGCATGACCCATACGGTGCGCGGCTACGTCCACGCCATCTATTATGCCGAGCGTGAAGTCGAGCTGTTCGACACGGACGTGCTTCGCATCCCGTTCGGTCAGATTCTGTCCGTCCGTTAAGACGCGTCAATCGCTTCCTGCGTCGTCTCGAACGTGTCGACGTGGTCGAGCACGCCGTAATGCGTGAGCGTCTGGCGCACGGGTGCCGACAAGTGCGCGAAGACGACACGACGGTCGGCCGCTTTCAACTCGCGGACGACGCGGCGAATCTCTTCGACGGCCGTCACATCGATGACCGGACAGCGGTGGAAGTTGAAGATGAAGACGTCAGGCTCGTCATGGATATGATGCAACACGTGCTCGAACATCTCGATCGCCCCGAAGAAGAGCGGTCCTTCGACGCTGAAGACGACTTGACCGTCGCGCGTCACGTACCGTTCCGTCTGTTCGCGGACGTCGATCGTATCGGCCATCCGTTTCGCGAACAAGGCGAGCGCACAGATGACCCCGACCTCGACGGCGACGACGAGGTCGACGAACACGGTCAGCCCGAGCGTAATCAGCAGGACGAGCGATTCGGCCGACCGATGCTTGATCATCTCGAAGACGTGATGCCGCTCCGACATGTTCCAAGCGACGCGCATCAAGATTGGGGCGAGTGCGGCCAGCGGGACATAGCTCGCGAGCGGTGCCAATACGAGCACGGCGAGGAGCACCGTCAACCCGTGGATGACGCCGGAACGGCGGCTGACGGCCCCTGCTTGAATGTTCGTCGCCGTCCGGGCGATGGCGCCGGTCGCCGGGATCCCGCCGAAGAACGGGACGACGACGTTGGCGAGCCCTTGCCCGAACAGTTCCTTGTCCGGGTTCATCTTCGTACCGGCCATGCCGTCCGCGACCGCACCCGACAATAGCGACTCGAGCGCCCCGAGGAAGGCGATGGCGAATGCCGATGGCAACAGCGTCGCAATCAAATCGAGGTCGATCGCGAGCCAGTTGAACTCAGGCAGTCCGCTCGGGATGCCGCCATAGGCACTACCGATCGTCGCGACTTCCCCTGGGATGACAAGACTGACGAACGTCGGCACGAGCATCGCCATCAAGAGAAGCGGCAATTTTACAGGCAGTTTCGGTACGAGCCAGAGCGTCAAGAAACCGATGGCGGCAATGAAGACAGGCCATAAGCTCGCTTCATGTAACGACGTCACGAGCTTCAGTAAATTCTCGTGGAAGTGCGGCGCCTTTTGAAACGAGATGCCAAACAGTTCATCGAGCTGGTCGACGAAGATGACGACGGCGATCCCGGCCGTGAACCCGATTGTGACGGCGCGCGGCATGAAGCGGATGAGTCGTCCGACGCGGAGTACGCTCATGAGGAATAAGAGCAAGCCGGCGAGGAACGTCGTCACGAGCAATCCTTCATAGCCATGCGCGAGCATGACGCCCGAGACGATCGGGATGAAGGCGCCGGTCGGTCCTGCGATTTGGAACGTCGAGCCCCCGAACAGGCTGACGAGGATTCCAGCGATGATGGCCGTGTACAGGCCGTACACCGGTCCGACACCTGAGGCGATCGCAAACGCCATCGCGAGCGGCACGGCGACGACCCCGACGGTGATCCCGGCCGAGATGTCTTTTTGCCATCCTTGGCGTGATGTCATGAAGTTGTCCATTCTTGCATTCCTTCTTTCCATTATGTCGAAAACGAGTTCAGTGTACGCCTGTCCCTGCCCTTTGTAAACGATTCCGGCAAAACGTTAACATAATCGACAAAACAAAGACGCATCGCGATGGATGCGTCTTCGTTAATTCGTCGGTGCTTCGACGACTTGGTCGCCCTCGTCCGCATCTTCCCCAAGCAGACGGACGTGACGGCCGAACAGCCACATGACGACGAGGTGGGCTTTCGCCTGCGTCTTCGTATAGAACCACCACGGCAGCGCCGGCACGAACTCGTGGATGGCGACGAGCCCTTCTTCTGACTCCGGGAGCCGTCTGAACTCGAGCCGGCCTGTCTTGTCATCCTCACTCAACTTCGCGAACATGCCGCCGTCGATGGAATAGGACGCCATGTCGTCCGTCGCCTCGTCTTCGAGCGACAGATGGAGTGCGACGAGTGACGGACGGAGGAGCGCGATTTCCCAGTCATCGTCCTCTTTCGTCGTCTGGATGAGCGGATACGCGAGCCGGCCGAGCCACTCGAAATACGTGTCGGCCATCCATAGCGCCGACTTGTTCTCGGGCAGGCCGAACCGTTGAATCGAGCGGACCGTGTACTGTTGCGGCGCTTTTTTCTTCTTGCCGCCGCCTGACTTCTGTTTCTCTTCTTCCTCAAGTGCGTGCTCGACCGCTTCCTTGAACGGGATTTCTCCTTGTTTGACGCCGGTCGTGTCTTTCGCGACCATGGCGTGGCCCATGCTCTCGACGAGCGGATAGACCGTGTCTTTCGGTTCACCCGTCACGGCCATGACCCAGAGGCGGGACAGTTTGATCGTCGGGAACGGGAAGTCGATCATGACGCGACGTTTGCCCATGACGTCAGCCGTGTCTTCAATCATCTTGCGATACGTCATCACTTCCGGTCCACCGATATCGATATGATGGTCGTACAGCGCCTCGGCCCCAACGACCGAGATGAGCGCCTGGACCGCTTCGCGCAAATCGATCGGATGTGTCTCCGTCTTCGTCCAGTTCGGGAGAATCATGACCGGCAACCGTTTGACGAGCTTCGCGAGAATCGGGAACGATGAGCCTTCTGGACCGATGATGAGCCCGGCCCGAATCGTCGTCACCGGCACCCCTTGCCCGCCGAGAATCCGTTCGACTTCGAGCCGGCTCTTCAAGTGACGAGACAACGTCTTCGACTCTTTCGGAATGATGCCGCTCAAGTAGACGATTTGTTCGATGTCGTTCGCTTTTGTCGCACGGGCGAAGTTGTCGGCGATGAGCGCGTCCATGTCTTCGAACGTCGCCTGCGTCAATCCGCCGTCCGGAATCATCGAGTGGACGAGGAACATGGCGTAGTCCGCCCCCTCGCACGCCTCACGTGTCTGTTCATACGAGAATAAATCGCACGACCGCCACGTGATGTGGTCCTCGTTTTCCTTGTTTTTCGTTGAGCGGGACAAGGCGATGATGTCATATTCTTCTTTTAGATGGTCCATCACGTTCGAGCCGATATAGCCGCTCGCGCCCGCGATGACGATGGTTTTTCGCATAGTGGTCACTCTCCCCTTTATTTGCACATAGAGGTACTGTACCCGTCTTGGACTGAGATTAAATCAGTCTCACGCCCTACAGTATGTACTGGAAAATATATGTAAACTAGACTCAACTACAGGCAGAGGAGGAATGGCTATGGGGTTTTGGTATTTCTTGATGCTAGTGATCGGTGGAGGGCTCGTAATTCGCGGCTTATTCAAAAAGAACACGAACGGACTGATACGGTTCGGCAGCCTCGTCATCGGCGGTCTGTTAATCGCACTCGGCTTGTTCATGTTCCGAGACGGAAGTGATGCGATTGTGGCGGATTTGTTTAACTTGTGGTGACGATAAACTGAACAAAAACACTTCCTGCGCGCAGAAAGTGTTTTTTTATTAGAACGATAGAATTAACGGGGTCCCGTCATTGAGAATTTCTCCGTTTTTAGCGATATAGTCGACATGAACTTCCGCACGGCGTAACATGTCGCTCTCTTGTAGCGCCGCCATCCAAGTCCGAACGAGTGCCTCGTCTCCTGATGCTGGCTCCCGATGAATCGTCACCAAGATTGTCGGTACGACGTCGGCTGTTTTATAGGCGAGCGGGTTCGCCGCCGAGGCGTCGAGTTGTCGCACGGCTACTTCATCGTAAAAAACGTCGTACGTGACGTCGTGACCAAACGCCGTCATGACCGAATCTTCGATGGCATCCGTCACGTCGTCTTCCCATTTCGATGCGAGAAACGTGTCGACGACTTCCCCTGTCGTCTCATCCGCATAGACGAAAAACTCGGTCCCAGTCACGGAATCAACTGCAGTCGCCGCATATTCGAACGGGAAATTTCCCATGTTGTCGAACGTGACCTCTGTCGTCAATTCGGCATTGTCGAAACGCTCCGCTACATACGGCTCAGCGAGTTGGATTGCTTTTGCTTCTTCATCGGGATCTGACTGCATCGACTGATTGAACATAAAAGCGAGTCCTCCCATCCCTACGGCAAGCACCCCAATCGCAATTAATGTCCATTTCCAAAAGCGCCTCACTTCGACACCTCTCCCAAACGCTTATTCATCGCAATCGAAGCTTGTTGGAATCCGAGGCGTGCATAAAGTCGCTGAGCATCCGGATTTGAGCCAAATACACTCAGCCCAATCGAAGTCGCCCCAAGTTCGTGCGCTGTAATCGTCTCAAGTAGTTGCAATGCCGCCGTCGCATATCCGCGTCCGCGATAGGCTTCGTGCATCCAAACATGATAAATGTAGACACGTTTTGATTCTACCTGAAAGGCGTACCATAAAATCCCGACTCGCGTCGCACCGTCCATCACATGGACGACTGTTTGTTCCTCAGTCGGTTGATTGTCTGGAAACAGGCTACGAATCAATTGCGTCGACTCTTCTTGCGCCAGTGCAGCAGGTAATTGATAATTGCGGGCGACGTCGTTCGCATAATCATCAATCAACCACGTCAAATAAGAAGTAAGTTCTCTTTCGTCCATCTTTTCAAAATGAATATTCATCATTGTTCCCCTCACAATCTTCTTCCCTTCAGTTTATCATACAATTTATGGGAAAATTATCGGATTAAATACTCATCCAATCTCTGTATCCTTTTGGACGTGTTCTGAAAAAGATGTATGTAAAAAGGAATAATCAAAAAAATAAAATGAATCGAACCTTACTCATCAGGTTCGACTCATTTTAATTACTTCGGCATCCAATTGGCTTCAAACCCATTTTGCACCGCATAGTCATACAGGTGAATTAATTTCGTCTCTTTGTATGTCTCCATCTGCTCTGCCACTCGCAACTCATGGTTTCGTTCCACGAGCGCGTAAAGATAATCAACCTTCGCCATCCGATTGTTCTTGCTCGTATTACAAGTCGGACAAGCGAGGACAAAATTCCATAGAACATCATTCTGTATGTAAGACCACGGGATAAAATGGTCGACGTGAATCTGTTTGAGCGGCTTCATGCAATAAAAACAGACGGAATGACCGTGACTCAGTAAAATCTGTTTGAACTCGTCGAGCGATTGACGAGCCGAGACGAATTCGATTTTGTTCAAGATTCGCTCCATCGCTTCGCGTGTATTGTATTTTTCCAGAAAGACGGCGAGTTGATAATTCGTAACATTCATCAATACCCGTTTATATTTCTCAAAAAAGATGACGTAGCTCGGCACAAGTTTGACCCACTCTTCTTTCCGATTGAATGAATAGACGGTCCCCTCGAACGAGGCATAGAACGATCCGTACACGTACTTCTTATAGAACTGATTCACGTTTCGAATCAATTGTTGTTGCTGCTGAACCGGCAGACGATCAAAGTTCCAAGTGGACGGAATTTCATGTGTCGCTTGAAACGTGAGCATCGTTTTTTCGACCGAGCTCAATTTCTCAAGTTGATTCACTTGTCGCAATCCGTGTTTCACAATCAAATTCCAATACATCTTCGTCACGTGTCTTGAAATTTGCTCGAACGTCACTACACCGGAATCACTTAGTTCGGTCGTGCATTCGAGCAACGCCTTCATAAGCATATGCTTGTACGTCGTCGTATGTGTCGCATTCATTAAAAATTGTTGTATGGAGCGCCACAAATCTACTTATGTTAAATAAATGACCTTCAGCTACAAGCATCTCTTACTCTCGACTCACAATCTTTTACACGGTTTTAATAATTTTTCTTTTATTTTTTTAATTAAATGATTAAATCAATTTGTTTTCTATCCCAATAATTTAAAACGCTCTTATTCTTTATTAAAAATTGCTTCAATTCTATTTTTCTTGTAGGCCCAGAAAGATTTTTTTTAAAAGTTGGTGTTTTAAGTTGTTTTGTCACTCTTATAGCAAGCTCCCTATTCAAACCTAATTCAATTAACTCTCTTTCAAATAAACTAAATACACCCGTCTCCATAAAATATAGAATGTTATTTTCTTCACCATTTATATCAACCAGTGGTTTTAGGATAGTTGGTAAATTATATTGGACGTATTTGTTTACATCATCTAATGTAGTTTCAATATCCTCATTAGTGATTTCCTGTTTCCAAGAAATTATTTCATTTAAAGATTTACCTTGACTCCATGATTGAGCTTTAACAATCAATCTATAGAAGAATGTTCGATTCGTTAAGGGACTAGTTTTAAAATATTTATAAAACTGTATAGGACAATGTTTTTCCAAGAAGATTAAGCATTCGAATATCTTCCTCACGTATTCTTTATCAAAGGGTGTTGTTGGTATATTTGGAAACCTATTTCTTAAGTTTAATTCATGCAGTCTTGTAAGGGTCAACGGATCCCAATAACGATTAGAAGCGAGGGTGTGAATGTCTAAAGACAATCGGCTCATTGAGTCTTTAACACTATTTAAAACCGAAGGCGTCAAAAAAATTCCAACTTTCTGCAATATTTCATCAGATTCTTCCCCATATTTTATAACCATCTGTCTTATATAAATAATTATATCTTTATCAGGTATTGATTTTTCAACTTCTAAATTATTTATTAAAATGCTATTTAATTTTTTTTCGTTTCTTTTAAATCTAGTTTGATAACTAGGTTCAATAGTCCTTGTAGGGTTCACTGCAGGATTAATAGACTTTTCAAGAAACATTTCTTCGTCAAGAATAATTGTTCTTCCAAGAAAATCCTGCATCAATCTCCCTGCTCTCCCTCTCAAATTTCCAAATTCATATCCTGTTAAAGTTGGATTACTATGGTTGTTACTTCGTTTCGTGTACAAATTTGGATTTCTAGTAATAATGTTTTTAGCAGGGAGGTTTACCCCTTGTATTAACGTAGTGGTACACACTAAGTTACGAATATTAAATTCCTTGAAGGCAATCTCAATTACGTTTCTTAAATGAAGGGGCATTTTACCATGATGATATCCCACACCTTTTTTAACAGTTGTAACCAATTCATAATTAGGATGAATTGTTTCACTAATATAGTCAGAAAGTGAATCTACAGATTCATTTTTTTCTATATTTGACTTCTCTTCTGTTAATAACTTTGCAATTTTTGATGATTGCTTGGAAGTAGGTGAGAAAATGATTGTACCGGATTGATCACTATTCAAATTGTTTATTAAGTTGTTTACTAATTCAATTATGTTTTTATTGTAATTTTGTTTTCCAAATAAATTTTGTTTTATAAAAGTGTTTTCAAGCTCTAATTCGTGAACATCATTGACAACATAATTATATTGCTTCAATTTTAATTTTTTTTCGAAGTATGAAAATGAATAAGTCATATTTAACACAGGTGGTAATTCTGTAGTAATACTTATAGAATTTTCTCCAAACAATTTCTTAGTTAAGTCAGAAATATTATTTATTCTTGGGCCACTAATAATCATTTTTTTAGGTTTAAAATCATGTAATAAAGTCAGAATCGATTCGTGTAATCTTTTAGCCCTTTCATCCTCTTCCAAATGTGCTCTCTCAATATTTTGAATTTCATCAAAGATGGCAATATCTAAGTCATTCAAATTTATACTGTTACTGTTTATTCCCGACATTAAACGCTCTTGAGTTAGTATGTATATATTTTTAGACAAAAAATCGTTACTTTCTATCGGAATAAAATGATGAATGTCACAATCATCAATACTGAAATTTTTAAGTGCTTTTCTAAAATCATTTGATAATTGATTAATTAAACTTATAGTTGGTACTACAAATAAGAAATTTCTATTCTCGTTTAAAAGTGATTGAATGACTTTATTTACTAAGATATAGCTTTTACCTGCAGATGTTGGTGCTGAAACCCCCAAAAAATTGTACTTATCAATACTATCCCATAATTTTTTTTGGAAGTTAGATAAAATCAAATTTTTGCCCTCCGTTAAAGACACCTCAGCTTTATGAAGATTTGAAGAAAAATACAAATCATCAATCACACTACCCGTACTTTCAAAACTCTCATCCTTACTTAACATTTTCGTTACAGGTATCAAACCAATTCTTGCTAGTAATCTTGTTAAATAACTAGGTAATGCATCCCATTCAGAATTTTTATGCTCCCAAATCAGCGCACAAATTAATAAGCATCTTTGCTTAGCATCTTCGTTCAAATAATCTCTAGATAGTTTCTCAGCAATGTTTAAAGCTTCAACTGCCTCAGAAGTCTTTAAATGAGGGGGATTTTTAATTGCGCCAATTTTAAATGCAAATTTTTTTAAATCGTGCTCCAATAATCTATTAATTATATAAATTTCTTTTTCCATAGTCACTTCACCCTCTCAACTTCTCTGTGAATTTTTCGATAAGATTCTCTAAATCCTTTACTGGAAAGATAATATAATGAATTCTTGATAATAAATGTGTAGGAATACCTTTGAATGCTTTTGATGTCATGATGTTTGTTGTTCCTTTTTGAATATCATCAATCATAGACTGTAGAGCTGTGTCTCTCGTAGACAGATCAATATCAGATTTAAAATCATAAGAGACAATACATACCATGTGAACTTCATAATTTCCAGAAAAACTACCTTCTTTGTAGTTTTCGGCTATCTCCTCAAAATCTTTTGAAATAAAATCATCATAGACATATAAATTTAATTCTTCTCGATGACGAATATAATGTTTATTTATCATATCTTTAGTAGCATCTTTAAGAGCCTCTTTTAAACCAGAAGCAGAATTATTTCTGTTATAGGTTTTTGCTTCAGCTAAATAAATTAGATATTTATCATTTTCTTTCGCTATATGTATAGCATCTGCACCATTTCTCTCAAGTTCCGGATTTGTCGTAATTGCCATTTTTCTTAAAAGAGGAACAGCATTATAGTAATATTGCAATAAATTAAATATTAAAAGTTCAGAAAATTGCCCTTGCAATGAAGACTTTCTAAACTTACTTTTTGAATGTTGAAATAATTTGGAATATGCTGCCGAAATATTTCTTCCGGTTTTAAATTTTTTAATTAATTTCTCTTGCTTTGTTGAAGAATACACATATTCAATAATTGTATATATTAATTCATTTAAAAATTCATCTCTCATTTCAAGTAAATCAGCATAATTAATACAAGTTCCAATATGTAAATTGCCATTAGTAATAGAAAAATCATTCTTATAAACATACATAGTATTTAACAATTTCTCTAAATCTGTAATAAGCTCTTCATACTCATTTCCAGCTAAATTATTCATTAACTCTCCTCCAATATAAGTTGTAAAAAGTAATCATTATCCTTATTATACTTATTTGAATTTTATTTTGGTTTTATATTACTTAATTTTCAAAAAAATATATTCAATATATTATACAAAAAAAGAGTGATAAACACTTTATTAAGCGTCTATCACTCTTTTAAATTTGAGTTTTCAGTTATTTAATAATTAATAACTCTTTATCATGAAGCTCTTTCTTGGCTGGTTGAGTATTATTAATTTTTGCATTTTTAAATCCAGCTTCTTGTAACTTTTTAAGGAATGTTTTCTTTTGATCTAAACTAATGCCGTTAGAAGTTTGAACGAATTTTTTTTGCAATTGAATCAAGCCCCCATTCTGATTGGTCACTAATATTTAAACGTTTTTCAATAAGATTATTATTATTTAGAAAGTTCTTAAAAGAAAATAATATATGTTCTTCTAAATCACTAACTTCATTTTGATTCTTTGAATTTTCAATACGGTATACAATTAGGTACAGTTTTTTTTCACCTGTATAAGACTCAACTATATAAGTTAAATATCTTCTATCGTCTTTGTCTTTACTATTACCCGAATATCCAAAACTATAAGCAGTACTAATTTGAAAAAACTCAAAACTTAATATAGCTTTAGCAATTCCTAATCTTTTTTTTGAGCTAGGTCTTTTAACACCAATAACATTGTATAAATCGTCCTCTAATGAAATATCTAAGTGCTTTGTTAAATTTTCTTCCACAATACTTAAAAGTGCTAAATGTTCTTCCTTAGGAATAAATGAGTGATTTTTAACTTGAGAAATTTTAGAAAGAAAATACTCTTGGGCTCTTGAAGAATCTGAAAATATGATTAGTTTCTTCAAGCTTTTATCCACTATTTTTAAATCAGTTTTTTGAAAAGAATAGTAACTTTGAATTATGGCATTAATATCATGATTTTCTTCTGTGTAACCATTCTGATATTCTATCTTTATTTTATTTTTAAATGATGAAGAAGACAATGAATAAGAATATGTTTGCACACCAATAACCTGTTTTTCAAAATTTACAAACTTTTCGAAAATTTTATTATAACGTTCATCACTTTCGAATTTGGCTAATCTATCATAAGAAGATAACAATCCAACTATATTATTCTTTATGTCTTCTCTTAAGTCATTTATTTCTGAGTTTTTCAAATCTATCATAAAACTTAAAATAGTAGCAATTACTAAAATAACGGTAATTAAAATAAAGTTCAAATTTGATAAACCACTATATTTACTTAGAAAAAAGGATAGGAATGCCCAAACGAATGAAAGAATAGCAAGTGAATATCCAACAATTTTAGTTTTACCTATATTTTTTTCTTTCATCACTTCACCTCTAATGGAGTTATTATTTATACATATATCTATTTTGTTTTTAAAAATTAATTAGAAAAGACCTTTGAAGTCCAAAGGTCTTTTCTAATTAATGGAGACGGCGGGAGTCGAACCCGCGTCCGAAGGCATCGTAACGCATGCTTCTACGTGTATAGTTTATCTATTGAATCTCAATGTGACACTGCCGATAAACAGGCGTTGTCGCATCCAGTCTGATTCATCTCTTCTTCGCGCCCTCAGACGGCGAGGTTGAAGCGTAGCTTGCTTAGTTTGAGACCCTGAAAGTCATCCACACAAGCGATGGATGTCAGGATCCGCAGGGCACTTAGGCTGCTGCGAGTTGTGTGTTAGTTTTGCCAGTTATAGGCGTTTGCGTTTTAACGAGGCCGACCCCTCGACACGCCACATACGACCGACCTACCCCCGTCGAATCCATAACGTCCCCGAGGTGGTAATTGGTACTACAACAACTATACCACAATCAGGTCTCGCTGTCAGTATTTTTGCCGGTCCCGGAGTGCCCGGTCGACGTCACGCTTCGCGTCTTTCTTCTTCAAGTCGTCGCGCTTGTCATACTTCTTCTTCCCGCGCCCGATGCCGAGGAGACATTTGGCGAAGCCGTTCTTGAGATACACTTTGAGCGGGATGATCGTATACCCGTCACGCCCTTGCGCGCCGATGAGCTGATTGATTTGCTTCTTATGCAACAATAGCTTTCGGACACGAAGCGGCTCGTGGTTGAACCGGTTCCCTTGCTCGAACGGGCTGATATGACAGTTATGAAGCGTCGCCTCGCCACCATCAAAGCGGACATACGCGTCGGCGATGTTGATCTTTGACTGGCGCACCGATTTAATCTCGGTCCCCGTCAACACCATGCCGGCTTCAATCGTATCTTCGATCGCATAATCGAAGGACGCTTTTCGGTTTTGCGCGAGCGCGTTCGAATCTTTCTTCTTGGCCATAGACATTCAGTCCTTTACTTCAATATAGAGGAGGGGTCGCCCCCTCCCGTCAGCGACGCTTCTTCGCTCCGCGTTTGGCGTCGCCTTTACGTTTTTGACCGTCTTTCTTCTTCAAGTCGAGCGCCGACCGTCCTTGCGACGACTTCGGCTTCTCGCCTGGTTTCGACGGTTTCCCGGCTTGGCCCGGTTTCCCTGGTTTGCCCGGCTTGCCGCGCTTCGGACGTTTGTCGTCACGGCCGCGGCCTTTTTTGTCATCCTTCTTCGGACGACCTTCCGTCGCTTTAATCGTCGTCGGTTGGCGACGGCGCGACTGTTCCCGCTTCGGCATGCCGACGACGGTGAAGTCGATCGTGCGCTCGTCCAAGTTGACGGCGTCGACCTTGACGCGCACCGCGTCACCGATTCGGAACTGACGTTTCGTCCGCTCGCCGAGCAACATGAGCTGCGACTCGTCGAAGTGGTAGTAGTCATCCATCGACTGGAGACGAACGAGTCCTTCGATCGTGTTCGGAAGCTCGATAAACATCCCGAAGTTCGTGACACCGCTGACGACGCCATCGAACTCTTCACCGAGACGTGATTCCATGTACTCGGCTTTCTTCAAGGCTTGCGTCTCACGTTCGGCATCGACCGAACGACGCTCGCGTTTCGACGCCTGTTCGGCGATCGAACCGAGACGGTCCTCGTACTTGGCGATCGTCTTCTCTGACACGTCGCCGTTGAAAGCATACGTGCGCATGAGACGGTGGACGATCAAGTCCGGGTATCGACGAATCGGTGACGTGAAGTGCGTATAGAAGTCGGTCGCCAGGCCGAAGTGACCGAGCGAGACATCGTCGTACTTCGCCTGTTGCATCGAACGGAGCATGATCGTGCTGATGACCGGCTCTTCCGGTTCACCCGAGATCGCCTTCAAAATCTTCTGAAGCGTCTTCGGTTCGACCTTCTGGCCTTTGAACCGCTCGATATGCACGCCGAAGTTCGCGACGAAGTCGAAGAAGAAATCGAGCTTGTCCGATTTCGGGTTATCGTGCACACGATAGATGAACGGCACGTCCATCTTGTGGAAGTGTTCGGCGACCGTCTCGTTGGCCGCGAGCATGAACTCCTCGATCAACTTCTCGGCGACCGAGCGCGGACGCAAGACGATATCGGCCGGTTTGCCTTCCTCGTCGACGACGACTTTCGCCTCGGCGAAATCGAAGTTGATGGCACCGCGCGAGTTACGGCGCTTGCGGAGCACTTCCGCGAGTTCGGCCATGAGGTCGAACAACGGGATATACGGCTCGTAGCGTTCGAGCGTCGCTTCGTCATCGCGTTCGATGATCTCGCGGACGTTCATATACGTCATCCGCTCCGTCGTCTTGATGACACTCGGGAACAGCTCATGGTGGACGACCTTCCCGTTTTGCGGGGAGATCTCCATGACGCAGCTGAGCGTCAACCGGTTGACGTGCGGGTTGAGTGAACAAATCCCGTTCGAGAGACGGTGCGGCAACATCGGGATGACGCGGTCGACGAGATACACACTCGTCCCCCGTTCGAACGCCTCGACGTCGAGCGGTGACCCTTCCGTCACGTAATGTGACACGTCGGCGATGTGGACGCCGAGCTCATAGTTACCGTTGTCGAGTTTCTTGACGTGGACGGCATCGTCCAAGTCTTTCGCGTCTTCGCCATCAATCGTGAAGATCGTCTCGTTACGAAGGTCGACGCGGCCCATGAAGTCTTTCTCGTCGGCCTCGTCCGGTACGGCGTTCGCCTGGTCGATGACATCTTCCGGGAACTCCGTCGGGATGCCGTGCTTATAGACGATCGACAAGATGTCGACGCCTGGGTCGTTCTTGTGTCCGATGATGCGGACGACGTCACACGCTCCGGCGAAACGTCCGTCCGGATATTTCGTGATGCGGACGACGACTTTATGGCCATCGACGGCACCGAGCGATTTGTCCGGGTTGACGACCGGCCAGAAGTTGATGCGCTTGTCGTCCGGCTCGATGAAGGCGAACTGGTCGAGGCGTCCGCTCGGGAGCGTATACGTCCCGACGAACTCCGACAAGCCACGCTTCAAGACTTTGAGGAGCACGCCCTCGGTCTTGCCGCGGTTGTCCTCACGTTTTTTGACGAGAATCGTGTCCCCGTGGTAGACGTCTTTTAATTGGTCGGGCGGAAGGAACACGTCCTCCGTCTCCCCTTCGACCGACAAGAAGCCGAAGCCGCGTTGGTGAATCGAGATGATTCCCGCTGCTTGGCCGAGCACGGCGAGCGTCCCGTAACGGTTCGTCCGGGTGCGGCCGATTAAGCCCTCTTCTTCGAGGGTGTTCAAGGTGCGGATGAGCTCTTTAAAGGCATCCGTCGACTCGAGCGCAAGACGCTCGGTCAATTGGTCCACCGTCAGTGCTTTGTCACTGGCTTGGATGATTTCTAGTAGTTGGTCACGTAAATTCAACGTGACACCTCCTTTTTAGACTGACCAGTCTAACGTTTCGAGAAAATCGAGCACGTCCTGGTGCAGTTTCTCTTTTTCTTTATCGAGTGTGATCACGTGTCCCGACTCCTCATACATGAGCAGTTCTTTTTGGAACGCGTTGATTGCCTCGTAAATTTCGTGTGCAGATTCAGGATCGACCATTTGATCTTTCGCCCCTTGGACGACGAGCGCCGGGACGAAAATATCTTCGAGCTTCGTCGTCGTGTCACGGACGAAGGCACGGAGGTCCTTGAGCGTCGGCATCGGTTTGAAGTCCGCCATCTCCTGTTCGATCTGTTCAGGTGATTTGTCTTCTCGAGATTTATATTCTCGAGCGTAGGCTTTGACTCCTTTGTATAACCGGTCCTCGGCATCGATTCCGGTCGGGGCGCACATCGGGATGACGCCTTTGACGTTCTCCTGTGAAGCGAGGCGAAGCGACATGACGCCGCCGAGCGAGAGGCCACAGACGGCAATCTCCTCATAGCCTTTCTCTTTCAACGACTGGTAGGCGTTCAAGACGTCCTCCCACCAGTCCGCCGGTCCGTATTGAAGCAATTCTTCAGGCGGGACGGCATGGCCCCGGTACTGGGGACCCATACACGTATAGCCTTCTTTTTGCAGGAAACGACCGAGCATGCGGACATCCGCGCTCGATCCGGTAAAGCCATGTAACATCAACACGGCACGTGGTCCGCCTTCAAAGAAGAACGGTTTCGGTGCTGTAATCTTCATTGCTAACGTCATCTCCTCATACAATCCATTATTCCCAAAAAATAATTGAAAAAAACAAAAGCCGACCGCCTCACGTAAAAATCGAGAACGATCAGCCTTTCATCATAATGATGCGACTAGTAATCCTAAAATGAAAAACAATGTGCCTAGTACAGCTGCAGTTCGGTTCAAAACAGCGTCGAAGCCGCGCGCTTTCTGGCGGCCGAACAACTGCTCCGCGCCACCTGCAATCGCCCCAAGACCTTGCGACCGACCTGACATGAGCAGTACGACGACAATCAATAAAACAGCCACGACGAGCAGGCTGATTGTAGCGATCGTTTGCATAGTAGTCAGTTCCTCCTTCTTTTTACACGCTTCTTATTATATAGAAGTTGGCGTCAAAACACCAGCTTTCAAATTATCGGGACGGGTAGCTGAACCCTTCCCCGATGACTTCTTTCACTTGGTGGATGACGACGAAGGCACGTGGGTCTGTCACTTCGACGATTTTCTTGAGCGGGCCGACTTGGCGCTTGTCGACAATCATATATAGCATGTTCTTATCCTGCTTCGTATAGTAGCCGTGACCGTGGATAATCGTCGCCGAGCGGCCGAGCGTCTCCGTCAACACGACGGCGAGCTCTTCTTGTTTGTCACTGATAATCGTGACGGCCTTACGGATGTTGAGCCCTTCGGCGACGAGGTCGATGACCCACGAGCCGATGATGATGGCAATCAACGTATAGAGCACGACTTGTTCCCCGAGGATGAAGCCTGACGCCCCGACGACGATGGCATCGATGATGAACATCGACACGGCGACGCTCATGTGCAAATACCGCTCCATGAGGCGGGCGATGATGACCCCGCCCCCGGTCGTCCCGCCGACGCGGAGCACCATGCCGATGCCGACACCGATCATGATCCCGGCATACACCGCCGCGAGCAGTTTGTCCTCGGCCGGGCTGCCCCAGTCATGGGTCAAGCTGAGGAAGAACGACGTCGCGATGACAGCGACGACCGAATAGACCATCGTCCGGCGGTCGAGCAGCTTATAACCGACGATGAATAAAATCCCGTTCCCGATAATCGACGTGACCCCGAGGTCCCAGCCGAACAAGTAGTACAGAATGATGGTGACCCCGAGCAGGCCGCCTTCCGAAAAATCGTTCGGGACGGTGAAGTAGTTCACCCCGAACGCGAGAATGAATGAGCCGGCGACGATCCAGGCGATATCCTTCAAGGAAATCGATTGGAGCTTCTTCCAGACTTGTTGACGCAATAGATGTTGTTGTTGACGTTTCATTGGTTGTCCCCCTTCCATATAAAAAAGACCGCGGCACAAAGCCGCAGTCTAAGTCTTACTGTTGAACTGGCTTTGGCGCACCGTCTTTCATAATCGGCAACTTGCGGTCCACGACGTTCGTGTAGACGTTCAAGAGTGCCTCTTTTTCCAAATCCCAGTTATATTGCTCACGCGCCGTCTTCGTGTTCTCTTTGACACGGGCGTAGAGTGCTTGATCGTCGAGCAGGCGGTTGACGCCTTCGGCGATCGATTGTGGGTCGTGCGAATCGACGACGACACCGACGTCGTTGCCGGCGACGACACGTTCGATTTCCGGGAAGTCACATGAGACGACCGGTACTTCGGCCATCAAATATTCGAACAGTTTGTTCGATGACGCCGAGTAGTGGTTGAAGCAGACGTTGTTCAACACTTGGAAACCGAGATACGCGTTCATCGTATAGTACGGTAACGCCTCGACCGGTACTTTGTCAATCATCTTGACGCGGTCGCTGACGCCTTCGTCCTCGATCATCCGTTTGATGACTGGTTTGAGTTTTCCGTCCCCGATCATGACGAGCGTGCCTTCGTTGAAGTCCTTGACCGCGAGGATGAGCTGCTCGAGTCCGCGGCCGGCTTGAATGCCGCCTTGGTACAAGAGGATTTTCTCATCTTTCGGCAAGTCGAGGAGCGCATGCAAGTCTTTACGGAGCGAGAAGTCGAGCGGACGATAGAACGGATAGTTGTGGAGCACGTACGGATAGAAGCCGTAGAGCTCTTCGTTGTGCGCCGCGCGCGTGTGGTTCTCGACCATCATCGAATCGACATACGGCAAGAGCCAGCCTTCAAGGTTACTTTGGATATAGCCGTAACCGGTCCGGTCCGTCTGGACTTCATGCGAGTCGTAGACAATTTTGCCTTTGTTGACGATTTTCCCGGCGATCAACGCCTGCGGGAGCGTGTTCAAGTCGTTGGCGTGATAGAAATCGTACGACTTCTTCGTCGAAGTGAACACCATCTCAAGCATCGCGCTCGCATTGACGATGTTTTTACGCACCGGCGGGAACAAAATCGCACCTGCTGCCGCACCGAGTCCGAGCATCGTCAATGGTGCGAGGATGAACAATCCCGCGCCGACGAGTCCAGCCCCGAGCTGGCGTGTCTTCTTCTCAGACACCCATGTCCGAATCGATTTGAGCGCCTTCATCCCATTGGCGAGAATCGACGGCTGACGTTTGACGCGAATGACGCGGAACCCTTCCGGACGCATCTCTTCTTTCGGGAGCGACGGATTTTTCGGGTCTTGAAGCGCAATCAAATCGACTTCATAGCCCGCTTCGGCGAGCGCCGAGCATTCGCGCAAGACGCGCGCATCATTCGTAAAATGGTTCCATACAAACATACATACTGACTTCATCGTGTTTCCTCCATCGTTACTTTTTCGATCACGTCTTCGAGGACGTGTATATTGTTTTCCCAGCACAGATTCTCTTTCACATAACGGATCCCGTTCACACCGTATTTCTCACGCAACTCGGGACGTTCGAGCAATTTACGGAGCATGTGCTCGATCTCGTTGATGTCACGCTTCCGTGACACGTAACCGACCTCGGCCGCTTCGATGACATTCGCCGCATGGCCTGACACCGCCGCGACGATCGGTTTACCGACCGCCATGTAGTCGATCAGTTTGCCCGGGATGACCGTATCGAACACTTCTTGCTCGATCAGGCTGACGAACGCGACGTCCGCGTTCTTGATGGCTTGGAACGCCTCCGTCCGAGGCATCGCCTCGAGGAAGAGGAAGTTCTTGAAACCGCGGGCTTTAATCATGTCTTTCAACTCGTTCTTCCGGTACCCGTAGCCGATCAATTTGAAATGGACGCGCGGTTCGTCACGGAACCGCTCCGCAAGTTCAAGCAAGAGTGACACGTCTTGGGCGAGGCCCATGTTCCCGGCGTACAGGATTTCCATCCGGTCGTCCTCGGGGACCGTCCGCTCGAGATTGCGCTCGCTCTCACGAATCGAGTTCGGCATGTAGTGGATCATCTCGTTCTCGACGCCGCGCTGGCGAAGATAGCTGCGGAACCCTTCCGAGTTGATGATGATTTCATCGGCCGATTTGTAAAGACGCTTCTCGAACCAGAACGCCGGGGCGAGCATCCAGTCGTGTTTGAACACGCCGACGCCTTTCACCGACTCCGGCCAGAGGTCACGCACGTCCAAGATGAACGGGACGCCGTACTTGCGTTTCGCATACACGCCGACGAACGCCATAAAAAAAGACGGGGTCGTCGCAAAGACGACATCCGGTTTCGAGTCGAGCTTTTGGACGGCGGCGACGCCTTTGATCATCTGTTCCAAAAACAAAGCGAGCCGGCTCACCATGTTCGACGTATGTTTGCGCTTCTTCGTGATGAGCCGCTTGATGAACGGCTGATTGTTGAGCGCCTTGTCGTTCCAGAAGCGATCGTCTTTATACAAGTTGAAGTTCGGATACGATGGGGCGGCCGTGATGACCTCCACTTCGTATCCGCGTTCCTTCATGAGATGCGTGATATTTTGCATCCGGTTACCGGCACTGCCGATCTCCGGATAATAGTTTTGACAGACCATTAACATTGTTTTCAAAAATAACACACCTTACTGTTGTTCGAGTTCGTCCACGAAGCGCTTCAAGAGCGTGCGGACGTTGGCTTTTAAATCTGGGTCGCACAGCGCGTGGGCGATCGTCGCTTCGATGAAGCCGATCGGTTCCCCGACGTCATAGCGACGCCCGTCAAATTCATAGGCGAAGACGGTCTCCACCTCGTTCAAGCGGGCGATGGCGTCCGTCAATTGGATCTCGCCTCCCGTCCCGACTTCTTGCGCCGACAACGCCTCAAAGACGTCCGGCGTCAAAATGTAACGGCCGAGGATGGCGAGGTTCGATGGGGCTTCACCGACGGCCGGTTTCTCAACGAACGTCCGGACCGGGATGAGCTTTCCTTCGACGGCAAGCGGGTCAATTATACCATATCGATTCGTCATTTCATACGGGACGCGTTGCACCCCGATGATCGAGCGCTCATACTGCTCGTACTGGTCGATCAATTGCTTCGTCGCCGGCACGTCCGCCTCGATGATATCGTCCCCGAGCAGGACCGCGAACGGTTCGTCGCCGATGAACTTCCGGGCACACCAAATCGCGTGGCCGAGCCCTTTTGGTTCCTGTTGCCGTATGTAGTGGATGTTGGCGAGGTTCGACGAGTGGCGCACCGACTCGAGGAGCTCGGTCTTGCCTTTTGACTCGAGGTTCTGTTCAAGCTCGATGGCTCGGTCGAAATGGTCCTCGATGGCGCGCTTGTTCTTCCCAGTCACGATAATGATGTCCTCGATGCCGGAAGCGACGGCTTCTTCCACGATGAATTGAATCGTCGGTTTGTTGACGATCGGGAGCATCTCTTTTGGCATCGCCTTCGTCGCCGGCAAGAAGCGGGTACCGAGCCCGGCGGCCGGGATGATGGCTTTCCGTACGCGTGTCATGGACGTCTCTCCTTTTTGTAGTCTGTATCTGATTATACCCAATTTTCAAGCGTTCACGCACTCAAAAAAAACGGCCGTGACGCACGTCACGACCATTTCCGGTCTTCCATATACTTGTACAGGAAGTAACCACCGACACCGAGCGCAATGAGAAGAAGGAGAAAACCGCTGACCATCATGACGAACGCCTCCTTTCACCTACACTACTCTATTCCCGGAATGAACGGTCGGCAAGCCCTCGTCTGCCATCCTTTCTCAAAACCATTTCTTGCCGTTCGCCTCGATAAAACGATATTCTTCTTGATAATGCGTGTGGTGCCCTTCATCCATCATCGTTTGGAAAGCGACGTCCCCTTCTGAGGCGTTTCGTTCGATTAACCGATAGAGCGCCTCAATCCGCAATAGCAGCATGTCCAACAACTCCGATGTCGAACCTTCCCAGCCGTACGCTTCTAAGAAGAGCGCGACTCGTCGTTTGTATCTCACATCATCGCGCTCCGCCTCATAGTGGACGACCTCTCCCGACTCGGCTTGATGACGCCGGCTGAGCGGAACGAACGTATAGAGCGCGTAGACGATATCCCAGGCACGTGGTCCAGGTGCCGCCAAATCAAAGTCGATGACCCCTTCCATTTTGCCATCATGGAAAATCGTATTGTAGACGGCAAAGTCGTTGTGGCAAATCACGTCAAACGGTTCTGGCGTATCGTCGAGCGGTTGCCAGTCCGATGGCCATGCGACATCCGCCGTCGCGTCATGCAGCCGGCGCATCAGCCGAGCGGCATCCTGAATCGCCTCATCGGACCACATATAGGCTTTCAACGGATAATCAGCCGTCTCGCCTTCGAGGTACGTCAAGACCTCTCGGCCCTGTTCATCCACCCCGATAAATCGCGGCACGCCCGATATCCCCTTCGCCTCTAAGTGCTTTAACAAGCGATGGACATTCGCACTCCCCTCTTTCTGCGTCCGATAGACGTGATTCCCCTTTTTATAGACGATCGATACGTTCCCGCCGCTCAATCTTTCCTCTTGCTCATTTGATCGGTCCATCTAATCCCCCCTACTCTTCATCAGTCACGTTCAGTATACAGCAACAGGGGGTGTCGATGACGAGGAAGCTCGACACAGAGTCTTCACTCCCGTCAAAGCGGCACCGTGACTCTTGCAGGAAAGCAATCTAACGGAGACCCCGCAAGCACGAAGTGCGAGGAGGCTCCATGGATTGCCTGCAGAAAGCATCGGTGCCGCCAAGACGGGTTGACGATCACTCAGTCGTCCCGCCGTCTGATGAAGATAATCAAAACCACAAAAAAACAGGCCCGCACGAGGCGGACCTGAAAACAATCAATTATTTTTTGAGGTTGTAGAACGACTTGATGCCGTCGTATTTCGCTACATCGCCGAGCATGTCTTCGATGCGGAGAAGTTGGTTGTACTTCGCGATACGGTCTGTACGCGAGAGCGAACCAGTTTTGATTTGACCAGCGTTTGTCGCCACAGCGATGTCCGCGATTGTCGCATCTTCTGTTTCACCAGAACGGTGTGAGATAACAGCTGTGTAACCAGCTTTTTTAGCCATTTCGATCGCGTCGAATGTTTCTGTGAGCGTACCGATTTGGTTAACTTTGATGAGGATCGAGTTCGAGATTCCTTTTTCGATACCTTCAGCCAATTTCTCAGTGTTCGTTACGAAGAGGTCATCCCCAACGAGCTGAACTTTGTCACCGATTTTGTCAGTGAGCAATTTAAAGCCGTCCCAGTCGTTTTCGTCGCAACCGTCTTCGATTGAGATGATTGGGTATTTGCTTACGAGCTCAGCGTAGAAGTCTACGAGTTCTGCAGTTGTCATTGACTTGCCTTCGCCAGCGAGTTCGTACTTGCCAGTCGACTTGTCGTAGAACTCAGAAGACGCAACGTCCATTGCGAGGTAGATATCTTCGCCAGCTTTGTAACCAGCTTTTTCGATTGCTTCAAGGATAACTGTGATCGCTTCTTCGTTAGACTTAAGGTTTGGTGCGAAACCACCTTCGTCACCGACAGCTGTGTTAAGACCCATACCAGAAAGTACTGATTTGAGGGCGTGGAATACTTCTGCACCCATGCGGAGCGCTTCACGGAACGTTGGCGCGCCAACAGGCATGATCATGAACTCTTGGAAGTCAACGTTGTTGTCAGCGTGCGAACCACCGTTGATGATGTTCATCATTGGAGTTGGAAGTGTCTTCGCGTTGAATCCACCGAGGTACGTGTAAAGTGGAAGACCGAGCTCGTCTGCTGCTGCGTGCGCTGCTGCCATAGAGACACCAAGGATCGCGTTTGCGCCGAGTTTACCTTTGTTTTTCGTACCATCGAGCTCGATCATTTTCTTGTCGAGTGCGTTTTGGTCGAATACATCGTAACCGATGAGTTCTGGTGCGATTGTGTCGTTTACGTTAGCAACGGCTTTGAGTACGCCTTTACCAAGGTAACGTGACTTGTCGCCATCGCGGAGTTCGACTGCTTCGTGCTCACCAGTTGATGCGCCTGATGGGACGAGGGCACGGCCGAAACCGCCGTCTTCTGTGAAGACTTCTACTTCGATTGTTGGGTTACCGCGTGAATCCAAAATCTCGCGTGCGTAAATTTCTGTAATCATTGACATGAAAATTCGCTCCTTTTTGTTTGGAAAGTTTTTTGAGTTACTTCGTGACGATTGATGTGCCGGTCATTTCTGCCGGTTGCTCTCCACCGAGAAGGTGAAGAAGCGTCGGGGCGAGGTCGCATAACGCGCCTTGGAGAACTGGTTTCAGTTCCACCCCTTCTTTCGTGACGATACATGGTACAGGTTCCGTCGTGTGGGCCGTCATCGGTGAGCCGTCCGGGTTCGTGACGAGGTCAGCGTTCCCGTGGTCCGCCGTGATGATCGCCGCGCCGCCTTTGGCAATGAGTGCGTCCACTACTTTACCGAGGCATTCGTCGACGACTTCGACAGCTTTCTTCGTCGGTTCGAGCATACCGGAATGGCCGACCATGTCCGGGTTCGCGTAGTTGATGATATACGCGTCATATTCGTCAGATTCGATTCGCTCCAAGAGTCCTTCTGTGAGCTCATACGCGCTCATTTCAGGCTTCAAGTCGTACGTCGCCACTTTCGGTGACGGCACGAGGAAACGATCTTCACCTTCGAACGGTGTTTCTTGTTGTCCGTTCAAGAAGAACGTGACGTGCGGGTATTTCTCAGTTTCCGCGGCGCGGAGCTGTTTGTACCCTTGCGCGGCGAGAGTCTCACCGAGCGTGTTTTTCAAATCTTCCGGTGGGAAGACGATGTCCGTGTCGATTTCATCCGAGAACTTCGTCATCGAGACGAGCAAGATGTTCTCTGGATGTGTGTTCGAAAGTTCGAAGCCTTTGAAGCCGGTCTTCTCTTTGAACACTTTCGCGAGCTCGATGGCCCGGTCCGGACGGAAGTTGAAGAACATGATCGCGTCGTTATCTTTGATCGTCGCGACCGGTTGTCCGTCTTTCTCGATGACCGTCGGAAGAACGAATTCGTCCGTCAAGCCGTCTGCGTATGACTGTTTAAGCACGTCGACCGCATTCGTGCCGACTTCGCCTTTCGCGTTGACGAGCACGTCGTATACTTTCTCGACGCGTTCCCAACGGTTATCGCGGTCCATGGCATAGTAGCGTCCAGACACGCTAGCGACTTGACCGAGTCCGAGTTCAGCGAGCTTCGCTTCCGTCTGTTCGAGGAAGCCAGCGCCTGATTTCGGATCACAGTCACGGCCGTCCGTGAAAGCGTGAATGTATACTTTTTCGATGCCATGAAGTTTTGCGAACTCGACGATGGCGTACATGTGGTTGATGTGAGAGTGAATCCCACCGTCTGAGACGAGGCCCATGATGTGGAGGCTCGAATCATACTTTTTCACATGTCCGGCCAAGTGATTCATCGCTTGGCGGTCGAAGAGTGAACGGTCTTTGATGGCGTTGTTGACGCGTGAAAGTGACTGATAGACGACCCGGCCGGCACCGATGTTCAAGTGACCGACTTCCGAGTTCCCCATCTGACCTTCCGGAAGGCCGACGTACTCGCCTTTCGCGTTGAGGAGCGTATGTGGATACTGCTCCCAGTAGCGGTCGAAGTTCGGTTTGTTCGCCGCAGCGACCGCATTACCGAACGTTTCGTTCCGCATTCCAAAACCATCCAAGATGATGAGGGCGACTGGTCTTGCCATTTAAATCGCCTCCAACAACTTGAGGAACGAAGCAGCTTCAAGTGAAGCACCGCCGACGAGTGCGCCGTCGATGTCTTCTTGCGCCATATACTCCTTGATGTTCTCAGGTTTTACAGAACCGCCGTATTGGATGCGAACCGCAGCCGCCACGTCTTCACCGTAAAGACCTTTTACCACGTCACGAACATATTTGCATGAGCTTTGCGCATCTGCTTCGTCCGCTGATTTACCAGTGCCGATCGCCCAAACTGGCTCGTACGCGATGACGAGTTGTTTGACTTGGTCAGCTGAGAGGTCCGCGAGGCCACCTTCGACTTGCGTCTTGATGACTTCTTCGAACTTGTCGCCTTCGCGCTCTTCTAATGTTTCACCGACACAAACGATTGGCGTAAGACCGTGTTCGAACGCTTTTTTCGTTTTGCTGTTGATGAACGCATCAGATTCGCCGAAGTATTCGCGACGCTCTGAGTGTCCAAGGATGACGTATGTCACGCCGAGGTCAGCGACCATGGCCGGGCTGATTTCGCCTGTGTATGCCCCGCTGTCTTTGTCGTACATGTTTTGAGCACCGAGCTTAAGGTTTGACCCCTTCGCTGCTTCTACCATCGGTGCGAGAAAAAGTGCTGGTGCACCAATCGCCGCGTCAACTTTGTCCGTTGACGGGATGTTATTTTTAACTTCCTCTACGAAAGCGACAGCTTCCGAGAGTGTTTTGTTCATTTTCCAGTTACCTGCAATAATCGGTTTACGCATCGATAACCCTCCTCTATTTTACTTGTCGTTCAACGCTTCGACGCCTGGAAGTTTCTTGCCTTCCATGAATTCGAGTGAAGCGCCGCCACCAGTCGAGATGTGGCTCATTTGGTCAGCAAGGCCGAACTTGGCTGCTGCCGCGGCTGAGTCACCACCACCGATGATTGAGTATGCGTCGCTGTCTGCGAGTGCTTGAGCGACACCTTTCGTTCCGTTAGCGTACTTATCGAGTTCGAATACGCCCATCGGTCCGTTCCAAACGACAAGTTTCGATTCGCGAATCGCTTCCGCGTAAATTTCGACTGTCTTCGGTCCGATATCAAGACCCATGTGATCCGCAGGGATCGAGTCGATATCGACTGGTCCGACGTATGTCTCTTCGCCGAATTCTTTCGCAATGACACAGTCGACCGGCATCAAGAACTTCACGCCTTTGTCTTCTGCTTTTTTCATGAACTGACGAGCGAGGTCGAGCTTGTCTTCTTCAAGGAGTGACGTTCCGACTTCGTGCCCGAGTGCTTTCGAGAACGTGTACGAGAGACCGCCACCGATGATGAGTGTGTCAACGATGTCAAGAAGGTGGTCGATGACCCCAATCTTGTCAGCAACTTTCGATCCGCCGATAATCGCCGTGAACGGACGGTCTGGATTCGAGAGTGCCTTCCCGAGGACTTCAAGTTCTTTCTCCATCAAGAGACCAGCCACCGCGTGGTCCACGTTTTGCGCGATACCTTCTGTTGAAGCGTGGGCACGGTGAGCCGCACCGAACGCGTCGTTGACGAAGATATCCGCGAGTGCCGCGAAACCTTTCGCGAGTTCTGGATCGTTTTTCGTTTCACCAGGGTAGAAACGGACGTTCTCGAGAACGACGACGTCACCTTCACCAAGTTTTGAAACGGCTTCTTCTGCGACTGGACCGTACGCCTCTTCAACGAGGGGCACATCTTTGCCGAGAAGTTCAGCGAGACGTTTAGCGACCGGTGCGAGTGAGTACTCGAGGTTCTTCTCGCCTTTTGGACGGCCGAGGTGGCTCGCCAAAATGACTTTCGCGCCGCCTTCGATCAAGTGTTTGATCGTCGGAAGAGCCGCTTGGATCCGCGTTTCATCTTGAATGACGCGATCTTTGAGTGGAACGTTGAAGTCAACGCGGCAAAAGACGCGTTTCCCTTTTACATCGATGTCACGAATAGACTGTTTGTTCATAACCTTCGCCTCCATATGTCGTGCGTGTCAATTTCATAAATAGAGCGGAGAACAATCTCTTGTTTCCGCTCCTATTTGATTCTATTTAGTTCACGAACTTACTTCGCGATTTCAGCGAAGTGCTTGAGTGTGCGAACCAATTGTGCAGTGTAAGACATTTCGTTGTCGTACCAAGAAACTGTCTTAACGAGTTGCTTGTCGCCAACTGTCATTACTTTAGTTTGTGTCGCATCGAAGAGTGAACCGTAAGTGATTCCGACGATGTCAGAAGATACGATTTCGTCTTCAGTGTAACCGAATGACTCGTTCGCTGCTTTTTTCATTGCTGCGTTGATTTCGTCAACAGATACAGTTTTCTCAAGAACTGTTACGAGCTCTGTGAGTGAACCTGTAGCAACTGGTACACGTTGTGCCGCACCGTCAAGTTTACCTTGAAGTTCTGGGATAACGAGGCCGATCGCTTTAGCCGCACCAGTTGTGTTCGGTACGATGTTTGCTGCTGCCGCACGTGCACGACGGAAGTCGCCTTTCGGGTGTGGAGCGTCAAGCGTGTTTTGGTCGCCTGTGTAAGCGTGGATTGTTGTCATGAGACCTTCAACGATTCCGAACTGGTCTTGGAGAACTTTCGCCATTGGCGCCAAGCAGTTTGTCGTACAAGAAGCACCAGAGATTACTGTCTCAGTACCATCAAGGATGTCGTGGTTTGTGTTGTAAACAACAGTCTTCATGTCACCTGTAGCCGGAGCCGAGATCACAACTTTTTTCGCGCCAGCTTTCAAGTGAAGCTCCGCTTTTTCTTTTGCTGTGAAGAAACCAGTACATTCGAGAACGATGTCAACACCGAGCTCGCCCCATGGAAGTTCTTCTGGGTTGCGGTTAGCAAGTGTAACGACTTTCTCGCCGTTTACGAGGAAGTGACCGTCGTGTACTTCTACTTCTCCGTCGAAACGACCTTGTGTCGTGTCATACTTGAGAAGGTGAGCGAGCATCTTCGTGTCAGTCAAGTCGTTGATTGCAACAACTTCGACTCCTTCGTTTTTGATGATCTCGCGGAATGCCAAACGACCAATACGTCCAAATCCGTTAATACCAACTTTTACTGCCATAGTTAATTTCCTCCTTAGGGTAGAAGCTATTTATTGAAGAGCCAACGGGGGTCAACTCTTTAATAACGATTTAATAATTCTGTCGCCGCACCTTCGTCTGTGACGAGGATGATGTTCGGCGTGTGTTTCGCATATGCGGCAATCGCTTGTGCCTTCGATTTCCCTCCGGCGACCGCGATGACGGTGTCCATGTCGTCAAGCTCCTCTAATTGGATCCCGACCGTCTTGACCCGATGAACGATTTCACCTTCGGCGTTGAAGTAATATCCGAACGCCTCGGCGACGGCATCATGCCGTTCGATCATCCACAAATGCTCTGGTGACGCGTGACGGCGTTTCGCCATCGTTTCCGCCTCACCAATTCCATGTACCACAATTCGCGCCGCTCTAATCATTTCCAGGACATTTTTTATGCTAGGTTCCTCCACCATCCGCTCGAACGTCTCTTGCGAAACCTCGTCCGGAATGTGGAGTAAATGATAGTCGGCATGGGCCCGGTCGGCCATTCGAGAACAGACGGTGTTCGCCTGTAACTCAAGCGTCTCCCCGAGTCCGCCGCGTGCCGGCACGAAATGCATCGGCCGTTCTTTTTTATCGGGCGACATCATGGCCGCAACCGATGCCATCGTCGTCCCGCCTGTGACCGCGATGATATTGTCGTCAGGCGCCAGTCGCGCTTTCAGCTGCGTGACGGCGGCCCGACCGATATCTCGCTGGACCCAGAACGTCTCGTCGGAATCACCCGGTACGATGACGACTTGGCGAACGCCTAGTTTTCGCTCGAGTTCTCGTGCGACTTCCGAGATTCCTAGGATCTCTCCCATGACCTCGTGCAAGTCTCTGAGAACGTTTCGGCCCGATTCCGTAAGGGAAATACCTTGAGTAGCGACCATCAATAGACCTTGGTCTTTCAAAAAGTCGACTTCTCGTCTTAGGATTCGTTCCGTCAGCCCGAGGCTTGTGGCGAGTGTCCGGCGGCCGATTGGCTGCATCAACCGGACGTAATGTAAGATGTCGTAACGATGTCGGAGCGTATCGAGCATGTCGGGAACGATTTGCTTCTGAACTTGAATCAGCTGCTGGATCATACTCATTCCCCCTCGACTTAAAGCATGGACAATTTTTGTCCCACTTTTATATTTGCGTCCCGCCGCTACGACTTCATCTTATCAATGACCTTTCCGTCTTGCAACCCCTTCAAACGTTTTTTTTCGATGTAAGCGTATACTTAACAAAATCTTCAACTTTACTGTCATCGTATCGCCCTTGACTAATGACGCGCCCCTCGTGTAAGACGACGGGGATCTCGAACAAGTACTTCGCCTCGAGTTCTTCGTTGCCCGTGATGTCGACCTGCTCGAGTTCGAACGGATAGTCTTCCATGAGCCATTCGAGCATGACGAGTGCCTCCTCGCAGAGCGAACAGTTGGCACGCCGGTATAATGTCAGCACCATGTCAGTCCCCTCCTTTCCATAGTTGTCGTTCCCGCTCCCGCGAGTTCCCAAAACCGAGCGCTTCCCGATAGTTCGCCACGGTCCGTCGTGTCACCGTATAGCCGATCCGGGCCAACTCTCGCATGAGTGCGGCGTCACTCAAAGGTGACGTCTCTTGTTGAATCAGTTCGGCGAGCGCCTTTTTCACCATGAACGGCGATTGCCCATGATCCGTGGACCTGACGAAAAAGTGGCGCCACGCCATGACACCGCCCTCGGTCGCCACATACTTTCCTTGGATGGCCCGTCCGACGGTCGACTCGTGCTTGCCGATCCGTTCGGCGACTTCTTTCCGCGTCAACGGATGCAAGACGAGGTTGCCGTCGAGCCAGTCCGCCTGACGTTCCGCGATGACCGTCCATACTGAATGAAGCGTCGCGTTCCGCATCTCGAGCGTCTCGTGCCACCACTTCGCCTCGCGGTCGTCCCCGATTCGAGTCGCATCGAGCGTTGGGCTGAACCATGTTGTCACAAGCTCACCGTCACGCCGGACGACTTCGAGTTCCGGTACGATATGCTCGGTTCCTTCATATAATATTGGTGTTTTCGGTAACGTCGCCACGATACGGGTCACCCGGTCGAACTCGGCCACCGAGATGTCGAGTCGGCCCGGGATGTCATCAACGTTCGCGTCGAGCGCCTCGAACACGTCCAAGACGAGCGGGTCGTCATGTTCAATCGCATGCCGGTATTGGCAGTCACGCTCATTCTTCGCCCCGATCCCCGTCGGTTCTAAAAACAAGAGCGCCTGGCGTGCCGCCTCAATGTCCGCCACATCGACCTCGAACCGATGGGCGAGCACGAAGTCACTATCAGGTAAGAGGCCGCGGTGGTCTAGCGCGAGGACGAGCCGCTTTTGAAGCATACGTTGGACCTCGTTCCCACTTCCTTCCTCGATCTGTTCGAACAGACGCGACTCGAACCCGCTCGCCGTGTCCTCCACCCATTCGACCGCGCCGCTGCCGATGGCGATGTTCGGGTTCCGCTTTGACAAGCGGCCAAGCTGAAAAGCGATCGCGGTCCGGTCTGCTTCGAGAACCGGAAGACGCCTGACCATGTCCTGGGTCAGCTGTTGCTTTTGAAGTTGCTGTTGTTCTTGGCGTTGCATCGGTCACACCCCTCTCATTTCCTATTGTAGCGAAAGGCGGGAAAACGCGCTCAAAAAAAGTGAGACGAACAGGATTGCTTTTTTAAAAAAACAAATGTATAATAAATCGTGTCAGAGAACATGCACCCGTAGCTCAGGGGATAGAGCACTGGTTTCCGGTGCCAGGTGTCGGGAGTTCGAATCTCTCCGGGTGTATCATAGCAAGAGGTCAGGCAGATGCCTGGCCTCTTTTGTCGTTTTAGAATCGTCAAACCGTGGAATAGGTCAAAAACGATGACTATCGTTTGACCAACATTGACTATAGCGGTATGATATGTTTACAACCTACATAAAGGAGGCAGATTCAATGTTAATTCCAACAGTTATCGAACAAACAGGTCGCGGGGAACGCGCGTACGATATTTACTCACGCTTGCTCAAGGACCGCATCATCTTGCTCGGAAGTGCGATCGACGACAACGTCGCCAACTCGATCGTTGCCCAGCTCCTCTTCCTTGCAGCCGAGGACCCAGATAAGGACATCTCACTTTACATCAACAGCCCGGGTGGTTCGATCACTTCCGGAATGGCGATTTATGACACGATGAACTTCATCAAACCGAACGTGTCGACGATTTGTATCGGAATGGCCGCATCGATGGGTGCCTTCTTGCTCCAAGCCGGTGAAAAAGGCAAACGCTTCGCGCTTCCAAACGCGGAGATCATGATTCACCAACCGCTCGGCGGTACGCAAGGTCAAGCATCGGACATCAAGATCCATGCTGAACGCATCATCAAAATGCGCGAGAAATTGAACCAAATCATGGCCGACAACACAGGCCAGCCGCTTGAAGTCATCGAGCGCGACACAGAGCGCGACTACTTCATGTCAGCTGAACAAGCGAAAGACTACGGTCTCATCGACAAGGTCATGACGCGTTAATGACGCAACCCCATCCTCCTCAGAGGATGGGGTTTTTGTTTACTCTTCGACCTCGACCCCGAACACATAGCGGCTGTCCCCACGCGGCCACTCCCCGCCCGTCTCGAACAAATAGACACCCGGTTCGTCTGGGACGACGGGTTCAGACCGTACGAGCTCACCATCGATGATTTGATGGAATGAGGCGTTCGACGGCTCGGCATGGAACTCGACATCAATCTCGGCACCCGGTTCGACGGGCACGAGCTGCAAGTCGTCCGCTTCCGGCAACCCATGGTCTTCACATACCGCCTCGTCCCCATTGGACCAGCAGAACGTCGACTGCTTCACCTCGGCCGTCACCGACCCGACCCGTACCGTCGGGAGCGGTGGTTTGATCGAGGACTCCGACTTCCAAAACGAGGTGGCGAACAACGCGCCGCCGACGAGAATCAACCCAACCACGACGATCCATAACCCTTTTCGTCTCAATTCGCTCATCTCCTTTGTATTTTGTATTCCCGTTCCACGAAAAAGAACGACCCACTTTTGTGAGTCGTCCCGTTCATTTCGGGCGTCGGAGCCCTTTCATCATATAGCCGCCTTTAAAGTCGATCGGGTCAAATGCGACGAGGAACGCCTTCGGCTCATACTCCTCGACCATTTGCCGCAAATCTTTCATCCGTGTCCGCGCCGCCAACACGTCGAGACGATAACGGATACCGTCACGTCCTTGCCCTTGGTAGTGCGTCACGCCATAACCGCTGTCGCGCATCTTTTGGATGAGCTCGGCCGGAAACTCTTGCGTGTGGACCTGGATCATATTGTAGCCGATGGCAAGCTTCCGCTCGACGTAACCGCCGACGAGAATCCCGAGCCCGAATCCGACCGCGTAGACGATCATGCCGAGCGTCGTCAAATCTTGGAACACGATACCGAGCGCAAAGATATAGATGAGCGTCTCAAGCGTCCCGAACAACCCCGCAATCATCGTTTTTCCTTTGACGAGCATGATGGTCCGAAGCGTCAGCACCGGTACGTAGACGAGTTGTAATACTAGGATGAGCAAGATTTGCCCCATAGGATCGACCTCCATTCGAATTCAATATAACCACTATTCCAAATTTTAAGGCCGGATGCAACCAAAAAAGGCTGACCGCAGTCAGCCTTTCGCAATTATTTGTCTAAGTTATCCACGCTCGTGAGCAGTTCATAATCTTTGCGGATGACCTGATAGATGGCGTTCGTGTCACCTGACAATACTTCTTCCGCGCGCAATTGGTTGAGGAAGAGGCTTGTCGCGAACGTGACGAGGGCGCTTTTCGGGATCCCGATTTGTTTCGCACGCTCCGTGATGACCTGGTCTAAATCAGCGTCGATCGTGAGCGAGATTCTTTTCTTTGCATTCGACATAATCATGAAGCTCCTTTAAGTTACATTTCTAAGTCCTATACACAATTGCTAATTATATAGGAAGAATGGTTTTGGTGCAACCGGGGTCACGATGAGCTGATTTCTTCACCGTTTCGCACCTTGTCCGCGATCTGGTCGATCTTGCGGAGCCGATGGTTGATCCCCGATTTCGAGATCGGTCCCGTCTCGAGCATCTCGCCGAGTTCTTGGAGCGAGACGTCTTGATGGGTGACCCGGAGCTCGGCGATTTCCCGGAGTTTGACCGGTAAGATTTCAAGCCCGACCGTGCGCTCGAGGAACTTGATGTTCTCGACTTGGCGGAGCGCCGCCCCGACAGTCTTGTTCAAGTTCGCCGTCTCACAGTTGACGAGCCGGTTGACCGAGTTGCGCATGTCTTTGATGATACGCGCGTCCTCGAAGTCGAGCATGCCGCGCGTCGCCCCGATGAGTTTCAGGAAGTCCGAGATCTTTTCACTCTCTTTGATATAGAGGATGTGCCCTTTCTTCCGCTCGAGCGTCTTCGCGTTCAAGCCGAAGCGGTTGGCGAGGTCACGGAGCGCCTGGTTATGGTTCTCGTACAGGCTGTACACCTCGAGGTGATATGACGACGTCTTCGGATGGTTGATCGACCCGCCGGCAAGGAACGACCCGCGTAAATAGGCACGGGCGAGGTTCTCGTCACGTGTCATGTCCGAGTTGAGCGTGCGGATCATCTCGTAGTTCTCCCCGAGGATTTCAAGGTCTCGAAGCATCGTCTCGGCACGCTGGGCGACCCGGACGATATAGACGTTGTTCTTCTTCAACCGCATTTTCTTCCGTACGAACAAATCGAGATGATGGTCGTACAGCCGTTTCATGAGGGAATAGATTCGACGTGCGATGGCGGCGTTCTCGGTCGAGACGTCGAGCGTCATCCCTCGCCCTAAAGCGAGCGAGATGACGCCGTTCATCCGGACGAGTGCGGATAGTTCCGCTTTCGCCTCGGCATCGGTCACGACGAGTTGCGTCAATTCTTTTTTGACGTCAGAGGCAAAGCTCATGCCGGTCCCCTCCTTTCTGTTCAATCACAACTTATTTCAGCTCAAGTTCTTGGAACGAGCGTGGTTTCTTGATGCGCAGGACGCGTTGCATGACGAGTCCGGCGATGGCGTCCGAGTCGTGGCGGATATAGTCACGGTTATAGTCGACGATGTCCCCCGCGAGCACGTTCGTGCCGTAATTTCGAAGCTTCTTCCGATCGAAGCGGACTTCTTCCGAGCCGTCCTCGAGGTAACGCTCTAAATAGATGTCCTCGATCGGCTCGTTGTTGACGACGATCGTGTCGACCGTCGACTTGCCGAGATATGCCTCGATCGATTTCAAATGTTTCATCGCGTCATACCCTTTCGTCTCACCAGGCTGCGTCATGACGTTGCAGATGTAGACGACCGGTTTACCCGAGCGGACGATGGCGTCACGCACTTCTGGAATCAAGAGGTTCGGGATGATGCTCGTATACAAGCTCCCTGGACCGAGCACGATCAGATCGGCGTCCTCGATCGCCTCGACGACACCAGCCGCCGGCTTGATGCCTTCCTCGAGCAAGAACAGACGCTTGATTTGTTTCTCGACGAGCGGGATCTTTGATTCACCTTTGACGATCGTCCCGTCCTCGAACTCGGCGGCGAGCGTCATGAGTGTCTCCGTCACCGGGAGCACCTTGCCTTGGGCGTTCAACAGCTGCGACAAGACGTCGACCGCCTTGACGAACGAGCCTTCACAGATGTGCGTCGCCGCCGTCAACATGAGGTTGCCGAGCGAGTGCCCTTCGAGCCCGTAACCGCTGTCGAACCGATACTGCAAAATCTTGTCCATGAGTGGCTCGACCTCGGACAAGGCGAGGATGACGTTCCGGATGTCGCCCGGCGGTAACATATGGAACTCGTCACGGAGGCGCCCCGAGCTGCCCCCGTCGTCCCCGACCGTGACGATGGCCGTGATGTCGAGCGGATAATGCTTCAAGCCCCGGACGAGCGTCGAGAGGCCCGTCCCTCCACCGATGGCCACCACTTTTCTATCGCGTCTCATCTTATTTCTCCTTCGTCGCATGCGCGAGATCGCGATGGACGGTTTTGACGTTATAGCGCTCGGCGAAATGGGCCGACACTTTCTCGGCGAACGTGATCGAACGGTGCTTCCCGCCCGTACAGCCGAAGGCGACGACGACTTGCGTCTTCCCTTCGCGCTTGTACTGCGGCAACAGGAATTCGAGCATGTCGATCAGTTTTTTATAGAACGCCCGCGCCTCGGGGTGCGACATGACGTAATTCTGGACTTCTTCCGTCTGCCCGGTGAGCGGACGGAGTTCCGGGATATAGAACGGGTTCGTGATGAAGCGGACGTCGAACAACAGGTCGATGTCGAGCGGGACGCCGTGTTTGAACCCGAACGACATGAAGTTGACCGTGAACGGGATCCGTTCTTCGTTGAACTGGAGCAAGATGCGGTCTTTGAGCATCTGCGGCTTCAAATCGCTCGTATCGTAGAGCGTATGGGCCCGGTCACGGAACCCTTCGAGCAACGAGCGCTCCATCCCGATGCCGACGAGCGGTGCGTCTTCCGGGGCGAGCGGATGCGACCGGCGCGTCTCCTTGTAGCGGCGCACGAGCACTTCGTCCCGTGTGTCGAGATACAACAAGTGCGGGTGTACGTTCTTCTGTTCCAAGTCGTCGATGACGATGAACAGGCTGTCGATGAAGTCGCGCGTCCTTGTGTCGATCGCGACGGCGATCTTCGGCCGGACCGAGCTGATGACATCGATCAATTGCGGCAAGAGCACCGGCGGCAAGTTATCGACGCAAAAATAGCCGAGATCCTCAAAGCTATTCATTGCGACCGATTTCCCGGCCCCGCTCATCCCGCTGATGATGATCAATTCTTCTAATCCTTTAAAGTCTTCCATGTCACTGACGCCCCCTTAAAATTGACAACCGAGCCGTGTGTGCAGCTCTCTTCTGTCCTTAGTATAACGAACGTCCGAAAAAAAGAGAAGGGATTGCGGTCGCCCGCAATCCCTTCTGCCTCATGTCACGCGTTTTGTTCGTGCAACGCCTCGAGGAGCCCCTCGATATAGTGTTGCGCGTTTTGAGCGGCAATCGATCCGTCGTTCGTCGCGGTGACGACTTGACGGAGCGTCTTGTCGCGTACGTCGCCGGCTGCGAAAATCCCTGGGATCTTCGTCTCCATCGCTTCGTTCGTGACGATATAGCCTTGCTCGTTCGTGATGCCGAGGTCTTTGACGAAACCAGTGATCGGGTTCATACCAATATAGATGAACACACCGTCGATTTCGTGGTCCGACTCGGTCCCATCGACCGTGCTTACGAGACGTGCCCCACCGACTTTACCATCCGCTTCCACGATCTCTTTGAGCGTGTGGTTCCAGATGAAGTCGATTTTCGGGTTGTCGAACGCCCGTTTTTGAAGAATCTTCTGCGCGCGAAGCTCGTCGCGACGGTGAACGATTGTCACCTTGTCAGCAAAACGTGTCAAGAACACGCCTTCCTCGACAGCTGAGTCGCCGCCGCCGATGACGAACAAGTTCTTCCCTTTGAAGAACGCCCCGTCACAGACCGCACAATACGATACACCGCGGCCGCCGAGCTCTTCTTCGCCCGGGACACCGATTTTCTTGTATTGTGCGCCAGAAGCGAGGATGATCGCCCGTGCTTTATAGTCACGGTTGTGCGCGTGGACGACTTTATATTCCGTCTCGTCCGAGATGCTTTGGACGTCGCCATAAGCGTACTCCGCCCCGAATGCTTTCGAGTGGTCGAACATTTTTTGAGACAAGTCTGGGCCGAGGATGCTGTCATAGCCCGGATAGTTTTCGATATCTTCCGTGTTCGCCATCTGTCCACCTGGGATACCGCGTTCGATCATAAGTGTCGATAAGTTGGCACGCGACGCGTAAAGTGCCGCCGTCATTCCGGCTGGGCCGGCCCCGATGATAATGACGTCATAGATTTTTTCTTCTGTCATAATGATTCCACCTCTGCATGAAATTGATTGACTTCAGTATAAGAAACCTAGGGAGGTATCGTCTATCTTTATGCTTGTTCGAGTGTCTGTTTGAACGAACGGATCGTGCCCGTGAGCGTCGCGACGTCGATTCCGAACGTGTCGGCGCAGTCATCGAGGATGAGGGCATCCCGTTTCGCATAGAACATCCAGACGAGGGCCGCGGCCGATGCCGTGACGTCCTCGAACGATGCCCCGGCAAGGAGCAGGAGTGAGAACCGTTCATAGAAGTCGCCGTCGAGGCTCATCTGTTCCGCTTCCGTCACTTCCGTCTCGGCGAGCACGAGGGCCTCATACGCCCGAGCGATCCGGGCGTCACCGGTGAACGGTGCCCCGCAAATCTCAGCACGACATTTCTCGGCGAAGGCGAGCACCGTCTCGTTGTCGGTGATCCCGTTCGTCAACGCGAGTGCTTCAAACGCCTCGTCGTCGGCAAGTTTCGAGATGATTCGGATGATTTCGATGCGAGCCGCGTCTTCTTCTTGGCGCAACCCTTGGACGAGTGCCGAACGGAACTCGAGGTTGTCGCGGATGTCATACGGGCTCGCTTCTTCGAATTGTTTCAACTCGTCACTGTTCAAATAGGTGGCCGCTTCTTCAAGACGCCCGGTCTTGTAGGCGGACACGCTGAGCCAATGCCCGAACAGTGAATCCCCACGGAATCCGCGGTCTTTCAAGAGGCGGAGTTCTTCGTACGCGCGGTCGTATTGACCGACGAGCGCGAGTGTCGTGGCGAGTTTGTAGCGTAAGTCGAACTGGAGCGGGCGGACCCGTGTCAGCGGGACTGACAGTTGGAGCGCCGCTTCTGATTGTCCGGCCTCATGCAACAACAAAATCGTGTTCAAAATCGCATGCAAGTTGCCCGGATTTTCATCGAGCACATACTCGAGCGTCTCGAACGCCGCTTCATCGTTGCCGAGATAAAAGTTAACGACGGCCAAGTTGTTGAACGCCGGCCAAAAGCGCGGATAGCGGTCGATTAACCGTTCGAGCGTCGACTTGGCGGCGAACAAGCGGCCTTTGTCGATATGCTGCTGGGCCTCGGTGTGCCACGTGATCAACTCGTCTTCATCTTCGTCCTCGAGTTCTTGTTCGAGTTCGATCAGTTCTAACAGCGATTGGACCGAGTCCGCATAGCGCCCGTGTGCCTCGACTTCGAGGTAACGTTTCGCATACATCGCTGCTTCTTCATATAAAGAGATATAAGCGCAATTGCTCGCAAGGTGATACAAGGCCTCGGTTGACGTCTCATCGAGTTCTAGCACCCGTTTCCACACGTCATTGGCGTGATAGATCTCCCCTACTTCAAATAACAGTTCAGCGTACTGTTTGTGATAGTCGACGCGGTGCGCTGCAGCGGCAGTGGCTTCAGCCATGAAAAAAGTCGCTTCATCTAGGCGACCTTCACGTAACGCACGACGACCTCTATAGTAGTGGAGCTCCGCGGCGAGCGGAGATTCTGGTTCGGGTAGCGTCATTACTGCTTCATAGTTCGCTTCCATATTCTAAATCCTCCACATCATCTCTAAATCTATTTTTAGTTGCAGGGTTAAGAATACCGCACTCAAACAACGAGGGCAACTGAAAAACTTAAAAAAAATCGGGACTATATTCCTTCTATAATGAATATATTTTGCTAGGTCGTTCAAATGCTTTTCGACAAAAATATGGAGGTTTCATGTCAGCGCCCATAGACACAAAAAAGCGGTATCGCCTTTAAAAAAAGTGATACCGCCCTAGTAATTTTATGAGGCCCTACATGTCTTGACCTCAAAATGATTTCGCACTAAATTGTGTCTATTTTGTGTCGATGGTATGGAGCTTTGCCCCAACGACGCGCTCTCCGGGCGCGACGTCACGATGGACGACGGCCCCGGCACCGATGACGGCCCGATCGCCAATCGTCACGCCAGGTAAAATCGTCACGTTCGCCCCAATCAACACCTCGTCCCCGATGTGGACGTCGCCGATCCGATACTCGTCGACGAGATACTCGTGACAGAGGATCGTCGAGTTGAACCCGATGACCGTGTTACGGCCGATCGAAATCCGCTCCGGGAACATGACGTCTGGCGTCACCATGAGTGCGAGCGCACTATAGTCCCCGATTTTCATACCGAGGAAGTTTCGATACAACCACCGCTTCGCCTTGACGGACGGGAAATACCGCCCGATCAAGACGACCGTCGTATTTTTGAAGACACGCAGGAAGCGAATCGTCCGGTACATCTGCCAAAGCGGGTTTGGCCCGTCTAGACGAAAGCGTTCCGTCTTACGCATGGACGGTAACCTCATCGAGCCACGCCTCGAAATGTTCCATCGAGTCGATGATGACGTCCGGTTCGAGCGCTTCGAGGAACGCACGGCCTTTAATGGCCCAGCCGACAGCGACCGTCTTCGTCCCGGCGTTCTTGCCGCTGAAGATGTCCGTGTCGTTGTCCCCGACCATGACAGCGCGGTCCGCCGTCGATCCGAGCGCACGGAGCGCCCGTTCGACCGGTTCGGCGTGCGGTTTCTCATATTCCACATCGTCGGCCGTGACGACCACATCGAACAGATGGTCGATCTTGAACAGACGCAAGCCTTGCTCGACGACGGGACGGCCTTTCGAGGTGACGACGCCCATCTTGTAGCCTTTGGCGTGGAGGCGATACAGCCCCTCGATCACACCCGGATATTCGGCGACGAGCTGGTCGTGCATCGCGATATTGAAGCTGCGATAGAACGCCTGCATCTCTTTCCATTCCGGCTCATTGAGCGCCTTGAACGACTTCTCGAGCGTCGGTCCGATGAACGGGAAGATGTCCTCATCGCGATACGTCTCGTCCGGGAAGTAGTACCCGAGCGTGTGACGGAAACTCGCGATGATGAGCGGGTTCGTATCGAGCAACGTGCCATCCAAATCGAATAGAAGTGTATCCATCAATCAAACAGTCCTTTCTCTGAAGGGTCGTCGTATCGTTTCGCTTTGCGGCGGACGATCATCATGACGACACCGAATACGATCATCGCGATCGAAACGAGTTGTGCCGTCCGGAGATCGCCGGCCATGAGGCTATCCGTGCGGAGCCCTTCGATATAGAAGCGTCCAATCGAATACCAGACGAGGTAAGATAAGAAGATGTAGCCGCGCGGCGGGTTACCGACCATACGCCAGACGACGAGCAAGATGACGCCGAGGATGTTCCAGACGCTCTCGAACAAGAACGTCGGCAAGTAATAAGCGCCGTCGATATACATCTGATTGACGATCCAATCCGGGAGGAAGAGCGTCTCTTTCAAGAAACGGCTCGTCGTCTCGGCACCGTGCGCCTCTTGGTTCATGAAGTTCCCCCAACGTCCGACCGCTTGCCCGAGCAGGAGCGACGGAGCGAGGATATCGGTGATCTTCCAGAACGACATCGACTTGCGCATGCAATAGATGATGACGACGAGCAGCGCTCCAAAGATGGCACCATGGATTGCAATCCCGCCTTGGCGGATGTCGATGATCTGTCCAAGGTTCTCACTGTAGTAGTCCCATTGGAAGATGACGTAGTAAATCCGGGCGAAGACGATACTGATCGGAATCGACCAGATGATGACATCGACGACCCGTTCTGAATCATAATTGAGGCGCTTCGCCTCGAACAAGGCGAGAACGAGGCCGAGCATCGCACCGAAGGCGATGATCATGCCGTACCAATAAATCGGGAGCGACCCGATTTCAAACGCGACGCGGTCAAACGTTGGCTCTACCATTATTCCATGTCCCCTTCGTTGTCATGGATGGCGTTCGCGAGACGTTCCGCGAACTCTTCGGCCGTGTTGATGCCCATGTTCTGCAGGCGATAGTTCATCGCCGCGACTTCGACGATGACGGCCAAGTTTCGTCCCGGACGGACCGGGATCGTGAGTAACGGCACTTCGCTATCGATGATTTTCATCGTGTTGTGGTCGAGCCCGACGCGGTCGTATACTTTGCCCGCATCCCAGTTCTCGAGGTTGATGATCAAGCTGATCTTCTTGTGCGAGCGGACGGCGCCAGCGCCGAACAACGTCATGACATCGATGATGCCGATCCCACGAATCTCGAGCAAGTGACGAATCAATTTCGGTGCCGAACCGACGAGCAACTGGTCCCCGGTCTGACGAATCTCGACTGAATCGTCGGCGACGAGGCGGTGACCCCGCTTGACGAGTTCGAGCGCGGTCTCAGATTTCCCGACACCGCTCTGTCCTTTGATGAGCACGCCGACGCCGTAGATGTCGACGAGCACGCCGTGCATCGCGGTCATCGGTGCGAGTTCCATCTCAAGGAAGTTTGTGATCTGTGACTCGATCGATGTCGTCATCGCGTTCGTGCGCATGAGCGGGACGTTCGCCGCCTCGGCTTCTTGTTCAATCTCTTTCGGGATGTCGAAGCCGCGCGTGATGAGGATGCCCGGTGTCAATTCCGTGCATAAAATCTTCGCCCGCTCGCGGCGGCTCTCTTCCGACAAGCTCGCGTAGAACGTGAGCTCGGTCTTCCCGAGCACTTGCAGCCGATTTTTCGCATAGTGGGTATAGTAGCCGGCAAGGACGAGTCCCGGTCGACTGAGGTCCGGTGTGGCGACGGGACGATGGAGTCCCTCTTCCCCGGCGATGACTTGAAGTTTGAAGCGCTCAACGAGTTGAGCCGTGCGTACGATATTTTGCATGAGTATCTGCCCCTTTCACGCTCATTATTGTATCATAGCTCTTCTGGAGAAGCGTCAACGAAAGTGAGCGAAACGTGTCGAAAAAAAGAGATGAAACTAATTCGTGGCGATTCCGTAGAACGGGTATAGAGGATTAGGGAGGTGAAATCACATGAATTCACTATTTTGGATTGCCATTGTCTTTATTTTTATCGTCGGGATCGCGGCGCTCGTCTACTTGGTCAAATCACTGTTTGACATGTGGCGCGAATATGCCGCGACGAAAAACGAGACGGTGTTGCTGTTGTTCATCTTGAACATCGTCGGCTTGTTCTTGTCCGGGTCGCTGTTATCGATGATCGTCGCCATCATCTTCTATTGGAAACGGTCGAAGACGATGCGGAACCTCGGGATTTTCTTACTCATCGCCGGACCGGTCCTGTTCATCCTGTTCATCATCGGCTCATTCACGCTGTATGACGGTCAAATGATGGATTGGGAACAAATGGAGTATCAAATGAATCTATGACATGACAAAAACCCGGAGGCAACCGCCTTCGGGTTTTGTCATGGATGTCTCATTCGCCCGGTACATAGCCGACCATGGTGTTCGTTTCCGTTGATGCTAAAACAAACCCGAAGGCGAGAGGCCTTCGGGTTGTCGGTCATTGCTGATGGAACGGGTTGTTCAAGTCGGCCGGATTGACCGGGTCGACTGGGTCGATTGGTTCCGTCGGTTCGTGTTTGTCCTCTTCGAGGAACGTCGACGGTGTGTGGAGCGAACCGTGTTCGAGGTCGATCGTGCCAGTACGCGTCCCGGCCTCGACTTCGATGCGCGGTGTTTGACCACGGCCCGACAAGAATTCAAGACGACGTTGAGCGACGTCTTTCCGGTCGCGGATGATCTCGAGCTCGTCCAAGTTACAGTGGAGACCACCGAAGTTCGTCTCGAGTTCTCCTTCGACCTCGACGCCGTGCGGCAAGACGAGACGGACGTTTCCGGCGAGCGATGCGAGCTCGAACTTGGCCGGACGTGCCGTCGCGAGTTCGGCGCGGATGTTCCCGTTGCCGGTCTTGAGCGACGCCTTGTCGTATTTGCCGTTCACGATGACGGCTCCGTTGCCGGTCCGGACGTGGACGAGTTCCGATTCGACCGCTTCGACTTCGACTGTTCCGTTCCCCGTGTTGAGGAGCAGCTCCGAGGCATGTACTTCATGAAGTACGACCCGGCCGTTCGCCGTCTGGATACGAACGCTCTCGACGTCGAGGCCGTCGGCACGGACCTCACCGTTGAGCGTCTGTACGTGTAGGTGATCGAAATGATGATGCGGGACGTACAGTTCGACGTGCGCCCGGACGAGCTTGTCGCGGAGTGACACGACGAGACGGTCACCGATGACCGAATGCTTGACCGCTGACTGGAGCTGTTCGAGCGCCTTGTCCGCGTCCTGCTGACGGAGCGGACGTCCGGTGACAATCAGTTCACACTCGTCGTTGTCCGACGAGACGATCGTCGCCGAGGCGTTGAACAAGTCGAGCGAGATGTCTTTCCCGGTGAACGGGAACGATTTCGAATACGTCACTTCCGGCCCGAAGTTCGAGCTGAACGTGAAGTCGCTGTCACGAAGTTTCGTCACGAGCCCTTCGACCGCCGACGTCAGTTTCGTCGTGAGCGACTCGACCGAATAGGCATCGACTTTCTCCGTATCTTGACGTTCCTCGAGCGCTTGGACACGCTCCGGCTCCAACTTCTCGAGCCGTTCGAGCTGGGTCATGCCTTCTTCAATCGTCAACTTCCCGTCTTTCACTTGCTGGAGAATCAGTTCACGCATTTCTTGTTTCACTGTTCGTTTCCCCCTTCGATTTGGTCACACGTCAATCATGTTCCCGTTTCTCATCATTTCTATACCTTACTTCCGTTTTCCTGCTTTCGGTTTCGCTCGGGCCGCATCCCGTTCTAACACCGGTTTCAAGTACTTGCCGGTATACGAGGCCGCGACTTCGGCGACTTCTTCCGGGGTCCCGGTCGCGACAATCGTCCCGCCGCCGTCCCCACCTTCCGGTCCGAGGTCGATCAAGTAGTCGGCCGATTTGATGACGTCGAGGTTGTGCTCGATGACGAGCACCGTGTCCCCGTTCTCGACGAGGCGTTGCAACACTTTCAACAACCGGGCGATATCGTCGACATGGAGTCCCGTCGTCGGCTCGTCCAAGATGTAAATCGTCTTGCCGGTCGAACGTTTATGGAGCTCAGAGGCGAGCTTGACGCGCTGCGCTTCCCCGCCGGACAGTTCCGTCGCCGGTTGTCCGAGTTTCATATAGCCGAGACCGACGTCAAAGATCGTCTGAATCTTGCGCTTGATTTTCGGAATCTTGTCAAAGAAGTCGAGCCCTTCCTCAATCGTCATATCGAGCACATCGGCAATCGTCTTGCCTTTGTATTTCACTTCGAGCGTCTCACGGTTATAACGTTTCCCGTGACACACTTCACACGGGACGTAGACGTCCGGCAAGAAGTGCATCTCGATTTTGATGATTCCGTCCCCACGGCACGCTTCACAGCGGCCGCCCTTGACGTTGAAACTGAAGCGGCCTTTCTTGTACCCGCGCATCTTCGCTTCGTTCGTCGAGGCGAACACGTCACGGATATCATCGAACACGCCGGTGTACGTCGCCGGGTTCGACCGCGGCGTCCGTCCGATCGGGGACTGGTCGATATCGATAACTTTGTCGATATGGTCGAGTCCTTCGATTTTCTTATGTTTGCCTGGCTTCGCCTTGGCCCGGTTGATGTGGTGGGCGAGCGATTTATACAGGATCTCGTTGATGAGCGTCGACTTCCCGGAACCAGAGACACCGGTGACGGCGATGAACATACCGAGCGGAATCGAGACGTCGACTCCTTTCAAATTATTCTCTTCCGCCTTCAAGATCTTCAAGAAACGCTCGTCCGGCACTTTCCGTTCGGCCGGTAGCGGGATGAATTTCTTGCCGGACAAGTATTGGCCCGTCAATGAGCTCTTGTTTTTCATGAGCTGCTTCGGCGTCCCGGCGGCGATGACTTCTCCGCCGTGTTCGCCGGCACCCGGTCCGATGTCGATCAAATAATCGGCTGCCATCATCGTGTCCTCGTCGTGCTCGACGACGATGAGCGTGTTACCGATGTCACGCATCTGTTTGAGCGTCGCAATCAAGCGGTCGTTGTCACGCTGATGCAATCCAATCGACGGTTCATCGAGGACGTATAGGACGCCCGTGAGCCGTGAGCCGATTTGGGTCGCGAGACGAATCCGCTGCGCTTCTCCACCCGAGAGCGTCCCGGCGGCGCGTGACAACGTCAAATAGTCGAGACCGACGTTGTTCAAGAAGCTGAGCCGCTCACAAATCTCTTGCAAGATGAGACGGGCGATGGCGATATCTTTCTCGCTCAACTCTGTCATGATCGAGTCGAACAACTTGATGGCGTTGACGACGGACAGAGAGGTCACTTGCCCGATATGGTGGCCCGTGATTTTGACGGCGAGCGTCTCTTCTTTCAACCGATAACCGCTACATGTCGGACAAGCGTGTGTCGCCATGTACGTCTCCATCTGTTCACGGATGTAATCGGACGTCGTCTCTTTATAGCGGCGCTCGATGTTGCGGAGCACCCCTTCGAAGAAGATCGTGTTCGTCCGGACTTGTCCGAAATCGTTCTCGTAACGGAACAAGAACGACTCTTCGTCCGTCCCGTGCAAGACGAGGTCTTGGTCACGCTTCGACAGACGTTCGAACGGCACGTCCATATCGATGTCAAAGTGTTTGCACATCGAGGCGAGCAGTTGCGGATAATATTGCGAGCTTGTCGGCTGCCAGGCGACGACGGCGCCTTCCTTCAGCGTCTTCGACGGGTCCGGGATAACGAGTTCCGGGTCGACATCAAGCTTCGTACCGAGCCCGTCACACGTCGGACAGGCACCGAACGGCGAGTTGAACGAGAACATACGCGGCTCGAGTTCGCCAATGGAGAAGCCACAAATCGGACAAGCGTGATGTTCGCTGAATAGGAGCTCGGTCCCGTCCATCTTGTCGATGATGGCTCGGCCGTCGGCGAGGCGAAGCGCCGTCTCAAGTGAATCAGCAAGACGGCCTTCGACGTCAGGGCGGACGACGAGGCGGTCGACGACGACTTCAATCGAATGTTTCTTATTCTTATCGAGGTCGATCTCATCGGTCAGTTCGATCGTCTCGCCGTTGACACGGACGCGGACGAACCCTTCCTTTTTGAGCGAGTCGAACACTTTGACGTGCGTCCCTTTGCGGCCCGAGACGATTGGCGCCAGGATTTGCAGGCGCGTCTTCTCCGGCAGTTCCATCACTTGGTCGACCATCTGTGAGATGGTCTGGCTCGAGATTTCGATACCGTGACGCGGACAGACCGGTTTCCCGATGCGAGCGAACAAAAGACGTAAGTAGTCATAGATTTCCGTCACCGTTCCGACGGTCGAGCGCGGGTTACGGCTCGTCGTCTTCTGGTCGATCGAGATGGCCGGGCTCAGCCCTTCAATCGTATCGACGTCCGGTTTGTCCATCTGTCCGAGGAATTGACGGGCGTAGGCCGATAGACTCTCGACGTAACGGCGCTGCCCCTCGGCGTAGATGGTGTCGAACGCGAGTGACGATTTACCGGAACCGGACAAGCCCGTCAAGACGACGAGCTGGTCCCGTGGAATATCGATATCAATGTTTTTCAAGTTGTTGACGCGCGCCCCTTTGATGACGATCGCATTTTTCTTTTCAGCCATTTAATTCCCTACCTTCAACTCCAAGATTAAGTCACGCAATTCGGCCGCCCGTTCGAACTGGAGGTCGCGGGCCGCTTGTTTCATTTCTTCTTCTAGCTTGGCGATGGCTTCCTCACGTTCAGCCGGCTTCATCGAGCTGAGTGATTCGAGCACATCCTCCTCGGCGTCGACCGTCGCGCGGATGACGCCGCGTACTTCTTTACGGATCGTCTGCGGCGTGATGCCGTGTTCTTCATTATAGGCTTGTTGAATCGAGCGACGACGATCGGTCTCTTCAATCGCGCGCGTCATCGAGTCGGTCATCTTATCAGCGAACAAGATGACGTGCCCGTTCGAGTTCCGCGCCGCCCGCCCAATCGTCTGAATGAGCGATCGGTCCGAACGGAGGAACCCTTCCTTGTCGGCGTCTAGAATCGTGACGAGACTCACTTCCGGGATGTCTAGTCCTTCCCGCAGTAAGTTGATTCCGACGAGGACGTCGTATTTTCCGAGACGCAGGTCACGGATGATCTCAATCCGCTCGAGCGTCTTGATTTCAGAGTGCATATAGTTGACCTTGATGCCCGCTTCACGCAGATAGTCCGATAAATCCTCGGCCATCTTTTTCGTGAGCGTCGTCACGAGGACGCGTTCGTCCTGTTTGATGCGGTCGCGAATTTGGTCCATCAAGTAGTCGATTTGTCCTTTGATCGGATGAATCTCGATCGTCGGGTCGAGCAGTCCTGTCGGCCGGATGATCTGTTCGATCATGTGCGGGGTATGCTCGAGCTCGAACGGACCTGGTGTCGCCGAGATAAAGATCGCTTGCGACAACTTCTTCTCGAACTCGTCGAACTTGAGCGGACGGTTATCTTTAGCTGAAGGCAGGCGGAACCCGTGGTCGACGAGCACTTGCTTCCGGGCCTGGTCACCGTTATACATGCCGCGTACTTGCGGGAGCGTCACGTGCGACTCATCGGCGACGAGTAGGAAGTCTTTCGGGAAGTAGTCGATGAGCGTGTAAGGCGTCGCCCCTGCCTCGGTCAAGTTCAAATGACGCGAATAGTTTTCGATGCCTGAACAGTAGCCCATCTCACGCATCATCTCGAGGTCATAGTTCGTCCGCTGTTCAAGCCGTTGCGCCTCGAGCAGCTTCCCTTCCTCGCGGAACTTCTCGAGCTGTTGTTCGAGCTCGGCCTCGATGTTGACGATTGCTTTTTGCAGCTTCTCGTCGCGGGTGACGAAGTGGGATGCCGGGAAGATCGAGACATGCTCGCGATCGGCGATAATCTCGCCGGTGAGCGGGTCCATCTCGCGGATCCGGTCAATCTCGTCTCCGAAGAACTCGACGCGCAAACACTGCTCGTCGCGTGACGCCGGGAAGATCTCGACGACGTCACCTCGGACACGGAACCGCCCGCGTTGGAAGTCGATATCGTTCCGCTCATATTGGATGTCGATCAACTTGCGGAGCATCTGATCACGGCCCAACTCTTTACCGACGCGGAGACTTAAGACGAGGCTGTTATATTCTTCCGGGTTACCGAGACCGTAGATGCACGACACGGAGGAGACGATGATGACGTCATCGCGCTCGAACAAGGCCGACGTCGCCGAGTGACGAAGTTTATCGATCTCATCGTTGATCGAGGCGTCTTTCTCGATGAACGTGTCCGTCGATGGGACGTACGCCTCTGGCTGATAGTAGTCATAATAACTGACGAAATATTCGACGGCGTTGTTCGGGAAGAATTCCTTGAACTCCGAATAGAGCTGTCCGGCGAGCGTCTTGTTGTGGGCCAAGACGAGCGTCGGCTTCTTCACTTCTTGGATGACGTTCGATACGGTGAACGTCTTCCCGGTGCCGGTCGCCCCGAGCAACGTCTGGTACCGGTCGCCGCGATTGACGCCCTCGACGAGCTGTCGAATCGCCTCCGGTTGGTCGCCGGCCGGCTTATATTCTGATTGTAAGTCGAACGGAACGCTAATCTTATCCATATATATTCCTCGCTTTCTGTTCCTTGCATATTGACTTGATTATAGCACATACACGAACAAATATTCGCTTCTGACACGCTTCCCAAATCGTTCCGCTTTTCGTTATCATGGAGAGTGAATCTAAGTAGAAACGAGTTGGTCGTCATGTGGTCACTTCTCTTCATCCCGCTCGGTGCCATCGTCGGCGCCTTGTCCGGATTCTTCGGCATCGGCGGCGGGGTCATCATCGTCCCAGTGCTGCTCTTTAGTGGTTATTCGGCAGCAGAGGCCGTCGCCACGTCGCTCTTGTTCGTCGTCGGGACGAGCCTGTCCGGCGCGAAGAAACATACGTCGCTCGGCAACGTGTCTTGGTCGACCGGCATCACGGTCGGACTGACCGGCGCCGTCACGGCACAGCTGTCGAGCCGCCTCGTCCTCTCGATCTCGGGGACGTATGATTGGTTACTGAACTTATTTTATCTGGCTATCCTATCTTATTTTGCCGTTACGCTATTAAAGAAAACATCGAAACCGCAGAAGCCGAAAAAATCGACCGTTCTCGCGGGGATGATGATCGGAGCGATGGCCGGACTATTGTCCGCCCTCCTCGGCATCGGCGGCGGGTTCATCATCGTCCCGCTCCTCGTCAGTTGGCTCGGCTTCACGACACATCGCGGGGTCGGGACGAGCCTCGCTGCCGTCCTGTTCATCTCGCTCGGCGGACTCGTCGGCTATCTGCCGTCGCTATCGCTCGATTATGTGACGCCGCTTGCCCTCGTCCTCGGGGCGTTCATCGGCGCGCCGATTGGGGCATCCCTCACGGACCGTTACGACGATAAAGAGATTTCGTTGCGCCTCGCTTGGCTCTACCTCACCGTCATCGCTTCGATCCTCCTCGACCTCGGAGCCACGTGGTTTCCCCCGCTCGCGTACGTGAGCTTGATGGTCCTGCTCGTCTTTCTCGTCGGGATCACCCTCGACTTCAGACGCCGGATTACCAATCAAAACCACTTTTCATGAGAAAAGTGGCTTTTTTTGCATATTCGGTTTTGAAACGCTTTCATTTGGGGCATATAATGAAGTGGTAAGCCAAATTTAATATGGAAGGAAGGGAGTATCACATGTCAGCATTCGTCAGCGAAATTATTGGTACAATGCTACTCATCTTGCTCGGTAACGGTGTCGTCGCCGGCGTCGTCCTCCGTCATTCGAAAGCGGAGAACGCAGGTTGGGTCGTCATCACGTTCGGTTGGGGCTTCGCCGTTATGATCGGGGTATACGCGGCCGGAATCTATGGAGGGGCTCACTTGAACCCTGCCGTGACGGTCGGTCTCGCGACAGCAGGCTCATTCCCTTGGGCTGATGTGCCAGCGTATATTTTGGCACAATTCATCGGGGCGTTCATCGGGGCCGTCCTCGTGTATGTCCATTACAAGCCGCACTATGATGCGACCGACGACCCGGGCGCCAAATTGGCGACGTTCTCGACCGCACCTGGGATTCGTAGCACGCCGTTCAACGTGATCGGAGAAATCATCGGTACGTTCGTCCTCGTCTTCGGAATTTTATCTTTCGGGGCCAACACGTTCACGGACGGTTTGAATCCGCTTATCGTCGGTTTCCTCGTCGTCTCGATCGGTCTCTCGCTTGGTGGTACAACGGGATATGCCATCAACCCGGCGCGTGACCTCGGACCGCGGATTGCACATGCGATCCTTCCTATCAAAGGCAAAGGCACGTCGGACTGGGGCTACTCATGGATCCCGGTCGTCGGACCGATCATCGGGGCGGTCATCGCCGCATTGCTATACGGTATTCTCGTACCATAATCTTTCTAATTTCTAAGGAGGCTCTCTCATATGGAGAAAGAAAAACGCTACATCTTAGCACTTGACCAAGGAACGACAAGCTCACGGGCGATCATCTTCGACCACGACGGAAAAATCGTCACGACCGCTCAGCGTGAGTTCAAACAGTACTTCCCTAAGCCAGGCTGGGTCGAGCATAACGCCAATGAGATTTGGGGTTCTGTCCTCGCCGTCATGGCCGAGGCGTTCGGTTCGGCCGACATCGATCCAAAAGAGATCGCAGCTATCGGGATCACGAACCAACGGGAAACAGCCGTCGTCTGGGAGAAGTCGACAGGACGTCCGGTCTATAACGCCGTCGTCTGGCAATCGCGTCAAACAGCCGGTATTTGTGATGAGTTGAAGGAAGCCGGTCATGCCGACTTGTTCCGCGATAAGACAGGCCTCTTGATTGACGCCTACTTCTCAGGCACGAAAGTCAAATGGATCCTCGACAACGTCGAAGGCGCCCGTGAGAAAGCCGAAGCCGGTGACCTCCTCTTCGGAACGATCGACACTTGGCTCATCTGGAAACTGTCAGGCGGCCACGCCCACGTCACGGACTACTCGAACGCGTCACGGACGCTCATGTACAACATCTATGAGCAGAAGTGGGACGATGAGTTGCTCGAGATCTTGACGGTACCGAAGTCGATGCTCCCGGAAGTCAAACCGTCGAGTGAAGTGTACGCCAACACGATCCCGTACCACTTCTTCGGCTTCGAAGTTCCGATCGCCGGCGCGGCCGGTGACCAACAGGCTGCCCTCTTCGGTCAGGCCTGCTTCGAGTCAGGAGAAGGTAAGAACACGTACGGAACAGGTTGCTTCATGCTCATGAACACGGGCGAAGAAGCCGTCAAGTCGGACCATGGTCTGCTCACGACGATTGCATGGGGATACAACGGTAAAGTAGAATATGCGCTCGAAGGTTCGATTTTCGTCGCCGGTTCGGCCATCCAATGGCTCCGTGACGGGCTCCGTATGCTCAAGTCGGCGAAAGACACGGAACAGTACGCCAACCGCGTCGAGACGACAGACGGCGTCTACGTCGTCCCAGCCTTCGTCGGACTTGGTGCCCCGTATTGGAACTCGGACGTCCGTGGTGCCATCTTCGGCCTCACGCGCGGGACGGAGAAAGAACATTTCGTCCGGGCGACGCTCGAGTCACTCGCCTATCAGACACGCGATGTCTTGACGGCGATGGAACAAGATTCTGGCATCGAGTTGAAGACGCTCCGCGTCGACGGCGGTGCGGTCAACAACAACTTCCTCATGCAGTTCCAAGCGGACATCTTGGACGTCCCGGTCGAACGGCCTGAAGTGAGCGAGACGACGGCTCTCGGTGCCGCCTATCTCGCCGGTCTCGCCGTCGGGTTCTGGAAAGACCAAGCAGAGATCAAACAACAGTGGAAACTTGACCATCAATTCGAACCGAAGATGGACGAATCACACCGCGAAAATCTGTATAAAGGCTGGCAACACGCAGTCGAAGCGACAATGGGCTTCAAACCATCAAAACTTGAACTTTAATTGAACGCACGAAAGGGAGCATCCACCAAGGATGCTCCCTTTTATAGTTTCCGTAACCGCAAACGCGGGCTTGCCGGCTCGGCGACGAACAAGATGCCGAGCTCGTGCGGGTCGGTCTCATACATCGCCCGTTGCACGAAACGGATGTCCCCGTTTAAGTTGAGCACCTCGAGCTTGATGTACGGTTTATGCAACTGGAGCGCCTCATAGAAGCTGCTCCCGCCCGTGATGACGGTCCCGTTCACTTTGTAGATCGATTCGCCCGGGATGAGCTGCATCGCCTCGCCCGGTGAGCCCGGGAGCGTGTCGATGATGACCGCTCCTCGGTTGCCGTTGATGAACACCGGCGTCGTCCCTCGATTCTCTCGCTTGATGAGTTGTAGCGCCAACTCATACAAGACGAACAGACCGAGCAAGATGTAGGCCGCGTACGGGACGTCGATGGCGTAGGAAGCTCCGAACAAACCGATGGCGATGAGCGCGAGCAGGCCTCGATATAGGCTCAAGCGGCCGAGGAGCGTCCCTGGGAGTGCTCCCGTCGACAGCAGGCTGACCCCGATCGGGATCGGCAAGATGATTGGCACTGGGCCGTCGAGACCGAAGGACGGGGGTAGGAAGACGACAAGCGGGAAGAACCAGAGCCGTTTGACGACGTGCCCGCCGATGAATTGGCCCCGTTTGGACAAGATGAGCGTCGGTGATGTCTCGACCGGACCGTTCCACCGTAAGAGGATCGCCTCCGCGAGCGTCACGACACCGAACACGAGCGCATACACCGGCCAGTCGACCTCGGCCAATCGATCCATCCACCCTGTCAGTCCCCCATACTCGATGACGTCACGAAGCGCGACTGCCGTCAGCATGATCAAAAACGGGAACGCTGGGCTGCTGAAACGCGGGTGCATCGTCAAGACGATAAGCGCGTACAGCACGCTGAACGTCACGACCCATTCCCAGTTGACGGTCGTCTCGAGCAGAATCAGCGCCGCCGAACCGATGACGGCGAGGAGCAGGCTCGGCCATAGAAAATGGCGCCAGTCCGATTTCGGCGAACGCCGACGCGAGCGAAACATGCCCCGCTCCCGTTTGATACGCGTCGTGGATATGTAAGCGAGGGCGACGAGCGTCGCCCAGAGTAGCGGACTACCGATCAAGGTCAACAAAGCAGTAAAACTCATTCGTAGAACGTCCACACTTGTCCAATCCTTTCCCTAATCCTTATTTTGCAGCTTCTTCGAGCGCGCGATTCAATTGGGCATCGTTCGCCTCGTCTTGAATCTCCTCGAGCAAGCGTGACTCGAGCGCCGACGCCGTCGCTTCATTGACGATCCCGTCTTCCGGCAAGTTGTTGTCGGCTTGGAAGGCACTGACGGCACGGCCCATCGTATCACCGAAATAGCCCGGCTGTCCGCCCGGCTCATAGCCGATGCCCGTCAACACGGTATGCAAGTTCGAGACCGCTTCCCCGTAGTCCCCGACTTTGAGCGTATCCGCGTCGGCGAGGATGCGGGTGACATTGAAGTAATCCGGTTGATTGACCTCGACGTCCGGTTCGATGCCTTTCTCGTTGATCCAGTTCCCGTCCGGTGTGAGCCATTTGCTCGTCGTCAGCTTCAAGTTGCTGCCGTCCTCTAAATCGAACGCCGTCTGGACGACGCCTTTCCCGAACGTCTTGTTGCCGATGATCGTGGCCCCGGCACCTTCTTTGAGGGCCCCGGCCAAAATTTCAGATGCCGATGCCGACCCTTCGTCCGTCAAGACGAACAAGTCGTATGGCTTCGCTTCCCGGGCACGGCCGCTCTGCGACTCACGGTCCCCATCCGCATTCTCGATTTGGACGACCGGTTTGTTCGTCGAGACGAATCCTTCGGTCATCTCGATGACGGCAGGGAGCAATCCACCCGGGTTGCCTCGTACGTCGATGATCAGGCTATCGATCCCTTCCGATTCGAGCGTCTCAAGCTGCTCCAAAAACTCATCGGCCGTCGGTTCGGAGAACTGGGTCACCTCGATATAACCGATTTTCTTTCCATCTTGCTCTTTCACTTCCGAGTAGACGGTCTCAATTGGAATCGTATCGCGTGTAATCTCGTAGTCGGCCTCTTGGCCGCCGCGCTGAATCGTCAGCGTGACGACGGTCCCTTTCTCGCCCCGGATGAGTTGAACCGCCTCTTCGACGGCCATCCCTTCAATCGATTCCCCGTCGACCGCTGTGATGACATCACCGGACCGAAGACCTGCCGCTTCGGCTGGTGCGCCTTTGATTGGAGCGACGATTAAGATGTCTTCTCCTTTCTTCTCCAAAGTCGCGCCGATTCCTTCAAAGCTCGACTCGATTGAGTCGGTGAACTGTGACGTCTCTTCGGCATCGAGGAAGTCCGAGTACGGGTCGTCGAGCGCTGCCGTCATCCCGTCGAGGGCACCGGTCAATAAATCCTCTTCCGAAATATCCTTCAATGAATGCGTCTCGATCAATTGCCGGACTTGGTCGACCTTGTCCCAGCCTTCTGCCTTCGGTTGAATCGGCAACGCCGTATCCGTAAACGCCATCGTCGCGAGCCCTGCACCGGCCCCGGCGACGAACGTAGCGCCGGCTAGTAATCCTGCGGTTGTATTTTTCACGGGTGATTCCCTCTTTTCTCTTTGTCAGTCTTTCATTCAGTATAGCAAAAAGTTCAGAAAAACGGACGCGTTCCACAAATTTGGAACACGTCCGTCTCATCAGTAACCGATATAAGGACCCGGGTCGACCGCATTCGGTTGCCCTGGCGCCCATTGTCCGCGATGTAATTCGAAGTGGAGATGCGGTCCCGTCGACCAGCCCGTGTTGCCGAGCGTACCGACGGTCTGGCCAGCGGACACCGTTTGCCCAGACGAGACCGTGATCGAGTCGAGATGGGCATATACGGTCGTCCAGACGGCCCCACCGATGATGTGGGAGACGAAGACGACGTTGCCGTATCCTGTCGCCGGCGCCGCCTTGATGACGATGCCTGGTGCCGCCGCGACGATCGGGGTCCCGGTCGCATTGACGAGATCGATGCCGCGATGCGACTCCGCCACGCCTGTCAATGGGTTTTGGCGAGGACCGAACGGGCTCGACACGTAACCGGACACCGGACGGACGAACGAGGTCGCCGGCCCCGACACGTTCGTCGGGGCTTCCGCAGGCGGTGGGGGCGTCGGTGCTGGTGAGGCCGTGGCCTTCTCGTCCGACTGTCCTTTCGCTTCCGCTGCAGCTGCAGCTGCGGCTTTGGCCTCGGCCTGTGCTTTCGCCTCGGCTTCCGCCTTCGCCCGTGCTTCCGCTTCGGCTCGGGCCTGCGCTTCGGCCGCTTCTCGTTCCGCCGTGGCGATCGCTTCGAGCTGTCCGGCGATGATGCGGCTCTGTTCGTTCATGAGCGCCTGCTCTTCGGCACGGCTCATTTTTTCAAGTTCGAGCAGTTCGACCTGTTCGTTCAGCTCCGACAACAAGTCGCGCTTCTGTTCGGCGGCGACGTCGAGCGCTTGTTTCGTCACGACGAGCTCGCGTTCTTTTTGTTTCAAGAATGACAGCTGCGTCCGTTGCCGCGCCTCGAGCGTTTCGAGCCGCTCGACTTCATTCATGTAGGTATGTATGAGGTCCCGGTCCTGCTCCGCGATCGTCTGCGCGGTCAACAGCCGCGTCACGAAGTCTCCGAACGAGCGGGACTCAAAGACGACTTGGAGATAGGACCGGTCCTCGTGTACTTGAAGCACACGAAGACGCTCACTAAGGAGCGCCTTCTGGCTTTCGAGGTATTGCCCTTGGGCAGCGAGTTGATCACGGGTTTCCTCGAGCTCAGTGCGCGCCGCGTCCGCTTCTTCCTGCTGGACGGCGATCTGTTCACTTAATCCCTCGAGACGTTCATTGACGACGCGAATCTCTGTCGATACCGCGTCGCGTTCCGCCTCGGTGATGTCGAGCTCGGCATCCGTCTCGTCTTGCGCTTTCTTGGACTCCTCCAATTGATTGGATAGACGATCTTGTCGTGCTTTCAGCGTGTCTTTCTCCGTCGCCATGACCGGCGAGGCAAGTAGCGTCAAACTTAATCCAAGCGCAAGCGAACGTTTCATCCGCCAACTCCTCCTCATATTTAAATTAGATTAAACTTTCAAGAACCGACCGAGTGATGTCGTCGAACCCCAGATCCCGATGAAAGCACCGAGCGCCAAGAGGACGAGCGACACTTGTGTCGTCAGTACCGATGGATCAATCAATTTAAATATATCACTATTCAGTTGATCTAGCGATGGTTGTAAAGCACTATATGCGACGTCATAACCGAAGTAGATGACGGCGATCGGGATGAGCGCGCCGAGCACACCGAGGAGAAGTCCTTCGATGAAGAACGGCCAGCGGATGAAGCTGTTTTTCGCCCCGACGAGACGCATGATCTCAATCTCGCGACGGCGTGAGAAGATCGTCATCTTGATCGTGTTCGAGATGAGGAACATCGCCATGAGTGTGAGACCTACGATCAACACGAGTCCACCGATGCGAATCCCGTTGAAGAAGGCGAACATCTTGTCGATATAGTCCTGTCCGTATGTGACCTTATCGACGTTGTCGAGTGATTGCACTGCGTCGGCGACCGTCTCCGTGTTGAGCGGGTCTGACGCCTTGACGATATAACGGTCGTGGAGCGGGTTGTCTTTCTCGACCGTTCCATAGGCGTTGGCGTCTTCTCCGAGCTGGTTACGGAAGTTTTCCAGTTCATCTTCTTTCGAGCTGAACGTGACCGACGCGACGCCAGGGATTTGTTCTAAGTTCTCCCCTAGCTTCTCGACTTTCGCTTCCTCCGCGGTCCGGGTGACGAAGACTTGGATCTCGACGTCGTTCTCGACGTTCTCCGAGATCTCATTGACGTTGAACATGACGAGGGCGAACACCCCGACGAGTAACAAGGTGATGGTGACGGCACTGACAGCCGCAAACGTCATCCACCCGTTGCGAAGTGTTCCCTTGAACCCTTCGCGCAGATGACGGATTCCACTTTTAAATATCATAGCCATATGCTCCTTTCTCTTCATCGCGGACGACTTTCCCGTTCTCGATCGCGATGACGCGATGACGGATCTTGTCGACGATATCACGGTTGTGCGTCGCCATGACGATCGTGGCCCCGCGACGGTGAATCTCTTCAAATACTTCCATGATGCCCCAAGCCGTGTCCGGGTCTAAGTTACCGGTCGGCTCGTCGGCGATGATGAGCTTAGGCTTATTGACGATGGCACGGGCGATCGACACACGTTGCTGCTCCCCACCCGACAGTTCGTCCGGATAGTTGCGCGCCTTGTGCTTCAGGCCGACGAGGTTCAACACGTCCATGACCTGTTTGCGCATCGTGCCCGTGTCGGCTTGAACGACCTCGAGTGCGAACGCGACGTTCTCATATACCGTCAAAGACGGCAACAACTTGTAGTCTTGGAAGATGACGCCGAGTTGACGGCGCAGTTTTGGGACGTGGCGGTTTTTCAGTTTGCCGACGTCAATCCCGTCAATCATGAGCTGACCGCTCGACGGTTTTTCCTCCCGATAAATCATTTTCATGAACGTCGATTTCCCGGCGCCGGATGGTCCGACGACGTATAGAAATTCGCCGTCTTCGATCTTCAAATCGAGGTCGTCGACTGCGACGACGCCGTTCGGATATACTTTGCTGACTTTTTGCATCGATATCATAACGTATTCCCTACCCTTTTTATATATTTTCCATGCATCTATGACGAATTCTGAATTGGTTTCATCGAATTGATTCGTTAAGTGAATATTTTCGCCTAGCCTCTGTTCTACACGATAAGCACTCGTCCTGTCAAGGGACCCTGTTCGTGCCCACCTATCCAAAAAAGGCGACAGGCGATATTCTTCAAGCGCCTACAATTATAGCAATCGGACTTTTAAATAACCATTACAGGAATGTTTCAGTTGGATGGAGTTCGGTGTGAAATTGTCGCGTTGAAGAATGATTTCACGACTCGGACACAGATGATGAAACGCACATTCAAAAGATACCTGCATCTGTGAATGCTTCCACTGAATCATGGGCGCTTCATATTTAGTTAAAGGAAATGAAGACAAAAAAAACCACGAGTCGCCTCGTGGTTCCAGATTGTAGACAAAGTCACGTTTCAGGCGAACTGAAACGTGACTTTGTCGTTTTCGGGCCTTGAGGCGCTCTGCCCGAGCCCCTTTTCAGGCGGGCTGGGCGTTCTTCCATGCCCAGCCCGCCATCTTCTTGAGATTGAGGGCAGCAAAAGTAAGCATCGCCTGCATTGAAACTTTTTCAAGTCCCCGATAACGGGTCCAACGCATGCCATGCTTCTCTTTTGCGTCCGCGAACACGCGCTCGACCGTCTGTTTACGACGGTCATAGATGTTGCGGTTCAATTCCGTGTGGCGGAGGTCTTCGACCTCGTCCATATAGGGTTGCCAGAGGTGTCGCTCGATTATCCGCTGGTGCTTCTGGCTCTTCGTGCACTGCTCGAGCAGCGGGCAGTTCACACAAACCTTGGGATTCGAGACGTACTTGCGTTTCCCCTCGCGCATCGTCGTGCTGTACGTTAATAACTCGTTGTTTGGGCAGATGTAGACGTCATGGTGCTCGTCGTAGATGAAATCCTTGGTCTTGAAGGCGCCCTTCTTACCCTTCGGGCGGGTGTATGGGAAGACCGGCAGGATTCCACGGTCAATCAGCAGCTTGGCAATGGCCGGATTTTTATAGGCGGAGTCGGCGGCGACGGCGAACGGTTGAATCAGGCGGTCGGAGACCTTGTCGAGCAGATCGGGGAACGCTACACTATCGTGCACGTTACCCGGTGTGACGATAGCACCGAGCACGAACCCATGGGCGTCGCTCGCCGCATGGACAGAGTAAGCGAACTGCTTCTCACGCTCACCTTTTACGTAATATCCACTCTCAGGGTCTGTCGTGCTGACCTTGATTTCCTTCGTCTCCTCCGCCTGATTCTTTTTTGGCCCTAAGGGCTTCTTTCCACTTTCTTCGCGGTCTCGCTCGACCTCGGCATCGAGTTGTTCCTGATAGTGTTTCACCTCTTGCCGGACGGTCTTCTTGACGAGCTTCCGCTTGTTTGCGTTCGCTTTGACGTGTGTCGAGTCGACGAATAGGACGGCGCGATCGATGAACCCTGCGTCCGCAGCCTGTTCAAGGATATGAAAGAAGATGTCGTCGAATAAGCTCGTGTACTGGAATCGACGCACATAGTTCTTCCCGAACGTCGAGAAATGTGGCACCTTGTCCGTGAATCCGAACCCGAGAAACCAACGGTATGCGACGTTCGTCTCGATCTCACGAATCGTCTGTCGCATGGATCGGATACCGAACAGGTACTGAAGGAAGGCCATCTTGATCAGGACGACAGGGTCGACGCTTGGCCGGCCACGGTCCTCAGAATATAAGTCCTCCACGAGCGGATAGATGAACTCAAAGTCGATCACCGCCTC